>DBTM01000072.1 GCA_002307055.1 Clostridiales bacterium UBA1316
ACTGCTTAGAAGGCAGTTGCTCTATCCAACTGAGCTATTGGCGCGTATTTTATCATAACGCAGCTTCATTCAAGTATGGAATCAAATGGAGCGGGTGATGGGAATCGGACCCACGCGGCCAGCTTGGAAGGCTGGAATTCTACCATTGAACTACACCCGCATGTCTCATCGGACCTTCGCTTTTCCAATCATTTTTGTGCGCGCCGTGTCTCTTTTTTTAGCCGGACATAAAAATGACGGCTTAAAGATAATAGCATCCGCACCTTAAATTGTCAACATCTTTTTATCGCAGTACGCGCAGCTTTCCAGGTCGGAATCCTTAGAAATTGCAGGCAGATACGTTTCCGTATGCGTGATACAGCTGGGGTTTTCGCAATGATATCCGGAATTCGGCAGAGCAGGCGAAGGAGTAATCCGCACATAATGGCTCATTTTGAGAAGCAGCGCCATCCGGATAAACATACCGTACCGCGCCTGTTCAAAGTAAACGGCACGCGGGTCGTCATCCACATCGCGGGATATCTCCTCAAGACGCGGCAGGGGGTGCATCACGAGGCAGTCATTTTTAGCCATCTGGAGCTTTCGCCGGTTGAGCACGTAGCTGTTTTTGAGACGTTCATAATCCTGGGGGTCTTTAAAACGCTCCCGCTGAATACGCGTCATATATAAAACGTCCAGCTGGGGCAGCGTCGATTCCAGGCTTGTGACTTCGATATATTTCTGATTGAGTTTCTTCAGATGCGCCAGCATATAGTCCGGTATGGAGAGCTCGCGCGGCGAGACGAGGTAAAAATTGATGTTTGGGAATTTGGAGAGCGCCAGAACGAGTGAGTGGACAGTCCGCCCATTCAGCAGGTCGCCGCAGAGACCGATATTCAGGTTACCGATACCGCCGCGCTTCTGCGAAATCGTCGTCAGATCCGCCAAGGTCTGCGTCGGGTGGAAGTGCCCGCCGTCTCCGGCGTTAATAATCGGGACATCGGAATAGAGCGATGAGGCTTTGGCCGCACCCTCGAACGGGCTGCGTATGACAATCGTATCGGCATAGGAGCTCATCATCCGAACCGTATCAGCCAGCGTTTCACCTTTTGAGGCTGATGTCGCGCTTGGCTCTGAGAAACCGAATACACTCCCGCCGAGGCGCATCATTGCCGATTGAAAGGAGAAATTCGTCCGTGTGCTCGGTTCAAAGAAGAGAGATGCCATGACTCTGCCGCTGCAGGAAAGGCTATAGTCGTTCGGATGAGCGATGATATCACAACAAAGCTTATATAAGTCTTCCCACCATGATACAGATACATCCTCAATACTGATGAGATGCCGTACTTCCAAAAAGCATCATCTCCTTATGGCTATCTGGACGATTATAACATACGAGCGCCCATCTAACAAGGGATAAAATAATCTGACCTGTTATTCAAAAGGGCAGGCCAGATTATATGATGTTTTAGGTTCGTTTCGATATATTCTTGTTCTGTCCGCATAAAGCTGGCGCATCAATTTGCGATAACAACCCGAACCTTGCCGCCTGTGGTAAGCGTTCTGTCATAATAAATCGTGAGGTTGTTAGAATTGGTACGCGCTTTGGCGAGTGTTGTCCATGTGCCTGAGCCGCTCATATACACCTGCACATTATCGGATACGCGTATCGTGCCGCTGCTGGTGGTTACATACACAGTCCCGTCAGCATCCTGCTGAAAAGCACTGCGGCTGACACCTGTAATCGATGTGAGCGTCGTGTAGCCTGTGAGGTCACCGAGGCCTGAATCGGCAATACCGGCGACGGCGTCGTTATATAAACCTGTGCTGCCGATGACACTCGTTGAGGTGCCGTTGGAATTTATCACACTGGTCGCGTTGTAGGTCACGGAAAGGGAGCTTGATGAATCCACTTTCGACACGTTTCTAATAAAGCCATATGTATACGCATCACCTGTGACATCGTTAAGCAGCAGCAGGCTGACATTGCCCGATGTATCTGTCGCAAAGAACCTGATTTTAGATGCGTCCACCGTCTTGACTATAATGTCCGTCAGCGTGACCTCGCTGACAACGCTGTCACCGACGGAATCAAATATTTTAACTGTTTTTGAGAGCTTACTGCTGCCTAAAGTCCCATTGGCAAGGTCAAGCGTATTCGTGTTTGACTGATCATGTATATGGTACAGCTCCAAATAACCGGCTTTACTCGAGCTGACGGATACGAGCTTTCCTTTTATGACGTCCGAACTCAAGTCTTCAACTTTTCCGGTTAATGTCATGCCATTTGTCAGCTTTACTGTTGCGTTTGAACTTGACAAGCTCTCGACGACACCGTAATTTGTGCCGGTTAGAGCCGTTCCAGAGACGACACCCGCGACCTTATTGTCCGATGTCAGGAGAAGCGTAACAGAATCGCCTATATTAAATCCGGCCAGCGCTGATACAGCGCTGGCAAGTACATTAAATTCTGTCCCTAATACGGTAATGCTCGTCGGATTACTGGAATTTGGGTCGGCGGATTCATATAGCCCCGTAATTGTTTTTCTCGTCACATTGTAAACGTTATAACCATCGTTATATTGTATAACATCATACTTGACGATATCGGAAGCCGACGCCGCGATTCCGTTGATGTAGACCGAAGCGGAAGATGGAATGCCATAGGTGTCACCTGTCACCACGGCGACATTATTGGCACTGGATGCCGATTGAGTTACCAGCACGCTTTGCACCATGCCGCCGTTGGAATAATAAGCCGACACAAGCATACCGCCGCTGATATTAGCCCAACTGTCGGAATAACTGGCTGAATCTCCGTTAAAGAAGAATGTTGGTGATGAGGTCATTGAGATACTTGTCCCGTCGGCGCACTTGATAGAAGTTGCCGTAACGCTCAAGACAGTAGAGACGACTGTCTTCCCGCTGTCAGTCGGTATAAAAGCAAAGGCTTTACCATCGGTATTCAATACAAGTGCGCCATATGCGCCGACCAGTGTATTTGGCACGGTGCTGACGGGGAGGTAAACAGCGTTCTTTGAACCCGCTATCTGAACGGCGCCACTTGTTCCGCTGTCGGTTTCTGCATTTGTCGATACCAGAAACACATCACTGATGACCGTTGCGCCCGAAATATTCTCCATATATTTTTTTGTGGAACCGTTGACGGTGGCATTGAGCAGATTCGTGAAAAGGATGGCGGTGTCTCCTCTGGAAATACTGGAGGAAGCCCCAAGTGAAACGCCGTCAGTCAGCCCGATCTCATCTGCTTTTTGGATATAATTATCTGGCCATTTCGAGCCGACATCCGTCGCCGTATAGCCCAATATTCTCATCAGCACCGTCACCGCCTGGCCATAGGTGATAATATCGTCAGGTCCGAATTGGCCGTTCGGATAACCCGATACAATCCCGGCGGACCGCACGGCAAGGTTCACATATCCCGCTGCCCAGCTCGTTGACGGAACATCGGGGAATATTGTATAGCTCGCATACCGGTCAACATTTTTCGACAAGCCCATCACAACAACGGCAATCTTGCAAAACTGCGATCTTGTCAGTGTCCCCGTAAGATTAAGCGCGCCTGAACCATCACCCTGGAGCGCCCCCATCATATTCAGGACGGCTGCCGATTCTTCGGTTTTAGCGCTCGTATCTGCTGATACAGCGAGTGCCGGTATCGATATGAGGGAAAGGCATATGGCTGCACTGAGCAGAAAAACCAAAAGCTTTCTCATTTTTATAGTCTCCTCATTAAGAATTTTTACTGTAATATATCGCGGTCAGTCCGCACGCAGTGCAACAACAGGCTGCAGACCGGAAGCTTTGATTGCCGGATAAAGGCCGAATCCAATACCGATGACGATAGAAAAGAAGAAAGATCCCAGCGTAATAAATGTATTGGGGAAAAGTATCATTTGGTACATCGCTTTCCCAACAATGACAGTGATAATGAACCCAAGGATTATCCCAATGATGCCGCCCAACGCTGATAACACGCCGGATTCAATTAAAAATTGCATGATAATGGCACGGCGATTGGCTCCTATTGCCTTCCTGATACCGATCTCTCTCGTTCGTTCCGTAACGGTCACCAGCATGATATTCATAATGCCGATACCGCCGACGAGCAGTGCGATGCTGGCAACAGCGCCGAGCACCAAACCGATGGAGGCTGCTTCTTCGTCACTCGCTACAAGCTCTGAATTTTCATTTTTCAATGTATACGTTCCTATATCATCGCTAACCACACTTGTCATATACAAATCCAAGTCATTGTACAGCGTATCCATTACTGTGGCGTCTGCCGCTTTTACGGTATAGCTTTTCACCGAGACACTTCCTAAAATCGCTCCATTGAGTGTGTACGGCATGACAATCATATCATCCATAGAGGATTCTGTTGAGCCGTCTTTCTCGTAATAGATACCTATAACCTGAAGCGGAATGCTGTTAAAATAGATGGTCTTGCCAACGGGGTCATCGTATCCGAATAACGTTTCTGCAACATAGCTGCCGATGACACAAACATAGTTTTTGTTCGTTACATCCATGTAGGAGATGTCTCGGCCTTCCTCCAGAATAAAGTTACCGCAGGTCGAAAATTGCTCGCTGCCTAATGAGATCGTCGAGGTATCTTCAATCGTTGATGATTTATATTCCAGTGTACCCGTTGTGCTTGCGGTGGGTGTAATACCAGTAGAGATTGAACTGAGATCATCCCGCACATAATCTTCGAGTTCCTTTGTCAGTGTCTCGGAGTCATAAAACTTATATATGGTTGCCGAAATCGTAATTTTATTAACACCCATCTTTTCATAATACTGCGTAATATCAGCATTGTAACCCTGCATTACAGAGACAAGGGCGATAACAGCCGTAACGCCGATAATGATACCCAGCATCGTGAGAAATGAACGCACTTTATTAATTCTAATCGTCGCAACTGCCATTTTGAAGGACTGCAGTAAATTCATTGGGTTAATTCCTCCTTAGGCGCATCACTAATAACCCGACCATCTTTCAGCCGAATAATTCTGTTCGCTCTCCGAGAGACTGCCTGATCATGGGTAATGAGGATAATTGTGCTGCCGCTTTGATTTAATTCAGCCAAGATATCCATAATCTGCATACCTGTCTTCGAATCAAGCGCTCCTGTCGGTTCGTCCGCCATGATGATCGGTGCTTTTGTTGCGATTGCCCTCGCTATGGCAATTCTCTGCTGTTGGCCGCCCGACAGCTGCGACGGATGATGCGTCATTCTATCGCGCAGTTCTACGCGATCAAGCGCTTCCAGAACCGCATCCCGTCTCTGCGCAGCCGATACACCCTGATATACAAGCGGAAGCTCAATATTTTCGAATGCCGTCAACGTTGGTATCAGATTATATCCTTGAAAGATAAATCCGACTTTCATGCTTCTGATCCTTGACTGGTCGTTATCGGAGAGTTCCTTGACATTCACATCCTCAAGTATGTAATCTCCGCTGGTTGGGACATCAAGGCAGCCGAGTATATTCATCAGTGTCGATTTGCCTGACCCCGACGCCCCTATGATGGACACATACTCACCGTAATCTATATCAAGGCTGACGCCGTCCAAGGCCCTGACCTCATTCTCCATACCTTCAGCGTAAACTTTGTAGACATCTTTAACACTTATTAGCATTGCTTTATATCCTCCAAGCTAAACTACCCATTAGGCCCGCCGCCCATACCTCCGCCTCCGAAACCTCCGCTCGGCATCTGCCCGAAGGAAGGCATCGCAGCATTATCGGATGTCTTTGACGTTTCGTCGCTGTTAGTTGCAGTGTTCAGCTTGATATATCGCTCGAAGACGGTCACACCCTCGCTGACGCCGCTGGTGATCTCGACATAATCATTGCTTGTCAGTCCCGTCTCGACGACGACAGCATAATATCCGTCCGGTATTTCGACATTTTCACCCAGATCCACAGCGTTATCCGGCTTTGTATCAGACTTGATAAACAGGCATGTTCCCTTCGTCGTCTCTTGAATAGCCGCGATAGGCGCTAAAACGACATTTGAGGCTTGGGCTGCCGTAATCGTATAGGTAACATAAATCCCGGGTGACAGCTCACCGTCGCTTTGTATCGTAATCGTCGTCTCAAAAGACGCTACGCCGTTGGACGCAGAGGCTTCCAGACTTTTTTTGGTCACCGTACCGGTAAAGGATTTAGTGGATGACCCTGATTTTGTTATAGCAACAGACATACCTTCTGTGATATAATCATTATCATTCTCACCAATATCCGCGACGATCTTCATCGTGTCGGTATTGTAAATGGCCATCGCTGAGGTTCCTGATTTAACATCCTTACCGGCTTCAATGCTGATGAAAATAACAGTGCCGGCGACGGTTGCGGTCGGGGTGCAATCAGCTACTTCATCTTCTAGATCCTGAAGGTTTAAATCGGACGATTGAATCTTCTTTTCCAGATTCGCGCTTTGATCGGCATAATCACTATTTGAGATGACCATCAGCACATCGCCGGATGAAACTCTCTGCGAATCCTTCATATTGAGTTTCGCAATTGTCCCCTTGACTGCCGTGGTAATTGACTTCGACTGTGTGTACTCCAGCTTCCCAGAATCAGAGGGACTCATTGTCATTCCTGAATTTGTAATCGTCGCCGTCGCATCAAGGCCGCTCGTCAGTGAGCCGGGATTATCGAGAGAGATCGTCACCTTAAAGCACTGCGCACCTTCGCTCGTTACATAATCGACATCGTCGACGCTTGTTACCGTGCCGGTCAGTGTTGACATGTACGTCGGGATAGATACGTCGGCTGTCATGCCTTTCGTTATTTTTCCCCAATATGTATCGCTGAAGTACAGCGACAGCTTCATGGTACTGTCATCAATAAGCGTGGCAACCGTTATCCCGGTGTTGATGTCATCCCCGACATACGCTGTCGTAACATCGGTCAGCTTGCCGGAGAACGGTGCCGAAATAGTCAGGTTGCTGATGTCTTCCTGGTATGCTTTCAGCTGCGTCTGATAATCCTCAATTGTCGATTCAAGAGACGCGACATCCACATCAAGGCTCGTTGTGTCAATGCTGTAAAGCACATCGCCAACCGCAACCTTATCACCCTGGCTGACATAGACTTCCTTGACCGTCCCTGCAATAGGTACCGTCAGCGTCTGAAAGGTCGTCGGCTGCGTGGTAGCCGTCCCCGAAATAGTCGTTTCGATCGAATCCTTCTTTGTTTCGCCTGTGACGATTTGTTCAGGCTCAACATAAAAAAACAGCTTGTAAATGCCGTATCCGCCGCCAAGGAGAACGGCGGCGATGAGGATGAGCAGAATAAGCTTTTTTACCGTAAACTTCTTTGATTTTTTGAACGCTCCGCCCGGGGCATCCTTTTTCTTTCCAAAAGGCGGCTGTCTCTTAGCTCGAGATGGTTTTTGAGTTGCAACTCCTGCTTTATCAGGTTCAGCTATCGGTTGTCTGAGAACCTCAGGTTTTTCTTCCATTTTTACGACCTCCACAATGAACCGCTTTATATTTCAGTTAAATAATACCCTTTTCAACTGAAACCAAGCTGAAAATCTAACCACATTTTGTTAAGGAATTATGAATTTGCCAAGTTCTTTTCTGCGCGCAGGCCCTTTTTCAGGCTAAATTAAGCTTATAACTATAGACTTCTTTTAAGCATCACTCCTATATAATAAAATAGTAATTACTGAGTCATGGCGTACTTATATATCGCGTTAACGATTTAATGGAGAAGCATATGCGGATACTTATAATAGAAGACGAGAAGCGGCTGGCAAACACTCTTGCCGATCTTATTTCAAGCAGCAACGATATCGCAGATATCTCCAATGACGGCGAGAGTGGTCTTGATAACGCTCTAGCCGGCATTTACGATGCGATTGTGCTGGACGTCATGCTGCCAAAAATCGATGGTTTTGAAATACTCCGCCGTTTACGCTTGAGTAAAATTTTCACACCTGTGCTCATGCTTACTGCAAAAAGCGACCTTGAAGACCGGGTGAAGGGGCTGGATCTCGGCGCTGATTACTATCTGACAAAGCCCTTTGAAATTGACGAATTTTCTGCCTGCCTGAGGTCAATCCTCCGGAGAAAAAACGACATCATGCCGGAGGTGCTCGTTTATGGTGACCTCACGCTCAATCCCGCCACCTGCGAACTCCGCTGCGGTGTTCAATCAGTCAGACTCAGCTTTAAAGAACTCGCAATCCTGCGGCTTCTTATCATGAACAAAGAAAACATATTGTCAAAAGAAACGATTTTACTAAAGGTATGGGGGTATGATTCCGACGCGGACGATAATAATGTTGAAGCTTATATGTCGTTCCTCCGGAAAAAAATGCTGTTCCTGAAATCCAAAGTAGTCATCGGCGTTATTCGTAGAATCGGCTATTATTTGGAGGTGGAGGGTATTGATTAAGAAACTGCGCAGGAAATTCATCATCGTGATCATGTCTGTTGTCACTTCTATTGTTGTCGCTGCATTTATCGGCGTTTTGATTTCGACAGTCGGCAGTCTCCAAAGAGACAGCCGGTTTTCATTGGAAGAAGCTCTGTCATCTTATGATTTTGATAATAACACATTGTCTCCCGGTACGCAACCGCCTAATCCCGACCGATCCAACAGGCATATACCAAGCATCAAAGTGCTGATAGATGAAAACGGCAACATTATCTTTATGATAAATCAAATATTCAATATTGAGGATTCAGAAGCCCAAGCCATTACGAAGCTGGCTGTTGACACCGGAAAAGAGACAGGTGTTATCAAGGAATACAATCTGCGTTTTCTTATTAAAAAATCGCCGAACGGCTCAATCCGTCTGGCGCTTGTGGATAATTCCATGGAGAAAACCGTCATTGAGAATCTGTTACTCAATTCAGCACTTATTGGGGTTTCGACTCTTCTGATCTTCTTTGCCTTCAGTATCTTTCTCGCACGCTGGGTAGTCAAGCCGGTTGAAGACGCATGGAACAAACAGCGCCAATTTGTTGCCGATGCCTCACATGAGCTCAAAACGCCGCTGACTGTGATCTTGTCCAATGTCAGTATGGTTTCCGGTGAAAAAAACATCACAGATAAGAAGACACAGACGCGGCTGGAGAACATTCTGGCGGAAGCAAAACGCATGAAGGTTTTGGTTGACGACCTGCTGTCGCTTGCCCGTTCGGATGATGTTAAAAGCAAGGCCATTTCTGAACGCAGCAATTTTAGTTCTATACTGAATCATTCGGTGTTAATTTTTGAGCCGATCCTGTTCGATATAGGCAAACGCCTTGAATACGATATAAAGGATGACCTTTATGTCAACGCGGACAGTACCAAGCTGCGCCAGCTTACCGACATTATCCTTGATAATGCCTGCAAATACAGCCTGCCCGGCACCCCAGTCACCGTTCGCTTAAAGTCCGTTAACAAGAACGACATCTGCCTTGAGGTGGATAACGAGAGTGATACAATCTCAAAGGATGAGCTGTCGCGTATTTTCGAACGTTTTTACCGTTTAGATAAATCCAGAAGCAGCATCGGCTACGGGCTCGGCCTTTCGATTGCAAAAAGCATCGTCAGTGAACTCGGCGGCAAAATCTGGGCAAATAATGAAGCGCAGCACACAACCATCAGCGTTCAGCTCCCCACCACCCGTTGAAAATACCCGTGAAGCAGCAATGAGATAACCGGCTCACCTTTCTGCCGGTTATCTCATTATTTTAATCCTGTCAATACTTAATCCTTTACAATACCTTATTAATAGTGTACATGGAATGGAGAACAAGAAACTGTGTCCTGAAAAGATGATCGATGGTCCAGTAGCTCAAGCCTGCAAGATTGTAATCGCTGATCAGCTTCAAGCGGGCTTGAATACTTCTGGCATCATCGAACCATACCTCATGCTGCTTGCCCTGCTTATCGTAATAATTGAAAAACGGCGCCTGAGATTTTTCATCATACTGGATCGCCGCATTGTTATTTGCGGCTATTGTCACAGCTTCTGTGTTTGTTATCGAATCAGCTGACGAGCCCTGAACAAACGGCAGTGTCCAATCGTAACCGTAATTAGGCATTCCCATAAGGATTTTCTGTGATGGTATGACTGACACAGCATAATCCATCACTTTTCTCACCTCATTAATCGGCGCAACAGCCATAGCCGGGCCGTATATATACCCCCACTCGTAGGTCATAATGATCACATAATCAGCAAGCGCGCCGTGAACAGGATAATCATGCGCCTGATAGAGGGTGCCTGCCTGTGCTGCGGAAGTTTTCGGCGCAAGAGCAGTCATCACGATATATCCCTGTGCGTGGAGCCTCGGCACAACATACCTTAAAAATTGATTGTAGCTCTCCTTGTCAAACGGGAAAATATATTCAAAATCGAAAATAACGCCATAATAATTTCTTTGCCGGAGTGCCGCCGTCAGATTCGTCAGGAACGCTTCCTGCGCCGCCGCGTTTGTCAGAATCGCATGGGCAATGTCGCCGGAAAATCCACCGCCCGGCTGAATATTCGTCACACTCAGGAGGGAGGCCACATGGGCCTCGCGCGCCGCCGCCCGCTCTTTATCGTCATTGACCGGTGTGATACCGCCATTCCGGTCAGCCATCCAGGAGAACACGCTGAGATATGTAAGATAAGGCAGCGTCTGGGCCATCGTGTCCTCAGGGGTCCTGACCGAAAAGCCATTGACATCCGCATTCCCCAGAATAACGTTCGGAAAAGGGATAATGACGGTTTGGCCCGGATATAATCCTGAGCGAATCGTCAGCGATGGATTTGCCGCCAAAAGAACGGATAAAGTGATATTGTACCGCCGCGCTATGGTGTAAAGATTATCGCCCGTTTTCACGCGATATGTCACTCTCGTGACGGGGATATAAAGTGCCTGACCGACAACGAGACGCAAGGGATTTGATATCTGATTATCAAAAATCAGGGCGTCCACCGACACGCCGTATTTGTTCGCTATGGCATAAAGACTGTCACCTGTCTTCACGGTGTAAATAGTCAAAATAATCATCCTTTCTGGCAGCCATAGATCATCTGACAAACGGCAGCTCTATGGTCTGTATTCTATGATATTCTGTGATTGCTTATATTGACTCTTACCCGTGCTGAATATTCAGTTTCAGTTGATTATTTGAGCGTATTATTTTATACTTCATACAGTAATAGATTATATCGTGCCGATTTCATTTTAGAACCGCTGCGTCGCAGCGGAGTGGGAGGCTTTATGATTCAATATACGCGTGTTGCAGACCTTTACGCGCTGATGGCTGACAAAACCGCGTCCGGCCGGCTTGTCGCGCTCAGGGGCTGGATCAAAACAAACAGGGATAACGGCCATATCGGTTTTATTGAGCTTAATGACGGTTCAAGCTTTTCTGGCTGTCAGGTTGTCTATGATATGGACAGCTTACCGGAACTAAAGGATGCCGCCAGATATTTAACCGGCTGCTCCATCGAGATATCCGGCATTTTTGCGGTGACCCCGGAAGCAAAACAGCCGTTTGAGATACATGCTCAAAAAATAGAATTGATCGGCGGCTGCGACGCTGATTTTCCGATGCAGAAAAAGAGGCATTCACTCGAGTTTTTACGGGAGATTCCGCATCTGAGAACGCGGACAAACACCTTTTCGGCGATGTTCAGAGTCCGGTCTGTCCTCAGCGCCGCGATTCATGATTACCTCCGGGCGAACGGCTTTTTATATGTGACGACGCCGCTCATTACCGGAAACGACGCCGAGGGTGCCGGCGAGACCTTCACTGTTACCACACGCGCGGACGGCGACTACACAAACGATTTTTTTGGGAAGCATGCCTGCATGACCGTCTCCGGGCAGCTTCATGTGGAGCCGTTCGCACTGGCGTACGGGCGCGTGTACACCTTCGGCCCGACCTTCCGCGCAGAAAATTCTAATACAACCACACACGCCAGTGAGTTCTGGATGATCGAACCTGAGATAGCGTTTGCCGATTTGAAAGATGATATGGTTGTCATGGAAGGCCTTATCAAATACTGCATTAAGACAGTTCTGGAACAGTCCGCGCCGGAGATGCGCTTCTTTAATGATTTCATCGACAAGGATCACTCTCTGATTAACCGTCTTCAAGCCGTTGCGGAATCTAATTTTAAAGTATTGACCTATACGGATGCGATTGAATGCCTGAAAAAGGCGAAGGTTGATTTCCGCTATCCATACGAATGGGGCGACGATCTGAAAACGGAGCACGAGCGGTATATCTGCGAGCAGGTCGCCCAGGGTCCTGTTTTTATCACGGACTATCCGAAGGATATTAAAGCGTTTTATATGCGTATGAATGACGACGGGAAAACAGTAGCCGCGTGCGACCTGCTTGTCCCCGGTGTCGGAGAGCTCATCGGCGGTTCCCAGAGAGAAGAACGGTACGACCAGCTTATAAAAAGAATGAATGACATGCGCATACCCATCGAACCGCTGAAATGGTATGTTGACCTGCGCCGGTTCGGCACTGTCAAGCACTCCGGGTTTGGCGTCGGTTTGGAACGCTTTATCATGTATTTGACCGGTATCGGCAACATCAGAGATACCATTCCGTATCCCAGAACGCCGGGCAATATTATTTTTTAGGGCAGATAGGATTTATATGGAACAGTCTAAAATCGATAAAATAAACGAGCTGGCACGAAAATCAAGAGTTTGCGGGCTGACCGACGAAGAGACGTTACTCCAGAAAACACTGCGTGAAGAATATATACGCGCTTTTCGCACCAGCTTTAACGAAACGCTTGACCACACTTATATCCAGCGGCCTGACGGCACAAAAGAAAAGCTCAGGAAAAATGACGTATGAACGTAAAAAGACTGCGCGGTTTTGACACCGCGCAGTTCCTTATTTATGGAGATTTATTGAGCTTTCAGCTTAATGCTTTACTGCCGCCGCTATAGCAGCAGTTTTAAGGGCCTTAATTCTTGACTTTTCACGGATGTAGTCAAGTGTCAGCGCGAGGATAAGCAAAACGCCGCTGGCGACGATCTGCCAATACGCGCCAAGACCTGCGATAACAAGGCCGCTCGTAAAGCTATTGAGAAGAATAAGGCCTATAAAGGCGCCCAGCATACCGCCCGAACCGCCCATGAAACCGACACCGCCAAGAACCGCTGCCGTAATACCTGTCATTTCTGTTCCCATAATGCTTGAGGATGACGCGCCGTGCATACGGGCAGTAAAGATGATTCCGGTAAGGCCGGCGAGAGCACCGTTGTTGGCAAATAATATGGTTGTCACTTTTTTAGGGCTGATACCTGCCAGACGGGCTGCATTTCTGTTGCCTCCGCACATGTACATCCTTCTGCCGAATTTTGTGCTCGACAGCATAAAACCATAACCGATAAATACGAGGACCATGATGACAAACGGCAGCGGGAATACACCGAAAAGCACTATGGAGCCGATGCCCCAGAAGGCTTTGTCGCTCACGGCAATTGTCTGCGCGTTTGTAATGACATTTCCGAGACCTGAAATAATCGTCATAACACCTAAGGTCGAGATGAATGACATGAAATTCAGCACGTTGGCAAGAAATGCATTGAAGAGGCCGATACAAGCCGCCATTGCTAATGTAATGATAACAGCGACGATCCAGGGCATCCCTGTCGCTAATAATAAAGCTACAATAAGACCTGAAAACATACCGATGGCACCGGACGACAAGTCGATTTGGCCGCTGATGAGCAGGCAGGACATACCGACTGCAATGATACCTGATGTGCTGCATTGAATAAATATAGTCTTGATGTTATCAATCGACAGATAGGTATGTTTGATAATATAGAACAGTATAATGATCACTACTGTAACAATGATCAAGGTAAATTGCTTACCGCCGATAAATTTTTTTAATCCGGATGTCTTTTCCATATAATTAGCTTCCCCCTC
>DBTM01000036.1:0-117302 GCA_002307055.1 Clostridiales bacterium UBA1316
GGGACGGTTAGCGTGAAACCAACGCAGGCAGACGAGCGAAAAAAGGGAACAACAAATAAACCCCTGGAAATGTAGTTGAAAATCAGGAGAAATATGCTAATATAAAAACTGGCGATTTTCGTATAGGGTTAGGTTTGGGCTTCTATTGGGTAAGGCTGATAATAAGTATTGTCACGGAGAATGGCATATACGGCAGATAACAGCTTACGGGCGATGGCGATGATGGTTTTGCTGTCGCCCAGCCTCTTGACGTGAGACCAATACCAATCCCTATACGGGGATTTTTTGCTTTTTCTAGCCGCGTGAGCGGATTGGCAAAGGATGGGCTTCAGATAACTGTTACCCTTCAGAATTTTTTTGGACTTCACCTTTCCGGCGCTCTCGTCGTTTCTTGGCGTAAGTCCCGCCCAGGAACATATCTGTTCAGGAGAAGCGAAGCTCTCGCTGGGCTTGTCCGTAATTTCCGCCAGGACCAAAAGAGCGGCGATCTCATCGAAACCGGGAACGGAGTCAATTTGCTGCAGAGCGGTCTTGTAAGGTTCCGCAACTTCACGCATGAGATCAACGAGCCTTGCCAAATCATCAACTGCCCGTTCATACTTGTCCAGCAGGAAAGCTAAGAGGCACCTTTCACTCTTGTTTAGCGTACCGGATATGGCTTCGTAAATTTCTTCAGGAGTATGCTTGACCGTACCGGCTATACAGCGGCGTATCTCATCTACAGATATATAGCCTTTTTCAGCAAGCACATGAAGAATATTAAGTCCGGTCTTAGTGAATATATCGCTCAGGACAGAAGAAAGCTTAAAGCCATATGCCTGAAGGAGCTTCTCAGTACGGTTAATATAGCGTGATTTCTCACCAACGCATTTTTCGTATGTCCGAGCGATTTCTCTAAGATCCCTAAAGATTCGGTCAGGGACGAAGCTCGGTTCAAGCAGCCCGTGCTGAAAAAGAGTAGCTATCCACTGAGCATCTTTCTTGTCTGTCTTTCGTCCGGGTACATTCCTCATGTGATGAGCGTTGACAACATAGATATTTTCAACGTATTCTCTGCTTTCAATAATCTCATAAATGGGCTTCCAGTAAACGCCGGTACTCTCCATAGCAACACTGTAACAGTCATTCTTGTCCAGCCATTCCGTAAACAATTTCAGTCCCGAGGGAGAGTTTTGAAATTGCGCTCTGATTTCTTCTGCTTGATTAAAACCTTTCAGAATACATGCCTCAATCATTTCGTTGTGTACATCGATCCCGCAGCAGCAATAAAGAATAGCTTGCATTTTATGTACCTCCTTGAGATAAATATTTTACAGGCTGTTCAATTCAGTGAAGTTGTAGTTTAGCGTACACCGTCTAGCGGTAATTGTGTGTACACCGGATTGATAGGCCCCGTTCTAAAACGCGTTCTCACCGCAAACCGTCCCTCGGCCTTTTGCCTGCTCTCCCAGTATACCATATCGGTTTCATCCATTGTGTGTGCCCTCTTTCGGGCATGACTCGTTCTCCGTTTGAAAAGCACACTTCATCACATTGTAATGATGATATGATTTAACGTTCCGCACCCTCCACCGCATACAAACAGGGGACAGTTCGGGCCACCCCGCCCAAACTGTCCCCTATCTAATTCTATGCCGCCTCTCACGCCCCCAGATAAGCCGCCTTCACCGCGTCGTTGCTCAGCAGCTCTTTCCCGGGGCCGGAGAGGGTGATGCGGCCGGTTTCCATGACGTAGCCGATGTCGGCGATTTGGAGGGCCATGTTGGCGTTTTGCTCGATGAGGAGGATGGTGAGGCCCTGCTTGTGGATTTCGCGGATGATGTCGAAGATACCGCGGACGACGATGGGGGCCAGGCCCAGGGACGGCTCGTCCATCATCATGAGCTTCGGGCGGGACATGAGGGCCCGGCCGACAGCGAGCATCTGCTGCTCTCCGCCGGAGAGCGTGCCGCCGAGCTGCCAGGAACGCTCCTTCAGGCGGGGGAAGAGGTCATACACCCAGCGGAGGTCGTCGTCTAAGCTGTCATTGCGCAGATAAGCGCCGATCCTGAGGTTTTCCAGAACCGTCAGGTCGGGGAAAATTTTGCGGCCCTCGGGTACCAGGGTAATGCCGCGCTTGACGATGACTTCCGGGTTTTTGCCTGTGATATCCTCGCCGAGATACTCGATTTTACCCTTGCCGGGCTTGACGAGACCGGAGATGGAACGAAGCGTCGTGCTTTTTCCGGCGCCGTTGGCGCCGATGAGGGTGACAATCGTATTTTCCGGCACCTCAAACGATATACCCTTGACGGCTTCGATGCCGCCGTAATTGACCTTCAGGTCCGTTATTTTAAGCATCCTCGGCCACCCCCAGATACGCTTCAATCACGCGCTTATTGTTTTGAACTTCCTCGGGCGATCCGTGCGCGATGAGCTTGCCGAAGTCCTGGACGTAAATGCGGTCGGATATCCGCATGACGAGATCCATGTGATGCTCGATGAGCAGGACCGTCAGATGGTATTTGTCTTTAATCTGAACGATAAACTGCGCCAGCTCCTGCGTCTCCTGCGGATTCATCCCCGCCGCGGGCTCGTCGAGGAGCAGAAGCTTCGGGCTTGTCGCCAGTGCGCGGGAGATTTCCAGGCGGCGCTGCAGGCCGTACGGCAGGCTGCTGGCCAGATCGTCCTTCATGGGGAGCAATGCCTGCTCCTCGAGCAGCGCCAGGCACTCATCCCGCGCGCGTTTTTCCTCTTTGTAGTTTAAGCGGAAGGTGGCGGAAAACACGTTCTGTCTGGCGCGCATATGCTTGGCGATGAGCACGTTTTCATAAACCGTCATGCTCTTAAATAGCCGGATATTCTGGAAGGTGCGCGCGATGCCGAGCTTTGTGATCTGGTCGGGCGTCGGCTTGAGCACCTTGGTGAATTTGCCGTTGTCCTCACCGGCGTAGAGCTTTTTCATTTTGCCCTGCGGATGGTTTGAGACGATGGTATTTCCGCAGAAGCTGACACACCCGTTCGTCGGCTCATAAACGCCTGTGATGCAGTTGAAGGTCGTCGTTTTGCCAGCCCCGTTCGGGCCGATCAGAGCGACGATTTCGCCGTCATCCACGTCAATGGAGAGGTTGTTGACGGCAATGACGCCGCCGAATTGCATTGTCATGTTTTCCACATGCAATATGTTGGCACTCATTTTATAACCCCCTCCTTCTTCCTGGTCAGCAGCCTGACGAAGAACCGGCGTATGGTGCCGAATATTTTATAAGAGATCTCTTTGTCGCCCATGATGCCGTGTGAGTAGAACAAAACAACAATCATGATGATGACCGAGAAGACGACCTTCCTGAAGCCGGAGCTCAGGAGCGGCACCTTAAACGCGCCTATATACGTATCGGCGTCGAGGAACCGGAGCCACCATTCGCTGGCCGCGATAAACAGGAACGAGGACAGCACGCTGCCCGTCACCGAGCCCAGCCCGCCGATGACGACGATGAGCAGAATCTCATATGTCATCGCGGATTTGAAGGCGCTGGCCTGCACCGTCGTCTGATACATTGCCAGCAGCGCCCCGCCGACTCCGGCAAAGAAGCAGCTGATCGTGAAGGACAGCTGTTTGTGCTTGGCTAAATTGATGCCCATTGCCTCCGCCGCGATTTCATCGTCCCGGATTGCCTTGAAGGCGCGCCCGTATGAGGAATTAATCAGGAGGACGATGATGGCGATGCAGAGCCCCGAGACGATAAAAGGGAAGAGCACCGAATCAAAGGTGGGGAATTTTTTCAGCAGATTGGAGGCGTTCGTGACCGGCCCCAGAGCATCCCACTGGAAAAACGCGCGGATAATCTCAGCAAAACCGAGCGTCGCAATCGCCAGATAATCGCTCTTGAGCCTTAAGACAGGCAGCCCGATGAGAAAAGCGAAAATCGCCGCGGCGATACCAGCCAGGATAATTGCGACAAATACCGGAACCGTAAAGCCGATGATGCCGCCGTTAAAGTATTGGTAAACAGCCGCGTGCGAGGCCAGCGGAATCGTAAAAATGGCGTATGTATACGCCCCGATGAGCATAAAGCCCGCCTGACCAAGTGAAAAGAGCCCGGTAAAGCCGTTGACAAGATTCATGGAAACAGCGACAAGCGCGTAAATCGCGCCTTTTTTCAAAACAACGAACAGCATGGAGCCCGACGGCATCACCTGCTCGAGAATCGTCACAGTAATAAACACAGCGGCAATGAGGACGGCGGTAATAATCAGATTTTTTCTATTATTCATAGCACTCCATCCTACACCTTATCCGTAAATTTCTCGCCGAAGAGCCCCGTGGGCTTCGCGACAAGAATAATAATAAGGAGCGCGAACGTAAAGGCGTCCGAAAAGGTTGTCAGCCCCGCGCCTTTGATGATGTTTTCGCAGATGCCGATGATAAAAGCGCCCACAACAGCCCCTGGTATACTCCCGATACCGCCGAATACCGCCGCGACGAAAGCCTTCAGCCCCGGCATAGAGCCCGAGGTCGGCGTAACGGTCGTGTAGTTGGAGAAATACAGCAGCGAGCCGATGGCGGCAAGCAGCGAGCCGATAATAAAGGTTGTGCTGATAACGGCGTTAATTTTTATCCCCATCAGCTGGCTTGTTTCAAAATCGCGTGAAACGGCGCGCATCGCCATGCCGATCTTCGTATGCTTGATGATAAGCACCAGCGCGACGACGAGCACGATAGTTAAAATAGGCGTCACAATCGTTACCATTTTCGTCGTAGCCGTGCCGACAACGACGGAGTCGCTGATCCATGGGATTTTCGGATATTGTTTGGCAAGACCGCTTGTAATATACCAGGCGCAGTTTTGAAAGAGATACGATACGCCGATGGCGCTGATCATGATAGACATGCGCGGCGCCGAACGCAGCGGCTTATAAGCGACGCGCTCCACGGCAAAGCCCAAAAATACCGTGATGATAATCACGAGCGGTATGGAGAAATAAATCGGCATTGTCGCCGTCAGATACACCATCATGAACCCTGCGATCATGAAGATATCACCGTGGGCAAAATTGATGAGCCTGAGTATACCGTAGACCATCGTGTAACCGATAGCAATCAGCGCGTATTGACCGCCGACTGAAATACCGGCCAGAAGGTATGGCAGATTAGCATGGATGATGTCCATAATGAACCTCCGTTATGTGGCTGTCTTCAGCGTAACGCGGCGGGGGCGCGAAGCCCCCGCCTATAAGCCGGATAAATTGCCGGATTATTTGACGCCCTGAACAATTTCGAACTTCCAGGTGCCGTCCGTTGTGTTGACGCTCTTAATGAACGCGACGCTGCGGATGGCGTCGCCGACCGTATCGAACTTAATGTCGCCGGTGACACCGGTATAGGTCGTCGCGGGCAGCGCGGCAAGGATCTTGGCAGAATCGACGCTGCCGGCGTTCTTGATGGACTGGAGCGCTGTCATATACGCGTCGTAGCCCAGTGCGGAAACAGCCGCCACGACGTCATTGCCGCCGTTGTTGGTTTTCTTGTCGCTGTTCGCGTTGAGCCATGCTTTAAAATCGGTGACGAACTTGGCGCCGGAGGCGGACTTGTCGCCCTCGTCAAAGAAGGTGGACACGCCGATTTTCAGGCTGGTGCCCTTGGCCGCGTTGAGGATAACGGAGCTGTCCCACGTGTCGCCGGCCAGCAGCGGCATTTTGAGACCCTGCGAAGCGGCCTGGCTGATAATCAGGGAAGCGGCTTCCGTTGAAGTCGGCGCAAAGAGGACGTCCGCGTTCTCATTGGCTGCCTTCGTCAGATACGCGGTAAAGTCGCTGTTGCCTTCCTGGAAGGATTCCTCGATAACCTTGCCGCCGAGCTTTTCAAAGGCTTCTTTGAAGTATTTGCCCAGGCCGACGGAATAGTCGTCGCCGAGCTTGGTGAGGACATACGCCGTCTTTGCCTTGTACTGGTCGACAGCGTAGTTGGCAAGCACTGTGCCCTGGAACGGATCAAGATAGCAGATGCGGAAATAAATGTCGTTGCCCTGCGTGACCGCCGGGTTGGTGCAGGAAATGCCGATTGCGGGGATACCGGCCTTGGCGAAGATATCCGTCGCCGCGATGCAGACGCCCGAGCCGTAGGAGCCGAGTACGAGCTTGCAGCCGTCGCTGACTAGCGTGGAAGCAGCCGAAGGAGCCTTGTCGGCTGAGGATTCGTTATCGACGATATTGAGCTCGATCTTATAGGTCTTGCCGCCGACATCGATTGTATTCACCTGAGAATTCGCGAATTGGATGCCGAGAACCTCCTGCTTGCCGCCGGCGCCGTTATCGCCGGAAGAAGGTTCAAACACACCTATCTTAATGGTATCGCTGGTGTCGCCGGACGTCGCCGGTTTGCTGCTGCATCCTGTGATGAGCAGCGCACTCATGCAAAGAACAAGTACGATTGCTAGAAATTTTTTCATTTCACATTTTCCTCCCCAATATTCTTTCCAGACGCGTATCCGTCTGCCCTTGATTGACAGACATAGCATAGAAGTAATTTTACACGGTAAAGCCCGATAGCGCAAGACAAAATTTACAAAAATGCATTATTAATTAAAGCGAAAATTATTTAATTTAACGAAGTAAGACAGTAATGTGATAAATCGATAACGCGAAAGACAAGCCCGCCCGATTATCCGCCGCTGATTTCACCGGCTAAACTGCGCGAAAAAAACCGGCGGATTTCATCGATATCCTCCGTCTGTCCCAGGCACCACATCAGCTTCGTGACGGCGGCCTCCGTCGTCATGTCCTTGGCCTGGATGATGCCCGTATGCTCCACCAGGCGCATCCCGGTCTGATACATGGAAAAATCGCTCGATTCATAAAGGCACTGGCTGCAGACCACGATAATCATCCCGCTGTCCGCCAGCGACTGCAGCGCGGAAATGAGGTTCCGCCGCATAAAATGCATTCCGCCCGCGCCGAAGGCCTCGATAATGATACCCTTGCAGCCCGAATCCCGCAGCATTTCCAGGATATTCGGATTCAGCCCCGGTATTATTTTAATCAGGCACACCTCCGAGCAAAGCGCGTCCTTTAGCGCGTATATACCGCCCGGCGGCGTCATCAGCTCGTCCCGGATAATCAGCCCCCCGACGTCGACCTTCGCCACCGGCGGGCAGTTGATGCTTTCAAAAGCGTCAAAGCTCATCGTCCGCACCTTGACGGCCCGGCTCCCGCGCAGCACCTTCCTGTTGAAGGCCAGATAAACGCCGCCGTACCCGCTGGCCGCCATCGCAAAAGCGCACAGCAGGTTGTCCTTGGCATCCGTCAGCGGATGGGAGATAGGCAGCTGCGACCCCGTCAGCACCACCGGAATCGGAATATTTTGCAACATATAAGACAGCACCGAGGACGTATAAGCCATCGTATCCGTACCGTGCGTCACCACCACGCCGTCAAAATCGCGATAGGCGTTATGAATTGCCCGGGCAATAATCTGCCATTCCTCCGGCTGGATATTCGAGCTGTCCAGCTGAAAGAGGTCGTGCGTCGTCACATCGTACTGCCCGGCAATCGGGCCGACGGCATTCATAATATCGCCGCTCAGCAGCCCGGGCCTCAGCCCCTCTTTGCTCGCCTCCGAAGCAATCGTCCCCCCCGTGGTGACCAGCAGTATTTTCTTCTTCATATATCCTCCCCGTACATATAGTAACTCCCCCGGCAGCATCCGTCCATTTTCAGGCTCCTTTTGAAAGGAGCTCCCGCGCAGCGGGTGAGGATTGTCTCTTGTGCCGCGTAAATCCATCCATGGTTCGCAGGAACAGTCCATGGTTCGCAGGACAGCCCGCCGCCTCAGCGTATCCAGCATGAATGAGTTTATGTTATTATTTACCCTGCTCCGCCTCATAATACTCGCGGCTGCCCGCGTAAAGCTCGCAGAGGATGGCCCACAGCTTTTCGGGGTCGCTGTCGAAGATATTGGCGAAAAAGCCGCCGCCCCAGCCGTAAAGCGCAATCGTATCCCGCACAAGCTGCAGCAGCTCATCCTTTGAATACAGAGCGCCCGGTGCCGCGCCCTCAATCCCCGTGTTAAAGCCGATCTTATCCCCGTATTTCAACTTCATCGCCGGTATGTCGACAGCGCGCCGCTGTATCTGCAAAAAGTCCGCCCCCAGATCAATCATGTACGGGATGAAGCGTGTGATGTTCCCGCAGGAGTGGAGCATAAACGCGCAGCCCTTGCTCTTGATATGGTCAACAATGCGCTTCGTCGGCTCAAAAATCAGCTCCTCCATCATCCTCGGCGAAAAGAAGGAGTCCTTTTCCGTCCCCCAGTCGTCGTGAATCGTCATCAGGTTGACAGGGTACAGGCTGCATAGCAGGTCCACCACCTCAATCATATGCTCGGCGAACCGGCTCAAAAAAGCCCGGACGGCTTCCGGCTCCAAGGCGAGCGCGAACATCCCCTCCGTATAGCCGCCCAGCACCCCGATCAGGCGCTGGATGCACCCCCAGCCCAGGTCGATCTGCAGCACCCGGCCCGGGTCGTAATCGTTTTTCAAAAAGGCGTCGGCCTTTGTTTGCCAGTCCCACTCGCTGAGGACAGGGAACCTGATGGTTTTTTCCCAGTCGCAGATATCGTCCAGCAGCCGCGTCCCGGGCGTGTTGATCGCCCCTCCGGCGGAAACCACCCATTTCATCGAAACGCCGAACCAATCGGTAAAGATATAGTCTTCCTTCGCCAGCCTGCCGAAATCAGCCCCGATCTGCCGCCCGTCGGCAATATCCTGAAGCATCAGATTGTGAAAATCCGTCATCGAATTCGGTATCCACAGCGGGTTTTTGCGCGCCGCCACACGCTTAAAGTTCTCCTTCGGCGTGACCGGCAGCTCGAATTTCGGTATCTGCGTCTGGATATTAGTGAAAAGCACCTTCGCCTTCTCCGTAGCGGCACCCGGCTCAAGATAGCCGGGCCGTGGATATTTCATCATTATAATCATTCCTTTTAGATCATCTGTCCATGTATTACCTTCTTATTCTATTATATCTGTCAATAGTGAAGCAGGGGGACGGTTCTCCTGCTTCAGGAGCAGGATGGCCTGTTTATACCCATCGCCCTGAGTGTTCACAGAATGTTAGTAATTTGTTCATACAATCTAAACAATTTCGCAGTAAATTGTTCTTAAATATAGAATTATGTAGAAGGAGTGGTGATAGATTTATATGAAGCATTGGAAAGGGATTTTGATTGTTATCGTCATAATTGCAATTGTCGTATGCCTTGTTGCTTTTGGCAGCCAAATCACCAGCTTGCTGAGCTTTTCATCGACAGGAACCTGACCGTCTCGCCCCCCGAGGAAAGCAGGGGGACGGTTCTCCTGCTTTCTTATACTTTGAGTCATGAGTTTACCCCAACGCTTCCTCTTTCTCTCAAAGCCCCTTCATGCCGCCGTCTTCCCCCGCCCCTGTCTCCTCCATCCCCGCAAACCTCCAAATACATCTCAAGCCTGTCGAACACCCCGTTCGGCAGGCTTTTGTCGTGATTAGTAAAACTGTTGTATTATGGCGAACCTTGGTATATTATGGGCAAATGAGGGGCTTGACGGGTTTTAATAAGGCGGATGAAGTAGTGAATGATTCGAGATATATGTGCACTCCGCAAAGAAATCAAACGTATATTTTACCTGTTGAAATAATCACAATCGCTGCTTTTGGTTGGCGGTTACACAACTATTCATTTGCTGATTAGGATACTCTTAAAGGAAGAGAGTATCGATTCAATAAGCTTATAAGCCTGAATAATTTAAGAAAAGAGATGCCTGTTATGGAGATTATCAATTTGGCAGGGACGGGCCTGAATGTTTCAAGAGTATGCCTCGGCACCATGACTTTCGGCGGTCAGCTCAACGAGCAGGACAGCATCGGCGTCATTAAGCACGCTGTGGAGCATGGCGTCAATTTTTTTGATACCGCAGACATCTATACCCGCGGTCAAAGTGAGATTATCACCGGAAAGGGGCTTAAAGGCTGCCGGGATAGAGTCGTGATCGCCAGCAAAGTCGGAGGGCCGTCTGAAGAAGGGTTGAATGGCAGCGGCTTAAGCAGGAAGCATATCCTATCAGCTGTCGAAAAGAGCCTCCAGCGCCTTGATACTGACTATCTCGACATTTATTACATGCATTTTCCGCATTCGTCAGCGCCTCTGGCTGAATCGCTGGAGGCGATGAATTCGCTTGTCAAATCAGGTAAGGTCCGTTACATAGGCATGAGCAACTATGCCGCGTGGCAAATGATGGAGGCCCTGAGCATCTGCGACAAACGGAACTGGGTTGCTCCCGGCATAACCGAAAGTGTATATAATCCGATTACCAGGGGTATCGAATCTGAACTCGTACCTTTTATAAAAGAGAAAAAGGTAGGCTTGACGGCATTTAACCCGCTCGCGGGCGGGCTGCTTTCCGGCAAGCACAACAGAGAGCATCCCGTCGAAAACACCCGCCTTGCCGAGCCGGGATATAATCAGAGGTATTGGAATGACGACAGCTTCGCGGCAATGGACGGTCTTGCTGAAATTGCACAGAAGAATGGCATGAACCTTCTGGAGCTTTCACTTCGTTGGTGCGTTTCATATAGCTATGTCAGCAGCGTAATCATAGGCGTCAGTCGTCTGGATCACCTGACAAGCAACCTCTCGTACTTAGAAAAAGGCGCTCTTTCCGCAGATATCCTCGCGCAGTGCGATGAAGTCTGGAGAAAGCTGTATGGAAACAGATTTGCATACAATAGATAGCCCCCGGCAACTCGGCGGTTGGTGAGAGTTGCCCCCTGCGCGCGAAAAAGTGGACAGTGCTCCGCAATGTGCGGCTGTACCGGAACTTTTTCAGGCAGCACGATGTCGCCATGAGGATTGTCCCCCCGCGGCGCGTTACATCGCAAAACCGATAAGGCTGTTCCTTCCATACTGTCAACGCTCCTCGTCGAGCCCCGCCAGATGGAGCGGCACAGGCGCTTCATCCGCGCTTATGTAATAGTCCTCCGCCGCCTGCTGCGCCCTGATGAGCGTCTCCTTCGCCATTGCATAACCGTCCTTTTCCATGCAGTCAATCGCATCGGTTATACCATTGAATATGATGCGATAAAGCGTCTCATAATCCATTTCCCAATGACCCCCAATATTTCTCAATGAAGCCCGCCCGAGAGGCCGCAGCACGCGTTCTTCCGCGCTGCCCCGTGGGTACGGCCACCCGGATGTGCCGTTCCCCCCGCGTAATGCGCAGCCCGCAATATTGCCGCCTCCCGGACTTCTGCTCCATCGAGAAATAACAAATGCGGTGTAGGACGTATCCTACACCGCATAAAATGCAAACACAAGCTTATAAAGCGCCTTGCCAAAATGAGGAAAGGCTATTATAATGCTGTTGTGGTGCAGCTAAGCTGTTGTGTATGGATGCGTAGACATCCTGCATAGGTCATGGGGTGTTCCTAGCACTCCATGACTACCGCATTTATTACTCTCGATACCCATATCCTACCTCAGATTCCACTAAAAAGCAACAACAAATTTCCCCCTTCCGCCGCCCCTTCGCCATCCTGCTCCCGCCTGTCGGCCTGCGTTCGCCCGTCTTCATCCTCATGTTCCCCGTCCCGTAGGGCATGACGACCCCGGCATGCCGTCTTCCTCACTACCCCCATATCCCCCCCAACACCTCCAAGCCTGCCGAACCCCCCGTCCGGCAGGCTTTTTTCGTAATTTGTATAAACCGTTGTATCATGGCGAACCTTGGTATATTATGGGCAAATGAGGGACTTGATGGGTTATGCACTTAAATAGAGGACTCATAGCTTGTTAAATGAAAGAGGAACGCGTTATGTACAATTCTTATCCTCTCGTATGCCAGGCATGCAGGGATGATTTTTTTGGCAGCAAAACTTTATATAACGGCGGCGCAGTATATGAAGCTGGATTTATCTTTTTGGCCGGAGCGGTGAATACGGCCCAATTGGCTAAATTGGAGACAAGCTGGAAATACAGGATGTTTGTATGTTTATCTCAAGAATGGGAAGATGCATTGCTGTCAAGCTATAAGAGCATTGTTCCTATAACGAGATATCAAATGGAATTTGATATGCTTGATATCAATAGTAACAAGCTCGGCAATATGATACATAGCATTCCCCCGCAATTTTCTATTTCCGAATTTAATGAAAAAGCTTATAATGCGCATCCCTTCGGGCATGGTGTGAACTATAAAAACTTTGAGGATTTCCGGCAGACAGGTGCAGGTGCGGTAATTTGGCATCAGGATGATATTGTGGCTTCGGCATCAAGCTTTTTGACTTATCATAATGAAGTTGAACTTGATATCTCCACGCTTCCTGAATATAGGCGCAAGGGCTTGGGCATCGCCTGTGCAGCTAAAATGATTTTAGCCTGCAAAGAGAAAAATATTCTTGTGCATTGGGACGCCCAAAATATAGCGTCAAAGCGTATGGCAGAGAAACTTGGGTATAAACTGGCTCACGAATATTTAGCCTATGGCTTTTTTACGCCGGAAGAAGCTTAAGCAACGAATCTGATTATATATTAGGCGTCATTGTAAACCACGAGCACATTCCTCCCGCTTTTTTCCCTTGCGTCCCGTTCTTTCACTCTTTCGCCCGTCTTCCCCGCATTATAACCTCCCTCTGACACCCGTTTATCACGCCCAATCCCGTTTTCCTCGTATCATGACCTCTCTCTGTCGAGGGAGGTGGCACGGCTTTCAGCCGTGACAGAAGGAGAGCCCCCGTCCCCGCTTCCTCTTTCCCTTATCCCCCCGCAGGGTCGTCGTTCGTCCAACGCTCCAAAAGGCTCCTTAGGCAAAGGAGCTGTCACCAAAGGTGACTGAGGATTGTCCCCCGCAGGGTCGTCGTTCGTTCAACGCCCAAAAGGCTCCTTAGGCAAAGGAGCTGTCACCAAAGGTGACTGAGGCTTGTCCCCCCCGCAGGGCCGTTGTTCGTCCAACGCCAAAAAGGCTCCTTTTCCAAAGGAGCTGCCGCTCTCAAGCGGCTGAGGATTGCCCCCGCAACCTCTTTCCCCAACACCTCCCAAGCCTGCCCAACACCCCGTTCAGCAGACTTTTCTCTCAATTTGTATGAACTGTTGTATTATGGCCAACCTTGGTATATTATGGGCGAAGAAGGAGGAGTGATCATGGCATTATGCGAAATAAAAGCACCAAATGGCAACAGTATTGTAACACTTGAAGATTGGCAGGAACACGCTCCCCCTTTCCGTGCGCAATTTCATTGGAAAGATGGAAAAAGCGCAAAAGAATTCGCAAAATACGTGCTCGAGAATGATGGTATAAATAAAATCCTTGAGGATTTAAAAATTTCTTATGATGGTGTGCTTCGATGTTTCCCGGAGCACGTTACCCGCCTTCCGGGTAAAGGTAACGGTAGAAATCACGACTTATTAATTGCTGCAGACAATGGCGATTTTTTGATCGGCGTTGAGGCCAAGACTGATGAAAGCTTCGGCTCATATTGCAAGAATATTAAAAATCCATCTAAGAATAAAATAGATAGACTGAATGCTATGAAGGAGATTATTTTTGGAAATAAGGATTTTGACTGCCAAGAGCTGCGGTATCAGCTCCTGTCAGCCGCAGTAGGTACAATACTAGAAGCAAAAAGACGTTGCTGCAAGCAAGCTTATCTCGTAGTCCTCGACATTGTAAAAAAGGGCTATAAGTATAATGCGTCGCAGATGCGTCGTAATAAAGAGGATTTTGATAACTTCAACAGCGCCTTACCTACAATAAAAACAGAACTTCAACTGTGTTTCCTACAAAAGAATATTGATTAGCAATTAAAAACCAGGGATACGTTTCGAAACCACTGAAAAAGTCACTAAGTATAGTAAAGCAGTTGAAAAATAACACAAAAAATGGTAAAATAAGAGCATGAACACAAGGGGACGGTTCTTCTGTGTCCCCGTTGCGCCGTCAGCTAAATAAACGTATTACACCCCGGAGGCTCTCATGAAAACCGTAGACACACCCCGTCTTTTCCTGCGTTCCTGGCAGCTTGAAGATGCCGATGATCTTTATGAATACGCAAAAAAACCGAATGTCGGCCCGATGGCAGGCTGGGAACCCCATGCGGGCAGGGACATGTCTTTGGAGGTTCTGAAAGCTTATATTGAAGAGGATGTTCGGTGGGCAATTGTGCTTAGGGAGAGCGGAAGGTTAGTGCGGCTTTGAATACGAAGTGACCATCAAGAACGGGCTAAAAATATATGACGGACAAGTCTTCGATACCCTGCTATTCCATGTTAAAATCCGCCTATTGCGGAGGAAAGGCTTATTAATATGAAAAATTGGATTTCAAAAGTGCTGTTGTATTTGGCAGTTATATTTTTTGCCATTGCCATCTACATAATTCGGCAATTATATGTCAGCGGCATATTCCTTGCGTTCCTTTACGATGCCAGCAGCAACCTGATGTGGATTTTACTGCTCACGGCTTCTGGAATATTTCTTGCCTTATATCGGATCATTAACATACTTGAAAACAAGTAAAAGTTACCTAAACCAGGGGGGGACGGTTAGCGGTTTCACCGATAGCACTGTCCCTCTGGTTTGCGCTGTATATTCAATAACCGCCCTGTTGATACCCCGTTGAACTTTTAAACCCCTCGTTTAAAATCCACCCGCCTACATAAAATGAAGTATGCGGGTGGACAGACGTATGCTTGCATCGCAAAACCTCTGTTCTGTGTGGTATAATAATGGCGAACCCGTGCTCCGTTTATGCTAAAAGCGCGGCGCGGGAAGGATGGGTTCTCGAAAATTTATATGTATATATGGTTTTTTTCAGAGCGAAAAAATGAGAACCCTGTAATCGCAGTCACTCGCAGCTTTGGCCGCCTCTGTTTGTTAACACAACAGTAATATATTTAATACAATTGTAACAATTTCTTGGCGGAAATAAGCTGTTTATGGCTCAATATCAGTGCTTTTCGCCGATATGTGGCAGTAATTCAGCCGAATTACCCCTGTTTTAGAGGCCGTGTGAATAGACAAATACGGTGAAGCCTATGGAAATGAGCAAAGCGATGAGTAAAAGGATAAACTTCAATTTCTTATTCATAAACAAAAAACACCTTTCCTTAAGGCTGGATACGAGCGTCACCAGTGTATAATGGCGCGGCAGAGGCTGTCAACAAAAAATACAATGGCAAAACCGCGCGCAGGCTGCCATTATACACACATTGCAAATGCGTTTATGACAGTGATATAATCTAGCTGACATTTTCTTTGTATATTACGAAAGGAAGCAAACAAATGGGATCCAAATACGAACATGTATTTTCACCGATTAAAATCAGAGGCATCGACTTTAAAAATCGCGTCACCTTAGCGCCGCCGTCGCCCAATGTGGCCAACCAGGACGGAACGATGACGCGCGATTTCGTCGATTGGATGCGGCCGCTCGCGCGCGGCGGCGCCGCCACGCTCTATGTCGGCAACGCCACCATTGACCGCCTGGAGTGTCACGACGAGGAAACGCAGATTGACCTCGGCACCGACAAATGCATCCTGCCGCTTTCCTGGTACGCCGAAATGGCGGCGCAGTACAACTGCCACGCGTCCTTTGAGGTCAACCACAACGGCAAGGACACCGCGTTTGAAACCGTCGGCCACGCGCCGTACAGCGCCTCCGCCATCATTACCTCCTCGGAGATTACCCGCGCCAAGAAGCTTGGGCGCGCGCCGATCCCCGCCATCGAAATGACGTATGAGAAGATTGCCGAGACCGTCAATAAATTCGCTATGGCGTGCTTCCGGATGCAGCAGGCGGGCATGGATATCTGCCTCCTGCACGGCGGCCACGGCAACCTGATCAGCCAATTCACCAGCCCGCTCTACAACAAGCGTCAGGACGAGTACGGCGGCACCACCGAAAAGCGCGCGCGCTTCGCCATTGAGGTGTGCGACGCCATCCGTAAGCAGGTCGGCCCGAAGTTCGTGATTGAATACCGCATCTCCGCCGATGAGATCGCCCCCGAGGGTATGCATTTTGACGAGACGCTGAAGCTCATCGAGCTCCTGCAGGACCATATCGATATTATCCACGTGTCCGCCGGGCTCCACAGCGACTTTGATTTTAAGTATTACCGCAACTGGTGCCAGAACTACATGATGCCCAGAGCCTTCAATGTCCATTACGCGCGGGATGTCAAAAAGGCTTTCCCGAACCTGCTGGTCAATACCGTCGGCTCGATTACGGACCTCGACATGGCAGAGGAGATCATCGGCAAGGGCTGGTCTGATTTCGTCGCGATGTGCCGCCCGCTCATGGCCGACCCCGATATGCCCAGGAAGTACGCGCAAAACCGTCCGGAGGACAGGCGCCCCTGCCTGCGCTGCGACGCGTGCACCCGCTTCATGCCGCCCCGCCCCCTCAACTGCGCCGTCAATCCGTATTCCGGCGTTTTCAAGGAACTCAAGGACGGTATTGTGCCCAAAGCGCCAGTCAAAAAAAAGGTCGCCGTTGTCGGCGGCGGACCGGCCGGTCTCTACGCCATGATGGCGCTTGTCGACAGGGGTCACGACGTCACGCTCTACGAGAAAACCGATCATCTGGGCGGCAATGTCGTCCCGGCGGCTTTCCCGCCGTTCAAGCTCGACTGTCAGGATTATCTAAAGTGGCTCCTCCGTGAGACAGCGAAATACGACGCGAAAATCCTCCTCAACACCGAGGCCACAAAGGAAATATTGGATAAGGCAGCTTATGACGCCATTATTCTCGCCGTCGGCTCCAAGCCCATCATCCCATCGAAGATACCCGGAATCAATAAGCCCCACGTCCATTGGGCGCCCGACGCGGAAATGGGCAAGGTCCCTGTCGGCGACAAGCTTATGATCGTCGGCGGCGGCGCCGTCGGCTTAGAGGCGGCAATCGACTTCAAGCAAATGGGCAAGGACGTCACCGTTGTGGAGATGGTCAGCCCCGAGACGCACCTTGAGATGCTCCGCAGCAGCTCCAAACGCGCCGGAGACGAGATGCTGGCCATCGTGGAGGAGCTTGGCATTCCGCTCCACCGCAATAACAGGCTCGAGGAAGTCTTTGACGATAAGGTCGTCTGCAAGGACATGATCACCGGCGCGCTGATTGAATACCCGTGCGACACCGTCCTCCTGTCCCTGGGCATGGTGCCCCTCACCGACGTTGCCGATTCCATGCGCCACAGCGCCGCGGAGACCGAGGTCTTCATCGTCGGCGACGCAAAGGCCGTCGGCAACATCTCCACCGCCACCAACGGCGGTTTCCAGGCAGCCATACACATATAGTATATAAGCAGATAAAAATCGCAAGCGCCCCGGTGTACCACGATACCGAGGCGCTTGTCAGCTGCTTTTATCCGAATTTTTTCAGATTCAGACGCCGCCCATAGGAACAGTAAACTGCAGGATTTGGCCTGCTGTGTCCGCCTCCGGTGCCTCACCGTCCGGATAAGGCGCGTTCGCGTCGTTCACCAGGATGATTTTTGTCCCCGGAGCGATGGCGGAGAAATCCACCAGAATATCGGCGCGTTCTGCCGGCGCGAGCAGAAGGGAATCAAACACAGCAGACTCCGGCAGGAAACCGCTGCTGTTTCCAATCTGTTTAAACGCCATGCCGTTTGACATTTTCAGATGATAAGTCCGCGCGCTTGATCCGTTCAAAAGCCGGAACCTGTACTGTCTTCTTTCAACATCAAGATTCGGCCAGACTTTTCCGTTGACCATGATCGCATCACCATAATATTCGGCGTCTGGATAAAGCTGCTCGTCTGAATCAACGCCGGTATTCATAAATGAGAACGAGCCATCCATATTAAACGACGCATCCTGTATAATGACCGGTATCTCATATTGGCCCTTAGGCAGATTAAAGTCTTTATTATAACCGAGCTCATTCCCTCCGCGAATCAGATAGAAACCGGCAAGGCCCGCATGAACACTGAGCTGGATACCGCCGAGATTATAGTCGTGATACCACAGAGTCGCCGGTTTCTGATTGTTTAGATACGAGTAAAGCGAGGCGCTGTCAGCCGGACCTTTTTTACTGTCATTTGTGAACTGCGCATCGGCATGGCCGTTAACAACGGATGAGACCTCACCGGAAAACAGATGCGAGCCGGTGAGGTTGTTAATCCACCTGACCCTGAGGGGGACATTCCTGATTGTTTCAAAGGTTGCGCCGGGTGCGCTCCTGTTATATTTGATCTGATATGATTTCGTTTCGAATACAGTGCCGCCGTACCCCCAAACCGTTGTTTCGGGGAAGCCCTCCGGCAGGATTTGCTGTTTGAACTGGCTGATGTCGATCACATAGAGCGCGGTTTCATCGTCGCCGACAGAAGGAACAGGACAGTAAACAGGCGGCTTGACGAGTTGGTTTTCAAACTTCGGAATCGCTTTGGGATCCAGTTTTTTAATGAGCTGAGTAATTTGTGCCTCCTGGTTGTCTACCTGAGCTTCCGGCTTTACGTCTAAGCTCTGCTGCTCCGGTGCTTCAGTCGGGGCGGCAACCTCGGGCAAGGGTTCGGGCTGCGGATTTGCCGTCGGTCCGGCTGCCGTTATCGGTTCCTGATTATCTGTCGGCTCGACCTGCTGATCCGGCATCGGCTGATTTCCGGATTCCTTCGAAAAATCAAAATCATGTATGACAGCAGTGTCGAATCGTTGGATATACTGACTTTCATCTTCAGAAAAAGATTGATTCATGATAATAACCTCCAAACATGCCGATACACAGACTCTGTACACCGGACACTTATACACTATACTGTATGAAATCAAGTGTCAGGAGGTGAAAACAGGGCAGACAACAGTCTGCCCTGCTAGGAGAAACGCTTATTCGAACGGGAAACGGTGCTTGAGGCCGAGCGCGTCGCGGACGGCGAGTAATTCCTTCTGGACAGCCGGGCCGATGGGGACGCCCTTGTCCTTCCGCTCGAGCCAGGTGAGATATTCCTTTTCGCCGGCTGTATAGATGCGTGTTTCCCCCGGTGCCAGTGTTGACGCGCGCAGTTCTCTTAAAATATCTCCGGCTGTTTTTTTAAAAGCCTCCGCGCCCATAAAGGCCTCCGTGTCGATGGCGATAAAGAAATGCCCCAGATGGAACGGGACTTTTTCTCCGCTGCTGCCGATTCCCGACAGCATTTTCATATAGCTGCCCGCCTGCAGGGCGGCAGACATGATTTCGACAACCGCCGCGTAACCATAACCCTTATAACCCGCGAGCTCCTCGCCGATGCCGCCGAGCGGCGCGAGTGCCGCTTCGCCGCTGACGAGGCTGCTGAGTATTTCAACGCTGTCCGTCATCGCCTTGCCGTCATGACCCACGACCATTCCGGCGGGTGTCGGTTTGCCTTCCCGCGCAAAATATTCGATTTTACCGCGCTGGGTGATGGAGGTCGCGCAGTCGAGCATGAAGGGGAAATCCTCGTCGGTCGGCATGCCGAAGGTGAGGGGATTTGTCCCAAGCATATTTTCGACGCCGAACGTCGGGGCAATCGACGGGCGCGCATTTGTCCCCGTTATGCCGATCATATTGGCTTTCGCAGCCATTGACGCGTAATAACCGGCGATGCCGTAGTGCGTTGAGTTTCTGGCGGCGACCATGCCCATACCGTATTTTTTGGCTTTATCAATCGCCATGTTCATGGCTTTGTAACCGACGATCATGCCCATGCCGTCGTGGCCGTCGACAACGGCTGTCGTCGGTGTTTGCCTGATAATTTCGAATTCAGTAACAGGGTTCTGAATTCCCACATTCAGGCGGTCGATATAGATCGGTTTAAAACGGTTGCAGCCGTGGCTTTCAATGCCTCGTCTGTCGCTTTCCATCAGAACATCGGCGCAGATTTCTGATTCGTCGCGCGGTACGCCCATCTTCACAAATGCTTCCGTCATGAAATCGCCGATAAGCGCCCATGATATATACTGTCTGTCTTCCATCTATCTGGCCATGCCTTTCTTTCGTCATATATTTCCGAACTTGCTATTACATTATATCGGTCTGAGCGCTGGAAATCAACCCAGGTACCGACATTGACGCAGAAGCCGAAGTTTTGTCGGTTTTAGCTATACGCACAATACAGTTGTAGCTTGTATTTGTAATAAATATATAGTATACTGACACTATTATCCACAATTTGACTATTGTGGGTCTGCGCCTGGAATTAAGCCGGGAGGAGTTATTATGAAATTGAATACGGGAATTATCGCGCATTCACTTCCGATTGCCCCAAGGTTTGTCTGCGGCTGTCCGGATCACAGCCTGATCTTCAGCGATGTCCGTTTTTTCCGCGAGGAAAAAGGATTTTATGACGAGGATATTTTTTATTTCGCGCAATGGGATAAGCTGAAGGAAAGTAAAAATACCGTCCCATTATATATGTTCTGCGTCGGCGGCGATGCCGAAGCGGTCGAATTTTTTAAGCGCCGCAACATGACCGGTATTATTACGGCTGCCGAGGATCCCTTAAACGCGTTCAGCATTATTCAAAGTATTTTTCTCAGATACAACCAGTTGGAAAACAACCTGATGACAGCTTTAAACACCAAAGCCCCGACCCGGGATATCCTGAGCTGCTGTGCTGAATTTTTTCAAAATCAAGTCATTCTCTACGATACCGAGCGCAATCTGATCGACTACAGTGATCGCTATCTCCCCGCTGCGGAGGACCCCTACTGGAAGGAAACCCTCGAAACCGGAAAAAGATCTGAAAAGCTGAATACCGAGGTCAGAAAACGCCATAATCACACGGAATCAATCCGAACACCTTATTCCGATTATGTGGATCTGGGCTCGGGACTTCCAAAAATTATGACATATTCCTTTTTTGATAACGGGAAGCGGCTGGCGACCTTGACGATTGCTGAAACAAATAAACCCCTGTCGGTATACCAGCTGAAGCTTTTGGATTACATATCCGGGCTTCTCTCCCCGAGCTTGTTTCATATTTATTCCGAATCAGACGGGATTATGGAAGGCCTGCGTTCCGTGCTGGTGGGGATCCTGAACAAGGAAAACATCGACCCGCTCATCGTGACCAGATGCATCGGCTCGGCGGGGTGGGGCATGGATGACGATTTTCTGCTGATCCTCATCAGCATACCGGAAGCGTCTAAGAATTCTGAAACACTGACCCGGTACCGCCACATTTACGAAAGGATATTTCCCGATTGTATCGCCTTTAAATATAAAGACGGTGTCATCTTAATATTACATAACGATACCAGTGAGGTTTTGAGCGAATACCTGCCTAAACTGGAAGCGCAGCTGAGCCTGCACGATGCCGTATGCGGCTTAAGCTTCCCGTTTAAAGGCATTCTGCAGTTCGGTTCCCAATATCAAAACGCGGACATTGCCATTCATCACGGCGATCATAACACAAGAGTCCGGCAGCTGGGTGATGCGATTACGACGCCGATCATCAACCGGATAGCAGCCGACATCCCGCTCTACCCGCTGTGTCATCGGGAGGCTGTCCGAATTTTTGAGTATGACCAGGAAAACGGCACAGAGCTCTTGATGACGCTTGAAACATATCTGCTGCAGTACAAAAGCCTGAAAGCCGCCGCCGAGGAGCTGTTTATCCACCGGAGCACCATGACCTACCGGCTCGGCTGCATCGAAAAAATCGCCAATCTCGCCCTCGACGACGCGAAAGAGCGCCTGCATCTATTACTGTCCTGCATCGTCCTCCGAACCCTGGGAAACCAGAAATGAAATAAATAAATCACCATCATTTATGCTGATGGTGATTTATTGTTGTAAATATATGCAATTACAGCGTTATTTTTTATCCGCGGTTTTCTTTTTCCGGCTGAGAAACAGCGCGGGGATTATGGCGAGCAGGCAGAGAAACATGGACGCGACGAAAAAGTTGGTGAACAGGGCCAGAAGAGACTCGGTCAGTTTTGCCGGGGTCTTGACGATCTGCTCCAGGGAAAGGCTGGCGGTTGCCAGATGGAAGCGTTCCATGCCCCAAGCGGTTATAGCCGACATGCCGATCATCATACCGATCATGCGGGCCATCACGACCATGGAGGAAGCCAGGCCTTTCTGATCCTGATGGACCGAATCCATCACCGCCGTCCCAAGGGGGGCGATGACAAGGCCGAAGCCGAGGCCGCAGAGGGCGAGATGAATCGTCAGCGCAGGGTCGGCAATCGTGAGAGACCACCGGCTCATAAAATAGAAGCCGACGCTGCTCATAATAAGCCCGATTATCGTCGGCAGACGATAACCAAACCGTTTGCAGACAAAGCCGCCCACAAGCGCGCCGAGCGACAGCATGACGGTAAAGCGCAGGAGCCTCAGCCCTCCGTCTATAGCCGAGCTGCCGAGTATCGTTTCGCTCATGAGCGGAATATTGACCATTGCGATAATAAGGGCGCTCCCGACGAAGACATTGGTGAGATTTGCCGCCGAGAAAACGACGTTTTTAAACGCGGAAAGCTTCACCAGCGGATCGGGCGTTTTCAGGGAACGCACGATGAACAAAGCGAAGAATACAATGGCGATCGCGACGAAGATGATGAGCTGTACCCAATAATTTTCTTTATCGGATTGCTGGGACACGCCCATACAGAAAAAGGTCAGAGCCACAGCCAGAAGGATACCGCTCAGATAGTCTATTTTACCTTGAAGGCGTTCACTGCGGCGAATATTCAGGAGGGCGATAATCAGGACGATGAGGCTGATGGGGATATTCAGCCAGAATATCCACTGCCAGCTCCAGTATTGGGCAAACAGCGCCCCATAGAAGGGCCCGATTGCGCCGCCGGCTTCAACGGCGGCACCGATAACGCCTAAAGCGACAGCCCTGTTCCGCCCGGTGTACAGATCTCCAGTAATCGACATCGCGACGGGAACAAGAGCACCTCCGCCGATAGCCTGAAAGATGCGCGCGCCGACGAGCCAGCTGATATCTGTTGATACAGCGACAAGTATGGAACCGGTTATGAACACGAACAGAGAGAGAATATAGACACGGCTGTGGCCGTATACATCTGAAACACGGCCGATGAGCGGCATCGCGAAGGTGTATCCAAGCAGGTAACCGATGACAATCCAGGCGGCTTGGTCCAGCCTTGTGACAGGCAGATGGATGGAGACCATCATACCGGGTAAAGCGCCGTAAATCACTGTCTGGTCCATGGCCGCCACGAAGACGCCGAGACAAATAACGGCCATAATGACAGCAGGAGAGGATGCTTTCCCTGTTCGTTCTTTAAATTGAAGCCGCATATGATTCTCTCTCTTTAATAAAATTTGTGCCTGCTATTCAGGAAGCGAAATATCGACATCTTTATTATAATTGCTGAAGGTTAATGTACGCACAATACCATCGGCTTCGTTGTCGATAATTTTACCCGAGAGCTTCACCTGCTGCACGAGGAAACCGGTTTGGTCAATCCAGACCTCCACGGAGATCGGGACATCCGTCGCTGTCGTACCGGTGATCGGCTTGAGGACCTGCGAGGCGATTTCACCTTTCAGATGGTAGCACAAGCCGGAGCCGACTTTCTCGTCCGCCAGACTCGTCGGGTTGGTAATGCCATTGATAATGGAGGCGATGCCGGTGCTGGGATCGAACACGGATAGAACCTCAAACATACCGCTCAGCTCTTCCCATTTGCCGTTCAGCGGATTTGTAATCATTGTTTTGCCGTCTGCCGTGATGAGGGTGACTTCGACCGAAGCGCCCGCGGCGGTGCCTGAAATGGTTGTCTTCAATTTATCCGGTTTAACGACATCACCCTCCGCTTTTGTCATCGTGATTACCGGTGTGACGGCTGTGCCGCCGCCGGTATGATCGAGTATAAAGTGAAAAGATTTTACCGCCGACATACTGTCATACGATTTACTCAAAATTTCCTGAGCAGTCAAGGTAACCGCAGCTGTTTTAGATGCACACCCTGTGAATAGGAATAATACGGTCATGGTTAACGCGGTTAAAATGCAGATTGCTCTCTTCATTATGTAGCCTCCATTAATTTTATATGTTACTTCAAAAGGGTGGATTTATTATACAATCCCTTTAAATGGATTACAACCTTTATTGACCGATTGTTTTCATATACTTTCTAAAAGATTCACAAAAATACCCGCGATTTCGGGGTCGAACTGCGTTCCGGCATTTCTCTTGATTTCGTTAATAGCATCAGCCTCAGGCATCGCCTTTCGGTAGGACCTGTCCTGCGTCATGGCATCATAGGCGTCAACAACCGAAACGATACGGGAAAGGAGCGGGATGCTACGCCCTTTGAGGCCTTGAGGGTAACCCGTGCCGTCCCAGCGTTCGTGATGGCAGAGTATAAAATCGGCGATTGGAACAAGCTCCGGAGAGGCTTGGGCAATCCGATACCCGATATCCGGATGCTTTTTTATTTCCGTCCACTCTTCATTTGTTAATTTTCCGGGTTTGTTGAGAATTTGATCGTTAATGCTCAGCTTCCCGATATCGTGCAGTGTCGATAAAAGCTCAAGCTCGTTAATCTGCGCGTCGGGCAGATCCAGAGCACGCCCGATAAGCTTTGACAGCGCGACGAGCCTCTCCTCGTGTTCGGCGGTTAAGTGGCTTTTTTCGTTCATTGTTGATTTGATGGATGAAATCAGAGAGCTGCGCATACTCTTGCGTTCAAGAAGCTTTTGCTTATACATATATTCTTCGGCTTGGGTCAGTATACTCTCGATTGTGACGGTTGAATCGATTTTAGTGGCGTAGCCCAGTGAGATGCTCAGCTGGAATATGCCTTTATCGGTATTGCTCTCATAACTGACGCAGTCGGTGTAAATGCGCTTGCATATGGCGCGCACCTCATCCGTGGTCGTTTGCGGCAGCAATATACAGAACTCATCTCCGCCGGTTCTGGCTAAAATATCCTCTTTCCTGCAGCTGACGGCAAGAATTCTGGCGATTTCAATCAGCAGCTTGTCGCCCTCCTTGTGCCCGAAGGCATCATTGACCAGCTTTAATCCGTTAATGTCGCCCATGATGACAGAGATGGGCAATTGGCGGGGCGTGTCGAGCCGGGCGCATTCCTCTTCGAAAAAGGCCCGGTTGTATAGGCCTGTCAACAGATCGTGATAATTGAGATAAAGAATCTCAGTCTCCCTTTTCTTACGGTCGGAAATATCATGAAAGTTCATGAGTATGCCTTCTATATTGGTGTCGCTGATCATATTAACCGCCGTTAACTGAATAAATTCATATCTCTCGTCCTTACATTTCATCCTGAATTCAAGAGTTGATTTCATGCCGTCTTTTTTTGCTAATTTCAGATAGCTATGGCGGACAGCCTTCATATCGTCAGGGTGTATGAAATTATGCAGCTGCTTATCCGCGAAGTCCTCCTGGCTCCAGCCAAACATTTTTTCCAAATTCGGGCTCATATATTTCAGTTTTACATGCTTATCAATAATGATAATCGAGTCTGAGATATTGGCAATCATCGCCTTATGTTTGGCTTCGCTGTCGGAAAGGGCCTGCTCGGCACGTTTGCGCTCGCTGATATCGCGGAAGTTCAGAACATGACCCATAATTACGCCGTCCTGCCGGATCGGAATAGAGTATCGCTCGAGTGTCCTACCGTCCTTAAGCTCCAGTTCATCATACTGAGCCGATTCTGTTATGGGCTTATTCATATAAGCATTTGCAAAGCTGAGCTCGGGATTGACAAGGCAGCCTCTTATGAATTTAGAGGCAACTTCAATATTACCGCTTGCGGCAAAATCGCTGGGCAAACCCAGCATTTGCTGATACTGCAAATTATAAAAAATGATATTGCCGTTTAAGGCGACCGCCAATATACCGTCCGCGGTTGATTGGAGCGTTGCTTCGAGCTTAATGAGCGATTGAGCAAGTGCGATTTCGGCAATCTTTTGCTGTGTAATATCTTCAATCATGCATAGATGCTGCGGATTTTCAGTATCAGCTTTTGAAAGAAGCGTGACGGAGCTGTTAATCCACGCGCATGAGCCATCAGGCTTTATATATCTTTTCTCCAAATGATAGCTTGGGATTTTCCGATTATCCAGCAGAGCCATTTGCTCCGACTCCTGGTTTATATCATCCGGGTGCGTAATGCTGCGCCAGTCGCTTTTGCAGAGCTCTTCTGCTGTCAGCCCTATGATATCGGCGAATCTGCCGTTAACGCTGATAATCTGCCCGGTCTTCGAATCTCTCAGGCCAATACCGATGGGTGATTGTTCAAAAATTGTCCGGAATTTTTCTTCGCTTTCCTTCAGCAGCTGCTCAGCGGCTTTCCTCGCGGTGACATCTCTGAAAATTATCACGACACCGAAAGTCCGGCCATTTTCGTCCTTTATGGGTGCGGCACTGTCTGCGATATGCCGCCGAATACCGTCCTTTGAGGTTAAAACGGTATGGTTTTCAAGCAGGCAGACTGAATCTGTTTTTAAGACCTCTTCAACAGGATCCTTTGCCGGTTCGCCGGTGTTAGCGTTTGTAATGCTGAACACCTGATTAAATGATTTGCCCAGGGCGTCGGACATTGCCCAACCTGTAAAATTCTCGGCGATCTTATTCAAACTCAATATGTTTCTATGCGTATCTGTTGTAATGACACCGTCGCCTATTGAATCCAAGGTAATCCGAAGCGTCTCTTTTTCTTCATGCAATAAAGACTGATATTTCAGCAGCCGGTTCCGTATGTATAAGGACATCATGACGGCTAAAACCGCGACAAAAGCGGTCATCCATATTAAAAAGCGTTTTGCAATAACGGAGGTATTCTCAGACTGACGATAGGCGGCATCAGCTTCCGATTTCTTTTGCGCAATCAACTGCTGCATCAGGCTGGATATGAGCTTCACTTGATCGGAGCCGGTTGTCCGCGTATTCTCGGCGGCGAGATCATATTGCCCGTGGCTGGCATAATTGATCGCGCGGGCTCTGATTGGCGTCCAGTCATCATAAGCGTTTATGAGATCACGCAATAATACGTCACCGGTCTGCATCTTTTTAATCGAATCAAAATAGGTCCAAATTTTATAGTCATAAGCATTGAAGCTTTTGAAGGCGGCTATAAATTGATCATCGCTTTTTGACAGAACAACATCCTTCATCGCGCTTTGAGCAGCAAGCAGGTCGGCATTTGCCTGCTCCGTCTGAACCCATGCCTGAAAAGAGTTCTGGTATATCTGACTGAAAAGTGACTTCGTCTTCTCCAGCCCGGCTGCCCAAAGTATTGATATGGAAATAATCAACAAAATAAGAAAAGAAAATCCGCAGATGAAGAGCAAATCAACCCTTTTCCGTCTATTCATTACATACCCCCCAATCAGAATAGTATAAGAATATTCGTATTATATATTATTTATCGTAACAGATAGAATAAAGTACAATAATATGTAAAATTTTGAGTAAAAAAGGAACCGTCTCGGATTCGAGATGGTCCCTTTGCCCGGTTGAGAGTGATTAGAGGGTCAGGTTACTTGATCTTTTTTTCTTTTTTGATGACTTCAGGCTGAGCAACGACGGATTTCAGAACGACGGACGGGGCGGTGCCGGAATCTGATTTCTTCTTTTTCTTGACTTCTTTTTTTATGTTTTTATCGCCCATAATGATTTCTCCTATGTTGATATAGTTTGTTGTTATAATCAACTAAATCTTAACATAAATATTCGAGAAGTACAATGGGGTATTTATAGAAGAAGCACAATTTTTATCAAAGCTGCTGATCAATAAGTGTCAGCGTCTGCAGTAACACATTGGCGCCCTTCAGGCAATTCTCAACGGGTGTATATTCCAGTTCGCAGTGGCTGTGTCCGCCGATGCTGGGGACAAAAATCATTGTGGCAGGGATGATATCGATGACATACTGTGCGTCGTGACCGGGGCCGCTGTACATTTTTTTGCTTGAATAGCCGTATTCGTCGGCGCTTTTCTGCACGAAATTGACGAGCGAGGGCGTGAAGTGCACGGTCTTGCGGGACCAGGCTTCTTCATAGCTGAAGGCGCATTTTTCCACCTCTGCCGGGATTTTTTTAATAATGTCAACGACCTTCTTGAGCACAACCGGGTCCTGATGCCTGGCGTCGAGGGTAAACTTTACCTCATCGGGGATGATGGTGTGGATGTTCGGGTGGGCGGATATTTTACCCGTTGTATAAACAAGCTTGCCGTCGAGCTTGTCGAGCTCGTCATGGAGGTACTCGATGACCTTGACAGCCGCGTAAAGCGCGTCTTTTCTGTATTTCATAGGTGTTGTGCCGGCATGGCCGGCTTGCCCTGATAAGGTGAACTCATAATTAATCATGCCGCAGACACCCTCGACGACGCCGATATCGATGTCCTCATTATCAAGCACCGGCCCCTGCTCAATATGGAGCTCCACGAGCGCGAGGTCTTTATCGGGAGACAGCCTGTTGGCTTCGCTCCCCTTATATCCGCTTTTCTCCAGGGCTTCTGCGAAGCTGAAGCCCGCCACATCCTTGGCGTACGATTTGAGCATGACGGCTTTGTCGAACTTCCCGGTTATAACACCGGAGGACATCATTGCCGGTTCAAACCGGGCGCCTTCCTCGTTGGTCCAGACAATGACGGTAATAGGATGCCGATGCGGTACCTTTTCCTTCACAATTGTTTCCGCGACTTCCATCGCTGTCAGCACGCCGAGTACGCCGTCATAATTCCCGCCCTGCTTGACGGAATCCAGATGCGAACCGGTGACAATGTTGGGAAGTGCCTCGGAGCCGCGAATCGTGGCATACATGTTGGCCATATCATCGGTGACGACGGTTGCGCCGATGGCTTCCATTCTTTTTTTAAACTCCGCTCTGGCAGACAGCGCTTCGTGTGAGAGGGAAAATCGCGTAATGCCGCCCTTCCCTGTGTCACCGAACTTACTGAATGTTTTAATCTTATCTTCCAAACGCTTTAAACTGCACGATACCATACCAAAACCTCCTATTTCGCCGTACAACAACGACACAAATTTTCTATTTAAATTTATTTGTACTAACCAGCTTGCGATGTAATTTTGTCTTTCGGTACTCTGGCGCCGCTTGAAATCGCCGATACGGGGCAGACCGTGACGCACAGGTGACAGCCGACGCATTTTTTCGCGTTTAAAATCGGATGCCCGGTCTTTTCATCCTGCCTGAGCGCTTGATGACCACCGTCATAACACGATAAGGTGCAGCGCCCGCAGCCCAGACATTGCTGCTGCGCGAACCTGGGGTAACAGATGCTGGATCTGTCCAGATTGTCGGCGGGTATGATATTGGGCAGCGCTTTGCCGACAATACCGGAAACACTGCCGAAGCCGTGCGAACCCAGGTAGTGCCGCAGACCCTCAAGCATATCTTCAATAATCCGGTAACCATACTGCATGACCGAGGTCGTCACCTGAACGTTCTCGCACCCGAGGGCTATGAATTCGGCGGCGTCGCGCCAGGTCTCTATACCGCCCATGCCGCTGACCGGTATATCCTTGAGCTGCGCACAGCTTTTCATGGACTGAATGAACCGAAGCGCGATCGGCTTCACCGCTTTGCCGGAGTATCCGCCGACACTCGTTTTGCCCATCACATCCGGGCCGGAGGCGAAGGAATCCAGATTCACGTTCATCACGCTTTTGATGGTATTGATCGCGGCGATGCCCGTTGCCCCGGCACAGACGGCCGCGATGGCGGGCAGCTCCATGTTCCCGATATTCGGCGTCATTTTCGCCAGAATGGGGAGAGTTGTCCCTTTGCGGGCGGCTTTTGTGTAGGCGGCGACAAGGTCGGGATTTTGGCCGACGTCCGAGCCCAGGCCGTTTGCCGCCATATGCGGGCAGGAAAAGTTGCATTCGATGATGTCCGCGCCCGCGGTTGTCATCATCTCAGCAAGAAGGGTCCATTCATCCTCGTTTTGGCCCATAATGGACGCGATGATGATCTTGGAGGGAAAATCCTTTTTCAGGCACCTGAGGTAGCCGAGGTTTTCGCTGAGGGTGTGCTCGGATATCTGCTCGATATTCTTAAAGCCGATAAACGGCACGGACTCTTTCCGCAGCGCGTCAAATCTGGGTGAAACTTCGTTTGAAACAAAGGTGGCAACTGTTTTAAAGGCGACGCCCGCCCACCCCAGCTTGAAGGCTTTGGCGACCATCTCATAGTTGCTGCCGACGACAGAGGAGGAGAGAAAGAACGGGTTTTCGCAGCGGATTCCGCAAAAATCAATCGACAGGTCCGCGTGCGTAATGGTTTGCTTTCCATATGAGGAAGCCATGCGCATGATTTCATCTATCGGCACAGGTCTGTTGATTTTGCCCTTGAGGCATGCGCTCAGGCAGGGCTTTGCCGCGCACGATACGCAGGGGAGCGTGTCGGGCAGCCTGTTTGCCGCGCCGGCCGTGTTTTCAAAGCGGAGCGACCGGATGACGGTATCCGCTTCAACGCCGTACGGACAGGCTTTTGCGCAGGGGGCGTTATTGCATAGAAGGCAGCCGCCGACGTCCTCGGGGAGACGAACCTCCCTGTATGTTAAATCATTCATAAAAAATCATCCATTCCGTGCCCTGCGCTGATAAATCAGCGCTTTATACTGTCCTTGGGCTGCGCTTTACAAATTGGCCGTACCCGGCTTTTCCGACAAAGGCGCCGTTATCATAGACAAGCGTACCGCGGACATACGTCTGTACCGGGTAGCCGCTGAGCATTTTGCCTTCCCAGATGGTATGGTCATAATCCGAATGCATGTTGGAAACTGAGATGGTAAAGGCCTTTTTAGGATCGTAAATCACGATATCCGCGTCCTTGCCGACGGTCAGGGAGCCCTTCTGCGTGCAGCCGAAGATTTTTGCCGGATTCGTCGAACAGAGCTCAACGGCTCTGTTAAAGGAGATGATCCCCTCGTTTGCAGCCGACAGCATATACGGATAGAGATTCTCAACACCGGCACAGCCGTTGGGTATCTTGGTGAAATCGTCCTTGCCCCAGTCCTTTTCATAGCTCATAAACGGGCAGTGGTCGGTTGCGATCGTGTCAATGGTGCCGTTTTTAACGGCTTCCCAGAGCGCTTTTTGACTTTCTACGCCTTTCATGGGGGGAGAGCAAACGAAATTTCTGCCGTCCTCACGATTGTAGACGTCACACGTGAATTCCAGGTATTGCGGGCAGGTCTCTATGTAAATGTCATGGCCCTGGCGCTTTGCCAGGACGGCGGCTTCCAGGCCCTCCTTATCGGCCATGTGCACGATATAGAGGGGCGCTTCAACAGATTTGGCCCAATGAACCGCTCTTTTATCGGCTTCAGCCTCCACAAACTCCGGTCTTGACATGTAGTGATACCAGGGGGAGGTTTTACCCTCTTTTTTGAATTTTTCGATGTTCATATCGATGACATCAGGATTCTCGGCGTGAATATTTGTAATCGCGCCGACCTCTTTGGCTTTAAGCAGGACCTTAATGAGTGTGGCGTCATCCACCATCATGCCTTCTTTTTTGTAGACCAGAAAGCATTTGAAGCTGGTGATGCCATAGTCGGCGGCGGCCTGGAATTCGTCGAGCAGGGCGCCGTCGTTTAAATCGGTGACGATGCAGTGAAAAGCGTAATCCACGCAGGCTTCTGGGTCGCACATTTCTTTTCGCGCTTCAACAGTCTCCAGAATGCCTTTTCCTTTGCGCTGCATCGGGTAATCAAACACCGTCGTGACGCCGCCGCAGGCGGCTGCCCGGGTTCCGGCCAGATAGCTGTCGGCTGAGACGGTCCCGCCGAAAGGCATCGCCAGATGGGTGTGCGCGTCAATCGCTCCGGGCAGCACGAGCATGCCGGACGCGTCTATTGTTTTCGCCGAGCTATAAGAGAGGTTTTTACCGATTGCGGCAATCTTCCCGCCGTCAACCGCGAGGTCCCCAATATAGCTTTCGTTCGCCGTGACAATTGTTCCGTTTTTTATAAGCAAATCCATCATAAAAACCTCCTTAATGCTGAGTGGCTGCAAATTAGCAAATTGCAGATTAAAAACCGAATAAAACATTCGGGCTTGAATCCGGAATCCGCCGGGGCTGCGGCTTGGTGGCGCGGCGTTACGCGGGGGGCAATCCTCAGTCACCTGCGGATGACAGCTCCTTTGCCAAAGGAGCCTGGGTGCGGGTGCGTTTTTAGGCGCACCCGCACCGGAGTTTATTGCTTAGCTGTTGATTTTGTATACGAGGACGAGGCCGGATCTCTGGAATATTTGGGCGACTTCCGTCAGGTTCATACCGCCGGCGTTTGCTGCGATCAGGTTGGAGACCCAGGTCACGCCGAAGTCGACCTGACCGGCGTTGACGGCTGTTGTTTCGCTGATATCGCCGCCGCCCGGTACGATGGTGACATTGAGGCCTTCGGCTGTGTAATAACCCTTATCGAGGGCGACGTAATAACCCATGAACTGTGCCTGCGGCAGCCACTTGAGCTGGATTTTGATGTCTGTCTTTTCGGGGGTGCCGAATTTGCCGTCTGTGCTGGCTGATGCCGCGTTAAAGAAGGAGGCATCGCGGATGTCAGCGAGGGTCAGCGACTGCAGCTTGGTTGCCGCAACGGAGTCGGCAAGCTTAATGTATTTTTTGGCCAGGTCGAGTGTCTGCTGCATGGCGGTGTCGTCTATATTGCCGACGTTCGTAACAGCAGCGCCTTTTGTATCGGTTTCAACAAGCTTTTTGACTTCGCCGGCCATATAAGCCTGATGGTCGCTGGAAACAGAAGAGCCGTATTTATAGCAAATCTGAGCCGCTTCTTCGGGATGGGCAACGGCATACTTCCAGCCCTCAAGGGAAGCGTAGAGGAAGGCTTTAACGGTGTTCGGGTTGGCTTGGGCGAACGCGCTTGTTGTGAAAATATTGTCTTCAAGCATTGCGACGCCCTGGTCGTTCATGTCGATGGTTTTAACCTTGTCGCCGTATTTGTAGCCGCCTTCATAGCTGTTCTTAACAAGGCCGAGCTCGTTATAGGTCATGGCGGAAGCGAGGGCGATGGTGTCGTCATCAAAGCCGTTCATATCAAACGCCTGGCTGAGGAAGGTGGTGGGTTCGCCGTATTTTGATAAGAGCGCCTGAATTTCGTACTCGTTGCCGAGTCCCCAGTTGCCGACTTTGCCTTTTTCGGCGGCGTCTTTAACAATGGACTCCGCGGTTGCGGTACTGTCGTAATATTTGCCTGCGGATGCTGAAGCCGAGGCCGAGGCTGAAGCTGAGGCTGAGGGCGACGCCGAGGTGCCGCTTGTGCCTGCGCCGCAGCCGGTAAATGTGAGCACTGCCATGGCGCATACCAAAACGAACGCTAGTAATCTAGAAACTTTTTTCATTGTTTTTCCTCCTATAATATGATGTCATATTTTTATATTCAGCTGCAGGCCTGCTTAACGGCGGCCTTTCAGCAAAACACCTTCGGTGATGAGCAAAGCGATGTATAATATAATGCCGATGGCGCAGGCGACCATGATATAGGCCCATGCTGTTGCGTATTGCGCCAGGACAATGTTTTCGCGGATCTGCCGGCCGACGCCGATGATATATTCGGCGAAGTATTCGCTGACGAGCGCGCTGATGACGCTGGCAGGGACGCTGACGCGGAGCGCCGTAAAGACGTACGGGACACAGTTCGGAACACGGAGCTTAAAAAAAACGGTCAGCTTGCTCGCGGCATAGGATTTCATCAGATCCTCTGAAAAGGGCTTGAGTTCGGTGAAGCCGCGGTAGGCGTTAATGCTCATGGCTACGGTGCAGGTCAGCGTGACGACAAGCGTTTTGGCGAACATGCTCCGAAGGTTCGGGTCACGGCTGAAATCCTTCGTCAGATTATTCAGGATGGGGGCAATGGCGATAATCGGTACGGCGTTGAAGGCGGAGGCGATTGTCAGGCCGCCCTTTCCCCATTTCGTAAACACCGCGGCGATGATGCCCAGCAGGTAACCGAACAGGGAGCCCAGAACGAGCCCGCCCAGCGCTACAATGACGGTCGCGGTGACATTTTTAAAAATATCAGGCAGATTATCGCCGATAATGGTGAATATGCGCCCCGGCAGGGGCAGGGTAAACGTGTCCGCGCCGATAATTTTATGCAGGATCTGTGTCTGCCAGAGGATGACGACAAATATGCCGAACAGTATCGGATACAGAAGCGTCGTCAGAGATTCCTTGCTGAGCTTTTTCCTGAAAGGCGGCTTTTTCATCGGGTCACCTTCAATTTCTTACCGCGCGTATTCATGGCGATCTTTTCGATAACCGTCATCAGATAAAAGCTCAGGATACCGACGATGGCGCTCAAAAAGACAATCTGCCAGAAAACATAGATGGTCATCGCGTGCTTGAGCGACTGCGAGAGCATTGTGCCCAGGCCGCTCCCGCCCTGGAGCGTATCGACGAGGATGGAGGCGGTAATCGCCATAGGGGCCGATATTTTAAGGCCGGTGAAAAAATAAGGGATGCAGGAGGGAATCATGAGCTTGCGGTAGATTTCAAATTTGCTGGCCGCGAGGGAATACATGAGCTCATGCTTTTCCTTTTCAACCGACTTGAAGCCCGCGAGTGTATTTGTCGCCACGGGGTAAAATGTCAGAATCGCGGCGATGATAATCCGGCTCTTATTAATATCCTTTGTCACAGCCAGAATGATCGGCGCCATGCCGAGGATGGGGATCATCTGGATGATCATGAGATAGGGGAAGACAATTTTTTCCGCCGGTTTGAAGAGGCTCATGAGCAGGGCCAGCGCAAAGCCGATGGCGGTGCCGATGAGAAAACCGATGCCTGCCCGCAGGAGCGTAATACCGGCGTTGCTCAGAACGATCTGGAAGGCTGTCTGACGCCCGTTGACGAGCGTTTGGCTGAAAACCGACCCGATGATCTGGTACAGGTGCGGCAGAATGTTTTCAGGAGACCTTTTTGTATGAGCGATGACGGTCGCGCCGATTTCCCATAAAAGGATGAGACCAATGACCCAGACAAGAGTCACCGCCTGCTTTGAGGTCAGAGCTTTTTTTATTGCTTTCACGCTTATACCCCCTCAAAGCTGTTCCTTACCTTGGTGACAAGCTGGTTGAATTCAGCCGTATTTTTGACCGCCAATGTCCGCGGCCTCGGGATGGTGATGTCGACTACGGCGGATACCCGCCCCGGGTGCGGAGAGAGGACAACGACTCTGTCGGACAAAAACACCGCTTCGGAAATGTTGTGGGTGACAAACAGGATGGTTTTGTTTGTTTTGCTCCAGATGGTCAGCAGGTCCTCGTTGAGCTTTTCCTTCGTGAATTCGTCGAGGGCGGAAAACGGCTCATCCATGAGCAGAATTTCCGGCTTGATCGCCAGGGCTCTGGCAATGCCGACCCGCTGCTGCATACCGCCGGAGAGCTCGTGGGGATACTTTTTGCCGAAATCGTATAAGCCGACGAGCTCGAGCATTTCGGTCACTGTTTCGGTTCTATATTTCTTGGGCAGGCCCATGAGCTCCATCGGCATGCAGACGTTGCGCCGAACCGTCCGCCAGTCGTATAAAACGGGGCTTTGAAAGACGATGCCGTATTTCTTCTGAAGGCGTATTTCTCTGGGCGATTGGCCTCTGACCGTGATTTTTCCGGAGGTCGGCTGCTGCAGATCGGCGACCGTGCGCAGCAGCGTCGTTTTGCCGCAGCCAGAAGGCCCGACAAGGCAGACAAATTCACCCTGCTTAATCTCAAGATTCACGTTCTGCAGCGCTGTGACCGGCTCGCCGCCGTCCTTATCGGGAAATTGAACCCCCAGGTTTTCAATCAATATTTCAGTTTCGGATTTTGTGGGAGCGGAGAAGTCACGTGTCAAAAATTCATTTTCCATACTTCTTGCGGCTGCCATATAAATCTCCTTGCTTTCTTATTTCAAAAATGTGATAGAGCGCCTTCCGTTTCAAGAGGAAGCCTGACTTAAAATAAAGGGCGTAAAGCCACTGCTTTACGCCTTTGTAATCACAGGAATCTATATATACTTAATTTACTTACCAAAGCTTATGGTAAATACTCAATAAATCGTCTTTGGTGACTTCTTTAATCGTGTTTGACGGGCTGCCGCTTGCCATGGCGTCGGTAGCCATTTTGCCGCACAGCGTATCGAATTTTTCTTTTTCGATGCCGTAGGTTTTGAGCGTTGGGATATCCAGCTTTGCGCACAGGCTGCTGAGCTCTGTGATAAAGAGCCGTGCGGCGGCTTCATCGCCCGTTTGAGCGCCGGCGGCGCCGATGGCTCTGGCTATGGCGGCAAATTTTTCGTAGCAGCCGTCGAGAACATAGTCCAGGCACTGCCTGATGAGCATCGCGTTCGAGATGCCGTGCGGGACGTGGAACAGTGCGCCGATCGGCCGCGACATGCCATGCACCAGCGTGACAGACGCGTTATTGATGCAGATGCCCGCCTCATAAGCCGCAATCGCCATTTCTTCGCGGGCCTTCCTGTCGGCGCCGTCATTGTAGGCGGCGGGCAGGTAAGTGAAGATACGCTTGATGGCGTCGAGCGCGTACATATCGGTGAGGGTGTTAGCTTTCCTGGAGGTGTAGGCCTCAACGGCGTGGGTCAGGGCGTCCATGCCGGTAGCGGCGGTAATATCCTTCGGCGAGGAGAGCGTGAGAGATGAATCGATGACGGCCAGATCCGGCAGCAGCGCGTCGCCCTTCAGAAGCATTTTGACGTCTTTTTCGGTATCGGTGATAATGGTGAATTTTGTCGCCTCGGAGCCGGTGCCGGCTGTCGTGGGGATTAAAACGAGCGGGGGGAACTTTCCTTTGATCTCTGTTCCAAGATAGTCCGATATTTTGCCGCCGAGGACCGCCATCGCGCCGATGGCTTTGGCGCTGTCGAGCGGGCTTCCGCCGCCGATGGCGGCGATAAAATCGCATTTTGTATCCTTGTAAGCCTTGACGCCGGCGTTAATCATCTGATCGGTGGGTTCGCCGGTAATGTCGTTAAATACGGCCCAGGCAATGCCCCACGCATCAAGATTGTCGGTTAAAACCTTCACCAGGCCTGTTTTTGTCACGATTTTACCGGTGACGATAAACGCTTTTTTCCCGAAGCTTTTAATAATAGCCTCGCACGAGAGCAACGCGTTTTCACCGATGACGGTGCGGCCGGGCAATGTAAACTGATATGCCATGTGATGCTCCTAACTTATAAAAACTTCTCATCGACGATGGAGAGAACCTCGTCAAGCTTGGCGAGCTCTTCGACCAGCTGCGCTTTTGTGATGATGAGCGGGGGCGCGACGATAATGACGTTTTCATGCGTATAGGTCATGAATTTGCGGGCTGAGAGCAGGCTGAGGATTTTGCCCATGATACCGTCGGGGTCCTTGCCGTAGGGGACAAGGGGCTGCTTTGCTTTCTTATCCTTCATCAATTCGACCGCGGCGAACAGACCGATATAACGCACATCGCCGACGCAGGGGTGGGCGGCCTTCATGGCTTCGAGCTTTTCGCCGAGGACTTTGCCGGTTCTGCCGACATTGCCGAGGATGTCGGCTTCTTCAAAATAGTTGACGCACGCGACGCCCGCCGCGCAAGCCAGAGGATGGCCGCTGTAGGTAAGACCGCAGGACAGGAGATTATCGTCAAAATAATCGGCGATGGCATGAGACACGACGACGCCGCCGAGCGGGATGTAGCCGCAGGTGACACCTTTGGCAAAGGTCACGATGTCGGGCTTGACGTCAAAGTTCATGAAGCCGAACATTTTTCCGGTCCGGCACCAGCCGGTCATCACCTCGTCGACAATCATCAGGATGCCGTATTTATCGCAGAGCGCCCGTACGCCGGGGAGATAGCCTTTCGGCGGGATGATGACGCCGTTTGAACCGGTCACTGTCTCCATGAAGATCGCGGCGACGGAGGTTTCGCCCTCGTATTGAATCTGCTCTTCAAGCTTAGCCAGATAATAGCGCGTTGCCGCCTCTTCCGATTCGAATTCAATCGCTTCTCTATATATGTAAGGGTCAAAGAACTTAATAAAGCCCGGTACGCCAGGCTCGAGCGGGAACCGCCTCGGCTCGCCCGTCAGATTACCCGCACCGAAGGAGGAACCGTGATAGCTCCTGTAGCGGCTGAAGACTTTATTCCGGCCGGTGAACATGCGCGCCATCTTCACCGCGTTTTCATTGGCGTCGGCTCCGGCGTTTGTGAAGAACACCTTGCCCATATTGTCCGGCATCAGCTCAATAATTTTTTTTGCCAGCTTCGCTCTGGACTCCGCGCCGTAAGATGGGCCGATAAAGCAGTATTGGTCAACCTGCGCTTTTATAGCCTCGCCGATGGCTTTGTTGCCGAAGCCGAGATTCATGTTGACGAGCTGGGAGGACATATCCGAATAACGGTTTCCGTCATAATCCCAAAAGTAGATGCCGTCCGCCTTTTCTATGGAAATCGGATTGATGTTACGCTGCTTGCTCCAGGACTGCAGATTGTATTTTTTAAGCGTACTTTTGATTTCTTCACCGGTCATAGCTGATTCCTCCAAAAGAAATAAACAGCAGCGATCATCGTTACCCGAAGCATCGTTGCTGTCATTTCGTTATTATTATTGATTTATAGCTTGTAGAGTTCCTGCTGCGTTTTTATTTTTACTATATGCATGAGTATAACCGAAGAGGATTCCGATTGCAATGCGCCTGTTAAATAAAAATAGAGAATTATATATTTCTTTTTTATGCAAGTTAACCATTGAAAAAATTGCAAATTGAGACATGAATATTTATCTGAAGCATATTGAGAGAACCATAGACGTTTAGTATATCAGCAACAACAGCCTTTCCAGCAAGGCGCAATATTTAAAGGCGCATTGGGTTAATGCAGGAAAAGCGGCTTAAAGATTCATATATGTATCGGGCTGCCGGTTGTATTGATATATTTTTAAAAGAATGTATAATTGAGACCGGCGATGCGATATGAGCCTTTGTCCTGTTCCTGGGGCGGAGGTTTTTTGATGTAAATTTGAGAGGAACGAATAGGAATGAAACGATCTTTTGTTACCAATATGCCGGATAAGGCCGGGGCTTTCCTGCGGGCGTCAAGGATTATCGCCCGGTATGAAGGGAACATTGTGCGGGTGAGCTACAATAAAGCGGTTGATTTGCATATGCTCTTTCTGGATGTGGAAGCAAGCGCAATAAACCTGCGGAAGATAGAAAACGAAATGGTTAATATCGGCTACCTGAATGATTCAATCGCAGATACACGGGTGATTGAAATATCTGTAAAAATACCGGATGTCTCCGGAGCGGTTTTGCCTGTGCTTGAAATATTGAGCAGATATGCTGTTAATATCTCCTATCTGAATTCCTCCGCAGCTGACAGCCCCTATCAGAATTTTAAATTCGGGCTGCTTATAGAAGATACAAAACTCATTAAAACGCTTCTGGATGAGATCGGGCAGGTTTATCCGATTGACATCATCGACTGCGATACATCGGAAGAGGCGCTTGACAATACGGTCTTTTATATCAGGCTTGCCCGTGAGATGCAAAGCCTGCTGGGTTTGAATCCGGAGAAAACACGGGTGTTTCTTTCGGAATCCAACCGGATTTTACAAGCGCTGCAGTCGACAGGGGAAAAAGCGGACAAGGTTTTTGATTATATCCGCAGCTTTGCCCTTTTAGTGAGCAGCTACAGAGGAAAATGCTTTCGTGCGGATATTGAAAAAACGCAGCTATCAAGCCATACGGTTATGTACAGTATTCAGCCTTATTGCGGCAGCAACACATATATCATAGATACGGAGTTGGAGTCTGTCATCCTTGATTCCGGTTATGCCATTTACGCCGATGAGATGTTTGAGATTTTCAGCACGCTGATAGAGAATTTTGATACAAAGCCTAAAAGAGTCTATATCACACATGCGGATGTTGATCATTGCGGCTTGTTATCTAAATTCCGGCATGCTGAAATTTTTTTGAATCAGAAAAGCTACAACAGTCTGCTGCAGCAGGTGAAAGGCCTGCCGGATTATAGAGAGGGGACGGAGCTGCATCACGGCTACAGTAAAATCAGCCGGATTATTTCGGGATATGAGCCGCCCCCGCTTGACGGAATTAAGGTACTGGACCAGAATACGCCGCCGGAGCACAAGGACCTTATAAAAATAGGTGAAATGCCGGCCGGGGACCTTGTGTTCTCAATTTATGAAGGGAGCGGAGGCCATCTGTACGGCGAAATGGTATATGCCTGCAGTGAAGCCGGAATTATTTTTACAGGTGATTTACTCGTTAATTTTAACGGCTTCTCAAAGGAGCGGACAGAGTTCAATATGCTGGCGCCTTATTTAATGAGAACTGTCAATGTGGATTCGAAAAAGGCAAGGGATATGAGAAAGCAGGTATTGCAGCTTGCCGAAAACATGACAAAACTAAATAACCGGCCTTGCATCATTTGCGGAGGCCATGGCCGTCTATCCAGCTGTGAAGACGGAAAATTACACAATATATGTGAGCCGTGAAGCGCTGAGCTGCGGTGAGACCGAAGGGCTATTTGCCGCGCAGGACAGCATGCAGCGGTTTCGTTTGTATCGCCGCTCCGTAGAAATTCTTGACCGAGCAGCCTGCCCGGCCGCCGCCCGCGCAGGCACACGCGCAGGCGCAGGAGCTCGCGCAGGCGCAGGAACGCGTGGCGGCGCAGCCGGGTCTGCCCGCAGAAAGACCGATACCCGGACCGCCGCCGAAGCCGCCTCTGTAACGGCCGCTGCCGCCGGCGCTGACGGCAATAAAAATGATGATGACGACGATGATGGCTATTGCGATAAGCGCGCTGTCGGAACCGGTGCCGTTTGATTCCTCGTTTTCGTCTGCCTGCATGCCTTCGGAGGTGCTGAAGGAATAGCTGTTATACCTGACAATGGCTGTGCAGCGCTGACCCGGCGCAAGCGCCATCGACCATACGATATAATTACCTTCTGTGACGGATGAATCGGAATATATGACATCGGATTTGTTCCAGAGGATTTTAAGCGAATCGACCTGGGCCTCATCAAACCATCCGGGGACAAAGGTGAAGGAGCATATGCCTTTTTCGCTGTCGAGCCGGTACATGTAGGACTGGTGGAAGGAGAAGTCCAGAGGGACCGTTTCGCCGGCATTATAAGCACGGTCAAGGTCAATGCGGACATAGCTCCCGCTCTCGCTGAGATAGTTAATGCTTTTAATGTTGGCGGAGAGCGCCTTGATGGTGTCGATATGGCTGTTGGGAATGCCGATTTTGACCCAGGTGAGCGGGCCTTCGCTCGTGCTGTCGAGGACAAGCCAGTCGATGTGATAGGTCATATCCAGCGTCCCGTCGCTGCGCGGGTCTATGGTGATGTTGTAATTTTTAATTTCGTCGAGCGGGTCGGACGCGCGCGCCGGTGTAACCGGCACAAGGAGCAGCAGCAAAATGAATACGGCTGCGGCACTCAAAATTCTCTTCATATTTGTGATCATTCCTTTCAATTTGAAAGATTTATCTTTCAAACTTTTAGCAAACCTGCTCTTTCCGGCCCAGCTGGCACTGTTTTTCCATTTTGGCGGAGACGCTTCTGATGTCCCGGCACTTGGCGGAATTCCAAATCTCGTGCCAGGGCGATGCCAGTATATTGCCCAGACCCGGACCGGACAGCCAGCTTTGACAGGGGATGACCGTCCCGTCGGGCGCGACGGCCATATTGCTCAGGCACGCGCCGCACGACGGAATGGTTTTGAAACCAATCTCGCGCAGGCGCTCTTCGGGCAGCCAGCCGGGTGAGGTGAAGCTGATATCCATACAATTTTTTTTACAATAGGTATACGCGTCTTTGAGAACGTCATAAAGCGCGTCTTCGCCGAGCTGCGTACTGACGGACGCCTCGTTTTGAGCGTTGCCGGTTAATATGAGCCCTGAGCAGGAGATATAACGGACGCCGAGCTCTTTAACAAAGCGCAGGGTCTCCGCGTAATCCTTGTTTAATGTGCACAGCGGCGTGTTGATGCTGACATTAAGCCCGGCGCTGACCGCGTTTTTAATGCCCGCGACTGTCTTTTCCCAGCTTTCGGCGCCGACCAAAAGGTTATGTATTTGTGATTTGTGGGAATAAAGCGTTACCTGAACACTGTCAAGGCTGGCCTCGCACAGCGCCGAGCATAATTCCGGCGTGAGGCAGATCCCGTTCGTGTTGAGCCGTGAGATAAACCATTTCGAATAGCCGACCAGTTCCGTCAGGTCGCGCCGGAGCGTCGGCTCGCCGCCGGTAAAGGTAATCTGAGGGATGCCGGCTGCCCGGCACTTGTCAATGACCTTTTTCCAGCCCTCCGTCGTCAGCTCGTCGGCACCGGACAGCTCCTGATGGGCGGCATAGCAGTGCAGGCACTTGTTGTTGCAGTTCCAGTTCCCGCTCTTGCTCAGCGAGCTGATCATGAGGTCCATCCGGTGCGGCGCGTTCATATGTCTGGCGTATTCGGAAAGCGTCAAAGCGCCGATTTTCTCAGTAGGCTCCCGTCCGTTAGCCACATCGTCAAGCGTGTTGATGATGCGCCATAAATCGTCCCGTATCGTTTTTTCCTTGACGCGGCGGTAGATGCCGCGCATTTTGGCGATAGTTTTAACAATGACCGCTTCCCAATCACTGTCAAAAACATCCTTCCCGTCGTAGGGCTGCATCTCATCGATAAAAATCGACAGCAAAATGGCCCAAGAGGTGTTGATGGGCAGAATATCCTGACCGTTTAAAATGATAACGCTCGGAGCAGTCCCCACCAGACGAAGCCTCGGCGGTATCATATGCACACGCACCACGCCCTCACGCCCCGGATTCAGCGTGACATGCTTGACCCCGCTGAAATGCTCCTGAAAATATTGATACTCCTTGAAACCCATCATTAAAACCACTCTTTCAATGCAAGCTCAGTATAATACTGTAATATTTTACTTTATATTACTTTATATTACTTCATTTTACAACAAAAATCAACCATAAACGCAGAACAGGTATATTATACAATATACCTGCGCTGCTGCCAAGCAGATGCTTTTGCTGTACAATTATTTTACGGAAGGATTGCGGAGCGCCATATATTCCGGGCGGGTAATTGCCAGGCGCAGCGCTTCCTTTGCCTTTTTCGAGTCCGGCAAAGGTACTTTAGCAACGATTCTCATGCCGTTCTTAATAAAAACACGCTGGCTACGTAGATTGTAGTCATCAGGAAGGCCGTAAACCACATCGGCATGCTCCGTATTAAACGCGAAGTCCAGCAGCATACCGATAAACAGCGTTCCAATGCCCTGCCCCCAATAGCTTTTCTCACCGATGGCCATATCGATGCGCCGCACATCAGTATCTGCCGGATGCTGGGCTAGAATGTCGGCATAATTCATCTTTTGCAGCCAGCATTCGCCGATTGGTATACTGTTTGCTTCGATGATAAAGCAATAGGCCGTTTGCGAGGTCATACCGTAAATATAATGGACACTTTCCGGCTCGTAGTGTGTCACATCCGCTTCCTCGCACCAGTACAGCACCTCCGGGTCCGCGTTCCACTTGTACAGAAGCGGCAGATGCGCGTCACTCATAGGGCGCAGGACGATGCTGTATGTATCGTTGCCTCCATAAAGCGTGATGTCATGTGTTTTGATAATGCTCATGCGTGACCTCCTTATCTGGTTTAGTTTCCGGCCTTATGGCTGAATGCTGTCGGCGGTAAAGTCATACCCGGGTTTTGTGGCCCAAATCCATAGGGTGTCATCGGTAAAGCCGCATTTTCTGTAAAACTCGACGGTGCCGCCGACGCGGATGATATCCGACTTGGGACGGCATCTCCGTATGGTTTCGTTGATCAGGAAGCGGCCCGCGCCTTTGCCGTGATAAGCCGGGAGCACAAATATCCAATCGAGATCGGTTTCTCTGACCTCCGGCGTATAGGCCGAAATGCTGACGGCGACGCTTTTCTTGAGCGCGTTGTCATAAACGAAAAACCAAAGAGCGGGATCAAACGCCGGAAATTTTGCCATCCTGTGAATACCGTTTGACGTCATCCAGGTACTTTGGCCGGATTCATCTCCGCTGATAATGTTCGCAGCGAGGCGGTAATGCGTCTCGTCCTCAAAGTTAAAATTGAGCGCGGAATAGCTCGGCGAAGCCTGTATGTCTGGACTATAATTATTGTCGTACCGCAGGCTCCAGCCGTCATGAATCTCAAAGCCATGCAATTGGTCTTTAACCTGCTCGAAAATCGATATCGGCAGGCTGACGGCGTCAAGCGTGTTCAGCTCATCTGCCGGTATATGACAGAGACCGTCAGGTGAGTAATAATATAACAAATGCTTTTGCCGCGTTAAGTAATAACAATCATGCTTAGGCAGATAAAAGGCCTCGCCCTCTTGTATAAGCGCCCACATTTTCCAGAAGGCGAAGGGGGCTGTTTTTGTGCATTGATTGGGATATTGGCTTTGTAGTAAATTCTCGATAACGGCAGTTTCAATAGGTTGTTTCATAAGGTAGTCTCCTTTTGTATTAATTTTTTTAATGCAAAGACATAAACTCTTTCCATCATTCCAAACAATCGGTTTTTACGTAGGATACTTGTTTGATCAGCGATATAGAAGCTGAATTTTTCAAGCAGCATATATAAATTGTCTAGGCTGCCGTCGCCATTGGCTTGAGATATATCTGAGTACTGCAGAAGTATGACACCTTCGTTTTCCAGGTGTGCGCCTGCTTGTTGAAAGAAACGGTTTATGACAGTAAAATTAGGGTCGTAGATTGCGGTTTCATAGGCGTTTTTTGGTTTGCCTTTTATCCAAGGAGCGTTGAACAAAATAACGTCAAAGGTATCGTTTATACCGTCAAACAAATCGGTGCATATAACTTTTGATATAACATGTTCCAATTTATTTGCTTTAATGTTATTCTGCACGCAGCTGACAGCATTAGGGTTAATGTCAACTGCCACAACGTCCTCCGCTCCTGTTTTTGCGGCGATCATCGCAAGTATCCCCGTCCCTGTGCCGATATCAATGACCCGCTTGCCCTTAAATAAGCATGCATAGGCAAAAAACATCTCGGGTACGCTTTTATCAAACGGGACGTAGACGAAGGGCTTGATATAGAGGGCCGCATTGATAAAATCGAAATATATGCCGTCGCGCGCTCTTTTTAGATCTGTCAAAATGCGGTTATAACGCCGTGCGGGCAGCAGATAACGATGCTCCTGCACGTCCTCTGACAGCCAGCTTTGTATATCTTCATGAAAAGGGGAGTCTTCAAGAAGCAAAAAGGTGTTCTTATGCAGTAAATACATGAACCGCTGCTTTTTGATTCTTTTTATTGCTGCGTGGTTCTTGATTCCGGTTGATTGGTAATGCCTGATATCATCAGCTGTCACAAGAGCACTTTCGTAATGATGCAAATAATGAAGCAGGTATTCCGCCTGCCGGTAATCACCGGAGATAATAACTGCGATATTATTCCGGATTTTTTCAAATAAGCTGGTTGGATTAATTGTGGTATGACAGATTTCTGTCTTAACTGCGCTGTTGTATATGTCAAGGAACTCGTCCAATACCATAACCTCGCCGATGCCGTTAATTTCCGTTTTTTTCATTGTTGAAGTCCTTTCAAAAAACTGCCGCCGCAATTTGTTATATAAATTTGCTCATCAGGGTTTGCGTCGAGCAGTTTGGAAATATTTTGCCGTACGCGTGCTGAAGGGCGCGGTCGATGCCGTTGGTAAAGATGCAGAGGCGGATGTCGGCGCCGTCGTCGTAGCACCAGGCTTCGGGGTAGCTGGTGTTCAGGCGGCGCAGGTCGTCGAGGGTGACGGGGGGGTTGTCTTGGACGAGCAGCGAGGCGGTGTAGCCGCATTTTAGGTAGAAGCCTTCGGCAGCTTCGACTGAACCAAGCGCGAGCAGATGGACGTTTTGAGCAAGAGCGCGCTTTTCGAGTTCATACAGCAATTGCCTTGCGATTCCTTTCTTTCTGACGCGTGCGTCGGTAGCGACAGGACCGACGGTGATGCTGCCGTTTGCCTCTGTTCTGCCGAAGACTATACCAATGACTTCATTGTTTACTTCGGCATAAAGCAGCAGGTTACTCCCGCTTGCCATGCGCTCAAGCCATTTGCTTTTGGCGTTTTCGCCTTCTGTTGCATTGGGTGCGTTTTCGAAAACGCGCTTATTAAAGGCAAGAGCTTTGTCTAAATCAAGCTCAGTTGTGATGTTTTTAATCGTAAATTCCATTATAATTACCTCCTGGAAATAATAGGTTAAAGTGCAAATCTGGCCGGTAAATCCGTAGGGGCGATCTGCGATCGCCAGTCTGGCTCGTTTTTTGCGGTGTTACGCAGCACAATTTGGGCGGCGTGGAAGCCGCCCGCTACGTAATATCAGTAAGTCTCCTTGTAGGGGCAATTCACGAATCGCCTTTTGTCGGCGTTACGCGGCACAGGGGACAATCCTCACCCGCTGCGGCGGGAGCTCCCTTGGAAAGGGAGTCTTGGAGGGGCGAACTGCGATTGCTTATCTGCAAAAAAATAGCGAAAAGCCTTGCAGCTTTTCGCAGAGGGGCAGAGGGAATCTGCCCGAGATACAAAAAGGCTGCGGGCGATACGCCCGCAGCCCGACTTAATCGTTTTACATCGGTATATGGCAACAACACGAAAGCACAGAGAAACTGCGCTTCAAAAGCCATATGACCGACAAACTCAGGAAAACCAAACTCTCCCGATTAAGCTCCGCACAACGTCTCGCCGTTATCCATTTGAACGGAGCAAACCACGACATCGCATTTAAAAACGGTTATAATAAACATAATATCACATCCGTGTATTTATATACCACAGTTCGCCGGAACAATCAAGCTGAAAATAAACAGACGAGGCAGAAACTTTCGATTTCCGCCTCGTCTGTTTGTTGTTATGGGTTAGGCCGGTGCGTTATCGTAGCCGGCTGCGGCGGCGGCAAGGCAGTCGTTGACACCGTTGATGCCCGAGGTCATCAGGGTGACGAGGACAGCGCCGAGGACTTCCTGTTTGGTGGCGCCTGCTTTTTTGGCAAAGCCTGCATGGGCTGAGACGGAGCCGACACCGCCGCGGCTGGCCTGGATACCCATATAGATGAGCTGGAAGGTCTTTTCGTCAAGACCGCACCCGCTCTGGAGATCACCTGCGAATTTAAAGAAAGCCTGCATTGTTGCGGGGTTTTCCTTGCCCCATACTTCAAAAGGGTTGACATCTGCCATGATCATGATCCTCCTATATAAATTTTTATTTTGAACTAATTCCAATCCGGTCCGGGAACAGGCTTCTGCGTGTCGTAGACGGGATTCCAGGTCAGGAAGCTGAACATTTTCTTCATGTCCAGGTCCTCGGGCTGGTCGGGAATGGCGCGAATGATCGCATCCGTCTTGGCTTTAACGACATCTTTAAATTCGCTGTGCGTAAAGATATAAAGATCGCCCCGTTTAATGCCGCGGACAACGCGTTCACCGGCTTCTTCGGCGGGCATGAGCATTGCATCAAAGTTAAACGCGGGCGCGCCGCTGGCCGGAGGGGGAGGTGGGGGCGGCGCAACGGGAGCGTTATCGTTTTTAAGAGCTTCCGGGCGGACGTTCTTTGAGTTTTTTGCAAGATCGCCCCGAACGGGGCCGGGGATGAACGCGGACGCGCCGACGTTTGTGCCCTTCAGATCGCTCGCAACGGTCTCCATCATACCGATAACGGCTGCCTTCGTTGTGTTATACAGCGTGGCACCCGGAACAACGGTCATACCGGACTGGGACGCCGTGCTGACGACATGGCCGCCTTCGCCGTGCGCCAGGATGCGCGGTAAAATGGTAATGATGCCGTTGATGACGCCCATCAGGTTGACACCGACGATAAAATCGGCGTCTTTAAAAGAGTGCTTCCAGAGCGGTGAGCTGCCGACCTCGACACCGGCGTTGTTGACGAGCACATGGATTTTACCGAACACAGCCTCCGCCTCGTCCGCCGCCTTGGCATAAGCCTCGCGGTCGGTGACATTAAGCTGGATACCGTGGACAGGCCAGCCCTTCTCTTTGAAGAACGGCAGAACCTCATCAATGGCGTTTTGGCGCAGATCGGCGATAACGACCTTCATACCCGCTCTTCCGAAGGCCTTGGCGATGCCGAGCCCGATGCCGCTGGCTCCGCCGGTTATGAACGCAACTTTTCCATTTAAATTTTCCATAAAAACCTACATTCCCGCGCCGAGGCGCGTTTTATATGGCAATAATACTGCAGCGCAGCTTGAGAGTTATATGATAAACAAGCCGAAATACATCAGTGCTATCTTAAGCTATCTCATGCCGATTTTCAAGTAGCAGCGATACTGTTTTTTGCGGCAATACAATTTGCATATAACGACGTGAGGCATACCGCCGCCTGTGAGCAAGGGAAATAACCGGTCTATATGCTTCGCTCAATATATCAGCACGAATTTTGTATACCTAAAATGGCAAATATATCATGACTTTTCATTTAAGGTGGAGTAAAATGGCACCATCATTTAAATGCGATGGACGGGTTATCGGCGTTACCTATCACGGAGATAATCTGAAATGAGGTGTTTATTATTTTAACAGCCAAAACCTTTGTCGAGCCTCTTGATATGCCGTTTTCGCGGCGCGGGTCATACATATGCTTTGCCAACGCCAATGGCGGCAGCAGCGCGCTCGGGCAGGCGCAGCTCTGGCTGGCGACGTCACGTATGCGGCCAAGTGACAGGAATAACGGCAATATTCTGGCTGATAACCATTTCAGGCAGATGCAGCTGGAGCTTGTCAAAGACGGCTCGGTGCAGGAGTGCGTGATTTCCACAACGCCGTATGAGCTGATTTTTGAGTGCGCGCTGGGCAGTATCCGGTTCTGCATCGGGGACTATAAATACGCCGAGTGCAAGGGCGCGGACGGACTGACGCTGCGCATTAAAACGACAGCCGGTGTGTCGGGGCCTATAACGAGCCTCCCGGCGATTGACCTGCTCGACGGCTCGTGGAAGACGAACTTCGGCAACTACTTTATGCTGTTTGTACCGTCCAGAGGAACGATCCAGCTGGGACCGGAGGGCGCCATCGAGCTCGTCCCCGACGATAAGGGTGTGATCGAGCTGGTTATGGAGGAGTCGCTTGTTGATCCGAAACGGCGCACGGCTTATCGGACGTATAACGCCTGTGTCGCAACGGTGAAAGATGATTTTGACGGTTTCGCGGAGCGGATTGCGCCCGCGCTTCCGGAGAGATACAGAGAACGGGGGCAGCAGGCGCTGTGGACGCTCTGGGGGCTCACCGTCGTCCCGGACATCGAGACTGTTTACAGGCATCAGATGGTGAAAATGATCCGCTCCAGCTTTGAGGCGGCGTTCTCCTGGCAGCAGGGTACGCACGCGTTCTTCCTGTCGGCGCACGATTATAAATTTGCGTGGGAGCTGCTGCTGTCCTGCTTCGACGCGCAGGACAGCACGGGCCGCATTGCCGACGCGCTGACCTATAAGGGCGCGGGAGAGACGATGAAGCCGCCGGTGCAGGGGCTGGGTCTGCTATGGCTTATGGAGCTCTACGAATTATCGGACCTGCCCAAGGAGGAGCTGGAATACCTTTGGAACGGCATGGAGAAATGGACAAAATTCCATTTGGAATTCAGGGACCTTGACCACGACGGCATTATAGAAAATCAAAATGCCGGTGAGACGGGCTGGGAGTGCCCGTCCTACTTCAGCATCGGGTTCCCGCTCGCGAGCCCGGATATTAACGCGTATCTCGTACTACAGATGGAAGCCCTGGCGAAGCTCGGCGGCATGATCGGCAAGAGCGAGAAGATATGTGCGTATTGGGCGAACAAGGCGAGCGACACCGTACAGAAGATCATCGACATGTTCTGGACTGAGGACGGCTGGACAGCCGTTAATATCATCACCAAGGAGCGGGCCGGGACAACGAGCATGGTGCCCAACTGCACGCTTGTGCTTGGGAGGCGGCTGCCGCAGGCGATTATCGACAAAACAATTTCGAATATATTTGATCAGCCCGGTTTCAATACGCCTTACGGCCTCACCTCCGAAAATCAAAATAGTCCCCGCTTCATGAACAACTGGAGCCTGGGCAGTATTGATACGCCGATCGAGGCGCTCATGGTTGTCGGGCTGGAGAGCTGCGGCAGAACGGACCTGGCTAAGAAGGTTGCCGCGGAATATCTCGATTTGCTGATGGAAAACAGAATGATGCATATCCACAACTCGAAAAATGGGCAGGTGGAGGACCAAAGCTTCTCCTTCTTTACCGAGAAAGCCCTTTTCAATTCAGGCTGGACGGCAGGCTGCTTTATCTTTCTGGCTGAATACTACGGCGATTGATCCGGCGATTTTAAAATGACGCTGATAGTGCCCTTCGTGCATTGATATATGATTGAAAGAGGTTATCATAATGAATTATTTTGGAGCGACATTTTTTGATAGGTATACGCCGCTGACGGACGAACAGATTCAGCTCAAGCTCACGCCGACCCCTGCCGCAAAAAGCTCAGCTCCGGCATCGGGTGCACTGGCCGGCAAAACAATCAAAATAATTCTGGACGGCGGCCCGGTGCTGGAGTACGTATTCGCGCAGGACAAGCTCACACTCAGAGAGAACGGCGGCGCGGCTGTCAGCGCGCCGTATTCGGTGAAAGAACTCGAAGAAATTCTGCTGCTGACCCATATGATTCCGGATACCGCCCGCGGATATAGTGTCGTTTTAGACCGGAAAACGGACCTTGTCACCGTGTTTGAGGTCTGGTTCGGCGGCTATGAACGGGATAAGCGGGAGGTTTGGCGCAGCGTTTCGTTCGGTTATATTGATTGCGGTATGCCGGCACCCGAAAAACGCCACACGCTCACAAACCGCATCGAGGGTACCGGCACCTACTGGAAAAACGACGACGGCACGGAGCAGCTGTACTTTTTCCCGTCGGTTATCTGGTCCTCCTTTGTCGAGCTCAGTGACCCGCGCGGGGGAATTACCAAAACCGCGCCGTCGGACTACATCAAAATTAACGACAGGTTCTATATATACTCCCGCGTGGAGCAGGAGTTTTCCGGCGGGTTCACACTGGAGGTGATTGACTTTTTCACCGTCAGGCATATCGGCGTGCGTTTGGGCTTTGACCTTTATGACGCGCTTGATTATCGCGTTTACAGCGGCACCGGAGAGGTGACGGGGCGGTCAGCCAATCTGGAGCCGCTGAATGATTACGGCACCGAGCTGCCGGATGACGAAAGACTGCGCATGCAGATCCTGCCGTCCGTCAAGGGCTCCCGCCCGAGCTATCGCCCAAAACTCGCACATCATGATTATACAAAGGCTCAGGTGGATGAGATTATCAGAAATAACTGCAAGGTTTATGAGGGGCAATCCATCATGTCGAGCTTTAACGCGATGGAGCGCTCCGATTATATGGCGGGCAAGCGTTTTACGCTCAATTACGACGACGGCCCGGTTTGGGAGTACGACATTATTGACGCTTACCGCCTCAAATGGCGGGCAGCGGGCGAGAAGAGCTGGCATGAGGAAATTTATCAGGGCTTCGAACCGGCGAAGGATATCCTCCTGTTCTGCCATATCTGCACAGGCAGCGATCCCTTCCGCTGCCTGATCCATACCATTGACTTTTCAAACGCGCTCGTGACCTGCGTGGACGCGCAGATCGGCAATGGGCGCAAGGCGTGGGAGGTCGGCCAAAAAGCGGCCTTCGGCGTCCTGGAAATTGAGGGCGGCCCCACGCCGCCTGCGGTGAAGCGCCACGGCTTTACGACCGAGCTGCTGGGCAAGGCGTTTTCGTGGGCTTACAGCGACACGATGCAGTCTATCCATGTCTACAGCTCGCCCGAGTCCTATTCCTGGACAATTATGCATCCCAATAACGCCGGCGGCTGGATGTGGAGCTCCCCGTGCTTCTATGTGAAGCTGCGTGACGACGCGTATCTCATGAGCTGGACGGAGGACGCGTGCAACGGCAACCTGGGCACATTCATCGTCAATCCGCGCATTATGCATGACAGCGGCTTCTTCTTCGGCATCGGCGGCACGGAAGAGGAGCCCGACGTCCATTTAACCGCCATGGGCGCATTCGCCCGTCCCCTCGGCGGTTTCGACCTTATGCGCTATTACGGAAAGAAACGGCAATAATTTCACATATAGAGATAAACAGGAAAGGCCGGACACTGTAAGACGGTGTCCGGTCTGTTTGGAAAAAACAAATATTGGATTGATTATATCCCATTACTGTGGTAATAATAGTATAAAATTTATTATCATTATTTGGATATTCAGATATTAACAATACACGTAAAGGAGATTATCTTGATGTCTGGTAATATAATTCAGGACGGGAAATACATAAAGCATTCGACCGATGAAGGCGTATTTGTTAAGCATTACTTTGGGCTTGGGGATAATGATAGGCTTAATAATGTCGAAATACTCATCATTCCCGGTCATCAGATTTCTCCGCATAAACACGATAACAGTACGGAGTTTTTTTATGTGGCCAGCGGGCAAGGAGAATTTCTCGATGGTGATGAATGGAAACCGATAAAAAAAAGTGATGCGTTTAAAGCCCCGATAGGACGTACCCATGGTATTATGAACTCGGGTATTGATATGCTGGTTTTATTAGCTGCTTTCAGTCCTCCCATTCGCTGATGCATTCGTTGTCGGATAACATCAGTTTTTTTATAGTACACAATTCGGAAAACATAAGGAGCGGCAAAATTAATGGAATGGAATAAAGAATTATCCGATGGTTTGAAATGGTGCGGTGAAATAATTAATTACGATCAGAAGTTAGCTCTTGCCAAACGAGTCGCTGCAATAGCTAGTGATGGAGATGTCATAGGGTTTGGCTCAGGCTCAACTTCCTTTTTAACAGCGAACGAAATTGCCAAGCGGGTAAAAAACGAGAATCTTCATGTCAGAGCGATACCGACCTCTCCAGAGCTTAGGTTAGCATGCTACAGCTTGGGACTATATGTTGATTCACTGAATAATGTTCGTCCGGACTGGTCCTTCGATGGCGCTGATGAGGTCGACAATAATCGCAATTTGATAAAAGGCCGCGGCGGAGCGATGTTTTTTGAAAAACTGCTCATGCATTGCTCACCTAAAAATTATATTATCGTTGATAAAACAAAGCTTGTAAGTGCTCTTGGTACCAAATTTGCGATTCCCGTAGAATTCAATCCAGAAGCTTTGACCTATGTCAGGAAAAAGCTGCTTGACTTCGGTGCATCTGAAATCAATCTGCGGCTTGCCAAAGCCAAAGATGGCCCTGTCGTGTCCGAAAACGCAAACTACATTTATGACGTACGCTTCAAAGATATATATCCAAAGCTTGAGAGTGATATCAAGTCTATTACAGGAGTCATTGAGAGCGGTTTGTTTATTGGATATGATGTTGAGATCGTTACAGCTTAATTGCGGAGGAGATGCTTGTGGAATATGTAATAAAACGTGACTGTCGCGATGTTTTCACAAATGAAGAATATGTAAACGCATACCGGAACAGTCGCTGGATACCGGACCCCATATTTGATAAGTATGTCCGTATTATTCGCGATGAGCTGGGAGACCGATTGCATGCGGGTATAAGTGTTCTGGATTTGGGATGCGGAACAGGTCAATTCGCGATTAAGCTCAGCAATATTCATGAACTCAATATAAAAACGATCGACGCAATCGATTCAAGCGATAAAAAAATTTCTCTTCTCAATTGTTATCTTAAGGAGAATAGCATTTCCAACGTGACTACATATACCACGGATTTCTTCGCGTATAACACAGATAAATTATATGATATTATTATTTGTTCTGAAGTGATCCATCTTATCGATGATGTTTTAATGCTCTTTTCCCGCGTTTACGACAGGCTGAAAGATAATGGCGTTTTCATAATAAGAACATCGACACATGAGCAGCTTTATACGCGGGAATGGTATAAACCGTTCCCGAAATGCCGTTTCATTGATATAGCGAGGCATAAAAGTAAATACCTCATTTTGTCTTGTGCGAGTCTTACAGGATATCGCCATATTGAAATAAGGGAAGTTAATGAAAGCCGAACTGAGGACAAAGCTGCTTATCTTGATAGGATCAGAAATAAATGCTTTTCAACACTCCATTTAATAAGTCAAGCGGAGTTTGAACACGGATTGTCCGCCTTGGATATGATGTATACCACGCAGACAGAAATCCTGTATGACTATATTATGTCATGTTATATCTTGAGAAAATAGGGGTACATAAATAATTTTAACATCCGGAGTACGATTATCGGTATTGACTTGAATAGAAATAATAATGTGGGTGGGATTTATTATGGCAAAGGTAATAAGCTCTCTGATCAGTATTATACTGATGGTGGTTATTGTGCTTGACAGCATTCTGCCGCAAGTATTTCCGCAATTGACAACACAGTATATATTACTCATGATTGTCGCAATACTCGCAACCTCCTTTATTGAGTCAGCCGACATGTTTTCTAAAATAAACAAACAATTATTAAAATTAGTTGAAACAAAGAATCTACTATCGAACGATTTAAGTGATTCATTGTCAATGGGGTTTGAATTATGCAAAGGGCATGTATCTGAATTTAGAGTCTATTCAATTTCTTCCACCAAAATTTTGAGTTATATTGAACCCAAAGATGATATTTATATAGATAATTGTATGCTCATGGTTCGAGATTTCAGTGACTGCACAAGCGAAAAAAACAAGGATTTCAAAAATGAGATACAAAACAATATTCGCAGATGGGAGAATATGCAGGCTAAGAAAAAGATCGGTACGCTTACTATACGGCGATATAACAATTATCCGCTTGACTTTACCTGTATCTTTGATAATAAATTTCTTACATTAGGGTTATATCTGGTTGATGAAGCAGACATATCAAATGTTAAGGTTGACAAGCCAATGTCGATTACGAAATATACGGAATCTGGTCGCCTGCTGATAAAAAAGTATACGAAACGGTTTGATACATATTTTGAGGCAAGCGAGCTGGTTCGTGATCCGTGCCTGGGAAAGAAAGAATAATTTTATATTTAACATATCCTGTTTAGGAGGGCATCGAAATGAAAATTATTAAAAAATCAGAAATACCGTTGGAAATAGCACATGGAGGCAGCGGCAGCAGAAAATTATACCTATCCGACAATGAAATAAATCATATACAAGCGATGACATATGGCTTTCTGCCGGTGAATTCAAAGTTTGATTGGCATTCTCATAACGGTGTTAACGAAATGATGCTAGTAATTCTAGGATCTGGTATCATTAAAGATGAGGATGGAGTGTACCCCTATCACAGCGGGGATTTATTTGTGTTTCCAAGTAATGTTTTCCATGAGATTGTGAATACGGATATTATCGATAGCGAAATAGTATTTGTACGGGTATTTACCTGACACATACTTGAAAAAACATTACCTCCGAGTCAATTTTATCGGCTTGGAGGTGTTTACTTTATACAAAATAAACAAATTCTACCAATTACGTCTTGATATTCGCGGTTTGTTTATGTATAATCTGGTTATTTAGAAGAAACTTGGTAGAATATATACTAAGAATGAACCGACGTATCTTGTTTATTCTTCACATATTATTGTTGTATAACGAGGAATATTCTGATATGCTTTATACTGAAATATATGCAGGTACAATAATTATTTCCAAAATGTTCCATATTAAATCAGAATTATTAATGACTCGAAGAAGAGGCTTACTATGACAGATTTCAAAAGAAATTTGAATAGATTTATTCAGCGGTCAATCATACTCATAATGGATATTCTTGTTGCGCTGTGCGTTGCGTTTTTTGCATTGCTGCTGCGTTTTGATTTCAGATATTCTGATATTCCGGCGCAATATTTACTGATACTGCAAAATCAAATTCCGATAATTGTTGGTTTGACAATAATTATGTTATATGTGTTTAAGCTCTATAACAGTGTTTGGCAGTTTGCCGGCATTATTGAGCTGACGCGTATCGTTTATGCGACCATTATTACAGAAGTCCTGATTGTACTCTTCGGATACATAGCCGGGGCCATGCTGCCTCCGGCTTTCTATATCTTTGACGGGCTGCTCAGCATGTTCGCTATCGGGGGGCTTCGTCTGGCATACAGAATTATTTCCAGGCTTACACTCGGAATGTTCCGAAGATTGGATAAGCAGGAACGCGTCATGCTCATTGGGGCGGGCAAGATGGGTACCTTGATGATAGAGGAGCTCATGAACGAAAATTATAATTATGGAAAACCGATTATACTTGTTGATGATGACCGCAAAAAGAAGGGAAAACGGATCAGGGGCGTAAAAATTGCCGGCAGCTGTTCGGATATGCCCAAACTTGTAAAAGCCTATAACATAGACAAGATTATTTTTTGCATTCCGTCAGCCTCTCTCGAGTCAAAAAAAAGCATTTTGGATATTGCGCTCAGCACCGGATGCCGCGTCAAGGTTGCCCAGTCCATTCACGGATCGCTTAGAAATGAAATGGAGACAAACAGCATACGGGATGTTGATGTCGCTGATTTGCTGGCCCGGCCTGTTGTTGCGCGCAACAGCGAAGCCTGCGGCTACATACGCGATCAGGTCGTTTTGATTACAGGCGGAGGCGGCTCAATCGGTTCGGAGCTTTGCCGCCAGATTGCAAAATATGGTCCTAAGAAAATTATTATTTTTGACTTTTATGAAAATAACGCCTATGAGCTTGTGTGCGATCTCAAAGAGATATACGGTACGGCAATTGATATCCAGATCCGCATCGGTTCCATCCGCGACATGAAAAGACTGGAGCAAGTTTTTACGGAATTCCAGCCGTCTATCGTGTTTCACGCGGCAGCCCATAAGCATGTGCCGTTACTAGAGGACAGCCCCTGCGAAGCTGTAAAAAACAATGTTTTTGGGACGCTCAACACGGCTAAGGTTGCCAGCAAATTCGGAGTTAACAGATTTGTGCTCCTTTCAACCGACAAGGCAGTGAACCCGACGAGTGTTATGGGGGCGACGAAAAGGATCACCGAAATGATCGTTCAGGCGGTCAATTGGCATAATAAGACCATCTTTGCGGCTGTCCGTTTTGGAAATGTGCTTGGGTCAAACGGCAGCGTTATACCTCTTTTTAAAAAGCAGATTGAAAAGGGCGGCCCTGTGACGGTTACGCATCCGGATATCACGAGATACTTTATGACAATTCCGGAAGCGGCCCAGCTGGTTGTTGAAGCGGCGGGTATTGCTGTCGGGGGCGAGGTTTTTGTCCTGGATATGGGAGAACCCGTTAAAATCGTCGACTTAGCCACGAATCTCATCAAGCTTTCCGGCCTCGAACCGGATGTGGATATAAAGATTGAATTTACAGGTTTAAGACCCGGCGAAAAGCTTTATGAAGAGCTCTCCTATCCCGAAGAGGAGGAAAACCGCACGACAACACCCAACAGTAAAATATTTATTACGCCGCCGATTGTTTTTGACACAAAGGTTTTTCGGGTTCAGCTTGACAACCTGAAGAAATTTTCCGATGAAAACAACATTGAGGAGCTGTACAGAGAGCTCAATGACATTATATATAACTGTGTCGACCATAAAATGGCTGATGAGCACTTGGCTTAGGCAGGCTGTTTAGCGGCGGGCGCCATTTTTGATGAATTTTTGTGCTGTCAGCTTTTTGGTTGACAGCGTATGGCTAATGATGTACTATATTTTGTGTGTAAATGCAGTAAATATTTCGAAAAATAGGTGCTAAATATGATTGAAATTGATATCGGAAAATTATTAAAAGCCTTATTAAAACGAATATGGATTATCATATTAGTGACCTTGCTTTTTTTAGCAGGTGGTTATGAGTATACAACGCGTTATGTCCATCCTGTATATACGGCATGGACAACATTGTATATACAGAATACAAGCAATTATGAGGGTAATATTTCATCGGGAGATTTGACTTCTTCTTCAAGTTTGGCTTCTACCGTATCCATTTTATTAAAAAGTACCAACATCATGGGAAAAGTTGCTGAGAGTCTGGATGACGGGTATACGTCACAGGAGCTTGCACAAATGTTTGAAACCTCCGTGACAACGAATACGGGCGTGCTGAGTATTTCCGTTCAGAATCGCAATCCTGATGAGGCGCAGAGAATAGCGAATGCGATAGCCGATATCGCACCTGCTGAATTAATGAAATTCATCAGTGGGGGCAGTGTCAAGCTCCTCGATAGAGCAACCTTACCTTATTATCCGACTTCACCAAATATTATTAAAAATACGGTTCTTGCAGCCGCTGTTGGATTTGTCCTTTCGTGTGCCGCTTTAATACTTATCGAATTGTTTGACACCAGAATAAAATCCGAGAATGATTTAAAGCAAATAGCGGATATCTATATTATTGGAATAATACCGAATGTACCGCAAAAAAAAGTAACGGAGGAAAAATCCGGTGGCAAAAAGAGAAAATAGAGCGAAGAGACTCGATATCAATTACTCTACTTTTATTATTAACGAGGCTTATAGAACTGCGAGAACCAACTTACTTTTTCTGCTCTCGACAAGTTCATATAAAAAAATCAGCGTCACGAGCGGTCTGCCGGCCGAGGGCAAATCAACTACATGCATTAATCTATCGATTTCGTTTGCGAAGGTCAATAAAAAGGTTTTACTTATCGATGGAGATATGAGAAACCCCGTCATACATAGAAATTTTGATTTGAGAGTCAGCCCGGGCCTGAGCGATGTGCTCATCGGCTTTAAGGAACTATCAAAATGCATCTACGAGACAAATGTTGAAAACCTCAGTATAATTCCTGCCGGTACAATCCCGCCGAATCCCGCCGATCTTTTAACACTGCCAAAATTTCAAGAGACAATGGATGAATTGTCAACGAAATTTGATTACATATTTTTTGATACACCGCCTGTTAATCTGTATACAGATGCGCTCTCCATAGCAAATAAAATGGACGGTACGATATTGGTAACCAAGTATAATTGGACGAAAAGAGACTTGCTGGAAAGCACGATTGAGAAATTTAATAAAATTGATGCGAGATTATTCGGTGTTATATTAAATAACTATGATAACAAGAAATTTATCCAACACATGAACTACGGCAAACGGGGGGACTACGACCTTGACAATAAGTAAAATATGCTTATTTGTTGACTGAGGTTGTGCCTTTCGAGCCTGCTGAATCTAAGCCCGGCAAAACCGGAAACAGCACAATTCCCCGAGAAAAGGAATGGTCGTATATATGGTAATCGATATGCATGCCCACATACTCCCGAAGACGGATCACGGCAGTGACAGTATGGAGTGCTCAATTCAGCAATGTAAAAAAGCGGCTGCCGCAGGGGTCGAGACCATTGTTGCAACACCTCATTTTTATATGGATATTGATATTATTGACTACTTTCTAATGAGGCGTGAGGAAGCATATATTAACCTTACAAAAACCGTAAAGTACCCCAAAATATTAAAGGCCGCCGAGGTTACGCTGTTTCCCGGCATAGAAAAATTGGACCGCTTAGATGAATTATGCATTGAAGGTACTGACTATATTCTGCTTGAAATGCCCAATACCACCGGTGATGATTGGGTGTATCAATCCATCTTTGAAATAAAGGGAAAAAGAGGCCTGCGTCCGATTATTGCCCACATAGACCGCTGCAGTAAGGAAAAAGCGAAACGTTTGCTGGAGATGGATGTTCTTATACAGGTAAATGCCGCCGCTTTTACATCCTTTAAAAAATCTTATTATGTCATGAAGCTGTTCAAAAAAAACAAGGTGCATGTTCTGGGGAGCGACGCGCACGGTTTTGCCGATGAATATCTCGACTTTCATCAAGCTCAAAAAAAGCTGGGCAGTCTGGCTGATACGGTTATGAGCAATGCCGAACGGATCATACATAATGAATTCATAAAGAAGTGAGAACAGGAAACGCCTCATACATAGGGTGTTTCCTGTTTTTATTCAAACGAAAGCTATTTTTATCAGAATGATTTGGCTGCTTTATGAAAGATTGCTCGTCATTTTGTATTAATAAATTCTGGTACTTTTGGGCAAACTGCTCGATGCTTATTGACATAAATATTAAGCTATTGTAAGATTATGTCGATAAATTACATTGTTGGCTTAGTAAATTAAAATACTAAAGCAGAAATTGACTTCTATTAACAGGTAAAAAAGGCGGGAAACTGCCGTATAAATTGAGAGCATACGTATCGGATTATGAATATCCGAACGGATGGTAAGCAATCCCCAGAAAAACTTGGAGGCATAAAATATGCAGATTTCCTTTTCTCCACCGGATATCGGAGAGTATGAGATAGCGGAGGTAGTTGATACTCTGCGCTCGGGGTGGATTACAACCGGACCTAAAACAAAGTTATTTGAAAAAAAAATAGCTGAATTCTGCCATACGGATAAGGCTGTATGCCTGAATTCGGCTACAGCCGCTCTGGAGCTGACGCTGCGGGTTCTCGGTATCGGAGAAGGAGACGAGGTCATAACCTCCGCCTATACATACACGGCTTCAGCGAGCGTTATACAGCATGTCGGCGCAAAAATAGTGTTAATCGATACGGCACCGAATTCGTATGAAATGGATTACGACAAGCTGGAACAAGCGATAACCGAAAAAACGAAAGCGATCATTCCTGTTGATTTAGCAGGGGTGATATGTGATTATGACCGGCTTTATGCCATTGTGAAAAAGCAGGCGGTTCTCTTCAGGCCGCGCAGTAAAATACAGGAAGCCTTCGGGAGAATCGTGCTTCTGGCTGATGCGGCCCACGCGTTTGGGGCCACGCGGCATGGAAAAATGTGCGGTGAAATAGCTGATATTACTTGCTTTTCCTTTCATGCTGTAAAAAACTTTACGACAGCGGAGGGCGGAGCCGTTACCTGGCTGAATATCGCTGGGATCAGCAATGAGGACTTATACAAAGAATTTATGTTATTGTCTTTACATGGACAATCGAAGGACGCCTTAGCAAAGATGCAACTGGGCGCCTGGGAGTACGATATTGTTTATCCTGCTTATAAATGCAACATGACGGATATTATGGCCTCCATCGGCTTGGCGCAACTGAAGAGATATCCGGATATCTTAAAACGGCGGCAACAAATCATCGGAATGTATGATCAGGCATTCAAAAATGAGAAGCTGCACATATTGAAGCATTATGGAGATGGGTTCGCCTCAAGCGGCCATCTGTATATGGTTCGGTTCATAGGAAGAGATATGGAATACCGCAATGCTTTTATTAAAAAGCTCGCGGAAGAAGGCATTTCTTCTAATGTACACTATAAACCGCTGCCGATGCACACGGCATACAAAGCGTTAGGGTTTGATATTAAGAATTATCCGAGAGCTTATGAAATGTTCGCGAACGAAATAACCTTGCCGTTGCACACGCTGCTGACAGACGAAGAAATTGAATATATTATAAAAACGTTTACGCAGCTATACGGCTTTTGACAGCCACTATTACAAACAGAGGTTGATTTGATGAAAAAAATAATGATTATTGGAGCCGGCATGCTCCAAACTCCTATAATCAAAAAAGCGAAGGAACTCGGATATTCGACCGTCGCCGTTGATAAAAACCCGAATGCCGAGGGGTTTCAATATGCGGATTATCGCAGAGAAATCGATATAGTCGACCAGCGTGCCTGCTTAGCTTATGCCAAAGATATGAAAATTGACGGTGTACTTACGGCAGCGACTGATTATGGCGTGCTGACGGTGAGCCGGATTGCAAATGAGCTTGGTTTGCCGGGCTTGAAGTATGCGGTCGCTGAGACGATAAAGAACAAATATACCGTTCGTAAAATATTTTTTGAAAACAATATCGATAACACACCTCAGTTTTTTGAGGTAACTGATATTAAAGATATCCTCGAGCTGCAAAAAAAAGTGAAGTATCCTCTTATGATTAAGCCCTGTGACGGGTCTGGCAGCAGAGCCGCCTGCAGAGCCGATAAGGCTGATGAGTTGCTTGAAGCCTGTCAAAAAGCCATGAACGCATCGGTATCCGGGAAAGCCATCGCGGAAACGTTTATAACGGGAAAAGAATACGGTGTTGAGTCGTTTGTTGAAGAGAATAAGATCACAGTATTAGGCATTATGAAAAAGTACATGACGGAGCCGCCCTTTTATGCGGAGTTAGGTCACAGTGTGCCAAGTGAATTATCGGGCGAAATGCGCGCGAAGGTGCAGGAAACAGTGATGCGCGCGATTAAAATATTGGGGATTAATTTCGGCGCCGTCAATATGGATTTACTGATAACAGCGGATGAAAAAGTATGTATTGTTGATATTGGCGTGCGAATGGGCGGCAACCTGATCGGGTCTCACATCATTCCGCTTTCTACCGGTATTGACTATGTAGGTAATATCATTAAGGCTTCAATAGGAGAGAAGACGAGCTTTTCGCAGACTGCTTCAAAATGCATCAGTACAAGCATTTTGAGCCTTAAACCGGGAAAGGTGAAAAATATCAATTTTAAGAAAGCAGATTTGCTTCATGGTGATATACTGAATATTATACTTAATATAAGCGTGGGATCCACAATTAATGAATACCATACAAATTTAGATGGCTGCGGCTATATTGTTGCGACAGGCGATACAACGCAGCAAGCGCATAATGCTGCATTTGAACTCCGCAATAAGATCGATTCTTTGATTGAGAGGGAGTGAGAAGTGTGTCGAAACAAATAAAAAGAATACTGGTAATAGGCGCAGGTCATTTACAAGTCGATACTATCAAGAGAATACGAGAGCTCGGATTCGAAGCGTATTGTGCAGATGCAAATCCATTAGCAGAAGGATTTCAATATGCAGGCGGATATAAAGTAATTGATGTTTTAGATAAAGACGCTTGCCTAGCGTATGCCAAGGAACTGGAGATTGATGGTGTAATGACTGCTGCGGCAACAGTCACACTGCCCACAGTTGCTTTTATAGCGAAGCAATTAGGATTGACAGCCACATCACAAAAAGCGGCTGCTATAGCTACGAGCAAATATGAGATAAAGAAGCGCTTATCTGATAACAAACTTAATATTTCAGGTAAGTTTTTGGAAATTGGCAATATCAGTGAAATGGAGGGAATCAAAAAATACCTGGAGTTCCCTTGCGTTGTTAAGCCAAGTGACGGTTCGGGGAGCAAGGGAATCACAATTGTCAATAATAGCAATGAACTAGAGAGGGCTGCCGAGCACGCTTTTAATGAATCGAGATCAAAACGGATCTATTTTGAAAAGTTTATTGAAGGTGATGAATACGGTGTTGAGTGTTTTGTTTACGAAAATCGAGTGTATGTTTTAGGCATATTAAAAAAAATTATGACGCAATATCCAACCTGCTCTGAGCTGGGACATCGCGTGCCGAGTGGGCTTCCAGAAGAAATAGAAAGCAAAATTAAGCTGCAGGTAACAAAAGCTCTAGAAGCGTTATATGTTACCTTTGGCAGCGTGAATATTGACCTTATATTGTCCGATAAAGAAAATGAGCCATATATCATTGATTTAGGTATGAGAATCGGAGGAAATCTGATTGCAACGCATATTATCCCTTTTTCAACCGGTATACATATTATTGATAGAACAATACAGGCGGTTGTCGGAGAGAAAATATGCATAGAAACTCTTTTTGAAAAACCAGTTGCTACGCGTTTAATTATATTGAAACCAGGCGTGATTAAGCAAATTGGAAATATATCTGCTTTAATAGACTATACAGGCATCCTTGATGTTGTATTCACAAAAAAGGTTGGAGATACAAGCCGTGAATATATTGTAAATTCAGATACATGCGGTTGGGTTGTCGCGACAGGTGAAACCGCTTCGGAAGCTGAAAAAAATGCAGAGGATGCGTATTGCAAAATAAAGGAAATGATTGTTATAGATTGAGGTGGCTATATGAAAAGGAAACGATTGATGCCAGTCAAGCTATATAATATGGAAGCATATAGATGCAGTATTGACGAAATGTGCATTATTAAATCAGATTTAGATCTGGACATCGTAGAAATATCTGATGAGAACTGGAACGAAATCAGAGAGTTAAAAAAAAATAAGCAAGAAAAGGGTTGCGCTGTTTATTACAACAAAGTTCCAATAGCATATGCTTTTTATAGACTGCAGGGTTCGTATGACGACTTCTTTAAGATCAGCTCCGCCGTTTGCGTTATAGCGCATGTTTTTGTGAAACCGGAATATCGCGGTCATCGAATTCAAGGTGCTTTATTTTATGAAATAGCACGTAGGGTAAGCAGTGAATTCGGTATTAAGTACTTTTATTGCATGATACATACATATAATAAAAAATCTATGTCTGGAGTTCGCAAAGCAGGTTTTTCTTATCTCAGCGATTACAAATGCATAAGAATATTTGGACGAACAGTAAAGAAATTTAAAATATAGAAAATTCGTAATGAGGCTGGTTTTTGATGTATAAATCATACATAAAGCGACTATTTGATGTAGTATTATGCTTAATTGCATTACCATTTTTTGCGATTATATTAATTGTTGTCAGTATATTAATAAAGTTTGATGACCGAGGACCTATCATATATAAAGCGGCAAGAATCGGAAAGAACAGTACCGTTTTTAGCATGTACAAGTTCCGTTCGATGAAAGTAGACGCACCGAATATTTTAAATGCTGATGGAAGTACATATAATTCAAAAAATGATCCGAGGGTAACAAAAACAGGCAGGGTTTTAAGAGAGACAAGTATTGATGAAGTCCCGCAGATTTTAAACATACTCAAGGGTGAAATGAGCATTATAGGTCCGAGGGCAAGCGGGAGCGGCGCGTTGGGAACGTATCTGGAGGACGAGGAACCGAAAATGCTTGTTCGCCCAGGGCTAACAGGATATACACAGGCATATTTCAGAAATGGCCTGAGTGTACGCGAAAAACGATTGAATGATGCTTGGTATGCGCAGAATGTAACATTTCGGCTTGATGTTAAAATTTTCTTTAAAACAATTTTTACTGTTTTAAAAGGAGAGGGCATTTATACTAACACTGAAGAAGTTAATGAAATTGTAAAATAGGGGATACCAAGTGAAAATTCTTTTACAAAAAGCATATTTCTACCCGGAAATTGCTGCAAGTATGTATATAACTGAAAACTTGCTTGAAGAATACAGCAAGAACGGAATTCACACGGAGATTCATGTGCCGATGCCAACACGCGGTGTATCCAAGGAATGCCGCAAAGAATATAAAAAGAAGAAAATTGAAGTAACGAACTCCGGTATGGTCGTTATAAAAAGATATGCGATGTTCAATGAAGGAAAAAATCCTGTACGGCGCGCATTTCGATATTTTCTTTGCCATATTGTTCAGATCGTAAAGGCATTAAAAGCACGCGATATTGATGTATTGTTCTATACCAGTACACCGCCGACGCAAATGCTGGCGGCGGCCATTGTGAAGAAAATTAAAAAAATACCTGTTATATATAATTTACAGGATATTTTTCCGGATTCGCTGATTTCAACCGGCCTCACAAAAGGAAGTTCTCTGATTTGGAAATTAGGCAGGCACATCGAGAACTATTCGTACAGAAAAGCGGATAAAATCATTGTCATTTCAGAGGATTTCAAAAAAAATATTATGAATAAGGGCGTCCCCGAGGAGAAGATCGAGGTCGTTTATAATTGGGTAGATGAAAATGCTGTTGTCAATATAGCGCGTGAAAATAATAAGCTGGCTGACGCGTATCATCTTGATAAAAATAAATTCATCATTACATATTGCGGGAATATCGGCTTAACTCAAAATATGGACATGCTCCTGGACGCCGCGAAGGACATGGAAGTGTATGCGGATATTTGCTTTGTTCTCATTGGAGAAGGGGCTTACAAAGCGAATGTTGAAAAGCAGATAGCCGAGAAAAGCATTAAGAATACGGTGCTTATTCCGTTCCAGCCATATGAGGATATTTCGCATGTTTTCAGTCTGGGTGATGTGGGACTGATTATTTCAAAGGAAAATATCGGACAGAACTCCGTTCCGAGCAAGACCTGGAGCATTATGTCGGCAGAGCGGCCTACGGTTGCGTCGTTTGATATGAACAGCGAATTATGTTCTATTATAAAGAAAGCCGACTGCGGGCTTTGTGCTCAGGCCGGCGATAAAGAAGGCCTGAAGGAGGCCCTTTTGGATTTATATCGGAACAGGCAGAAAGCAATGCGCATGGGCCAAAACGGGAGGAAATTCATAATGGAGAATCTCACGAGAAGTAAGGGCACCTCTAGATATGTACAAATTATAATGAGTTTAATGAAGCGGGACGGGGATAACACGTGAAAAAAGTAATTATTACCGGAATTACCGGCCAGGATGGATCTTTTTTAGCTGAACTTTTATTGGACAAGCAATACGAGGTGCATGGCTTGGTCAGGCGCATATCAACTGAAAAAAGAGAACGAATCGACCATTTTGCGGGTATACCGAATTTCCATCTGCATTATGGCGACATGACCGACTCGATAAGCCTCGTTAAACTTATTAATGAAGTAAAGCCGGATGAGATATATAATCTTGCGGCTCAGAGTCACGTTCAGGTTTCCTTTGATGTTCCGGAGTATACGGCCAATGCTGATGCGGTTGGAACACTGCGTATTCTCGAAGCTGTGCATATGCTTGGTATGGAAAAGACCTGCAGAATATATCAGGCGTCTACCTCAGAGCTTTATGGCAAGGTACAGGAGGTACCACAAAGTGAGACGACACCGTTTTATCCCTATTCGCCGTACGCCTGCGCAAAGCTGTATGCTTTCTGGATTGTGAAGAACTACAGAGAGGCATACGGTATGTTCGCGGTTAACGGCATTCTCTTCAACCACGAATCCGAGAGGCGCGGAGAAACTTTCGTGACACGTAAAATTACCATAGCCGCTTCCAGGATTGCACATGGGCTGCAGAAGAAGCTCTACCTCGGTAACCTCAGCGCAATGCGTGATTGGGGATATGCTAAGGATTATGTTGAGTGCATGTGGCTGATGCTTCAGCATGATGTACCTGAGGACTTCGTTCTTGCTACGGGTGAGCAGCATTCTGTGAGAGACTTTTGCAACATGGCTTTCAGACACGCCGGAATTGAACTGGTTTGGGAAGGCACAGGAATCAATGAAAAAGGTATAAATAAGGCGACTGCGGAGGTATTTATTGAGGTTGATCCGAAATATTTCAGACCGACGGACGTGGAGACGTTATTAGGAAACCCGGCAAAAGCGAAACGTGTCCTCGGTTGGAACCCACGCAAAACCTCTATTGATGAGTTGGTCAGAATTATGATGGAAAATGATATGAAAATCGCTCAGAGGGAGAAACAACGTGGCTAGGAATGAAGTAATAGAAAAGGATAAAAAGATTTTTATAGCCGGTCATCATGGGATGGTAGGCTCTGCAATTCTCCGAGAACTCAAGAATAAAGGATATAGTAATTTAATATGCCAAACCTCCAAGCAATTGGACTTACGCCGTCAAACAGTGACGGAAAAATTCTTTACGGATGAAAAGCCGGATTACGTTTTTCTTTGTGCCGCTAAGGTTGGGGGGATATATGCCAACAACACCTATCCCGCTGACTTCATGTATGACAATATGCTGATTGAAATGAACGTTATTAAATCAGCCTTTAATAATGGCGTTAAAAAGCTCTTGTTTTTGGGGAGTTCGTGTATATATCCCAGATTGGCGCCGCAGCCGATTCCGGAAAGCAGCCTGCTGACCGGCGCGCTGGAACAGACGAATGAGGCTTATGCGCTGGCGAAGATATCCGGATTAAAATATTGTGAGTACTTAAACAGGCAATACGGTACGGACTATATAAGCGCGATGCCGACAAATCTCTACGGACCGAATGATAATTATCATACCGAGAACGCGCATGTTTTGCCCGCACTTTTGAGACGTTTCCATGAGGCTAAAGTGACCGGACAAAAAACAGTGACGATTTGGGGAACCGGTACCCCGCTCAGAGAATTCCTGTATGTTGATGACTTGGCAGCTGCCTGTGTATTTTTAATGGTGCATTATTCCGGTAATGAGACGGTCAATGTTGGCACCGGGAAAGAGATTTCAATACACGAGCTCGCATTAACCATCATGAAGGTCGTCGGATATGAGGGCACGCTTGTATTTGACAGCAGCAAACCGGACGGTACGCCCAGAAAGCTGCTTGACGTCAGCAAATTGGATGCTCTCGGCTGGAAATACACAACAGAGCTTGAGGAGGGTATTCGCTTTACCTATACGGATTTTTTAGCCAGCCAAACCAGAAATGAAAGATAATTACGCTGGGGGATATGCTTAGATGACAGATTTCTTGGGAGCTTACAGGCAGTGGCTGGAAGCAGCGTATATTGATGATGAAACAAAAAAAGAATTAAGTGCGATAACCGATACCGATGAAATTAAGGACCGCTTTTACAAGGAACTGGAATTTGGCACAGGCGGCCTTCGCGGCATCATGGGTGCCGGGCTCAACCGGCTTAATATATACACCATCCGTAAAGTGACCTTCGGCTTAGCTAACTATATACGAGCCGAGCGCGGTGAAGCAGGGAAATCGAAGGGTGTGGTTATTGCATATGATTCCCGCAATAATTCTCGGAAATTCGCACTTGAGGCAGCGCAGGTGCTGTGCGCCTGCGGCATTAAAACATTTCTGTTTGATACACTCCAGCCGACGCCTGTTTTATCTTTTTCTGTCAGAGCACTGAATTGCGCGGCAGGCATTGTTATCACAGCCAGCCATAACCCGAAGGAATACAACGGATATAAAATATATGACCACTACGGCGGTCAGGTTGTACCAAGAGATGCGGATATTATTATTAAATATATTCAAGCCGTTCAGGAATTCGATAATATCCCCATCCTGATGCAGCATGAAGCACTGGACAAGGGCCTGCTTCAAATAGTGGGTGATCATGTGCTTTTAGCTTTTTTAGAAGCGGTGAAAAAACAGTCGTTATTATCTGACAACCGCGCCAAGGAGCAGCTGCATATCGTTTATACCCCCCTGCATGGCAGCGGGAATATACCGGTAAGAAAAATATTGACGGATACAGGCTTTACGCATGTATCCGTCGTACGCGAGCAGGAAGCTCCTGACGGCGGGTTTCCGACCGTGAGCACGCCTAACCCCGAGGATAAAGCGGCTTTGGCTAAAGCCTTGCTGCAGGCGCGCCAGGAGAAAGCAGATATCGTGCTGGGTACGGACCCCGATTGCGACAGAGTGGGAGTTGCTGTTTTACATAAAGACGATTATGTACTGCTCACCGGCAATCAGCTTGGGGCGCTCTTGGTGTCATACGTTTTATCGGAAAAAAAGCAGACGCTGGATAAACATCCTGTTTTGATTAAGACAATCGTTACCAATGAGCTTGGGGCGAGTATTGGCCGTCAATATGGCCTCGAGATTGTCGATACCCTGACCGGTTTCAAATATATCGGAGATAAAATCTCACAATATGAGCAGACCGGTGAGCACACGTTTGTCATAGGGTATGAAGAGAGCTTCGGTTATCTCGTCGGGACGCATGCCAGAGATAAGGATGCGGTTGTCGCGTCCCTGCTGATATGTGAAATGGCGGCTTTTCATAAAAAAAGAGGCCAAACACTATGCGAGGTGCTTGAGGGACTTTATGAGCAATACGGCTATTACCTTGATGCGCTCGACTCCTATGCCTGTAAAGGGCCCGATGGTGCACAGCGCATAAACGATATTATGTCAGAGCTGCGCCATACGGGTAATAGACTGCTGCCCAACATAAAGAACATCAGGGACTATTTGGAGGGAATCGATTGTTTACCGCAGGAAAATGTGCTAAAATACATTCTCAGCGATGACTCGTGGATTGCCGTGAGACCTTCAGGCACAGAACCAAAAATAAAGGTTTATTATTCTATAAAAGCAGCCGACAAGCTGACAGCGCAAAATAGACTCATTCAGATTAAAAGCAGACTAGGGGAGTTTATACGGTTATGAATATAGTGTTGTTATCCGGTGGCTCTGGAAAACGTCTGTGGCCGCTTTCTAATCAAATTAGGTCAAAACAATTCTTAAAGCTGCTTAAAAATAATGCCGGTGAAGCCGAATCGATGGTTCAGCGGGTATTCAGGCAAATACAAGAGGCTGAGATCATAGCAGACACAGTGATAGCGACCGGCAGCGCGCAGCTGGATTCCATCAGAGGGCAGCTTGGTAACAGCGTTAATGTGGTCATGGAACCGGAGCGGAGGGATACCTTCCCGGCCATCGCTCTGGCTGCCGCCTACCTGGTTCTGGAGAAAAAGATAGCTGAAGATGAGGTCGTGTTGGTATTGCCGGTTGACCCTTACGCGGATTTAGAATATTTTAAAATTCTTCCGCGTATGGAGAAAACCGTGAAGGAAGGCCGATGCAATATCGCGCTGATGGGCATTCGGCCAACCTATCCTTCCGAGAAATATGGTTATATCATCCCTAAAAAATCACCTGCTGAGGGAGCTTGCAGACCGGTTGAGCGTTTTCAGGAAAAGCCTACAGAAGCACTGGCAAAGTCGCTCATAGAAGACGGCGCGTTATGGAATGGGGGCGTTTTTGCCTGCAAGCTCGGTTATATTTTAGAAATACTTAAGAAATATATCAGCTTTAACGAATATAAGGATATCGAAAGCCAGTATTCAAAATTACCGAAAATCAGCTTTGACTACGAGGTTGTCGAAAAAGAAAAAGCTATTTCAATGGTGGAGTATTCGGGCGTATGGCTTGATCTTGGTACCTGGAATACCTTGACAGAGGTGATGGACAGCGAGGCCATTGGTAAAGTCGTATTTGACAACACCTGTGAAAATACGCATGTAATCAATGAGCTTGATATTCCCATAACGGTTATGGGTGCCAAAAATATGGTTGTCGCCGCGAGTCCGGACGGTATTCTCGTTGCGGACAAGCATCAAAGCTCGTATTTAAAGCCATATGTTGACGGAATTAATCAGCGGCCAATGTTTGAGGAACGTCGGTGGGGAGAGTATAAGGTACTCGATTATGTCGTTTATAGCGACGGCATGTCCTCGCTGACCAAGCATCTTCAAATTAAAGCCGGAAAATCAATCAGCTACCAAAAGCATTCGATCCGAGATGAAATCTGGACAATTGTTGACGGTACAGGCGACCTCCTTATTGATGACCATGTGAGGAATGTACGCAGGGGTGATGTTGCCTATATAACCAAAGGTCAGAAGCATGCCATCCGCGCCACCTCAGACCTGCGCTTTATTGAGGTTCAGATAGGTGAGGAGCTCGTTGAGAGCGATATCGAGCATTTTGAATGGGATTGGGGCGGGTATTAGGCATGAGGGTTCTGCATATCGGAAAGCATACGGAAGCCGATGCTTGTTCGACCAATAAATAAGCCGGAGAGGAGAGTTAATTGATGAAGGTATTAATCTTAACTACAATCATGGCCCCTTATAGAGTGAATTTATTTAAGGAACTGAGCAGCTATGTAGAATTGACAGTATGTTTTGAGAAAAAAAATGATTCATCAAGAAACTCGGAATGGTTTGAAAAATCGATAAATAATTTCGAATTTATCGCATTGAAAAATTGGGATAAGCCTAAAAAAGTCAAATTCGAAATCTTAAAGTACTTAAAAAAAGAAAAGTATGATTATGTAATAGCCTTTGAGTATAGTACACATACTGCTTCCTTAATGCTGACGGCATGCAGATTAAAGAGAATTCCATATTTAATAAACTGCGATGGTGCTTTTATCAATCCGCACCCGTTAAAAGATAAGGTTAAAAGATTATTGGTAGCGAATGCGAGAGCCTGCCTCGCCAATGGCGAAAATGCTAAAAACTATTTTCTGCATTATGGAGCACGGCTTAATAATATATATCAGCATAATTTCTCTTCGTTTTATAAAAATGAGATACTGTCGCGACCTGTAACAGCTGAAATGAAGAAAGAAATGAAGCGTTCGTTCGGGTTACCGGCTAAGAAGATCGCAATGACTGTAGGCCAGTTTATTTACCGAAAGGGTTTTGATGTGCTCCTTAAGGCTTGGAGAATGGTTGATACGGAACATGTCCTTCTGATAATTGGAGAGGGCGAGAAGGAACAAGAATATCGGGAGTTTATTAAGGAATATGCGATTGATAACGTAATTATCATTGGTTTTAAGAAAAAAAATGAGCTTTTTAATTATTACAAGGCATCAGATTTATTTGTATTGCCGACGAGAGAGGATATATGGGGCCTTGTTATAAACGAGGCGATGGCATGCGGCTTACCTGTTATAACAACAGATAAGTGCATAGCCGGTGTAGAGCTGATAGAAAACGGCGAAAACGGGTATCTTGTAAAAGCAGACGATGAAGAGGAGCTTGCGCAGCGGTTGAATCTATTATTAAAAAATGAAGAAATAACAAAAAAAATGGCTGAAAACAATATAGAGAAGATTCAAAAATACACATATGAAAATAATGCGCTGAGTAACTATGAGACTTTAACAAAGATATCTGCAAATCATATGACTTCGAATAAGTAAGGTCGGTAAATAATGATAAAAAAATTATGCATCATAACGGATGGTTATACCTCGGAGGAAAGACCGTTTAATGAGTTTGTGGATCAGCTGGTTTGCCAGTTCCGGGATCAAGGGATTGACTGCACGGTCATCAGTCCGCTTTCGTTAACAAACGTCATATTTCGCGGCAATCCGCTGCTGCCGTATTTCAGAGAGAGAAAGACGCCAAACGGTAATATGATAGCCATATATTCACCGAGATATTTGTCTGCGGCCTCCGTGAGAAAAGGGATCATTAACACGACAAATATTACGCTTGGCAATTTCATTCATGCGGCTCAAAGGACCTTCAAGAAGCTGCACGATAAGGAACACTTCGACGCGGTTTATGCGCACTTCATTTTTGAGTCGGGGGCTGCTGCGAGCTGCATTTCTGAAAAATACAGCATTCCAGCTTTCGTCGCTTACGGAGAATGCTCGAATTACTCGATTGACTGCTTGGGCGGCGCTGATAAAGCCCGAGCAAGGCTCAAAGCCCTCAAGGGTGTTATATCCGTCTCGACAGCCAATAAGGAAAGCCTCGTGAAACAAAATATTTTTCCGGAAGAAATTATCCGTGTTTTCATTAACTCAATTGATAACAGATTGTTTTACAAAAGAAATAAGCAGGAAATGAGAATAAAATATGGTCTGCCGGAGGATGCGTTTATCGCAGCGTTTGTTGGCAGATTTGTCGAAGGTAAAGGAGCTAACCGGCTTTCAAAGGCGATTGAGGGGCTTGGCGGAGATCGGGTTAAATCAATTTTTATAGGCTCTGGTGACATTCGCCCTGATTGCGAGGGGATTTTATTATGCGGTTCTCAGCCGCACGACCGAGTACCTGAATTATTATCTGCTGCAGATATATTTGTCCTTCCGACCTTAGCCGAAGGATGCTGCAATGCCATTATCGAAGCGATGGCCTGCGGATTGCCAATTATATCTGCGGACTTGCCTTTTAATGATGACATTCTCGACGAAACCTGCTCGATAAGGGTCGATCCCAGCAGTGTTGACGAAATTGCAGCCGCCATAAAACTATTATTGAATGATCAAAACTATCGTTCAATGCTTGCTGAGGGAGCTTTGGCAAAAGCTAAGGATTTAAGTATCAGCACCAGAGCAACAAAAATCTTGGAATTTATGAATTTAAAAACAGGTGATATTTAATGATACATAGTAAAGCTGAATATTACCACTATTTAGAATGTGACCGAAAAGCGCAATCGGGTAAAATCGGATTTATGAGATATTTGAAGGATGATATATGGAAGTTTATCCGAATACTTCGAAAAGCTGAATATTATAAGAATTGCCGGAAAGATATTATTGGCAAGATATACTACTACACAAATATTAAAATGAGGTTGAGAAAGCTCTCTTATAAGCTGGGATTTACCATACCGGAGAATGTATTTGAAGAAGGCTTATCGATAGCACACTACGGAAATATAGTGATAAATCCCCATGTTAAAATAGGCAGGAATTGCAGAATACATGTCGGTGTGAATATAGGACTCGGGGCTCGGGGCGAATTACCGCCTGTTGTCGGTAATAATGTGTATATCGGCCCTGGAGCTAAATTATTCGGTAGTATTATAATCGGTGATAATACCGTGATTGGAGCGAATGCTGTTGTTAATAAAAGCTTCCCGGAAGGAAATATATCTCTTGGAGGTATTCCCGCAAAAGAAATAAGCAAAAAAAACTCTAATGATATTATAAAATGGTAATATAATAGACTGAGCTTTGATGCCAAAGGCTGTTAGTGAGTATGGAGAGCTTAATGATATATGAGGCTGAGCGTAAAAATCAAAATTGGCTGAAGTTGAGTACTGTGCTTAAATGCCTCACGATATCAGCCTTAATCCTTGTTGGTGTGAATTATAAAATTGTAATGGTAACCGCAGTGATCGTTGCCTGTGTATTTATTATTTTTTCCGACACCCAGGAAATTATGGAATTTTTAATGTATACAGCAGCCTTTTCCGTGATATTTAAATTATCTCCAAGCGGTTTTACTTTCTACAATATCGTGATAATGACGGCAATTTTCAAGCTGGCATTTATCATTAAGAAATTTTCAATCAGTAAGCAATTATTCGGATTATTCATATTATTCAGTATATTTATCATTTTATCCGGCGGGCGGGGTGCGATAAGCGAACTGATCAAAATGCTGTTATACCTTATCTTGATTTATCTTTTCCTCCAGCAAAAAGAACCGTACGCTTTATCGAGAATATTAATTTCCTTTTCCTTGGGTATTATATTGGCGTCGCTGGCAGGTTACTTCCACAAATATATACCGGGACTCGATTCTTTTATGCGTGTTGGTGTTTTCAGATTCGGAGATGAACATATCACCCGTTTTGGCGGCTTATCAACGAACCCTAATTTTTTTACGATGCCTATTACGATAGCGCTGTCGTGCCTTTTAGGGTATATTGTGACAAGGAAAGCCGGAGTGACAGAATATATCCTTTTTATAATACTGACGGTATTTGGTGTCAGTTCGGTGAGTATGTCCTTTTTAATTTCACTTGTCGTGATGATAATTATTGGATTTATTTATGTGACGAGAAAGAACTTGAAAAGCATGTTCATAAGCCTCTTTGTTATTTTGCTTATATTTTTTGTTGTTTATATTTTTTCGAGTAATCAGTTTATTCAATCCTATATTATGCGCTTGACGACAGAAGATACAAGCTCGGCATCGGATTTAACAACAGGCCGAACGGACATTTGGCTTTCATATTTTCAGCTCTTTTTATCAAACTTAAAAATACCGATATTTGGAAGAGGCTTGGGATCATCTGTATTTGGTACAGCGACACATAATACGTATATTGATATCATTTATTATATTGGTATATTTGGAGGGTTCCTATATTTATTCATTTTAAAATGTGAATTTCCAAAAAAAGAAGTACCATATAGAAAAACAATAATAAACTACTTGCCATTGGTCATGCTTTCAATACGGAGCATGGCAATCAGCTACTTACTCGATGATAATATATATATGTTTTATATTTTGATTTACTTGATGATCAACACAGATTTTAGCGAAAAGAAGCAGAAACTGTTAAAAATATCACCTGACATTTACTAAGGGCTGATTTATCAACATTTCTGAAAGGGTAGCTCGGATGAGAATTATATTACATGGGTGCGATTTTTCGACAAATTTCGGTGATTATTTATTTGGTGATATATTTTTTAAAAAAGTCGAACAATGCAATGCGAATGGTCATAATATTTTTTTCGAATTCGGTAGATTTGGAGTAGGCGAATTTTACCGCACACACATGAATTATAGAAAAAAACAGAAAGTCACTGATTTATTTAAAGCGGATTTACTTATATATTTCTCGGGCGGCTATTTCGGAGAGAGAGACAGCTCCTTCAAATCCAGCATCAAACGCTTCCTGGGCTATATGCCTATTGGCATCATCTTTTTAATGAGAAAAAAGCCAATTATGATTTTAGGTGTTGGAGGCGGGCCGATATCGTGGAGATATTTAAGAAAACTTATGTGCCGGATAATGGATTATTCAATGGAATTGACTGTAAGAGACGAGGAGACAGCATCATATTATAAAGAATATGGCGTGAAAAGAGATATCAAGATAACATCAGACACTGCCCAGATCATTACAACTGATATGCTTCCGGATTTAGCAATCAATGAATTGATAACAGAGGTCTTCGGCGAAAAGAAAATACTGTTTTTACATGTACCCGCAAGTAAGCTGGAGAATGACCTTTATATTGAGAAAATTATTGGCCCACTGAATAAATTTCTTGCAGTACATAAGGAATATGGAGTAATTTTAGGAAGAGACTACGTAAGCACAGTGCCTATCGCAGAATTAGATGTCAGCAAAAAGCTGGTTTGCGAAACGACATACTATTATGATTATGATTCGCCATGGCAGCTTTGCGCATTATTAAATTCGGTGGATTTTATTATGACAACAAAGCTGCATGTTGGCATCATCGGTTCAATATTTTCGAAATCAGTTTTATCATTCCCCATACATGCAGAGAAAGTAAAGCGATATTACAAACAAATCGGGGAATGTGACAGATGTATTTCATTAGCTGAAGCGAAAAGCGATGTTGTTGAAAAAATGATAAACGAATATTTTAACAAGCGGGTTGTTGTGCCAGACAATATTAAAAAAGCGGCAAATGAAAATATTAAGTTATTAGAAAGCAATATAAATGCATTAAAAGAGAAAGCGAAATTATAAGGTATTATTCGATATTTAGGAGAACGGTATTGAGAAGCAAATTTGCATTATATAATATGTGGTTTTCATTGATATTAGTATTGACGACATTAGGCGCGAGCTTGATATTGCCAAGATTATTGATTCGGGAATTCGGGTCTTCGGTGTATGGCCTGACCACATCTATTTCGCAGTTTCTAGGGTATTTAGTACTATTGCAAGCGGGTATTGGAGGTGTCGTCAGAGCAGCTTTGTATAAGCCGTTAGCGGCAAATGATATTGAAAAGGTTTCAATTGTACTAAAGACATCTGCAAGCTTTTTTAGAAAGCTGGCATTTATATCCATATTGTACATATTCATTCTGGTCTGGACATTGCCGTTTATTATAAAAGGAAATCCGGGTTTTATATTTACAGCTACCCTTGTCATGATTATTGGCGTAGGGTTATTTATCCGTTATTACTTTGGAATCACTTATCAAATGCTTTTAAGTGCAGACCAGAAGAATTATTTCAGTACAATACTGCAGATAATATTAATCATTATCAATATTATGCTTGTGGTAGTATTGATAAAGCTTGGAGCCGGAATACACCTTGTGATGATCGGGAGCACTTCCATATTCATCATCAGGCCTATAGTTGTCAATTTCTATGTCAGAAAAAAGTATAAAATCAAAACTGATTGCCAGCCTGACAAAAATCTGATGGTTCAACGCTGGGACGGCATAGGGCATACGGTCGCTTACTTTATTCACAGCAAGACAGATATATTTTTATTAACAATTTTCTTGGGGATAAAGGAAGTAGCTGTTTATTCAGTATATGCTATGATAACTTCGGGATTAAACTCGATAATTACGACGATTGCAGATGCCGTCACAGCGGCATTCGGGAACATGATAGCAAAGGATGAAAACAACCTAATCGATAAAAACTTCAAGTCATACGAATGCTTAATCCACAGCATTACTATCATTACATTTGCAAGTGCTGCCGTATTAGTGACGCCCTTTATTAAAATTTACACGAGAGGTTTCAATGATGCTAATTATCTCAGAGATGTTTTCCCTTTCATACTGCTAGCTGCAGAATGCGTTTATTGCCTCAGACAACCCTATCACATGATTATCACAACGGCTGGACATTATAAGCAAACGCGAAACGGTGCTTTCGTTGAAGCGGCTCTCAATATTGTGCTTTCAATTACCTTAATTCAATTTTTCGGCACAATAGGGGTTGTCACAGGAACTTTAGTAGCAATGCTATATAGAACTCTAGATTATTTTTTCTATCTGAGAAACAATATATTATTTATTAAAATCAGAACAACCTTAAAGAGATTGATTATAAGTGTGATGAATATGGCCTGCATCATCATATTTATGCATTATTTCGTGAAAATATCGATACATGGTTATCTTAGCTGGATTGGTTCCGCAATCCTGACAACAGTGATTGCGGCGATAATGACATATGGTATTAATTTACTGTTTTATCGTAAGGAAATGAAAGACATATATCTTATTGCGCGTAGGCTTGTGAAAAAGAAAACGCAATAGCTATTAACACGCAGCATGACATGCATAGATATGAGTGAGAATGAAACTGAATTGTTAAAATGAAGTAAATTCTAAATATTGGACGTACAATATCCTTATACGCAAAACAAAACACCGGAATGAGTAGGAGCGCAGGATGGATAAAAACTATTTTTTATTTCTTAATCTATTATCAATTTCAGTTAGAAATAATGGCATTGATGACCTGGATGCCAAGGAACTTAACAGCATTGATTGGGATGCTGTCTTTCAGCTTGCCGGGAAGCATCAGGTTCAGACACTGCTTTTTCCGGTTATTAAGAAAATCCAAGCAAAAGGCAGCTATATCCCGGAAGATATATACGCGAGATGGACAAGCTTTGTATTGTTTCTCGTGTCAACCGAGCTGGTGAAAATTGATGGCTTCAAAGAGACACTTTCGGAATTTAACCGGCAGAATGTGCCTGTCATCATTTTTAAAGGCATTGAGATTAAAGATATTTATCCGTTCCCGGAGTTGCGAATCATGGGAGATATCGATATTCTTGTGCAAAAGGAGCATTTTGCACAAGGTGATACGATTCTGCAAAAATTGGGGTACGTTGAAAGCCACCGCGATCATCATGTTATTGAATATATGCACCCTTACTTAAAGGAAATAGAACTCCACAATACGATTATAGACGTAGAAAAAGATGCGCAGTTCCAGTTCTTTAACGAGATTATATGGACAAACGTCAGAAAAAGCGTCTGGATGGGCGAAAACGCTTTGACGATAAAGCCCTCCGTAAATCTTGCTTACTTATTAATTCATATGTATAAACACTTTGCACGCAACGGCGTGGGAGTCAGGCAGCTCATCGATGTGGCGCTGTATGGGGTTACATATAAAAATGATATTGAATGGAACGAATTCTGGGAGCTTGTCAGTAAGGCTGGAATCATCGATTATACATTCTATGTTTTTGCCTGCAGCAAGCGTTACCTTAACCTGGATATTTCGCAGTATAACGAGGAGCTTGATCTTGAGGATATCGTCATCGAGGAATATCTTGAGCTGTTTACAACGGAGCTGATAGACGGCGGGGTTTTCGGCGGGGATAATGCGAGAAAAAAATCAGAAAATTACATGCTGAATGATGGCTCAAACAAAAAGTTCAAGGCAGATAATATGCAGCTATTGATTTTCTTTAAGCTGTTTTTCAATCTTTTATTCCCAAAGCCGAAACGGCTCAGTGCGCGGTATGATTATGCCATCAAGCAACCTTGGCTGCTGCCGGCAGCATGGATTCACAGAATATTTCATGTCCTGACAAAGAGAAGAAAATACGCTGTTACGTATAACAAAAGCTTGTTTAGCTTAGCGCGCTCGAAGGACAGATTGGACTACCTGCGTTCCATCGGCTTATTGAATTGAGATAAAGATGAGATAAACGTACGCAGATGCCGCCTGACATATTATCACATTTGAGCAGTTACTTTGAAACAAGACATGTCTTGTGACAAATTGTGATACAATATGATGCAATTAAGCAGGGAAATATAGTGAAAAATGATGAATATGATAATAATTTATTAAAACAATTGACATGCACAGTGAAATGCGGTACATTATATGTACTAATAGCTGAAACTAGATGAAACACATAACGAAAAGGCAAACTCATTGAAAAATGGGGACGCAAAGCCAAGGGTCTAAGATTATCCTGTAAAATACCAAATTGTGTATTTCTGCAGAATGGTGATGACAGCCGGTTACCGAAAATGGAAGGTTAATATAACCCTCCCCAAAGGTAACTTGAGGGGAGGGTTTTTGCTATCCAATGGATAGCTGTAAAAGTAATAATATCCAAGCTAAAGAACAATTAAGATGAATAACAACAAACCGAAAAAGGCAAACCCGTTGAAAAGCGGGGACGCAAAGCCAGGGGTCTAAGGTTCAACAGCTCTGAAAAGGGTGTTTGACTAGGATAGCCGGTTGCCGAAAGTGTTGAGCATTATCTCCATAATGCTTGAACATTTTCAAGAATTATGGAGGTAAATATGAATAAAAAAGTTACTAAAATATTAACTATATTATTAGCGGGTATCCTCATGAGCGTAATGGCACTCATTTCCGCGGGAGCAGCAGATACAACAGCAATTAGCAACACCGATGGTGTTGTCAACGTGAAGGATTATGGGGCTAAGGGTGACGGCGCCACGAATGATTCAAAGGCTGTCGGCAAGGCGCTGGCTGCATCGCAGAAAAATAATCAAACCTTATATTTTCCCGCTGGGCAGTATAACTTGAACAACGTCAGTTTCACCGTAAATACCAGCTTAACTATGGCAGGTGATCCAAACGGCTCGACGAAATTAATCAATCCCGGTTCATTTTACTGCAAGAACAGTATCAGTGTAAAAAACTTCAATATTGTTGATAATTCAGGCGTATTTATATACATGCAGCCTACCGGAATGCGTTCTCTGAAAATTGACAATGTGACATACGCCGGAGATACAAACAGCACTCGATTTGTTTATTGCTGCACCAATGTGGTTGGCAACGGCTTGGAAAATGCTGAGATAACAAACTGTAATATCACAAATACCAGATATGGCATACAGTTGTCATGCCAAATTAACTCAGGCTTGATTAGCGGAAATAACTTTAACCTGATAGGCAATACCGCTGTTTTGCAGAGTGTAGGCGCAATAGCACTGGGGTATCCGAATTCTGATAAGGTGTCGGCAATGAATGTTACGATATCCGACAATCATATCAGCAATGTAGCAGCTGGTTACTCGACGAAAGCTGAAACACGCGAGTGTCAAGGAATATTGGTTTATAGCTTTGGCGGATGTGTCATTCAAAACAATTATCTGGAGAACATAACCGGAGGCTACGACACTGAGGGTATTTACTGTAAAGCAGTTAATGTGAAAATACTGAATAATACCTTGATCAATGTAGGCGATGGTGATGGCGCGATTGTTGACAAAAAGAATTCGCCCAGTAATGATATTATCATCTCTGGAAATACCATAACCAACAATTTTTCTTCTTCAACTTCTATGATGAAGGGCATACTTGTTACAAGTCAAAAATTCACGATAAGCAATAATAAAATTTCGATGAAAAGCGGTATCGCATTTTATGCAGCAGTCATTGATGGCGGCGTTCTTGATGGGACTATAACGAATAATATCATTCAAACATACGGCAGAACCAGCATTTATCTCACGCGTCCAACAGGAACGGTGACCATAACCGGAAATACAATAACGCAAATATTCCAGTCTGGTGAAAAGCAGGATGCTGTCATCAATCTGACCGGTACTGCCGCGAGCGGGAAAATTACGATTGCCCAAAATACCATATCGTTCACCAATACGAACTTGCTAAATATGTATAATACCAGCAAAGACGCCTCCTATGACATATCGGGCAACACACTTATAACCAGTAAAGAAATAACAGACTCACTGTACGGCTGTAAAAGCAGCATGCTGAGCAGCATAAAGGCTAATAATATCCAAACCACAAAGCCGAGTACAATTAGTTAATGAGCACAGCTTTTTAGCGCCGGCTGAGACGGGCTTGGCAAATGAAACGAAAGACATACTAGCCGGTATCATCAGACTGTAAGCATTATACAATAAAATTGAATAGAATCTTCCTTTTACTGTGATAATTGACAGTTATTAAGGAAGATTCTATTTTAATGCGCGGAGTCTCAGATTTTGCGATAAAAATCAGTTGACGAACTATACTTTAATGTATATTATGATTTTATATTAAGGTATAGGTGATGAAAAAATGCTATTTCACCTGAGAAAACATATGACTCAGGCATGTTTTAAAAGAAACAGGCACTTTAAGCGCGTTATTAAACAAAAAAATATTGTACATTGGAGCAGCGTCAGGATTGTATCTCTGCTGCTTGTGTTAATTGCGCCAATATTCTTGCTCGGATTGGCGCCGCCTACTGTTCTTAATGTTAAATATTACGGCGCAGTCGGTGATGGAATAACGGATGATTCTGCAGCGGTTGTGAAGGCACTTTCCATAGCACAAACCAACAATCTGACACTCTATTTCCCAACCGGGGAGTACAATTTATATAATACCAATTTGAGGGCATATAATAGTATCAGTTTAGTGGGAGAACCAAATGGGACGTCAAGATTAATTAATCCCGGATATCTATTCTGTAGCAGTGATGTGAGTATCAGCGATCTCCAAGTAAAAGACGATACAGGAATATTCGTATATTTACAGCCAAACGCAATGATTAATGTCGCCATCAATCGTGTATCTTATACCGGTGATTCAAGCAATACCAGATTTATATATTGTATTTCAAATGTATCCGGTAACGGTATAGAAAATCTTAAGATTACGAATTGCGATATTTCAAAGACTAGATATGGGATAATGCTGATGTGTCCTATCAATTCAGGCTTAATAAATGCAAATAAGTTTAATAAAATAGGTAATTCAGATGCTTTTCAGAGTGTAAGTGCCATAGAACTGGGGTATCCGAATTCTGATACTATCTATGCGAACAATGTCATAATATCTAATAATATAATAAGTAATGTAGCAGCCGGTTACTCAACGACAGCAGAAGCACGCGAGTGTCAAGGAATCATGTTATACAGCGATGGCGGATGCATTATCAGAAACAATTACCTTAAAGATATACTTGGCGGCTTTGATACAGAAGGTATTTACTGCAAAGCGCTTGACGTAAAAATTCTCGATAATACATTGATTAATGTTGGTGATGGTGACGGTGCGATCGTCAATAAAAGAAATTCGCTGCATAATGATATTATCATTATGGGAAACACCATTATTAATAATATCATCTCAACCAAACATATGAATGGTATACTTGTTACAGGTCAGGATTTTACGATTAATAACAATAAAATTACGATGACAAGCGGCATTTCAATTTATGTAGCCTTAGTGAATGATGCGTTGGTTAACGGAATTGTTGATGGAGTCATAAAAAATAACATCATTAAAACATATGGCAGAACCAGTATTTATTTAACTCGCACAACGGGACAAGTATCTATTTCCGGTAATCAAATTACGCAAAATTGTCAGTCAAACGAAAAGCTGGATTCTGCAATTAATTTGACCGGTACCGCTTCAGGCGCGGTGATTAATATTACCGATAACAATATATCTATTGCCAATACGGTATTATTGAATATGTATAATTGCAGTAAAAGTGCCACATATAACATTAGAGGCAATGCGTTTAATACCAATGGTGACTTGTCGGATTTAGTTTTCGGCTTAACAGGTAGTATGCTGAATGATGTTAAACGGAACAATACGATAAATAGCGACACGATGATTCCAAGTTAACAACATACAGATTAAACTGCAACTCCCCGCCCTTTTGGGCGGGGAGTTGCCTTGTCCTGTGTGGGGCGGCCGACATTTTAATACAAACTTTAAGGACAGCACAAGGGGCAGCGGCATATGATGTCTTATAGGAGATGATGCATGTGTCGGACTTAAACACGGTGTTGCCGGAAAACACCATCCAGAATTATATAAATGTGAAAGCTTATGGTGCTCAAGGGGACGGAACGAGTAATGATGCACCCGCTGTAAAAAAGGCGCTCGAGGCAGCGCAACAAGCAGGCAAAACGTTATATTTTCCAGCTGGGAAATATAATCTGCAAAATGTTAACTTAACCGCAAAAAAGGATCTGGTGATACTTGGAGAAGCGAGCGCTAATACTCAGTTGCTTGAGCCGGGTTATTTATTCTGTAATGGCAACGTCACGGTCAGAAATATGAGCATTTTGGACAGCGCAGGCGTATTCCTGTATATGCAGCCCTCAAAACCGGTCAAGCTCGCCATTGATAAAGTTATTTATACCAGCCCTGTCGAGTCCGGCGGCGTGACAAGATTTGTATACTGCTCGACAGACTCGGCAACCAGCTATATAACACGAGCAGAAGTGACGAATTGTGATATCTCAAATTGCAGATATGGTATTATGCTGGCCTGTAAAATCGACTCAGGCTTGATCGATGGGAACGCAATATATAAAATAGGGAATGCGGGCAGCGTTCTTAGTACAGCGGCAATTTCTCTGGGCTATCCAAATTCGACGACAGTCTTTGCTGAAAATGTAACAATTTCAAATAATCGAATAAGTAATGTCGCCGTCGGCTATTCAACAACAGGCGACAAAAGAGAATGTCATGGTATATTGTTGTATAGTGATGGCGGATGTGTTATTCAGAACAACTATCTGGAAAATATAACTGGAGGGGTTGACACAGAGGGGATTTACTGTAAGGCTGTAGATGTGAAAATTCTCCATAATACGCTGATAAATGCAGGCGACGGAGACGGCTCAATCGTGAATAAAATGGGAACAAGCGTTAATAATGTTATCATTTCCGGCAACACAATTGTCAACAATACTGTTTCCTCAAAAATGCTGTGCGGCATATATATCACAAGTGAATACTTCACGGTCAGTGATAACACGATTACTATGAAGAGTGGGATTGCACTTTATAAGACATCCGCATTTGATACGGTGGATGCCGTTATAATGAACAACAAAATTTCTACCTTCGGCAGAACAGCTTTATTTATTGGCCTTATCGCCGGAAAAGCACTTATTTCATCAAATAAAATAACTTTGATAGCACAGTCCGGCGAAAAGTTGGATTCTGTGTTTAATTTAACAGGCATAAAGTCAACCGGTCAGGCTACTGTCACAGATAACGAGGTATATCTGGAAAACACACGCTTGTTTAATGTAAACGGGGCTGAAAAAGGCGCTGTTTATCAGGTCAGTCATAATAAATTTGCATCCAATAGTGCGATGACGGCAAAAATACTGGGCTTGTCAAGTGATAAACTCATTAATAATGAATTTTCGCTTGTCAAGTGAGCAAAATTGGTAAATTAACTTGGTAATAATTATCATCAGGTAAATAAAGTAAAAGTGCAGACCTCCTTTTCGGCAGGAAAAAAGTGACGAAAAGGAGGCTCTCATTATACAGAAATTCCTGATTTAATAGCATGTTTAGAAGAAACTTGTTGACGAATTATTACGGAACATATATCATTGTAATGAAATAAAATGATTGCTTTTCACGAGTATAGCATTCTTCCATATTATATAAATGCAAACGCATGAGGTTATGTATGTACGTAAAAAAATTAAAAGCATTCTTTAAAGATTTTACGAATCAGAAGAGATATGCAAAATGGATGTTTGAGTATTCAAAGCAATATATTTGGAGTATTATTGGGCTTTTGATTTTAGATGTTTCGATGTCCTTGGTTGGTATTGGTTCGTCTGTCGCTTCAAAATATGTTGTCGATCTGGCAACGTCCTCACAAGGCTTGGTATTTGGTATTCTAATCATGGTTGCGCTGACGGTGCTCGATATCTCTTTCGGGATTTTTTATTCTGTCTTTGGCGTTATCGTTAATGAAAAATACTCATTTTCAATCAGACTGAAGCTGTATGCGAGCATCCTTAAAACAAAATGGCCGAAGCTTTCCAAATATCCCAGCGGAGATTTGATAACAAGGATGACCAGCGATGTTAACGCAGTGACAAGCGGTATTACCTCAACTGTGCCTTCGATAATAACATTGATCATACAGCTCGTCACCGCCTTTATCGTTTTATATCATTTTAATCAGAAACTTGCCCTTTTTGCTTTAATCAGTGGTCCTATTGCTGTCGTTATGAGTATATATTTAGCCGCTAAGCTGAAGAGGCTGCAGGTCAAGGTGCAGGAATCAGAATCCGCGTACAGCTCATTTTTACACGAGAGTATGAATAATATCATAATAATTAAGTCGTTTTCGAATGAAGAGGAAAGTGTAAAAAAATTAACAGAGCTCCGCAAGGAACGGTTTTATTGGGTTTTTAAGAGAAGCAGACTTACTGTGCTGACGAATACTGTTCTGGGTATCGCATTTTCTGCCGGATACATGGTCGCTTTTGCAATCGGTGCTGTGGGTATATCAAATCATGCCATCACATTTGGAACCATGACCTTGTTTTTGTCTATGGTGGCACAAATTCAAGCGCCAATCATCGGGCTCGGCAGGACTATACCCAGCTTCGTGTCTATTTTGGCATCTGCCGGGAGGACAATTGAGATCAGCGAGCTTGAATCGGAGGATCGGAGTACCTCGGGATTTAACCCCGAAAAGGTTAATATTAAGCTCAAGAACGTCAGCTTTAAATATGGTGAAGACTATATTTTAAAGGATGTCAGTGTCGATATCACCGCCGGAGATACTGTTGCGATTACGGGAACAACAGGTGTCGGCAAAACGACGATCATCAAGCTTTTAATGAATTTTATCGTACCATCGGAGGGCGAGGTGCTGTTTTTAGATAATGACGGCAGCTCGGAGCGGACAAACGCCGACAGCAGAAAATTTATTGGTTATATACCGCAGGGTAATTACCTATTCAGCGGCAGTATTGCCGATAACCTCAGAATCGGCAGCCCTGAAGCCACGCGTGAGGAAATGGATGAGGCCCTCAAAAGTGCCTGTGCCGATGAATTTGTTAATGCATTAAAAGACGGTATTGATACAGTCATTGGTGAAAGAGGCGAGGGGTTATCCGAAGGACAGGGGCAGCGTATTGCCCTCGCACGTGCCTTTATCCGAAAATCGCCGCTGCTTATCTTAGACGAATCGACTTCTGCGCTCGATGAGTTTACGGAGTACAAAATACTCCAATCAATTAATAACATGCCGCATGATCCGACGTGCATAATTATCACGCATAGGAAAGCGGCAATCTCAATATGTAATAGGCATTTACAAGTGCTCGACAGTAAAGTTATCGAAAAAGAACCGGATCAAGCCTTGATCTATTCCGAAACCTGAATTTATATAGCTGAGCGAAAAGCTGCGGTGTTGTGCTTGTAGCTTTGAAAGCTCAGAGGCATAAACCTGCAAGTTAATAGAGTTAAAATGTCTTTGCCAGTTCCCAACGGAATATGGCAAAGACATTAAAATATGTGGCATCTAACCGAATTGGAGTATATTAGAAGAAGCGCTAGAAACCAACGTTAAACTTTGGATTTATCTTTTTTGCTATCCGTTTAGCCAGCCTCGCACATTTCAAGGTTTTTGATCTGACGGGAATGAGTAACAGCCAAATTGAAACGCAGAATTTTAAAAGCTTGCTGTCACAGCGGATAACACGGCCTTTTCTCTTTATGCTTGTAACTACCGCCTGCAGCTGCTCGGGCGCAAGAGGCCCCTCTATCCACTGCTGTGCATCACCGATCATATAAAAACAGTCCTTAGTTCGTTGTATCTTCAAAACGCGATGCAGGACATAGGCACCGGTTAATCTTCTAATTAAAACAATGTCACCTTTTTTAATTTCTGCAAAGCTTGTTTTAGACAGCTCGACGCTGTCTCGGCCCTCCGTTAAAAAAGGGTACATGCTCATTCCGGTAACTGTGATCCACGCTTGTCCGCCTTGATTTAAAATATCGTTTGTGATACTGAAGATATCAACGGCTTTCATTACTTTTAATTCGCTATCTAAATCAGACATTTTCGAACCAGCTCCACTGCTTCATAATCCGGACGGCATTTCAATAAATAAACGGGAACCTCATTGACGAGTTTTTCTAATGTGGCGATAGCTTCAACCATCAGCTCAGGATCAAAATAAGGCAGAAAACATCGCGGCATCAGCATTTGCAATATGTTGCTTCCAGATAGCTTTTCAATGGTGTTGACCGGAGACTGCGTGAGCATCACAATACCGTTTAACGGGACATTTTTGTTGACAAAATGATCTGATGTACCGCTCCAAGGCGTTCCGCAAAGCATCGGGACATTATTCATATAACGTATAGCCGGTCTGTCCTCGTTGATTATTGTAACCTCGTCCTTATATAACTCGTGCCAGAGTCTGACATGCGTCGATTTTCCGGTGCCGGAGGGGGCGGAGAATATAAGACCCTTGCCTTGATATTCAATAGAGGCGGAATGTATATGCAGGCCGTTCTTCTTCATCAATAGATTTCTGAAGGCAAGGCCTATGGATAGGAATGAACCATATTGGCTCCAGGGAATTATAGAACCATCATCGTTTGTCGAATAGGTATCCGCTAAAAGATACTGCATTGTGACGTCGCTCCATTCCGAGTTGGCGTCGAGCAGTGAGGGCATCCGACGATGTCCGCTCTGCAGCGTAAAGTCGTTCCCATAAATATAGTATCCCTTTTCCGGTGCCTTTTTACGCAGTATAACGGCAGCCTGACCGCCATAAACCTCGTCACCTTCCGGCTTTATAATATCGTCAACGAGTTCTATGGAAATTCGCATGTCACATTCTTCAGGACTTTTTTCCGAAGCATCTCGCTGAAATACAACGCTTCGTTTTTCAAAGTATGGATTACTTCCTGTGAAATGCAGCCATAACCCCCCTATATTATATAGCATACCCTTCCCCCTCATTATTTTTTAATATACCGATCTCCAGTATAAGCAGTTGTTTAATTTAAAACTTTCGTTTATGGTGTATTTGAAGAGATTGTTCTGCTGTTTCATTGGAACTTAGGATTAATAATACATTGCAGAGAAGGGTTACAAATGTAACCCTTCTCTTCTTTTATAATAAAAATTTAAAGTTTAAGCAATAAGTTATAAAGCTCAAAGCTTTACCGGTTCTCACGAACCTGACGGAGCCTCCCAATAATCTTCACAGCTTGCTTTGTAGCAAGTTGTAGAATCAGCGATACCCTCTTCTAAGCGAAGCTCAACAAGGGTAGCTTCTGGTGTGACGTACTTTTTCATTCGTTTCACCTCCTTGAAATTAATAAGAAATTAGCTCTCTAGCTACCATGTGCATGACATACAAGCTTACCTTTTTTGTCGTAGACGTCGTGCGTGCAGGCTCCATCACATTTAAAAGCAGCCACAGCAATGGATTCTTCAACTCTCAGAGTGACCATCTGAAGGGATGGAGTCATATACTTTTTCATCAACTTTTCCTCCTTTCAAAACTATTGAAAAATAAAGTAAATTATTTTCTGCATGTTATTTAACCAAAGTGTTTTCAGCTTTCAAAGCTTTCACGAACTCACATAAATATGGAGCCGGTTTTGTAAATTCGCCGGTTTCTAATTTGAGACGCGCCGGGCACGACATACAATCATTAAAATAGCTACAGCTGTCGCATTCCTGACAAGAGGGAACTTCATGACTTTTATTCCATATTTCTTGCCATGCGTTTTCAAAACCGACAGCGAGGGGATTGGCTTGAATATCGCTGAGCAATCCGCAGGGGAACAGCTTGCCCTCCCAAGAGAGCCAGAACGCACATTTTCCGGAAGTGCAGCGAAAAGCTGTTTTTTTGATTATTTTCGTGTCAGCGATTTTTTTAGCATTTTCAATATGCCCATCTGACATTACGTCGTCAATGATAAGACTTGGGGCAGCATCTTTATTAAGATCATACAGATGCTTCATATAGTTGTTTGCTCTGACTTCGAAACGAGCCATTTCCAGCGGAGTGAGTCTGTTTGCAACAGGATCAGTGCCGGAGCCTTCTCGTCTGGGGGTAATGTAGTTGACGATGCCCATGTTTTTCCCCATGCTTCGTGCCAGATCGGCCAACTCTTCAAAGTCTTCGCTGTTTGCCTTTATGACTGTGGTCTTCAGCTCAACGCTTATGCCCGCATTAATCAATTTTTTAATATTTGTAATGGTTTTGTCATAACCATCGGCACACTCGGTAACTTTTTCATATGTTGCAGCACTGGCACCGTAAACAGAGATGCTGACCTTCAAAGGAGGCTGCTTAGCCAAGCGCTGAATCATGTCGTCATTAAGTAAGGAACCATTGGTATAGAGAGTGATTATGAAGCCCATATTGCCTAAGGCTTCATAAATTTCCCAGAAATCCTTACGCATAAAAATTTCGCCGCCTGTTAAAACAAGAAACAAAACGCCGGCATCTCTCGCCTGCTTGCCCATATCAATCCATTGAGCTGTGGTAAGCTCTTTTTTAATGAGCGATTGATGCTCGCTCATCCCGCAAACATAACACATCTTGCAGCGAAAGTTACATCGGGAAGTCAATTCGAAAAATCCTGACACAGGCTTACCCATAACAATGCCATTTTCAATAATACCGTTATACAAAACAGAGTATTTTAAAGCCATGCTTCCTCCAAGTGCTATTCAAATAGTTGTTTGCTTGCGATGCTTTCAATAAAAGCATGAACATCGCTTTTGACTAACGCTTCGCTTGCATCATATTCTTTAAGCAATGCGCTTACCATGTCGTCCTCGGTGGCTCCCTGTTCGAGCATATGCCATAGGAATGCGCCGCTTTCACTTAGTGTCATAATATTATTAAATTCAACAACCATTGAACCTAAAGGAACAACTATCCACTGCCCCGCAATTTCGCGTATCATGAAACCTGATTTGATCTTCATACATCTTGTCCTTTATAATATGTAAGTATAAATTGCTTACTTGCGGCATCAGCTTTAAACCTGAGTATGCCGCCTTATAATCACAATATAAGAGCTTTATGCTGCCACCGAATGGAAAAAATGGCACCAATTGAGACAGCTGTGGTACTTTATAGTGAGTATAAAATATTATATACCACAAAATGTATTTGTCAACAGAAAGCGACCTTAAAATTTAAAACAATAAAAATAGTTCTAAAAATATAATGAGTTTTCTGATGATATACTTGGGTTCATATATGCTGATCAGGTTTTTCACGCAAGATGGAATGGCGGTTGTGAGTCCCTAATGAGATATTTGCAAAAATGCAAGTCCGTGGCAATAATTATTCAAAAACGCATTTTAGCAAATGTTTCGGGCGTGCAACAATCAAAATGGCTTGTAAATTATTGCTCTTATTCTATTTAATATTAATATATACATAAATCGAACAAAAAACAAGTGTTTTTATAAAAAAATATTCATATAATTCTTAAAAAGCTGCAGCACGGATTGTTTGAATTGCCGGTTGCCAGCATATTTATTTTACTATAACATTCTTTTTATGCATAAAAAAGAGCATATAGATTCAAAAATATGAGAAAAAATGAGAAAAGTCTCAAATTATATCGAGAAATATCATAATTATGAGAAATTAATTTTATTAAGAACCATTTATAAAAATATTACAAAAAGCAGTAAAAAAATACATGCGCGCGCCGCTGTATCAGAAGACGCTTGTTCAGCCATAACCGCTCAGCGCCTACCTGACCCGGACGATTCTATGAATGCGCCTATACTCAGCTTATAACCGGCGAATAAGGACAAATATAATGGTAATCTCTTGAATATTGCGTGATGTATTGTTATTATACTAAATATATAAAGTATATTTTAAAGCCTATACGCTTAAGAATGACGGAGTATCTCAATAAAAATCATGAATGGCATGAAAAGGGTTAGCTTCTTGAGCTGTACCGATGCTATTATACAGAAAAATATAGAATGGTTGGTGTACATATTATGAATATCACGATTACAGGTACCGGTTATGTCGGGCTTGTCGCAGGCGTATGCTTTGCCGAGGTTGGCCATCATGTAATCTGCTGTGATATCGATGAAAATCGAATCAAGCTTTTGAGTCAGGGTGTTTCCCCAATCTATGAAGCGGATCTGGATGATTTGCTTAAGAAAAATCTGGAGAACGGCAGAATCAGCTTTACGACGAGCTGTGAAGCTGCTTATAGAGAAACAGAGGCTATCTTCATCGGTGTCGGGACGCCTGAACAGCCTGATGGATCAGCCAACCTGTCCTATATTGCAACAGTGGCGCGGCAGATCGCCGAAACCATCGAAAAAGATTGCCTTGTCGTTGTGAAGTCTACGGTACCGGTTGGGACAAACGATAAGGTGGAACAGTTTATCAACGATTTTCTGCCGGATAAGCATAATGGCTGCGACGGCGGTAAAAAGCTCAAGGTCGAGGTCGCTTCTAATCCCGAGTTTCTGGCACAGGGTACGGCGGTTCACGATACGCTGCATGCCTCGAGAATCATCATTGGAACAAATAGCAAATGGGCAGAAGAAATGCTTATGAAAATTTATAAGCCGTTTAATCTCCCTATTGTGTCAGTCTCACGCCGGTCAGCGGAAATGACAAAGTACGCCTCGAATGATTTTCTGGCATTGAAAATATCCTATATGAATGATATTGCCAATTTGTGCGAGCTTGTCGGTGCCGACATTCAAGATGTGGCGAAGGGGATGTCCTTCGATGAGAGAATCGGCAGCAGATTCTTAAACGCCGGTATCGGCTATGGCGGTTCATGCTTCCCGAAAGATACGAAGGCTCTTGAGCATTTGGCAGATGAGCACGGGTATAAGCTCAGAACAGTAAAGGCTGCGATTGATGTCAACAGCGATCAAAAAACGATTCTGTTTAAAAAGGCCTGTAAGCGGCTGATTACCTTCAGCGGATTAAAGGTAGCTGTTCTCGGCTTGACCTTTAAACCCGGAACCGACGATCTGCGCGAAGCAGCGTCACTTGTTAATATTCCTCTTTTATTAGAGCAAGGGGCGGAAATATACGCCTACGATCCTGTGGGAATCGACAATTTTAAGAAAGTATATGCTGAAGGCGGTCATGGTCGCGGCAGCATTAAATATGTCACAAACACCGATGAAGCACTGGAAAAGGCGAATGTGTGCTTTATATTCACCGAATGGAAAACCGTCATAGAAACTCAGCCGGAGATGTATAAGAAGCTCATGAAAACGCCGCTTGTTTATGACGGCAGAAACATTTACAGTGTTATAGAGATGAAGGATGCCGGCGTTGAGTACTATTCGATCGGAAGAATATAAGAAACAAAGGAGAGAGCGCACAATGAGCGAGATACATAAACCGATTAAAACGTGCCTTGTCACCGGCGGAGCCGGATTTGTCGGCTCCCATGCCTGTGAGGCGCTGCTCCGAAACGGATATGACGTTTACAGTGTTGATAGTTTCAGCGAATATTATAATCCGCAATACAAGCGGGTGAATATACGGGAAGTTGAAAGAACGGCCGTAAGTGCAGGCCGGCAATTTAAAGTATTTGAAGGCGATATCAGGGATTGGGCTTTTTTGGACGGTGTTTTTTCGGAAGCCAGACCTGATATGGTGATCCATCTTGCCGCATGCGCCGGTGTCCGGCCGTCGATAGCTGATCCCAAGTTATATGCGGATGTCAATATCGGCGGCACAATGAATATTCTGGAATGTCTGAAAAAATACGAAATCAAAAGACATATATTTGCCTCATCTTCTTCCGTTTACGGTAATAACGACAAGGTACCTTTCTCGGAAAGCGATTCGGTTGATAACCCGATTTCACCGTATGCCGCGACGAAAAAAGCAGGTGAGCTTATTTGCTACACCTACCATCATCTTTATCATATCAATACGGCCTGCCTGCGGTTTTTTACAGTCTATGGGCCGAGGCAGCGCCCTGATTTGGCAATTTATAAATTTACGAAGCTGATTATTGAAGGTCAAACCATACCGTTCTATGGAGACGGTTCGACAAAACGTGATTATACATATATCGACGACATAGTAGACGGAATCATGAAAGCCTGCAAGTGGATTGACTCTCCTGAGAAGAGATACGGTATCTTTAATCTCGGCGAATCCAATACCATTTCATTATCTCATATGATTGAGACGATTGAGAACGAGCTGAAATTGAAAGCGAAGCTGGACTGCCAGCCAATTCAGCCGGGAGACGTCAATATTACTTACGCTGATATTTCGAAAGCGCAAAAGGTTCTTGGGTATAGACCTAAAACCAACTTCGAAGAGGGTATTGCATTATTCGTTGACTGGTATAAAAAGAACCGGTTATAAATATACGAACACGAACGGCAAAAACAGCTAACTTTCCAGGTATTTCTGAATCAGATCAGAATTTTTTTCCAAATCAGGCAAAAGCACATCCATGCCGCGGATGACGGGGGACGAATATGTGCCGTCCGCCGGTATTCGGTATTTTTCCACACCGTTTATGCCGTTTTGCATAACAGTCAAGCAATAACTTAGAATTTTTGTTTTGGACATGTCGGTCGTCAGATATGGCAGGAGAACATCGACCATCTTGAGCTGATCGGAGGCGCTTAAGGCCAGAATTTTATCAATGATCAGATTCATGACATTGCGCTGCCGCTCGGTTCGTTCATAATCGGCATTTCCGACATAACGGATTCTGGAATAGTCCAGGGCTTGTGCGCCGTCTAAATGGTTAAGCCCGGAATGGATATTCCAAGTGCTGGTTCTTTTATTCAAATATGCAGCATCGTAAGCAGTGATGTTGATGTCTATGCCGCCTAGTGTATCAACAACCTTTGTAAAGCCATCGAAATCCACTGCAAAATTGCCGTCGATCCCGACACCGAAATTCTGCAGAATCGTCATATCCAGCAAATCAAGACCGCCGAACTGATAGGCGGCATTGATTCGGTTATCACTGTATCCCGGAATTTGAACATACATGTCGCGCATGAGGGAAATAAGCTTAACCGTCTTTTGCTTCATATTATAACTTAGTATAATCATGGAATCAGAGCGTTGGCGCGGCTGATTCGGGCGGCGATCCTGCCCGATGAGCAGAATATTAATGTAATCCTGGTTGCGAAGGGGCTTGATGCCGGTTGGCCATTTAACGTCATTTGGGTTGATTACCGGCGCGCTGCTGTTTATGGGTTCTTGATCTTCTGTATCGAAGACCTCGTTTGCCGGTGCGATCGTCGCACCAGGTTCGTATTTTTTCATTTTTGATAATTCAGTGAAAACAAATATAGCGCTCGTCAAAGCACAAACAAAAAGAACAGAAAGAATAATCAAGGTGATTTTTCGTATTCTTTTTTTTGGTGGTTTATTACTCTGCTTATTGTCCATATATAAAAAAGCCTCGTATATTCATATGTTATAATCTATTTTATCGTGATACATAATGAATAATTAATAGTGCAATCGCAATAAATACCGAAATTCTATTCTGTTTCGATGATTTGCCAGCAAACCGTGAGGGATACTGTTTGTGTTATCTGTGCAGAAAGCCGCCTGCCCAAGAAAATTATTCTTTGACAGGCGGTTTTATCACGTTATTTGAAAATTTCTGCGGACGCTTTGTCAATCTCTTCCATGACGGCTGCATAGACGCCGGGATAGATGCTCGCCGGATCACCCATGGTGGTGCAGGGAATGAAGTATTTTGGCCCGTACTCACGGCAGACGTTAAACACGATGTCGTGGATGGTGTCACGTGACCAGTTCTCCCTGTCGACCTTTCCGTTGTCGATACCGCCCATGATAGTGAGCTGTTTACCGTACTTTTTGATGATCTCGCCGATGTTGTTTGTTGACATGCAGCCCTGCCAGACGTCCATGCCCATCTCAATCATATAGGGTACAAGGTTCTCTCCGTATGAATCCGTGTGATGGACGATGCACTCGACGCCGTGGGTCTTGTAATACCCATAAATTTTCTTGTAAGCGGGCAGGAGAAATTCCTCGAACATGGCCGGGGACACGAAGGATGAGGTCTGGCTGCCCCAGTCGTCATGATGGAAGAGGGCGTCAGGCTTAATGTATTTGCAAATCTGCTCGGCATTTTCAAGCTCCCAATCGGTGATCATATCGATAATCTCGTGCATCTCATCGGGGTTTGTGTAAAAAGCCGTCAGGCAGTTGGTTATCTCAAGCAGGTAGTGGCTCATCTCAAAAACGCCCGGCGCGACAAACGGCGCGACGAAGTATTCGTTCCTGTCGATTGCCGCCACCTGTGCCACTGTCGTCGCCCATAACTCCTCAGGGAAAATGGCGCTCGGGCGTGTGACATAGTCTTTCCAGTGCTCAATGTCCTGGATTACAATGTGCGCCTTGTCATGCACAGGGAATGGTCCCGGTGCGTTGGCGGGAAAGCTGAGGGTGACACCCCATCTGTTTTTTACAGCGGGTCCGCCTTTCATCGGAAAAGCGTCGGTCATTGTGTGGGGGGTATATACCAGCGAAAGCGCCTCATAACCTTTTACGAAGCGATCAGGCTTTCCGCCCCGCATAGCTTCCACCATATTCTGTCTTTTTGTAAGCATTTTTCCTCCTTGAATATCTCAGCGTTTTTTTGTTCAGAAGTAAGCTGTTTGACTGGCGTTCTATAACTCGAATTTTATATGAATAAAGTTATAGCATTTTATGACGGTTGTCAATATGCCGAATGAACATCTGAGGGCAGATTATCAGTTGTTAAGCATCTGAATGCAATTGAACTGTCGCTAAAAATATTGCCATTAAGAGATCATTAAGCTGATATTCAATGCAATAAGTATTGATAATGTGTTTAAATATGGTATTCTGAATTTAATTAATCGTGTACCGATTGAGTATATCATGGACCAGACGAGCCGAGCTCGAAGAGGTGGAGTACATATGATGTTGAAAAAAATAAAAAATATGATTGCTCAGAAGCGGAATTCCGGAAATAGGTTCATAAAACTATCAGTTTCTGTTTTAACTCATATTTACCACATGCCTCGATTTGTTAAAAGAATTTGTTTTGACCCGGATTTTCGTTATGTTCGAATTATGCGCCTGTTCCATCCAAACCTGGTTCATCAAACGACACCGGTGACATGCTCAAACAGGTACCCGGAGGTTTTTATTGAATGCCTGGGTTATTTCGCAGGTACGGAAAACATCAGAATATTATCCTTTGGGTGTTCGACAGGCGAGGAGGTATTGACGCTGCGGGAGTATTTCCCGCATGCGACAATTGTTGGCGCGGATATAAACAAAAGGAGTTTGAAAACATGCCGTAAGCTGCCTGTTGACGAGAAAATATCATTTGTTTATTCGACACCTAAAAATCTGAAGGAACTCGGTACCTTCGACGCTATATTTTGTATGGCGGTCTTCCAGAGAACACCGCATCATATCGCCAATGCAGGAATCACAGACATCTCCGAATTATATCCGTTCGACAAATTTGAAAAGCAGATTGTCTTCCTGCGAGATATGATTAATCCTCAAGGCTTGCTCATCGTGCACTTCGCACAGTATTCTCTGGCGGATACATGCGCAGCCTCCGGCTTCAAGGCATATGGGAATTGTACACAGATAACGTATGGGCTTCCGGTGTTTGACAAAAACTGCAAATTAATCGAAGATGCGCCGCCGTTTCATTCGATTTATATCAAAGTATAAACCTGCCCAGCTCATTTATTGCAGCGATGAGACAGCATATATACTTTTATGGGCAAATATGAACACCTGAAGCATTTACGCTTCAGGTGTTTTAATTCTTTGACTTTTTGATTTATCCAAGCCCCAAGGCTTTCAGGACTTTATCGGGGGTGGCGGGTGGGTCTACCCAGACGCCGATGGCATTGTGGATGGCGGTGATGACGAGGTGGGTATTCGCCAGCGAATGGCTGATGCCGTTCGCGCCGTAGGCGGCATTGCCGGAGCGGGATTCGAGCAAATCACTTTCGACAGGGGGAACATCGAGCATTGTCGGCTTTTTGTAATCGATCATATTGTTGTTGAGCTTGACGCCGGTACGCTCGTCATAAACGAAGTCCTCCAGCAGCTGGCAGCCCTGACTGAAGAACATGACCTGGTCGATCTGGCTCTCGAGTGATGTCCGACGCATGATTTTGCCTGGGTCGGCGACTACGCCGAAGCGCAGGATTTCAACTTCGCCGGTCTCCGTGTCCACTGCGACCTCACAGTAGGCGGTGTTCATGGTGTCAAGTATTTGCCCGCTGCCGCCGATGAGCCAGGCAGACAGAGGCGGCCTGCCGGAGAAAGTGGCGACCAGCTCCCTATTTGTCGCATGGGCCAGAGGCACAGATTTACTCGGATCGGCCTTGACAGAGACCTTACCATCGGCGAGGTCCAGGTCCTCCGGCTTTAAGCCCTTGAATGGACCGGGTTCAGGCAGCGGGGGACTGTTGAGCGGTGCCACCAGCATTAAAGGCCAGCTGTCGGCGTATTCGACGGCGGCTTCGAGAATCTGTTTTTTAAGAAGGTTTGCACATTCCTTCATCGCCCAAGCGGAAGCCGTGGTGCCGTCTGAACCGCCGCCCACGGGTGAAAATTTCGCTCTGTAATCAAAATCGACTTTAATATCCTCATAAGCCAAGCCAAGCTCCTCGGCAACAACCATCGCGTTGGCTTCAACCGCATACACGCCGAAAATAGGGCCTTGTGTCGGTAAATGCACCACACCGTCGCGATACTCTAACTTGCACGTATAACCTGAAACAGAATGTCTTGGGCATAGCTGGTAGCGAAAGCTCATTCCGTGCTTCCTGCCGTCGGGCAATTTTTTAGCGCCGGACGGATGCCAATCCCAATTCATAAGCTTTTTACCCGCTTCGATGCACGCTTCAAAGCTCGGTACGGGGTTTGGATCGTCCTTCGAGGACGGGCCGTGCAGGTTCAGCCGTGCAATGTCAATCGGGTCACGCCCCAGCTTTTCGGAGATGAGATAGAGGGCAACCGTAATGATATCCCAATTGAAGGGGTTATGCTGACCGCTGACATACATCATGCCGCGGTTAGAATCGATGATCTCCATCTGCTGGCTGATGTTTTTGCATTTGATCGAATTATAGGGCCCCTGTTTCAGGTCACCCACATTTCCGAAGCTTGAGCTGCCCCAGATGCCGCCGTCGGCGACAGAATGGTCGTCAATGGCGGTGATGAGACCTTCGTTTGTAAAACCAATCTTCAGGTGCATGTAGCGTTCCTTCATGATGAAGTCAAATGTCTCCTCACGCGTATCGACGCAGCGGACAGGGCGCCCCGTTCTTTTTGCAAGAAGCGGTGTGATTTCCTGTGACCGCCGGAGACCCCAGTCGCAATACCTTCCGCCCATGAACAAGCCTTCCTGAACTGTTTTATCCAGAGGCATACTGTACATTTGACTGATGGGCAGCCTCTCGCGGACAGCGCCTTCGATGTGCAGCGTTTTGCCCTCGCCTTGATAGCTGTCCTTTGACCACCATGCTACCGAGCCAGGCGGATTCGGGATGTGGGAAGCAAAGGAGGGCATATACATGTCGTATTCCATGATGTGGTCGGCTTCGCTGAAGCCCTGCTCGATATCACCCCAATAGACGTTTGAATAGGCGACATTCCCCTTTTTGGGGGGATTCGGGACGTCGCCCGGGTCAGGTCTGCCAAAAGTCGGCGTGGACCGGTCCTGCGGGCGGATGACAAACGCATCTTCTTTCCTGCCTTCCAACAGGTCGACAATATGCGGCAATACCTCCCACTCAACGTCAAGCTGGCGAAGCGCTTCCTCGCAGATATCTTCGGTTTCCGCTACGACAATGACAGCAACCTCCGTGCCTTCATGATCGGCAATATTGTCCAGCCACGGCCTCGGAGCGCCCCAGTGCTCGCCATAGCTTTTAAGGTTCTGAATAGCTTCGTCTTCCCATGTGAGGATGTCCGCGACACCCGGGATAGCCCACGCCTTCGAGGTATCTACACGCAGGACCTTGGCGTTGGCATAAGGGCTGCGGAGGAACTTCGCATGGAGCATGTTCGGGAGAACGTAATCTATTCCGAACTTGGCGGCTCCTGTCGCGAGGGCATAGGAAAGGACGCCGGGGAGGTTTGGCTTCCCGACGACTCTGAAATTTTCGCGTTGTCCGTTAACACCGGTTAAATCAGCCATAATAAACTCCAATTCAGCCGCAGAAATCATTTGGAGCGGCGCGATTATATGTTGAAATATTATTTTCTCTACTTTATAGTACACAAAATATTTAAAAATAGCAAGCAGTCAAAAGCGTATCAGGCGTACTGAAAAACTTCCCAGATACACTGTATAAAGTATTCTATCATAAGCGTTTATATAAAACTGGTATACATAATCAATGAAAACAGCAAAAAAACAGCATAAAAAGAGAGTTTTTTATACTATTTTTTATCAGAATATAATGAGACTGTGAAAAAATGCCGATATAAGTAGAAGATAGTGATGTGTCTGTAATATCGTTAATAGCGAGATACTTTTTCGGGAGATGTAAAAATGATTGAAAAAGATGGATCGATGAAAGATAACCTGCAAGTCGCTAATATATTAAGTATTATAGATAATGTTTCTGACATCATTATGAGCTTTGACGCAGAAGGTAAACTTACATATGTCAATAAAGCATGGACTGCCGCGCTGGGTTATACGGAAAGGGACTTGAAGAGTCTGACCATTTGGTCGATTATCATACCGGAGTTTATGGAAGGCTTTAAAAATGCATACCAGAGCATCCTGTCAGTAGGCGGTGTTAAGATGCTGCGCCTGGCATTAATGAGCAAATCGGGGAAAGCTCTGATGGCTGAGGGTAAGGTATATGCTGGGCTGGATGATAACGGCAATGTAACCGAAGCAAGCTGGATATTAAAAGAATTATCGATCAGCGATGATTTGCTTGAGCTCTATCAAAAAGACAAATCATTGATGGATTTCTACGTCAGTCAGAGCGATACTGCCTACTCGATCATGATGCTCGACGAGCCGGTCGATTGGAATGACACCGTAGACAAGGATGCGGTACTCGACTTTGTATTCACCCATGATCGTGTCGTATTGGTTAACAAGGCGTATCTAAAGCTGTACAATATACAAGATGAGAATGATGTTATAAATAAAACACCCGCGGATCTGTTTACCTTTGATATAAGCGGCGGCAAAACAGCGTGGAAGGCTCTTTTAGACAGCAGCCATCAGAGCTTCAAGGCGTATGAATTGACACCGGGGGTTTGGGCCGAAGGGTACAATAAAAGTATTTATAATGAAGCAGGCCAATTCTGCGGACACGTGACATCGATGTGGGCCGTTTCAAATGACAAGGAAGCGTATAATCTGGCTGCTCAGGACCAGCTGATGGGCAGAATTTCGGATTTCCGGTTTATGAGAAGTATTGACGGCGCGACAAGCTTCCCGTATGTGGGCAGTGAATTCTATGAAATTACCGGATTGACACTCAACGAGATTAAAAATGATTCCAAACCGCTGGAAAACCTGATTAACCCGGCGGATATAGAGCGGGTTAAAGCTGCTGTCCTGAATTCACAGAAAAATATGTCCTTTATGGAATTTGAATTCAGGTTAAGCTATCCAGCCAGAGGTTTGCGCTGGATTAAGGTTATTGCACATCCCGAAAGGCTGCCGGACGTCGGCGTGTGCTGGCAGGGGTATTTATCTGATATAACGGAAAGAAAGCAATCTGAAGAGTGGATTGAATTTTTGAACACCGCATTGATGAATATATATGATTCGGTTATTATCACCGGTACCTACGGCGATATTATCTACGCCAACAAAAGTGCCGTCAGTCTGTTTGGTTATACTCAGAAGGAGCTTATCGGCAAAAAACCGGACATTTTTGTGGCGGAACAGGCGTCTGAAGAAGCGGTAGCTGATATGATCAACACGCTGGCTGAGGGGAAGACCTATGTCATAGAAGCTTTGAGCAAAAAAAAAGACGGAACGCTGTTCATGAGCGAAAATTCCACAACGACGATATTTGATGAAAACAAAGCGGTCAAAGCCTATGTATTAATACAACGGGATATCACGGAGAGAATGAATATCCTGGAGGCGTTGAGAAACAGTAACGAACGGTTCGAACAGATGACTAAACAGAGCCGGGCAATCGCGTGGGAGATTGATGAAGACTACCTGATAACTTATGTCAGTAATGCGGTTCTGGATGTTTTGGGTTATACGCCTGAGGAAGTTATTGGCTGCGTGCATATCCAGGAGCTGCTGTATCCGCAGCAAAAGCAGGAATATAAAGAAAAAGTCACTGAAGCGTTCAAAGCAAAAAAGAATTATTATAACCTCACTTCTCAGGTGCTGACAAAATCGGGTAAAACGCTGTATCTGTCAACCAACGGGATGTCGATTTTTAATACCGAAAACAGCTTTAAGGGGTATCATGGCTTAAGCCTTGACATCACGGAAAAAGTTGAAATGGAGCAGATCATTAACACTGAAAAGGAGAGATTCAGAACGACATTGCTCTCCGTTGGCGACGGTGTCATTTCAACCGACGGCCAGGGCTATATTGATGTCATGAATCCCGTAGCTGAGAATCTGACCGGATGGACTCAGAAAAAAGCGATTAGCAAAACCTTGGATGAGGTTTTTAATGTTGTTGACGAGCTTTCCGGCAGACCATATCCCAATCCGGCAAAAAAGGTGCTGGCGACCGCAGAGAAAGAAAAAAATGTCGATCCGATACTGCTGATTTCGAAAACAGGCGTTGAAACGCCAATTGGCAGCAGCGCGGCACCAATAAAAAATCAAAACGGTGACATGACCGGAGCGGTGATTGTATTCAGAGATTTTACCGAATTCAGGGAAAGGCAGAAGCAAATTGAGTTTTTGAGTTTCCACGATCCTCTGACAGGGCTGTACAATCGCCGCTATATGGAAGAAACCATCAGAAGGATGGATACGAAGAGAAATCTGCCTATTGCGGTCATGGTTCTGGACGTCAACGGGCTGAAGCTGACGAATGACGCCTTCGGACATAGTATGGGGGACAATCTGCTTAAAGCTGTGGCAGACGTTATAACAAGCGTATGCAGAGCTGATGATGTTGTTGCGCGCATGGGCGGCGATGAATTCACAATATTACTGCCGCGTACCGATGAGACGAAGGCTGAGCGGATTAAGCAGAGGATAATTAAAGCCTCCGCGAAAGCAAAGCTGGATTCGATCGTTGTGTCAATGGCCGCCGGTTATTCGATTAAAACAAAAGTTAATGAAGCCATCGAGCTGACAATCGTCAATGCGGATAATCAAATGTACAGGGAAAAACGCAAATTTGGAAAAACAATGAGGAGCCAGACAATAGAAACAGTGCTGAGAAACATCAATTATAAATATGACAGCGAGCAGCTGCACACTGAAAGGGTATCACAGTATTGTGAGGCAATAGCGACCGCCATGAATTTAAGCGAAAAGGAAATTACGGAGATCAAGATAGCCGGTTCGCTTCATGATATCGGAAAGATCATGGTGCCTCCCGAGCTGCTCAACAAGCCCGGAAAGCTGACAAATGATGAATATGAAATCATCAAAAAACACCCGGAAACAGGTTACCAAATATTAAAAGCAGTGGATGAGTATGCGTGCCTGTCCGAGTTTATACTATACCACCATGAGCGCTGGGACGGGCACGGCTATCCCGCAGGTCTGAAGCAGGAGGAAATCCCCCTGCAAGCCAGAATGATCGCGGTCGCAGACGCCTACGAAGCCATGACAGCCAAAAGACCATACCAAAAAATCAGGACAACCGAAGAAGCAAAAGCAGAGCTTAAAAGATGCTCAGGTACACAGTTTGACCCGAAAATAGTAGAGATATTTTTAAAGCTCGTGTAAAAACGTATTTCTGATATGGGCAATATATCAAATAAGGAATATTGCGTAAGCGAAAGGAAGCAACTTAAGCGCGAGCCCTATTCCAAGCCAATCGGCGGCGGTATATTCAAGCTCCGTATCAAATTCGATTACTCGGATATTCTATTTTTTCTACGTCAAGAATAAAATCGTCCTCACAAACGGATTTATTTAGAAGTCTGAAAAGACTCAGAAAAATGAAATTGATCTTGCGAAGAAATATAAGGCAGAGTATGAGGGGAGGCGCAGAAATGAGTGAATTCAAAAAGCATCTGGCAGAAATGCTCAAGGACCCTGAGTTTGCCTCTGAGTATGAACGACTGCGCCCAGAATATGAAGTCATGCGGGCAGTAATACAGGCAAGGACAGAGTATAGCTTGACGTAAAAGGAACTAGCCGAGAAAACTGGTATTCGTCAATCCAATATCAGCAGGATTGAAAACGGCAGCTGCAGTCCGACTGTCGCAACACTGCAACAGCTCGCAGACGGCATGGGGAAGCGCCTGCATATCGAATTCAGATCGACTATAAGGCATTCGTTTCAGGATTATAGAGTAAACATTGGCAGGTAAAGAATAAAAGCTTTTCCTGCCTTTACTAATTAATAACGACGCAGGAAAGCATATAAACAGACGCATCCTCAAAAGATGCGCCTGTTTATATGCTTATAAGTGCCGGGCTGATATTCCGGAGATATCCTTGATTACTTCTGCGGCAAGGATCAGTCCGGCTGCGGAAGGGACAAAGGAGACGCTGCCGGGTATCTGCCGCCTGATGGTGCATTTGCGTTTTGTACCCGGCGGGCAGACACAATTGAATTTACAGCTGAGTTCCTCGTCCTCAATCGGCTTTATAACCTCTTCCTTTGAGTAAACGACTTTAAGCGCTTTGACTCCCCGGGCTTTGAGTTCCCGGCGCATAATTCTGGCAAGGGGACAGACGGACGTCGCGTAAATATCGGCAACCTCCAGCCTTGTCGGGTCCAGCTTGTTCCCCGCGCCCATACAGCTGATAACCGGGACATGGGCGAGATTTGCCGCTTCGATAAGCACCAGCTTTGCTGAGACGGTATCAATGGCATCGACAATGTATTGATGGAGCGAAAGGTCGAATTCGGCGGCTGTTTCAGCCGAATAAAAGCATTCCCGCGTTTCAACGCGGCATTCGGGGTTGATATCAAGGATACGCTCTTTCATGACATCGACCTTTTTACGTCCGATTGTTTTATGCGTGGCGATCAGCTGACGGTTGATGTTAGTCAGGCATATCCTGTCATCATCTACGAGGATAAACCCCCCGATACCGCTGCGGGCAAGGGCTTCAGCTGTATACGTGCCGACGCCGCCGATACCGAAAATAGCGACTGAGGATTCCTTCAAACGCGCCATCGCTTCTTTGCCCAATAATAACTGTGTTCTTGAAAATTCATTCAACATATTGAGGTTTTGTCCTTAAGTGTTTCGTTCATGCTGCCGGTTCTGTAACCTTTAAGATCAAGAGTGACATACGTAAAGCCCAGGGTGCGGAAGTATGCATCCACTTTTAACCTGGCAGCGCTGTCCAGCATGGCGGCAAAGCCATTTTCATCTGTCTCTATTCTTGCCAGATTTCCGTGGAAACGCACACGCAGCTGATGAAAGCCCAGATCAAGCAGAAACTGCTCCGCCTGATCTATTTTCTTCAGGCGGTTCGGCGTTATTTTTTCGCCGTACGGGAATCGGGAAGACAGGCATGCAAATGACTGCTTGTTCCAGGTCGGAAGGCCGAGCTCTTTGGACAGTTCTCTTATTTCGGCTTTTGTAAAGTTTGCCGTTCGGAGCGGGCTTAATATACCAAGCTCGGCTACTGCCTGAAGTCCTGGCCGGTAGTCGCCGTTGTCATCGATGTTTGAGGCTTCCGCAACGCTGGAAATTCCTTTTTCGACCGCAATCGCTTTGATTTTCGTAAACAGTTCGGTTTTGCATAAATAGCATCTGTTGACGGGGTTATTTGAAAACCCCTCTATTTCCAATTCCTCGGAATCGACAATGATATGCGCGATGCCGTGTGCTTTCGTGAAAGCGGCAGCTTCGTCCAGCTCGCGCTTGGGGAAGCTGAGTGAGCGGGCGGTGACGGCAATGACGCTGTCTCCCAGAACCGCATGGGCTGTATAAAGTAAAAAAGTCGAGTCGACGCCTCCCGAAAAGGCGACGGTTAAGCCCTTTAAATTCATTATATATTCTTTTAGCACCTGATATTTCCCATGAATCGTATCCACTGATTATATGCTCCTCTAAATTTAAATAATTCATACAAACATAGTATGGTTTTACGCTGTTATTGTCAAGTCATTATTATAAGAGACTAACATACTGAGATTGTATTGTTTTATATTGCTAACAACATATGGCACGGACTTGTCAAATTTGTAAGCATAGCAAAACTATATGAATAATATGCGTTTTGAATTGACAATGGCAGAATAAGCACATATAATACTGTTAAAATAATATACTAAACATATATGTATTATGTGAATCGAGAGGAGACGCTGTTGTGCCTAATGAAATAAGATCAAAACAGCTTGATAAGACAGCCAACCAGCACCCCTGCTTTTCGGGGAAAGCGAATACGAATAAAGGGCGCGTTCACCTGCCGGTGAGTCCGACATGCAACATCCAGTGCAAGTTCTGCAAAAGAAGTTTGAATAAGACTGAACAGAGACCTGGGGTTACAAACCAAATACTGACGCCGGATAAAGCGCTGGACATTATTGATAAAGCGCTGGAGCTCTGCCCCGATATTACGGTGGCTGGAATTGCCGGACCGGGAGACACGCTGGCAACACCATTTGCGCTTGAGACCTTCCGCCTTGTTCAGGAGGCGCACCCCGAGCTCATCAACTGCCTGAGCACGAACGGACTGTTATTGGAGCAGTATGCTCAGGATATATGGGACGTCGGGGTTCGTACGCTGACCGTAACGGTTAATGCCGTCGATTCCGAAATCCTGGCAAAGATAAACTCTTTTGTTTTTTTAGGTGATCGCCTATATGAGGGGCTTGAAGCGGCACGGATCCTGATTGACGCGCAAAAACGCGGTATTAAGAAAATTGCAGATCTCGGTGCGGTCGTCAAAATAAACATTGTTCTTATACTGGGTGTCAATGACGGCCACATCGGGGAAATCGCCGAAACAGTCGCGGCGCTCGGCGCCTCCATCATCAATATTATCCCGCTCATTCCCCAGCACGAAATGGCGCATCTGAAAGCGCCGGACTGTGACGCGCTGCTCAATGCCCGAACCGCTGCCGAAAAGTACCTGCCTGTTTTCCGGCACTGCCAGCACTGCCGGGCGGACGCCGTGGGGGTTCCCGGCAAGGGCGATCTGTCAAATCTGCTCTATGAATTCGGGGGACAGGAGCAAACATTCTCGCACGGCTGAGTATGGGAGCAGGCCTATAACGTTCTGTGAATAATCGACACCGGAATTGATCATAAGAAAGGACACCACTAACAATATGAGTACGACAACGAGCGTCTGTGAACTTGAAATCCGCGAAAGACGGCTGAAATCAGTAATTACCTACCATGGGACGGCGACGGATTTAAATGAAAAATCGAAAACCGAATCACTCAAATGCGGCAGCCGAACCTATCAGCAGTGCAGTGACTGCTCCCAAGGCTGCGCCGAAACAGTGACCTATCTGCTCAAAGATGCCGCTGTCATTGTCCACTCGCCCATTGGCTGCTGCAGCAGCCCGGTGCACGCTGAATTCCAGGGCGAAATCGTCACACGCATGCGCGGACTCGAGGTGCAGCACGCCAAAATCATCTGCACGAATATCCGCGAGGAGGACACCATTTACGGTGCCGGCGACAAGCTGCGCAAGGCGGCCTTTGAAGCCGTGCGGCGTTTTCATCCGGCCGCCATTTTCATCCATTCTTCCTGCGCGGCGGGTATCATCGGCGAAGACCTCGAGAGCCACGCCGAGCGGCTGGAGGAGGAGCTTGGGATACCGATCGTTCCGGTTTACTGCGAAGGGTTTAAATCCCGTATCTGGTCGACCGGCTTCGACGCGGCGTATCATGGGATTCTAAGGAAAATCGTGAAACCACCCACGAAGAGACAGCCTGATCTTGTGAATCTTTTCAACTTTATGGGCAGCGACACCTTCAAGCCGCTGCTGCAGAAGCTGGGACTGCGCGTGAACTACATGGTGCCGATGGCGGATATTGAAACGATTTCGAGAATGGCGGAGGCGGCATGCACGGCGCACATCTGCCAAACACTGGCAACCTATGTCGCCAGCGCCCTTGAAACGGATTACGGTGTTCCCGAGGTGAAGGCGCCCGCACCATTCGGCCTCGACTGGACGGATCAATGGCTGAGAGAAGTGGCCCGGCACACAGGCAAGGAAGACATTGTGGAAGACGTCATCCGCGCCGAGCATGAACGAATCCAGCCGGAGCTCGAAGAAATCCGTGCAAAGCTCAAGGGTGTCCGTGCCTACATATTTGCCGGCGACTCCTACGCGCATAGTCTGGCCAACATGGCCAAGGATCTGGGAATTGAGCTTGTCGGGCTGACGACGCTTCACCATGACCAAAAGACGGACGGCGGCGGCGATGTGCTCAACACACTCGGCCACCTGATTAAAAGCAAGGGTGAGGTAGAAAATTATTCGGTCTGCAACAAGCAGCCCTATCAGGTATTCAAGATCGTTAAAAAGCTGCAGCCGGACCTTCTGATCGTACGTCATATGAATATGACGATTCTCGGTACGAAGCTCGGCATCCCAGCCGTCAATGAAGGCGATGTTAACGTCAGCGCCGGGTACGACGGCGTCATCAAGCTGGGGCGGAGGCTCCATGAGGCGCTTCTGAGGAAGAAGGTTCTCACGACGATTGCCGACCATGTTGAGCTGCCCTACACCGATTGGTGGCTTGAGCAGGATAATCCTTTTTATTTTGACGGAGGAAACGAATTGTGAGCAGCATTATCGAACAGCCCAGATTCTCTTGCGCGCTGGGCGCGCAGCAAACGGTGCTCGCCATTCCGAAGGGCATCCCGATTGTCCATGCCGGGCCGGGCTGCGCCGGTAAAATTTTCGCCTTTACATCCGGCAGCGCCGGACATCAGGGCGAGGGTTATGCCGGAGGCGGTAACATCTCCTGTACAAACGCCACAGAAAAGGAAGTCATTTTTGGCGGAGAGGAGAAGCTGACGGAACTCGTAGAAGGCGCGCTGCAGGTGCTCAAGGGTGATTTGTTTGTCATTTTGTCCGGCTGCACATCGGGTATCATCGGCGACGATGTGGTTCAGGTAGCCTCAACCTTCGCAGAGCGGGGGCTGCCCGTTGTCGGCGCCGAGACCTCCGGCTTTAAAGGAAACAATTATTACGGGCACGAGCTGGTGGTTACAGAAATTATCAAGCAGTTTGTCGGCGATGTGAAACCGCAGGTCCGGAAAAACCTTGTCAATGTTTTTTCTGTCGTTCCATATCAGGACCCGTATTGGCGGGGAGACCTGGAGGAGATTAAGCGATTGCTGGAAGCGATTGGTCTGGAGGTTAACATCCTCTTCGGACACGGCTCGAAGGGCACGCAGGAGTGGAAGGATATCCCGAACGCCGCGTTTAATCTGGTGCTGTCCCCCTGGGTCGGGCTCGATACGGCAAAGCTTCTTGAGGAAAAATACGGCACACCGTATTTCCATTATCCCATATTGCCGGTCGGTGCGCAGGCAACAAGCAAATTTCTGCGCGCCGCAGGGAATTACGCCGGTCTTCCGGAGAATGCAGTCGACGCCGTTATCAAAAAGGAAGAGGCGCGGTTTTACAACTATTTCGTTGTACTCGGTGACTTCATTGTGGATATGACCAACAATATCCCGTTCGAGCTGTATACGGTGGCTGACAGCCTCTACGCGCTCGGTGTCAGCGATTATCTGGTAAATGAGCTCGGCTTCCTGCCTAAGGGCATATATCTGATCGACGATCCGAAGCCGGAATACATATCCATTATCCAGGGCGCGCTGAACAGCTTCGGCGAGGATTTTGCCGGAACGCTTGAAATAGAGGCAGACGGTGGCCTAATCCAGCAGCATATCCGCGAGAAAATCGGCACCTCGGGCAAAGCGGTTATTCTCGGGAGCAGCTGGGAAGCAAAGCTCGCTCAGGAACACAGCAACGAAGCTATCCGGCTGAGCCTCCCCATCATCGACGAGGTCATCGTCACACGCAGCTATGTCGGCTATAACGGCGGACTCCGCTTGACGGAGGATATCTATACAGGCGCAATCCGCAGAGGCGGGTACATGTCTCAGGTCACTCTGATACAAGAATAATGTGGCGCTATAAAAAGAGGTGTATCTATGGCGTACAGGATTGCCATCACGTCGTCGGACGGAGTCAATATTGATACCCACTTCGGGCAGTCCGGCGGCTTCTATATCCTCGAAGCGGCGGATGACGGCAAAAGCTGGGAAACACTCGGATACAGAAATGTGCCTAAAACAGCTGAAACAGCGTCCGGCGCGGCTGAACAAAGCTGCAACGGCCATGACGACGCCAGACTGGCCGTTATCAGCAGCATGCTGAGCGACTGCCAATACCTGCTGACAAAGAAAATCGGCCTGAAGCCGTACCGCTTTTTGCAGCGGACTGGACTCACAAGCCTGGAACTGTCGGGCAGCATCGCGCCGATCATCGAAAAGCTGACTGCCTATCATCACCATAACAGATTACATAGGAGGCAAGCGTGAAAGATAAATCTTTCAAACTGGGTTTTGTGCCTTTCATGTCATGCGACCCGAAGTCCGGCAAAGCCGGACACGGCACAATGCCCCCGAAAGGAATGGTCATATCTATGACAAAATTATTATATCCGGATTTTTTTAATGATGTTTTCGGTCCGATTATGCAGCCGGGATCCAGCGGGGGTTTTGCCGGACCGTGCAGGATCGGCAACGCAGCCGGGAGCCTTGTGGGATATAAGCCAAAAAACGTCAGCTTCCTGTTCAACAGGGAACATACGACGGTTGAGCATCTGGCCACCTTCATGTCCGACCGAGGCTTCCTGGGCGGCGTGCAGGGCTTTTTAACGGATGACATTCGATTATTCAAGGCGCACGAGCTGGCTCGGGAAAGCGGTTTGTCGTATGACTTCAATTATCTGAGGATATCCAACGATTATCCCAGAAGCGTCCGAATCGAGATTGAAGGAGCCAGCGGTAAAACCGGCAGCTTGACAGCCACCTCTGTCGGCGGAGGCATGATCAGAGTTCACGAGGTTAATGGGTTTAAGCTTGACTGGGCGGCTGATACATATGGAGTGCTGCTCTATTCATGTGCGGGCGACGCCGACTTTTTGCCGGAAGCATTCCTTAAAGCGTATGCCCAGCCGCTGCTCAGCGCCGTTCCGGCGGAGACTGAGGACGGGCGTCAAGGCTATTTTATAGAATTGTCGGAAAAACCGGAGGAGACTGCGCTGAAACGATACTTCCCCGCTCTTGACCTGATTGTGCTGCCGGCGCTGCTGCCGGTTATCACCACCAAGGAGCGATGTCCGCAGCTGTTTAAAACAGTCGGGGAGTGGCGGCAGGTCGCAAAGGATCGCGGTATATCGTTTGCTCAGGCTGCCATTGAATACGAAAAAGCTTTCTCCGGATGGTCTGACGGACAAATCTGGGCCCGCTTCGGGGAAATCGCCGACATATTGCACCATCAAATCCACGCACTTGAGGAGATTGGATACGAAAATGCCGTAGATACGCCGCAGCTTCCGATATACGGGAGACCGTGGAACACTTACATTAAGAAGAACCATCAGATCAGCGATTCGCTGACAACACACATCCTCATCCACGCTTTTTCGACAAACGCCAAGCTCCCCGGCGTCCGCATTGTTCCCGGGCCGATGGGCACCGGCGGCGGCTATCTCTTTTCGGCGCTCGACGCCGTCCGTGAGGCGCGCGGCATCAGCCGGGAAAAGCTGCTGGAATCACTGGCTGTGGCGGCAGCGCTTGGCGCGCTGGCTTACACCCATACCAATGCCAGCGGCGAGGTGGGCTGTGTCGGAGAATCAGGCGTCTGCTGTGCGATGGCGGCCGGTGCCGTTACCTGGCTTGTCGGAGGCGACGGCATTCAAGTCGAGCGCGCGGCGTCCATGGCGCTGCAGGCAAATATCGGTATCCCATGCGATCCGATACCGGGCGGCTTGGAATTCCCCTGCATCACGCGCACGCTCCGTGCCGCTGTGACGGCATCGCTTTACGCCGATCTCGCCCTGAGCGGCATTGACCCGCTTATCTCCTACCATGAAATGCTTCAGGCTATTGAAGCGAATTTCAAAAAAACGCCTCAAACAGATCTCTGCGGCTCAGCCTGCGGCTGCAACAGAACGCCAACCGCTCGGGCATGCATGGAAAACCTTCGGACAGAAATATCAGGCACACTGCATTATGTGCATTTATAATACCAATTCGCGGGTTAATCTCAGCCTGCGGACCAAAAAGAAAGGATAATTACCATGAAAGAAAAGCTCCAATCAGTTAACAACAAACGTATAAGAATCACAGCTCTGCTTCTGACACTCCTCATGACAGCCACGCTGCTGCTCAGCGCCTGCGGCGCATCCTCCGCAGCCACCGGGACATCGCCCTCCGCTTCAACGGCTTCAGCCTCGCCGAGCACCTCAGGTAAAGTCACCACCGTCAATGTCGCCTATTCACAAAATGGCAAGCCAACCGCGTATTTGGATGAAAGCGGCAACCTGACCGGGTATGACATCGAAGCGCTCCGCCTTGTTGACGCGCTGCTGCCCCAGTATGAGTTCAATTTTATCGGGCTTGATCAGACGGCGTGCTTTGCCGGTTTGGCTACGGGCAAGTATCAAATTGCCGCGACCAATTCCTTCTATACGGAAGAGCGCGCTCAAAAATACCTGGTTCCATCTGAAAACATCGGCGCCTCTATCCTTGGACTCTTCACGAGCAAGGAGAAAAATCCTGATGTTGCAAGTCTGGCGGTTGCCGCGTCGAAGAAGCTGAGCCTCGTACCTATCCTGGCCGGTGACGGCAACTATTTCGTCGTGCAGCAGTTTAATAAAAAGTATCCTGACAACCAGGTTAACCTGCAGGCAACGGACGATGCCAACGCCTTTACGGAATCCTTCCAGTGGGTCGCCGAGGGACGTTACGACTTCGCTCTTGTACCGAAGCAGTACTGGGATTCTCTCGTCGTGGCGGATGACGGCGCATTCCATCAATACTTCGACAAGCTGTCCTACCACGTTTTCGGCGCGGTAAAAACCTGGACCTTCCTGGCAAAGGGTCAAGATCAGCTGGCTGCCGACCTCAGCGCGGCGCTCAAGCAGCTGAAGGATGAGGGCAAGCTCTCCGAGCTTCAGAAGAAATTTTATAACGGTGTCGATAACTTCACCTATTTGAACGCAGATTCACAATAAGGATTTATAGGCACGGCTGCCCTTGATATGACACGCACTGAAGCACCATATCAAAGGCAGCCGGAGACCATACCGCGGACGGCGGGAGCATAGGACGCGCCGCCGCCAAAACCGATCATCCGGGAGGTGCACTCATGGATCGCATTTTCATTTACATTGTCAAGCTGCTGCCTTATTTAAGCGTTACATTCGAATACATGCTCACCTCGCTGGTTATCGGCAGCCTCCTTGGTTTTCTCCTGGCCGCGGCAAAGCTCGGCAAGAACAAAATTCTGAGGAGCCTAGCCGTCGGATACACCACAGTCATGCGGTGCACACCCTCTATTGTGCTGCTGTTCATGATTTTCTACGGCTTGCCGCTCCTGGTTAAGAGCGTGTTTGGCATTGATATTCAGAATTCCAATACCATCACCTTTGTCATTGTCACGTTTTCGCTGTTTTTGGGCGGATCGATATCTGAAATCATGCGTGCCGCTTATCAGTCCGTCAGCCGCGGCCAGCACGAAGCCGCCGTCAGTGTGGGGCTCACAAATATGCAGGCCTTCAGGAGAATTATCCTGCCGCAGGCTTTTGCTGTTTCGATCCCCAACATTGGCAATACGATTCTGTTTTTGCTCAAGGAAGGCGCGCTTGGGTATATCATCGGTCTTATTGACGTGATGGGGAAAGCCTACCTTATCAACGGATATGAAATGCAGGCGTATGTGCTTTTAGTTTACCTGGCATTGTCATTCATCTACTGGCCGCTCTCTATCATTATCGAGCAATTATTCAAGTTCTTAGAACGCCGTTTTACCTATATGAAGGAAAAGAAAACAGCCTGAGTGCCGGATAGGAGGACATTACATATGGTTTTTGATTTTCATTTTATGTTCAATACGTTCCTGCTGGCGCTCAAGGGCATCCCCATGACACTGATGCTGACAGGCCTGTCTCTTTTGATAGCGCTGCCCGTCGGCTTTCTGATGGCCGTGGTCCGTCGGAACAAGGTGCCTGTCGCCAGCCAGCTCATTGCGGTTTTTGTCTCCTATATGCGGGGAACACCGCTGCTCCTGCAGATATTTCTGCTTTACAACCTGCTGCCGACAGCGCTGAACATCATTTTTCTGGCGATGCACATGTCGGTCAATATATTTAAGGTTAATAATGCAATTTATGCGGTCATCGTCTTCGCGCTGTGCGAAACGGCAATTTTATCGGAGGTCTTCCGCTCGGCGCTCGGAACCGTGGACAAGGGGCAGCAGGAAGCAGCCTATACCGTCGGATTGACACCATTTCAAGCTTATGCACGCATCATCATTCCGCAGGCGATTGTATCGGCGCTGCCGGTGCTGTGCAATTCAACAACAGACTTAATTAAAATGACGTCTCTGGCCTTCTCCATGTCGGTGATGGATATGACAGCCATCGCCAAAATGGAGGCAAATATGAAGCTCTCCTATATTGAAGCATATATCAGCATATTTTTCCTCTATCTCATACTTGTACTGGTCGTCGAATTCATTTTCAGATGCGTCGAACGCAGAGTCCGAGTATACCAGGCGGTCTGATTATTTACGGCCGCTTTACCCGGTACGAAAGGAAGGCTAAGCACCATGCTGGAGCTCAAAGATATCCATAAAAGCTTTGGACCGAATAAAATTCTCAAAGGTATTGATATTACCGTGGAAAAGGGGGATGTTGTCGCAATCCTGGGGCCGAGCGGCTCGGGAAAGACGACGCTGCTCCGGTGCATCAACTTCCTTGAACGGGCGGATCACGGCAGAATTATTCTGGACGGTGTCGATACCGACTGCAGAACGGCGCACAAAAAGCAAATTTACTGGATCAGACAGCGCGTATCCTTTGTCTTCCAGAACTACAATCTGTTTAAAAACAAGACGGCGCTCGAGAATGTGACCGAAGGTCTGATCGTCGCTCAAAAGGTACCGCGCGCCCGCGCCGAGACCATCGGGAAGGAGCTGCTGGACAAGGTCGGGCTGGCAGACAAGTATAACAGCTACGCTGTCCAACTCTCCGGCGGCCAGCAGCAGCGTGTGGCGATTGCCCGGGCCATGGCCATCAATCCTGATATTATTTTGTTCGACGAACCGACCTCCGCGCTGGACCCGGAGCTTGTCGGAGAGGTTCTCGACGTTATCAGGCGCCTGGCTAAGGAGGGTGTTACGATGATTGTCGTCACGCACGAAATGAATTTTGCGCGCGATGTGGCAAAAAAAGTAATATTCATGGATGAAGGCAGTATTGTTGAAACAGGCGAGCCGAAAGAATTCTTCCGCGCTCCGAAGGAAGCCCGGACACAGCAATTCTTAAAGCGCTTTATGACGGAACCGGAATATATTATTTAGCCTGCGGCAGAACGGAGGATAACATGGAAGAAAAGAGTTTTAAGGACATGGCGCCGCTGGTCAGGGACCTGCTGGGTATTGATCCCGCGCGAAAAGAACACCTCAAGGAAGCAACGCGCCTGGTGCGCGGATACGCCGAGGCAGACAGCCTGACAGGTGCCGTTAATACGCCGATTTACCAAACGGCAACCTTCGCGCATCCAGCCTACGGCATGTCAACGGGCTTTGGATACAGCCGCTACGGAAATCCGACACGGCTGGAGCTTGAAAACACATTGGCAATGCTGGAGCACGGGAAAAAGGCGTGGGCCTTTTCCAGCGGCATGGCAGCCATATCCACAGTGATTAAGCTGTTTGGGCCAAAGGATCATATTTTGGTATCGGACGATCTTTACGGCGGTACTTATCGGCTGTTTCACGATATTTATGCCAAATACGGGCTGACGTTCGACTATATCGATACCACAGAGCCGGAGCATATCAAGAGCGCGCTGCGGAAAAATACCCGATGTTTATTCATTGAGACCCCGACCAATCCGATGATGAAGGTGACCGATCTGCGCGCCGCAGCCGATATTATTCATGGCAGCGGCGGCTTATTTATTGTGGACAACACCTTTTTGACGCCGTATTTTCAGAAACCGATGGATTTTGGCGCGGATATTGTCCTCCACAGCGGGACGAAATATCTCGGCGGGCATAACGATATACTCGCTGGCTTTATCATCGCCGCCCGCGAGGAACAGATAGAGCCGATTTTTATGCTGGCTATGTCGGAGGGCGGAATGCTCTCTCCGGGTGACAGCTGGCTGATGCTGCGCAGCTTAAAAACGCTGGCAATTCGGATGCAGGCTCAGCAGGAAAGCGCGCTGACAATCCTGGAATTTTTAAAAAGCCACCCCAAGGTCGGCAATGTATATTATGTCGGCGATCCGGACCACGCGCAATATAAGCTTTCTCTTGAACAGACAAGCGGGTTTGGCGGAATGATGTCCTTCAGCCTCAAGCGCGCGGAGGATGTACCGCCGCTGATCAATCGCCTGAAGCTCATTCTTTTCGCGGAGAGTCTCGGCGGCGTGGAAACACTCCTGACTTTCCCTTATATGCAGACACACGGCGCAATCCCGGAGGAGATGCGCGAAAGGCTCGGTGTGAACAACCGTCTGCTCCGGCTGTCCGTCGGTCTGGAGGATGCCGATGATCTCATCAGTGATCTGGCACAGGCGCTCGGATAAACTGCTTAACAGTATGACATAAACAAAGCGCGCGTATCCGACCGGCGGAAACGCGCTCTTTGTTCTTAATTTATATGCGGTAATCATCCGGGACGTCCATCATTCCGTATTCGACAAGGATTTCTTCCAGCCTGTCCTGTGTCATGGGAATTGGAATTGTGAACATCGTGTTTTTATCAATGGCTTCGGCCAGGTTGTGGTATTCCTGGGCTTGAGCGCTGTCGGGCCGGTATTGAATCACCGTCTGTTTGCGTATTTCAGCGTGCTGGACGATGTTGTCTCTGGGTACGAAATAAATCAGTTGCGTTCCTAATTCCTTGGCAAATGCGCGCAGCAGGTCCATTTCCCTGTCAACATTGCGGCTGTTGCAGATAATGCCTCCCAGCCGGACGCCGCCCTTATTTGCATATTTCTGAACGCCCTTGGCGATGTTGTTGGCGGCATA
>DBTM01000036.1:117561-135467 GCA_002307055.1 Clostridiales bacterium UBA1316
GCATAAAGCGCCATCATTTCACCGCTGGCTACAATGTAGATTTCCTTTGCCTTGCCTTCGCGAATGGGCATTGCAAAGCCGCCGCAGACGACGTCGCCGAGGACATCGTAAAACACATAATCCAAATCGGGGGTATAAGCGCCCAGCCTTTCCAGCATACCGATGGATGTAATGATACCGCGTCCGGCGCAGCCGACACCCGGTTCGGGTCCGCCCGATTCCACGCAGCGTATGCCGCCGAAGCCCTCTTTTAAAATAGATGAAAGCTCGACACTTTCACCTTCTGTTCGTATCGTATCCAAAACTGTTTTCTGAGCCAGGCCGCCGAGTAGCAGCCTTGTGGAATCCGATTTCGGGTCGCAGCCGACAACCAAGACCTTCTTGCCTAATTGAGCTAAGCCGGCTGTAAGGTTTTGTGTTGTTGTCGATTTGCCGATACCTCCTTTTCCGTAAATCGCTATTTGTCTTATTGCTGGCATGTCTTTTCCTCCCAATTTATATCTTTCATTATTTATATAGTTATATAGACAGGCCGGCCGCCTGCTGACAGTCTATATGCACCAATCGTTTAACAGCTCGGATTTTGATTCCTGCGCGCCGCTGCCGGTTACGAGCAGATCGGGATCTTTGATACTGACCTTTGTCCCGGGTGCAATAGATGCGGTGCTTCCCCTCTATAACATGAGATTTATATGTCACCGAATAGCATACTTAATATATATGATATATATGTAATATGAATAATAACATTAAATACATACAAAGTCAATATGAATTATATAATATAATGATTAGAAATTCGGATGATACATGATTAAAAATATGTATTATGCAGAAAACAAAAAAACCCTTCGGCAGGACAATCCGGCGCGCTGTCATGCTAAAGGCATTTTATTTATATTAATGCGATATAATGATGATGATATTGACATGTCGGCGGATATAAAATATTATTTACTATCAGGTGTCCTGCCTGCCGCGCGGCAGAAATAATCAGAGGCTATGGAATGAATTAAATGATTTATCTTGATTATACAGCCAATACGCCTGTCCATGAAGAGGTACTGAGCGCGTTTAATGACATCAGCCGGCGTTATATTGCGAACCCGAATGCCGCGCATCGTCTCGGAAAAGACGCACTCGGCTGCTTAAATGATTATTCTCAAAAGATATTGGCTCTGCTGGAATTGGAAAATCACACGGTCATTTACACTTCCGGCGCGACGGAGGCCAACAATTTGGCTGTCAAGGGCGCTGCGCATCAATATAAAAACAAAGGGATGCATGTGATATCGACCTATCTCGAACACGCGTCCGTCAACGGCCCGCTGGCGGCTCTGCAAAGCGAGGGCTTTGAGATTGATTATGTGGAGTCGGACGCGGATGGCCTGATCAGTCTCGAGCATCTGAGTACGCTCCTCCGGCGGGATACGATATTGGCCTCTGTTTGCTGCGTTGACAGTGAATCCGGTGTGACGCAGCAGCTTGACCGGATATCGAAGCTCCTCTCCGGCTATCCGAACTGCCGACTGCATGTCGACGCGACGCAGACTATCGGAAAAACAAAGGCTGTACTGGACAGCGCCGACCTGATATCCCTATCACCGCACAAGTTTTACGGACTTAACGGCTGCGGCGCCCTAATCATTAAGGCAGATGTCATGCTTGAAGTCCAGATGCACGGCGGTATCAGTACGACGCCGTTCCGCAGCGGGACACCGGCGCTCGGACTGGCAGCCGGAACAGCAAAAGCCCTGGAACTGGTTCTGACAGATTTTGATGATAAGCTGGAATACGTCGGAGCATTGAATAAAAAAATACGCAGCAGGCTCAAAGAATATCTGAGGGTGCGCATCAACAGCACGGTATACTCGGTGCCGCATATCTTAAACATCAGCATTATGGGGGTCAATACGGAGACCTTTAAAGCAGAGCTCGAGAAGGATGAAATTTACCTGTCGACGCGCTCGGCCTGCTGCGCGCCGAATACGGTGTCCCGGCCGATTTACGCAATTACCAAAGACAAAAAAAGAGCAACGTCGACACTGAGAATCAGCCTGAGCCCCCTGACGACGCAGCAGGAGATCGATTTATTCCTGACGCGCTTTGATGCCTGTTATAAAAAATTCGCTGTTTAACGGAGATACAATGGAAAAGTATGAAGAAATAGAGCGCAGTATCATCAAGAAATACAGGAAAGAGATATGGAAGCGGTTTATTTCAGCCGTCAACACATATCACTTGGTGAATGAGGGCGATAAAATTGCCGTCTGCGTATCCGGCGGCAAGGATTCCATGCTGATGGCAAAATGTATGCAGGAGCTTCAGAAGCATGGTATCTACCGATTTGAGCTGGAATTTTTGGTGATGGACCCGGGCTACAACGCCGTCAACAGACAGAGGATCGTTGACAACGCGGCGCTTTTGAATATACCGATCACCATATTTGAATCAGACATTTTTGACGTGGTTGCCAAAACAGATAAATCCCCGTGTTATCTGTGCGCCAGAATGAGAAGAGGTTATCTGTACAGCCGCGCCCAGGCGCTCGGGTGCAACAAAATCGCCCTCGGTCACCATTTCGACGATGTCATCGAAACTATTTTAATGAATCTGCTGTATGGCGCTGAAATAAAAACGATGCTGCCCAAGCTGCACAGCACCAATTATGAAGGGATGGAGCTCATCCGCCCCATGTACATGGTGCGGGAGGCCGATATCCTCTCCTGGAAACGTTATAATAGCCTTAATTTTATCCAGTGTGCCTGTCGTTTTACCGAAAACTGCGTGCTGGGCGATAACGGCGGCGCCTCGAAGCGCCAGGAGATGAAGGACCTGATAAAAAAATTCAGGCAGATCAGTCCCACGATCGATATCAGCATCTTCAACAGCGTTCAGAATGTTAACCTTAAGACGATCATCGGCTATCACGATGCCGATAAATACCACAGTTTTCTTGATGATTTCGAAAAATAAAATCAGATGAATATTTGACCGGGAGAGACGTCTATGTGAGCCAGTCCAGTAAAATCGTCACATGCCTTCAGCAGGGCGGCGCGGTTGTCGCCAGACTGAGATATGACTGGTGGCACTATGTTTTGCTGACCGGAGCGGACAGCCGGTGGATTTATATGTTGACCCCTATTATCAAAAAAAGAGTTTTCAAAGCGATGACATAGAGATCGTTTTGGATGAACCGCTTCGAATGAACCGCCGTGTTACATACGCGGCCCTGAACGGTCAAGGCAGAGATTTATATAATCTCGGATCGATAGAAAACAGAGAAGCAATCATCCTGTTTAATCTTGCAACACAGAAAACACCGGCTAAAACAATAGAATACTTTATTTAATACAAAAACACTTTAAGCGTAAAAGCCTTAAAGTGTTTTTATGATTTAAAATGGATTTAAAATATCGACAATATCTGCGCAATTTCATCCTGAACCCGTTTAGCGTCGGCTGTTGATATCTCAAAATCAAAGATATTATGAGAAGCCTGAATGAGCTTTAAAAAATCGCAGTTGCCGGCGCGTTCGCCGATTCCAAGTATGGTTGTGTCAAGATAATCCGCACCGTTTTTAGCGCCGAGTATCGTGTTGGCGACGGCCATACCCAGGTCATTATGGGCGTGCACTTCAACCTCAATGCCAGAGTAATCGATGATTTCTTTGACCGCCTGATAGGTCCGGGACGGCGATAGGATGCCGACGGTATCGGCGAAGCGAATTCTGGAAACGCCGATTTCCTTGAGCTGCCTGGCAAGCGCCGTCATGAATGTGATATCGGCCCGGGAGGCGTCCTCAAACCCGACGGTGACCTCAAAGCCGCGCGCCATCGCATACTCGGTACAGCTGGTGAGGTTTTTCATTACCCAGGTCTTGTTTTTATTCAGCTTGGAGTAAATCAGCACATAAGAGACCGGCGTACTGATATGGATGATGTTCGGCGCGCAATCGATTGATTTTTTGATATCCTCCAGAACGAGCCTGTTCCAGACGGATATTTTTGAATTTTTGCTGTTTTCGACAATCGCACGAATGGTATCGATTTCGTAGCTGTTGACAACGGGGATTCCGGCTTCGATCTGATAAATACCGGCGTTGTCCAGGATTTTCGCAATGAGAAGCTTCTGCTGTTTGCTCATGGCGATACCGGGGCTCTGCTCCCCGTCTCTCATGGTCGTATCGACAATATATTTAACAGGCTTCATAGCGAATCCTCATTTACACGTTTATAGGCGGTGGTACAGCGCAATCTGATAAAACTCCTCATCGGTCAGGCTGGATTCCCGGATGACACTTTCATCTCGGACATCGCTGAGTATCTGTGCAATATCAAAATCTCCAGCGGAATAACCCATCTCCTGAAGCTTGGCTCCAATGGATTTTCTGCCGGAGTGCTTACCCACAATCAGTTTTCTGCAGCCGCCGACAAGCTCCGGTAAAAACGGCTCGTACATCTGAGGTTTTTTAAGGATGCCGTCGATATGGATGCCGGATTCCACATCGAATATTTTACGGCCGATAACGGCTTTCCTGTCGGAATACCGCGTGCCCGTGATTTCCTCCATGAGCGCGGCAAGCTGCGGGAGAACGGCAAAGGAAGCACTCGGCTTGTGGCGCTTCACAACGCGAAGCGCGAGCAGTACCTCCTCGAGCGGCGCTTTTCCGCCGATGCCGCCGAAGGCTGCGGCGAGGTCCGTTCCGCCGCTCATAATCCATTCAATCGCGGCTGCTGTCGCACAGGAATAGCTGTTTTCAGGACAAAATTCTACGTGTCCTTTTGCCCTTTTCTGCATTTTGATAAAGGCGCTTGTAAAATCGTGACACAGTACATCGTCGAGCCCGACGAGCCGGATAGGCCCAGGCTCCTCCGCTTGACCCAAAAGATTAATTTCTTTGATATCGTTGATCTGAATTTCCATCGTCATGACCGACGAAAAAACAAAACCGCTTTTACGGCATATAAACCGGTTAAGGTTCGGATAATCAGCTGTTTGGCCGGGGTTCGATACTCTCAATAGGATTTTGTCCGCAGAAGCCGGCTTGATGATATCATAAACAGCCGCGGGCATTTCAATATAATCAGAACCAATAGACAGTAACAGGGCGTACAGATCCTTCAGCTGCCGGGCAGAGGGGCAGAAGGCCTCGATACAGCTGAGCGTCATATCGGTAATCCTAATCATAAAGCCGCCTCCCCTCTGAATTCAACAACAAAATTTAAATCTGATATTTCGCGGCGATTTTGCCGCCCTCAATGTGCTGATCCATGATTTCTTCGACAGCGTCGGCGGTCAGCCCGCCATACCAAATGCCCTCCGGATAGACAACGGCTACAGGCCCCCGGCTGCAGATTCCAAAACAGCCTGTATTGGTCACCATACAATCCGCCGTCAGGTCGCGGTCCTCAATTTCCTGCATAAATTTTTCCACGATTTTAACGCTGTCTTTTTGGTGGCAGAACCCCTTTTGCGTGCCGTTTGTCCGGCAGCTTGTGCAGATAAATATGTGATACTTCGGACTGACCATTTAACATATCTCCTTTTTTGATTGGTTAGCGGCAGTTTTCAGAACAGCGTCTTCAATTCTGTCATACGTTGATATGACTTCTATGCCGCGGCTTTCGAGCTTCCTCGTCGGCGCGTCGCCTGTTCTCAGAGCCAATACGCAGCTGCAGTCGGATACGGCGGCAAGAATGGAATCCATCGCCGGTTTTTTATCATCAGAGCAATCGGCTTTGTCAGTGCAGTAGTTTTTTACAAGGCGCTTTTCAATAAAGCTGACGGTCTTGCCGTCGGATTCGTAAATATAAAACGCACAGGCATGGCCAAAGTGCTGATCGACCAGCATACCGCTTTTTGAGGCAACAGCATATTTTTTTGTTTCCAGCGAACGGCTTCTGGGAGCGGCTTTGCAAGAGCCGCCGTATTCGATAGACTGATCATTGTCCAGCGTGCCGACGGCATCGGCCCGGCACTGGCGGCAATGGTACATCTGGCGAAGCTCCGACTCGCATTTCTTGCGAAGAGCCGTCAGTTCCTTGTTGCTGACAAGCTCCAGCTGTTCAAAGGCGGAGCCCTGAACGGGAATCAGCTGCATGATATTGGATATATAAGCGCCGATTTCCTTAACCTTTTTTACGACTTCTTCAATGTGAGACTCGTTGATGCCCTTGAGCATCACGGTGTTGACCTTGCAGATGATACCGCGGGCGGTCAAATACCGGAGCCCGGTCAACTGATTGGCCAGCAGGATGGAAGCCGCGGCGATACCTGTATACCGCATGCCCATATAATCGATATGCTTGTAGATCCTGGCGCCGATGACAGGGTCAACGGTATTGATCGTGACTGTGACGTGGGAGACACCTAAATCGATGAGCTCCTGCGCATACAGCGGCAGCATGAGGCCGTTCGTAGACAGGCAGAAGGTGACGGCGGGGTCATATTCCCTGATGCGTTTGAGTGTCTCTTTTGTCTGTTCGAAATTTGCCAGCGCGTCGCCCGGCCCGGCAATGCCGACCACCGAGAGGTTCGGTATTTTGCTTTTCGCTGTTTTATACCGTTCAAACGCTTCGTCAGGATTCAGGATATTTGTCGTGACCCCGGGACGGCTCTCGTTGGGGCAGTCGAATTTGCGGACGCAGTAGTTACACTGAATGTTGCACTTCGGCGCAATCGGTAAATGAATCCGCGCGTTCTGACCGCCGGAGCAGTTGAAGCACGGGTGGGTTTCCGTCTTTTTTAAAATGTCGGGCAGGCTGACCAGCCCGGACACTGCCTTCGCAGCGGGACCTGCCGAGGGGTTGGTATCAATGTCGAAATAACGGCCGTACAGCTCTTCACGGAAGCGCTCTTCTTTCTTTGCCAGAAGGGTGTTCGCGGCCTGATCGAGAAGGATGAGCGAGCCCTCGTAACAGAGCGTTTTGACCCGCTGACCGCCGACTCTGTCGTGTATGGGAAAGGCGCAGCGCACAAGGTCAATGCCGAGCCGCCGTGTCATCCGGCGCCCGTCGGAGCTGCCGATGGCCAAGTTGGCGCCGAGTTCTCTGGCGCGGCTTTCCAGCAGGTCAAAATCGCAGTCGTCCAGCACGACGGTTTTGTCAACGAAGCAGCGTTCGGCGGCACGCTGGATTTCCGATTCCAATGCCGCCTTCAAAGCCGTGCTCACCGAACCGGTGGCGGCAGCGACGGGAACAATGCCGTTTTCGCAGCAAAGCCGGGCCATTGAATAGACGAAATCCGGCTCGCCGAAAATCGCCGCGCGCCCATCCGCGCAATACTTATGGTTGTCAATCATCGCGTCGATATACCGGCCGCGCTCCATGATCAGCGCGCCGGGCCTGACGCCGCCCAAAGAAACGAGCTTGTCAATAAACGCATCCGTATCGCGGATACCGACCGGGAGAGCCATTTTTGTGTACGGTACATTATAGGTGTCACAGAGATACTTGGCCGGCGAATATTTTTCGTCGTTAAAAAGAGATAATTCGATCGTATGGCGGGCACCGGCCATTTTTGAAATATCCTCCAGGGACGTCCCGCCGCTTTTTAACCGTTTGTATTTTTCAGCATGAACCCCATCCAGATTGTCGGAGAGGTCCGGCAGCAGCACATATTTAAGGCCCATGCTGTCCAAAAGGCTTTTTATGAGCCGGCAGTCGGCGGGAGAAAGCATCGGGGTGATGACGCTGATATATTCATTCGGAGTGATATCCATCGAAGCCTGAGAGACGATTGCCCAGACGGCTTTGTTAAAGCCTTCATACTGCGTCCCGCCGTACCCGGCAGAGGCGACATTGATGATTTTTACATCAGTATCCGTATGCGCCGCGTAAAAGTCCTTGATGATGGCTGAAACGTCTTCGCCGATAGTCTCAGCCAGGCACGTGGTCGCAACACCGATGAGCTGCGGATGATACAGCTTAATGAGGTTTTCCAGCCCCTTCATGAGGTTCTCTTTGCCGCCGAAAACAGTGCCGTGCTCGGTGAGGGACGAGGAGGCGATGTCGACGGGTTCGTTATAATGCGTAGCCATGTGCCGCCGTATGTAAGTCGCGCAGCCCTGTGAGCCGTGGAGAATAGACATACAATTTTTGATCCCGCTGAAGGCACTGACGGCTCCCATAGGCATGCACATTTTACACGGGTTGACGTTGAGACTGACGAGATTTGCGCCCATAAAAGACCATCCTTTCCTGAGGCAACCTGACGGTTGCTTTTATTTACAATACTCCCAAACAGGGCTGTTGATAGATAAATTAACTTCCCTGGTGAAGTTCCTTATACCTTCAAACCCCGCAAGAGCGTGCTTACGTTCATGGTTGTGGTCGCAGAACGCAATTCCGAGCTTATAAGCCAGGGGGCGTTCCTTGACGCCGCCGACGAGAATATCCGCCTTTTTTGACAGCATGTATTCCTCAAGCTCGGAGGGGTTGGCGTCGTCGAGAATGACCGTGTCATTACTGACGAGCTGCTCTATAATTTCATAATCCTCTTCCTTGCCGGTCTGGGTGCCGACAACCACCGTCTCGATGCCCATTTCATTGAACTGCTTAATGAGAGAAATTGCCTTGAACCCGCCGCCGACATAGATGGCTGCCTTTTTGCCCTTAAACCGGGGCCGATACGCGGCAAGAAACGTTTCGGCTTGTTTCGCTGCCTCTGCCGTAAAGGCGACGGCTTTTTTCAAGGCTGCTTCGTCATTGAGTGCCTGAGCGATACGAAGGAGCGAGCTGGAGGTGTCCTCAGAGCCGAAGAAACTGACTTTTATAAACGGTATACCCATTTCGGCCTCCATACGGGCTGCCAGATAGGTGGAGGACCCCGCGCATTGCACCACATTCAGCTGCGCGGACGGCATTTGGATCAGCGAGGCATAGCTCGCGTCGCCCGTTGCGGTGGAAACAACATTAACGCCTATTTTTTTCAGGTAGTTTTTGATAATCCACATTTCGCCCGCCAGGTTGTAATCACCCAGAATATTGATGCCTTTTACCTTTGGCAGGTCTTTGTACGGCAGAATCACCGACATGATGGCGTCGCACGCCAGCTTATAACCCTGAGATTTCGTGCCGGAGAAGCCCGAAGCTTTAACGGGAATGACACGGATGCCATGCTTTATTTCAGCATTTCTGCAGATGGTCTCAATATCGTCGCCGATAACGCCGACAATGCATGTGGCGTAGACAAAAATCAGCTTGGCCGATGTGTTCGCAACCAGTTCATCGATGGCGGCGGTGAGCTTTTTCTCACCGCCGAAGATGACATCTGTTTCCCGTAAATCCGTGGAGTAGCTTGTGCGGAAGGTATCTTCGCCGCTCGTCAGGCTGCCCCGGATATCCCAGGTATAGCTTGCGCAGCCGATGGGACCGTGAATGATGTGGTAAGCGTCAGTGATGGGGTTGAGTACCACGCGCGCGCCGCTGAACATACACGCCCGCTGACTGACGGAGCCCGATACGCTCGTCTTGTTGCAGCTGATACCGGTACCGTCGCCCCGGCACATAGAGGCCTTATCGATAATCGAGCTTTTCCGCTCTTCCAATACACTCTGCTGTCTGACCATGATAGAGCCTCCTTTTGTGTGTTTGTGATTAATTACATGATGGCTTCGAGATCTTCGTCGGCGCAGGCGGCGTCCTGACGGTCCATGATGGCGTTGGTGATGCGTTCGACCATGCGGATCATGCCGGAATACCCGACGAGGGGGAGATAGGAATGGACGTATCTGTCCAGGATGGGGAAGCCCGCGCGGATAAGAGGGATATTTTCCGCTTTTGCGATGGCTTTACCATAACTGGTGCCAAGCAACAGGTCGACCGGTTCGTTTTTAATGAGCTGATGGAGTTCAAAGAGGTCCGCGTTCGCCTTGACGACAGCATCCGAAATACCATATCTCTCAAGCAGCGCGTTTACTTCTTTTGTGAAATCCTCTTTGGGCGTGCCGGTAATGACATATTTTGGTACCATACCCATTTCAAGGCAAAGTGCCGTCAGGCCGGTGACGATATCCGGGTCACCGTAAATTGCCACGGTTTTTTCAAAGGTATACTGGTTTGAGTCGAGGAGGATATCAATGAGCTGACCGCGCTGTTCCTCCAGCTCGTAAGGAACCTCCGCTTTAGAGATTTTTGATAATTCCATGATAAAACGGTCGGTCGCTTCGACGCCGATCGGAAGCGGAAGAAGTGTATAGGGGACCTTAAATTTTTTCTTCAAAAGCTCTGCCGGCTCGATGCCTGTGATTGCGCCGAGCGCCAGAACCTGCTCGCAGTCGCCAAGACCTATGATTTCAGGAATCGTCGTACCGCCGCTCGGATACATATCAAAACGGCCTGTCATCGGCGCGTCCATGACGCCGCTCGTATCGGGGAACATGGTAAACGGGACCTGCATGAGCTTGGCCAGGCGCGAGAGCTCCCGCATATCGCCCGGATTGACAAAACCGGGGAAAATGGCAGTTTTGCCGTTCGGTGTGCCTGTTTTCTTCGCCAAATAATTGATAAAGCCGCACATCATGTTGAAGAAGCCGTTGATGTGAGAACCGGCATAGCTGGGCGTATTTGTATGGACAACAATTTTGCCTTCCGGAATATCCATATCCTGAATGTACGAATTGAGGTCGTCGCCAATCGTCTCGGAAAGGCAGGTGGTATGAATGGCGATAATATCCGGGTCGTAAATATCAAACACGTTTTTAACAGCGGTTTTGACGTTGCTGCCTCCGCCGAAGACCGAGGCGCCTTCCGTAAAGGAGCTTGAGGAGGCGATGGCGGGCTCTTTAAAGTGGCGGGAGAGGTACATCCGGTGAAACGACGCGCAGCCCTGGCTGCCGTGACTGTGCGGCATGCATTTATGGACGCCGAGTGCGGCGTACATAGCGCCCACGGGCTGGCAGGTTTTACACGGATTTATTCTCAGGGCGCTGCGTGCCTTTATCTCTTTTGGTGTTAAGTCGAGCATTGTTAAGCACCTCCTATGGAACCGACGAGAATGGATTGCGTTTTCCAGGGCGGTGTCACAAAAGCCCAGGCGTTCGTATAAATAGCCATGGTGATGTCTCTTGAAAAAATGACAGCGCCTTTAAAACCGGCATAAGGGCCGGAGTAATCGTAGGAATGCATCTGCCGTGAGGGTGTTCCGCCCTTTTGGATAATATATTTATCCTTAATGCCTGAGAGGAAAATATCGGGCTTCATGAGCTTAATGAGCATTTCTGTCTCCGCGTGGTTGAAATCATCGACGACGATATAACCGTCCTTCATGTCCCTGATCATACCGGTATAAGTGTCGAGCGGAATCTCGCCGCGCAGGCTCTCAATTTCCGCTTCCGAGAGTTTAGGACTGTAGAGCTCGGGATCGGGTTCTATGACAAGATTTTCTATATTTTTGCTGTCGGTGTCTTCCTTAATGCTCGGAATCACCTCGCGGCCTTCGTAGTCGTCGCGGTGGGCGAATTCATAACCGGCGATAATGGTTTCAACACCGAAATCACGCAGCAGCGCCTGATAATGATGTGCGCGGGAGCCGCCGGCGAAAACACCCGCTTTTTTCCCCTTGAGCTTGCTTTTATAAAACTCAACATCATCGAAGATTGCCGCCAGCTCATCCTTGATGACTTCCTCGGTCCTTTCAATGAGCGCCGGATCGTTGAAGTATTTGGCAATATCCCGCAGAGATTGTACGGTTGCACCGATGCCGATAAAGTTTACCTTCAGCCAATCCAACCCGTATTTTGCCTTCATCATCTCCGCCACATAGTTAATGGAGCGGTGGCACATGACGAGATTGAGATCCGCCAGATGCGCATTTTTCATCGTCTCATAAGAGCCGTTTCCGGTGAAAACAGTAACGATTTCGTAGCCGATTCTCTTCAGGATGCGTTCTTCTTCCCATCCGTCGCCGCCGATATTGTATTCACCTAAAATATTGATAGCGTACTTTGACTTCGGCTTTTTGTCGCCGGTACCGATGATTTGTTTCATCAGACCATTGTTGGCAATGTGATGACCGGCCGACTGCGAGACGCCTTTATATCCCTCGCAGGAGAAGCCGATGCACTTGATGCCGTATTTCTCTTCGGTACGCTTAGCTACCGCGTGGACATCGTCACCGATGAGCCCGATCGGGCAGGTTGAGCAAATCATAATGCACGCCGGGCTGAATATTTCCATAGCCTCGCTGATTGCCTTCTCCAGCTTTTTTTCGCCGCCGAACACGATGTCCGACTCCTGCATATCGGTTGAAAAGCAATAGGGTAAAAAGTTTTGTCCGCCTTCCTCGGCAACAGCCTTATTCCGCCGCGTGCCCCAGGTATAATATCCGCAGCCGATCGGGCCGTGTGTAATGACAAGGCAGTCCTTCATGGGGCCGACCACAACGCCCTTGCAGCCGGCGTAGCAGCAGCCGCGGTTTGTGAGGATACCGGGAACCGCTCTTGTGTTCGCGGTGATTTCCTGGCTGCTCGGCGCATTTTCAATCTGGAGTACATGGTCTTTTCTGTTCTTGTATACCCGCGACGAGTACTTATCCAGCATTCTGTTACGTTCGTTCATTGCGCGTCACCTCCTAATAGGCGTCCTTTGTGGATTCGCCGGTTCTGACGGTATAAGCTTCGTAAATCGGCAGAATGAATATTTTGCCGTCACCGGGGTTTCCGGTCTGATTCGCATCAATGATAATCTGAACGACCTCATCGACCTGATTGTCATCAACGATAATGGTGAAAAGGCGCTTGGCTATCAGCCTGCTATACTCGGTCATGTGCTCTCCTACGGCGTTAACCGGCGTTTCTCCTGCCGCCATCAGGGACTGCACTAAGCCCATATCAACGCTCTTCTTACCTCTGCCAAGGCATTTTCTGCACATAAAGGCTGGGAAGCCGGCGCTCGCAAGCGCTATCTTGGTGGAGTTAACCATATTCATGCGGATAATCGCCATAACTTCTTTCATAAATTACCATCCATTCCGCCGCATAGCGGCGGCACAAAATTAAATGAAAAATCAAATTCGATTTTTCCGCGCGAAAATATTTTCGCGCTTCCCGGCTTTTTATAAGCCCTTCTTTCCTGTGCTGACGGTATAGGCTTCTTCAACGGGTGATATAAATATGCGTCCGTCGCCGAAGGTACCGCTGCCTGTTCTGGCGTATCTCAGGATAACGCGGATGATGTCATCCTTGTCCTCGTCATTACAGACGATCATGAGCATCTCTTTTGGGATCTCGTCGTAATGGACTTCGCCGACAGTGATGCCTTTTTGCTTACCGCGGCCGTAGACGTCTGTTTTCGTCAGTGCCGGAAAGCCCGCGGCAATGAGCTCAGACATGACAATACCGGTTTTTTCAGGACGAATGATTGCTCTTACTAACAGCATGATTCTTCTCCTTTACAAAGTTACATAGTTACATACTTAATTCTCGGTTTTTATAATTCGTACTAAAGATCCATCATTCCGTGTTCCATGAGGATAGCCTCCAGGCGTTCCTGCCTGAGGGGTTTGGGTATCACAAACATATCGTTGCCGTCAATTTTTCTGGCGAGAGTGCGGTATTCATCCGCCTGATTACAGGTGGGATCATATTCAATGACGGTCTTCCTGTTGATCTCAGCGCGCTGAACCATGTTATCGCGCGGAACAAAATGGATCATCTGCGTGCCGAGTTCTTTGGCAAAGGCTTCAACCAGCTCCGCTTCACCGTCAACCTTGCGCGAATTGCAGATGAGGCCGCCCAAACGGACGCCGCCGGTGTTGGCGAACTTGCAAATGCCTTTTGATATGTTGTTGGCTGCATACATAGCCATCATCTCACCCGAGCAGACGATATAAATTTCACGGGCCTTGCCTTCGCGGATCGGCATGGCAAATCCGCCGCAGACAACGTCTCCCAATACATCATAGAACACATAATCAAGATCCTCTTCGTAAGCGCCGAGGCGTTCGAGCAGATTGATTGAGGTTATTATGCCGCGGCCTGCGCAGCCGACGCCGGGTTCCGGGCCTCCGGATTCGACACATCTGATTCCGGCATAACCGGGCTTGAGAACAAGATCCAGGTCGATGTCGTCTCCTTCTTCGCGCAGTGTGTCGAGCACCGTCTGCTGAGCGAGTCCTCCGAGGATCAGCCTTGTTGAATCCGCTTTCGGGTCGCAGCCGACGATCATTATTTTTTTGCCCATCTCACCCAGACCGGCGTTGAGATTCTGTGTGGTGGTGGATTTACCGATGCCGCCTTTTCCGTATATTGCAACCTGTCTCATCTATAGACCTCCATATCATTTAATAATGAAAGGGGCTCGCGCAGCAATTGCTTTGCGAACCCCTTTGTCCCGGGAATTTCATATTTGGTTGATGATTAAAGTATAAATGACATATCGTCTGTTCACAATACACCGTATTTTGAAATATATAGCTTTTTTTTCAGAATTTTTATGTAACATCAACAGAAATGCGGGAATCTCTTTTAAATTAAAGCTTTTCCATTGACAGCTTTAATGCTGGCGCATACAATTATGAATGGTAAGGATTATCATAATTCAAAATTCGGGGTGATAAGCCGTGATAAGCGATAAAATTGCAATTTTCATGAAAGACACATGCGAGGCTGCTTCGTGCGGCATGGCGGATACAATTGCAGTCTTTGAAAAAACAGACGGGGAATGGGTGCGGAATGAAACACTTTATGTAAACTCGATGGAGCGCTCGGGCATACCGGAAATAAGGTCTGAGATACGGCGCATAGCCGAGGCGCTCGGTGCGTGCAGAATTGCGGCAGGGACTCAGATATCGGGCATCATGTATCAGGAGCTTGACAAGCTGGGCTTTTCTATTTTTGAAATAACGCAATGCAGTCCGGCAGTTCTCGATGAAATCCTCAAGGATGTCACGGAGCTGAACGCTTCTGCCGGCACGCCCGAAGAGGCGCCCGGCAAACCTGCTGAAACGGAAACTCCGGGCGTTTTCTTCTTCGACCTTCAAAGACTGCAGAATGCGCATCCCGAAATATCCTCAAAACAGGCGCTCCGGGATTTCCTTGAAAATGAGCCGTTTTATGAGCTCCGGCTCGTCTGCGCGCATCTGCCGCCATGGCTGGAAAACGGCGGATATGATATAAACACAGAGCCAATGGCAGATGGTCAAACACTTGCTGTGCTCAGGAAGAAACAATGCGGAGGAATATAAATGAACGAAGATAAGCTGCAAACACCGTTCGGGGTCTTCAGCGGTGTGACATTGATTGAATATTACCCGGATGGGGCGGTTAAAGGGATACGGCTGAACGAGAAAAATGCTGTTATAACGCATGCCGGTGAGCTGATCCCATATTACGGCGAGGATTCGCCGCGCCGTAAATACAAGTCCTCCGTCACCTTTCACCAAAATGGGATGCTGCGGTCTGTTTCACTCGAGGAACAGCAGGAGGTGGACACGCCCATCGGTGAGCTGCCGGCGGAGCTTGTGACCTTCTACGATACCGGAGAGCTCAAGCGCGTTTTCCCGCTGGACGGGAAAATCAGCGGATTCTGGTCGGAAGAGGAGGAGCGCGCGCTGAATATTCCTCTGAGCTTTGATTTGGATTTTACATCGTTTACGGCCATGATTTCGGGTATCTGCTTTTACAAAAGCGGAGATATCAGGAGTGTGACGCTCTTCCCGGACGAACGCGTTACAATCAAGCACAGCGCATTCGGAACTGCCGAGGTGCGTCAGGGCTTTTCGCTTTATGAAAGCGGCGCGCTTGAGTCTCTCGAACCGGCGGAACCCATTAAGGTCGTCACACCAATCGGGACACTCACAGCGTATGACCTCAACCCAAACGGCGTGAACGCCGACTGCAACTCTCTTTATTTAGACGAGCAAGGCAGAATCACAAGCCTTGTCAACTCCGGCGAAAAGCTATTCATCACCACAAAAAAAGGCACGAGCTATACGCTCACGACAAAAGAGATATTCAGCGACGTGGACGATAGCGCCGGCATGCACATCCCGCTGAAGCTCGACTTTGATTATGAGGAGCAGTCCGCTGCCATCACTGATTATCTCGGTACACCGATACAGTGTGCCTTTGACGACACCTTCATAATCTACCCGGACAATACGCAAGGCTGCAGCTCCTCCGACTGCGCGAGCTGTTCACTCTGCAAAAAGTGAAAGGGGTGCGTTTCCAGTATTGATACATACATATCATCCGCAGGCGGAGCTTGACTTTTACTGGACAGGGGATGTAAAATGTCAGCGGTTGGATGCCGGCTGCCAGAGCAGCGGCAGCACCTTAGAAACGGTGACGAATAAAGCATGACCTGGATCTATTAAGCTGAGGTCGGAAACCGAATAACGCGCGTAACCCTTGGCTCTGAAGTGAAGCCAAGGGCTTTTGTCATGCCTGTTTTTATCACCGAGTATGGCTGACGAGCGCGCATACGAGGCCCTCCTTTCATGTTTTCTAAAAACATGAAAGGAGAATTGAATGAAAATTTTAAGCCGAAAGCGGCTTTGTGATATTGATTTAGCCCAGCTGACCGCGCGCATCGGAGGGCGCTGTCCCATTCATGTGGACGTCGGAACGGGGAGCGGAAAGCTTATACTCGAATCGGCAAAAAACAACTCCGAAGGCTATTATATCGGTTTGGACCCCTGTGCCGAACGCATGTATGAAAACGCTACGAGAGCGGCGAAACAAGAAAAAAAGCAAGCGTTTACAAACCTGCTCTATGTTGTTGCATCCGTTGAAGCACTGCCGGAGGAGCTTTCCGGGATTGCCGACACGGTTTCGGTGATATTGCCCTGGGGCAGCCTGCGTGACGGCATTGCAAAGGCGGAGCCCGCCGTCCTGGCAAACATACGAAAGCTGGGAAAACCGGGCACAGTGCTGACCATATTCGTCGGGTACGAGGAAAGCCGCGAGCCGCTCGAGATGGTAAAAAGCGCGCTGCCGGTTCTTTCCCGCGATTACTTTAAAGCGCTCACTCCAGCCTACAGCCGCGCCGGAATTCGCATCCGCCGTATTGAAACGATTGGAAACAATGAACTGAAGCATCTCGAATCCGATTGGGCGAAAAAGCTCGCATACGGCGTCCCCCGGCAGTTTATCAAGCTCGAAGGCGTCTATATCTGAGCACGGAAGAGCACGAACCCGCGCCGAAAGGTGCGGGTTCGTGCTCTTGGTAGTGTGTACATGCCCCCCTATAAATAGATGCTTGAAATAATTGGTATAGCGCGGTATTCTGATATTGCCGTATAATGATTTGAAGCTGGATCAAAAGATTCGGGTATACCTCATATGAATGGCGGGTTATTATGATAGAAATTTTAGGGGCCAACAATACGGCCATGATTTTTACTGATGTGCTGGACGAAAAGGCGGCGGAGCAGATTAAGCTGCTCTGCGACCAGGAATTCGTCCGGGACAGTAAGATCAGGATTATGCCCGATGTCCACGCGGGCGCGGGCTGCACCATCGGCACTACCATGACCATAACCGATAAGGTGGTGCCGAATCTTGTCGGCGTCGACATCGGCTGCGGGATGGAAACCGTGCGCATCGCGCAAACCCGGCTTGAGCTGCAAAAGCTGGATAAGCTGATTTATGAGAAGATACCGTCAGGCCGCAATGTCCGCGTCAAAACACACAGGTTCTGCGAAGAGATTGATTTATCGAAGCTCCGGTGCGTCAGTCAGGCGAACGCCGACCGGGCGTATCTCTCCATCGGCACGCTGGGCGGCGTTATATTTACTTTATATATACTATTGGTTTATTACGATACTCGCATGAGCTGAAGCATTGAAAATTCAGGGATTTATTATCGTATATATCGTTAACCACGAAAAGCATACAAAAAAATACAAGGTAGATGTTTTTTTTCGACAATTCTAAAAAGGTAACTGTTCAGTCGCGATTGTAA
>DBTM01000050.1 GCA_002307055.1 Clostridiales bacterium UBA1316
TCATCGAAACCGGGAACGGAGTCAATTTGCTGCAGAGCGGTCTTGTAAGGTTCCGCAACTTCACGCATGAGATCAACGAGCCTTGTAATGAAGGGGTTAACTGATATGAAAGGATGTGTGGTAAAAGATGAAAATTGCCACCATTAACAGCACAACAGATTCATCAAGGCTGAAATTCAGATATCTCATAATTTGCGGGGTTTTATCCTCCCTGCTCTATTTTGGCACAGATATTCTCGCTTCAATTCAATACCGCGGTTATAACTATATCTCACAATGCTTCAGCGAGCTGCAGGCTGTGGGCGCATCAACCCGGCCGATCATTGTAATTACGATGAGCATCTACAATTTATTGATTATTCTGTTCGCCTGCGGAATCATTTTTAACGATAAGCGAAAGTGTGCTTTCATAACGGGTTTGATGCTGATAGAAATACTGACAACCAGAAATAGAAAAAAATAGGAGGCAAAAATGATTAATAAAGCAACTGATACAAGTAGTAATGAAATGTGGAAAAACTGGAACAACTATATTCCTTTTGAGCGCCGTGCATATCGATTTACTGATGATATGCTGCCGCTTTTTTACAAATGGCTCGGAATCGGCAAGGATAGTTGTATTCTTGATGCAGGATGCGGAACCGGAGTTTTTGGCAGATATCTTGCAGCAGGGCTTGAGTGCGGTCATGTCATAGGCTTTGATATCAATCAACTATTTATTGAATACGGCAGAAAAAAACTTGTCGAGCTAGGGCTTGCCGATAAGGTAATGTTACAGGTGGATGATGGATTCGCCCTTTCTTTTCCAAGCAATACTTTTGATGCGGTGACAAATTATACATACATTGGGGTACTCTCAGACCCAATTGCAGGAATGATGGAGCTGATACGTGTATGCAAGCCCGGAGGTATCGTATCGTGCGTGGTGGCAGCAAATTCATTTCCACCGGTTTCTTGGCAAGGTGATTATCCGTTTGACGGAGCCGACGAGCTTCAAAAACTGACACGCATTGAGTCAGAAATCTTTTCAAAATACGCTCGTAAAGCAGCAGACCTGAAACAAAGCGAAAAATGGCACGCACAACGTTACCCTAAAATGTTCGATGTGTGCGGTCTCAAGGAGATATCCGTTTATCCATATGCTTTCGCACTGAATTATAATGATATTAAGCTGCCGCTTGAATACCGTCAAGACTTGTTGCTTGGTGAAATTGAGGATGAACTTAATTGGCTTGACAGTCGTTATATTGAAAAGCGTGATATCTATATTGAACATGGATTTTTTGATCAGCAATTCAACCGTTTAAAAGAATTGCTACACATCAAATACAATTATGTAAAGAACAATTTTGCTAATGACAGAAGTTTCGAGTGGTGCGGCGGATTTAACTTTATCGTAGCAGGACGAAAAGTATGATATAGAGGATGGTTTACTGTTTGATAATTGCCACCTTCACGCAGTAAGCCGTCCCTTATATCTATTTTCAATTTCTAAGATAAGGCTTCGTTCTGCTTGAAGAATTATAATGAAAATTGTTTGGTCGTTTTATGAGCTCATTTGAGATGAATAAAACGGCGATTAAAGCCGGATTTGCATAAAATTCATATACTTTTTGAATTTGATCATCCAGCTCGATTTCTTTTTCATAAATTAACGAATATTGCTTTAAAACATCTAATATCTCCGCTGCCCTGTCGATTGTTATACCTATATTTTTTTCAAGAAGCTTCGGCGTAAAGGGCTTATTGTCCCGCTGCATCAGAAACAGAATACACGCGAGAGCATGCTCATCACCTAAGAATTTAAATAACTTCTGATATTTATCAATGGCAAACAAGCCATTTTTCCAACCATTCAGCGGTTCCGGCATAAGTACGAAATACTGCATTTTTTCCACTATTGACATGAGGCTTATTCCGCTGTCATAGAGCATTTGAGAATGAGCATAACCGTTTTTGTTTGCTTCCTGTAAACTCTTTAGAGACGGCTCAATATCAGTGGCGCCGCATAATGCTTTTTCTATAACCCAGCAATACTCCAGTGCGGCTGCCATCCGCTTTTCCTGCTCTACCGAAGCTATTTCTTTAGCTAGCTCTGATTTTAAATCGCTGTAATCATCAACTCTTCTATTGAACAGCGTATCAATGGAAACGTTGAAATAGTCCGCAATTAAAGGGAGCAGCTCCGTATCCGGTGTACCGCCGCATTCCCATTTTGAAACCGCCTGTGTCGATACGCCTACCGCTTTGGCTAGTTCTTCCTGCTTAATCCCTTTTGCCTTTCTGAGTTCTGCAATTTGACTGCTAATAAATTGTAATGACATAATATACACTCCTGAATTCAAGTTAAAAGAGACTTATACGAATAATATAAATCAAATTTAATTTGTTTTCAACGGAGGCGTTCTTGATAATTTCAACCTTCGTTTGTATGCGCCGTATTTAACCAAGCAATGGTTGATTGTTCAAGCGACAGCAGCGTAATAAATAAGGTATTACGATTCAAACATATCCTAATTCACGACCCTGTCATTTAACAATCCGGTTATCTAAAAGCGCTGAGATCCTCTTCTGCGGGTCGAGGAGCTCGCTGAAACTGATTGAGTGGTTTAATGCTGCTATTATATAAGCGATGTACTTGGCACAATCCACATCTCGAAACCATTCGCGCTGCAGGAGTTCGGGCGGCTGATAGGTCAAATTCGTGCCGAGTACGCCGTAAATGGTACTATCCTTATATGCCGAGTCAAACCGCGCGAACCCATCCGTAAAAAGCGCATAGGTCGCGGCGATGAATATTCTGTGTGCTCCGCGTTTTTTAAGATCATAGGCAATATTAATTACGGAGTCGCCGGAAGCTATCTGGTCATCCGTTATGAGAATTGTCTTCCCGCGGACGTCTTCTCCGAGGTATTCGAGCGCGACAATCGGGTTTCTCCCGTTCACAATGCGCGCGTAGTCACGCCGCTTATAGTTCATGCCCAGGGGGACGCCAAGTACCGAAGCATAGTACATATTCCGATGCATCGCGCCTTCATCGGGGCTGACAAGCATGAAATTTTTAAGGTCGATATCCGGGTATTCGCGCAGCAGCGTTTTGAGCACCTGATAATATGGCATAACATTGTCCAGGCCCATCAACGGCACCGCGTTTTGCACCTGCGGATCGTGCGCGTCAAATGTGATGACGCCGTGAACTCCCATAGCAGATAATTCTTGAAGCGCGACGGCGCAGTCGAGGCTTTCACGGTAATTGCGTCTATGCTGCCGTCCGCCATATAAGAGGGGCATAATAACAGTGACGCGTTCTGCCTTACCCCCGACAGCTTGTATAAGCCGTTTAAGGTCTTGAAAATGGTCGTCCGGACTCATGCGGTTTTTTTCTCCGAACATTCGGTATGTTTGGCTGTAGTTGCCTATGTCGACAAGAAAATACAAGTCCATACCGCGTACCGATTGCAAGATGATCCCTTTGCCGTCGCCGGTCGAGAAACGCGGACATTCGTTTTCGACAAGAAAACTGTCTCGGTACTCAAAGCCACCCTGCGCCCAAGCTGTCAGATAACTGTTAATGCTTTCTCCCAATTCGCCTGCGCTCCCTGATGCGACAAGACCAAGCGGTGGAAAGTGGTTTCCGGTATGAAAAATCAACTCTGCGTCCATTTTTTCGTACAACCGGTCGCCTTTCCTCGGCTGTCCGAGCAGCGCATTGATTGATACATCAAACGTTTTTGAAATGAGCTTCAGCGTATCGGTATTCGGTAGAGTTTCGCCTGTCTCCCACCGGGATACCGCCTGCCGCGTCACATGCAGTTTCGCCGCGAATTCATCCTGAGACATGCCGGCGTTTTTCCGCAGCTCCGTAATCACATTCTTAGTTTCCATCATCCGTGCCACCTTTCATACAAAGTATACCATACGCACGAACACGATAAAAGCAACGCGTTGTTTCTGCTCCGTCAGACAGGGGGAATCCGCTACCCTTTTTCCGCATTAGTTAATCATTATGCTTGGCAGAAAATACACAAAATTAAGTATGCGGGTGGACAGACGGTTTTCTTGCATCCAAATTGGCGGTTTTTTATGCTATAATGAAGGTGTTAATATTTATGCAACAGCTTTTCAGTTATTTAGTGCGGTTTTTATATAGCTATTATGTTATCTAGCCTAAATTCGGAGGGATGAAAATGTATTTAGATAAATTCATATTGCCGATCGATGAGGAAACCTCTTTGATAGAACAAAGGATGGAGTATAATGGCGGTAAGTATGGGTATATAGACAATATTTATCCCTGCGGCATATTTTCTAAAAATGGGCTTTCCGAGCTGAGTTTTTCGAAGATAACAGTATTCTATGGAGGAAACGGCTCGGGGAAAAGCACGCTGTTGAATCTGATAACGAATAAATTGGAACTCAATCGTATTGCGCCGTTCAATTCAAGCGAATTGTTTGGTTCCTATGTCGAACACTGTCAATATGAGCTTGGTTTTGACGACGAGGGCTTTAAATATCGCATTCCAAATGGAAGCAGAATTATTACAAGCGATGATATTTTTGATTACATGCTGACTGTCCGAACAAGCAACGATGAAATCACCGATGGCACAGAAGCTATAAGATCGGAATGGGACAATAAAGACGGAAGCCTGAAATATGGCAAGACAGTGAAAATGAACAGTCTGGATGATTATGAAGCGCTGCGGTTACAGGTGCTTTCAAGAAAGAAATCAGTGACGCGCAGGCAGTTTATTAACAGAGTCGCCGGTACCAACGTGAAGCTCAGCAGCAACGGGGAGACAGCCCTGGATTATTTCAATTCTAAATTAAAAAATGATACCCTGTATTGTCTGGATGAACCCGAGAACAGCCTGTCTCCCAAAATGCAGCTCAAGCTTGTTAACAAGCTTGAGCAAATGGCGCACTATTGCGGCTGCCAATTTATCATTGCCACGCACTCACCATTTTTGCTGGCGATGGCGTTTACAAAAATATATGATTTAGACGCGAATCCGGCCGACATTAAGCAATGGTGGGAATTGGAAAACACAAAAGTGTACTTTGATTTCTTCAATAAGCATAAGGGGCTGTTTCACCCGGATTAATTCCGGCAGGTTTATTATGCGTACTTGCTCTTTTGAACGCATAATTTAATGAACATATTCCACATGACAGAAACAATAAATAGTAAACTCAAACAGATAATGACTGACGAGGGAAGCATTGATGCACAGCCTGAAGAATTATTATATGCCGGCGGAATGGGCGGAGCACGAAAGAACATTTATAGAATGGCCGGTAAAGCCGTCGTTGATCTGGCCGGATAATTACGCTCAGGTATGTTCGGGTTATGCCGAAACAGCCAGAGCTATTGCGAGCTTTGAAACGGTGACGATGATTGTCAATGAAAATACGGCTGCAGAAGCAAAAGGCCTTTGCGGAGAGGCAATTGAATATCTGACAATCCCGCACAACGACGCGTGGTGCCGCGATAACGGACCGACTTTTGTGTTAAATAAAGCCGGACAGCTCGCTGCCGTCAACTGGCAGTTCAACGCCTGGGGTGAAAAGTTCGCGCGTTTTGAGCTGGACAATCAGGTTGCGCCGAGCCTGTTGGAATTCTATCAAATATCTTATTATAACGCATCGCTTATTTTGGAAGGCGGCTCAATACATGTTGACGGTGAGGGCACCTTAATGACGACAAGAGAGTGCTTGCTCAACAAGAACAGAAATCCTCATTTGTCAAAAGACCAGATAGAAGATGAGCTCAGGTCATGTCTCGGCATTGCAAATTTTATCTGGCTGGAGCGCGGTTTGTTCGGTGATGAAACCGATGGGCATGTTGATAATGCCGCATGCTTTGCTCAGCCGGGCGTTGTTTTAATCCAGGTTTGTTATGATTCTAACGATCCCAACTACGCTCTCACTCATGAAAATCTCGAGATTTTAAAAGCTTCAAGAGACGCCTCAGGCAGGATACTGGAGATAATCGAAGTTCCGCAGCCTCCGGCGAGATATTATCAAAACGAACGATTGACACTCAGCTATTTGAATTTTTACTTTGTAAACGGCGGTATTATACTGCCCGTTTTCGGCGGTGACGCGGAACAGACCGATAAAAGAGCGTCGGAAATCCTGCATAATGTATTCCCGGCTCGTCAGATCCTGTCTGTGGATGGTATGAACCTGATAAATGAGGGCGGCAATGTGCATTGTATTACGCAGCAAATGCCCAAATCGCGGCGGTCATGAATTCAAGCCTGCGTTTACCATAAAGCGGCGGTATGGAGGTCACACGAATGAGAACAGTAAAGGTTGCGGCGACACAGATGCGCTGCACGGACAATATTGATGACAATATCGGCAGAGCCGATAAGCTGGTTAGGCAAGCGGCTGCCGAAGGAGCGCAGATTATTCTCATTCAGGAATTATTTGAAACTCTATATTTCTGTCAGAAGGAAAAACCGGAATTTTATCAATATGCAGCAGAATTACTCGACAACAAAGCCGTCAATTATTTTAAAAAAGTTGCGAAGGAACTGAGCGTCGTGCTGCCAATCAGTTTTTATGAGAGGCTGAATAACGCGCGATATAATTCCCTGGCGGTGATTGACGCAGACGGCGAGGTATTGGGCACATACCGCAAAAGCCACATTCCGGACGGCCCTGGTTATGAGGAAAAATATTACTTCAATCCGGGTGATACCGGCTTCAGGGTCTGGAACACAAGATATGCGAAAATAGGCGTCGGTATCTGCTGGGACCAGTGGTTCCCCGAAGCTGCCAGATGTATGGTTCTGATGGGTGCTGAGATATTATTTTATCCGACTGCAATCGGTTCGGAGCCCGAAAATCCGGATATTGATTCCAAGGACCATTGGCAGCGCTGCATGATCGGCCACTCGGCGTGTAATTTAGTCCCTGTCGTCGCGTCCAACCGTATCGGACGCGAGGTTATAGATGACTCTGCCATCGAGTTTTATGGATCATCCTTTATTACCGATACAACAGGCGAAAAAGTCGCTGAAGCCGACAGAACGGAAGAGGCCATATTAACTTACGAATTCGACCTGGAAAAAGCTTCGGAGCAAAGACTTGAATGGGGCGTCTTCCGAGACCGCAGACCTGATTTATATAAGCCGATCCTGACCTATGATGGTATTGTGCTATAGCAGCTTGATTATGTTTTCTGCCATTTTCTGTGACGATCATATTTTTATTTATTATTTTAAAAGTGCCGTGCTGCGTTAAGCAGCGCGGCTTTTTCCTATTTTTACGGCAGGTGCGGATATCCGCGGTCAGATAAGGGAAACGAAAATGACCGCGGAAACATATTATAAAGTGGTAACGTTATGTCAAGTCAAAACCGCACAAATCTGCGGGATATTGGAGGTTCAGTATGATACAAAACAATAATGTTTTATATAAATTTTCAGATGAAGCCGCTAATGGCAACGATCCTGACTATGTGCGGATGAAGATATATCACAGCACAGAGCTCGATCTCTGCCATAAAAACTGTGAATGCTGCGACGATTGCTGCAAGGATGATTGCCCGCGCGGCCCGACAGGACCGACAGGACCAACGGGACCGACAGGCGGGCAAGGCCAGACGGGCGCACAAGGGCCGACAGGGCCGACAGGCCCGCAAGGTGTGACCGGGCCGCAAGGTACACCGGGACAGCCGGGGCAGCCAGGGCTGCCGGGGCTGCCGGGGCTGCCGGGGCTGCCGGGGCTGCCGGGACAGCCGGGGCAGCCGGGACAGCCGGGGCAGCCGGGACAGCCGGGGCAGCAGGGGCCAACTGGCGCGACTGGACCAGCCGTACAGCTCCGAGGTATTCATACACAGCTCATGGGAGCCACGCATCTGGCTACGATTGCAAACGGCGCAAATGTCGTTTTCGATACTGTGATGAATGACCAAAGCTTAAACCTCAGCTACAATACTCTAACGGGTGTATTTACGATAACAGCGACAGGCAACTATTATGTTTCATGGTGGATAGCAACAGATGGCGCCAGTGCCGCACCCCTGGTAAGCTTTGCGTTGGAGCTCAACGGCGGAGGGCCTATAATCAGTTCCTCTCCCATCGTCTCGGGTGTTTTGACCGGAAGCGCATTAATAACTGTCGGTGCATCGCCCGCAACACTCACCCTTGTCAATGTGACAGGTGATACCGTCTTTATCCCGCCGACACAGTCTCAAGCAAGCCTCGTCATAATAGAACTCGCATTGTAATTACAGATTACAGCGTATGTCGCGTCAATAGGACCGACTGGATCAACCGGGCCTACTGAGCCAACCGGTGCGACAGGACCAGCCGGGGGAGGCAGTGCTTATGTTCAAACATCATCACCCGGTAATATCAATTCGTTAATCTCTCCAAGCCAAGGCGGCGGAAACAACCAAGCAATAGGCGCTATAGTGATTGTGGATGGTTCCATTAATACTGTTACACGGATTGCGGCGCTCGTTCAGCAAACCGGCGGTGTCAACGGAAATTTTCAAATGGCAATCTTACAGCCTTTAAGTATCAGCCAGGCTCAGGTCATTGCTGTCACAACAACTGCTACCTCAGTAACGCAGGGACTCAACATCTTACCCTTAACAGCATCCGTCACTCTGTTTGCCGACACATTATATTATCTGGCTGTCTACAACCAGGTCAATGCCTCATTGATTGGAGGTATCGCAGCCGGAAACGGCACAGGAACACCAATAAACTTCAGGGCACAAATCTGGCGGGGTTTATCGTGGGACTTATTATAAACACCAGTGATGTCAGCTTAAATCTGACGCCCTGGCTCACCGCTTATTAATAATTGAACACAGCACACCTGACTAAGCCTGCATGACGAAAAATTATGCAGGTTTTAAATTAGCAGGACAAATCAGCACCACATCAACAGATTCTTCATATGATGGTATGGCGCAATAACAGCAAAAAGCTGTTGATTTGTGCCGGGCAACTTCAATAGCTTTGTTGTTGCCGATAGGATGAAATCAGGAGGATTATAGATGAGCGATATCGCATTACAGATACAACGAACCACAGCGGGTACAGTAAATGTCGCAAGTAATGTGATTTTTGATACAACGAAATTTATTTCGGGCAACATTAACTATAACAGTGGATCAGGCGTCATTCAATTCAATGAGCCGGGACGTTATGTAATAAACTGGTGGGTAGCCACCCAATGCTCTCAATCAACAATCGGAGCAGTCTTCACATTATCTTCTTCCAAAGGCGATAATTTAATTGGAGACTCGCCGATTAAAACCGGTGAAGTCGTTGGCTTTGGTATTATTGAGGTAATAACAGCGCCGGTTACAGTATCACTGGTGAATATCAGCTCAGCATCCGTCTTTTATGCCTCAACAGTTCCGATTACAGCCACACTTGTCGTTGTTCAAGACGATATTCCGTCAATAGGTCCGACAGGCGACACCGGGCCAACCGGACCTATTGGCGACACTGGACCGACAGGACCAACAGGGCCGACGGGCGACACCGGACCGA
>DBTM01000089.1:0-44403 GCA_002307055.1 Clostridiales bacterium UBA1316
TTGAAGTGACTGCCGTGCCGGGGTAAGAGGCGGATGAATATCCGTAATACAGCGCGCCGTAGGCGGTGGATGGCAGGGTGAAGTAAACGTATGACAGCGTACCGCCGCCTGTTACATTACTGCAGACAGTTGTAAAGTCTGATGCGGTGAAAGTGATTGGAGTATTCTGAGCCGTCGTATAGTTAATTGAACTGGCAACAGCTGTTACTGTTATACTGCCGCTGCCTGCTGAGGACGGGCCTTGTTCATTAGACACGGTCCATGTGAAAACAGCCGCCCCTGTCTGTGTTCCGGTGAATCGGAGCGTGGCAATTTCGGAAGCCGTGAAAGTCGTTGTGCCGGTAAAGGGGGTTGGACCTTTATACCATGTGCCATAGGTGCTGTTGGCTGGGGTAATCACGATATTTGCTAATGTGCCGTTTTGGAGATTATAACAGCTGCTGAAATCACTTAGGCTGAAAGAGAGCGTTGAGCCGACGCTGACTGTCTTGGAAATACTGGACGTAATTATTGGGACGGCTATCGAACTGACGGTTATGGTGCCGTTTCCCGGCAGAGAAAAGCCTGCTTCATTTGATATTGCCCAGGTGAAGGCTGCCGTACCGGCGGCACTGCCCGTAAATGTCAGACTCCCGATTGAGGAAGCGGAAAAAGTTGTTTGTGCGGTAAAAGCGGTTGAACCGTTATACCATGTTCCGGAGCCTGTTGCCGCAGGGGTGATTCGTATGCTGTTGAAGGTTCCGCCGTTGAGGCTGCACAAGCTTGTAAAGTCGGACAAAGAAAAGGTGACACTTGATCCGGCATTAACTGATTTTGTTATTGTATTACCGGTGTTCAGCGTTGGTACAGTCATGTTTTTGACTGTGATGTTAAGTATGACCGAACCGATTGCCGCAGATGTATTATTATCCGCATAGGCGCTGACCAAATACGATACGCTTCCGCCGTCCGCTGCGTCAAAAACCAGATTCCCGATATTGGCGATGTCGATAATATCGCCGGGAGTATAAGTGGTGTATGTACCGCTGCCGGTTATTTTTAAAGAGCCGCAGGCAAGACTGCTGCCCGAAATTGATATATTCGTTATGGACCCGCCGTCATTGGCTGTATATAAGCTGCGGAAATCACTGGCGGAGAACACAATATCGTTCACTGCGGTATTTGGCAGCACGCCGGTGAATGATTTCGTAATCGTTCCGGTGAAGGTCGGATCAATCTTGGTTTTCCGGACAATGCTGATACTGTATAATGTCGTATATTGATTTGTTGTATTCGTGCCTAAATAATATGTCACGCTCATAACGACTGCCGGACCGGGTGACCCTGGATTTCCGACAGTGGCTATTGAACCGTTTTCGAAATTTGTAATCACAGAACCAATGGTCGATGCTTTTTCTATTATAAGGCCGCCGTCATTCAGGTCAACTGTGGAACCTGCATAAAGATAAGGAATCGTTAATGTGACCGCCCTTGTTGAGGAATCGCTGATGCTGACGGTATCGGTGCTGCTGTGGCCGATTTTCGTTAAAACCTGTTCATTATCAGCAGCTAATGATATCGGCGGCAATATATCGAGCAGCATAGAGACGATAAGTATAAAAACGATGCTTCGCAGCAAACTTTTTTTCATAATTTGACCTCAATTCTAGTTTTTAGTTAATTTGGACGAAAATAATAGGCAATAGTTCCATATGTTGTGGACTAAAGGTATATTATGACCTATATTTTATTACAAATTTATGAAAAAGTAAAATAAAATGAGTAAATTAATAGATTAATAAATATGTATTTAGAGAGCAGAAAAGTGAACCCCCTTAGAATCTGCTTGTTCATAATTCGGTCTCCAAAACTGATGCTAATTATTTAGACGCTTAAATGTGGAAATTGTTTCCAAACAATTATAGTTATCGGCTTGATTATTTTCTGTTATAAATCAAAGGAAAACGAATAAATAACAGTAATAAAGGTTCTGTATTCAAAACACAGAACCTTTATTATGAAAATGATGAGTTCTAAATTCCTGGCCGGCACCGCTGACAGCCTCGCTGAAAATATTATTCCAGATTCAGTCTGTTTTTCAGCATATATCTTGTAAGTATATAAAAGACTCCGCCGGAAATAAGCAGCCAGAGGAAGGCGCCGCCAAAAACTGTCTGGATCTGACCGTAGCTGGACATATTTGTAAATAAATCCTCAATCCGTGTAAAGCTTATGGTGGTTGCTAGGATGCTGGTGATTGTCTGACCGATGATGCTGAAGGCGATGTACATCAGAAACGCGAACCCGACACGATGCTTATTGACAAATAGGCTCAGCGCCATGCACGCGTAGAGCAGGAGAATGCCGGAAAAAAGTGAGGCGATGCCGAGCAGTATGCCTTCAAGCATCAGCAGCACCATGTTAAAGCCGCCCTCCTGAATGCATCTGATGAATTCTCTGATGCCGTTCATTAATTGCTGAAAGCAGTCTCCCGTTGCCGCCATAATGGCGATGGCAATAAAGACGGCGACCATACTGATAACCGACCAGATTGACGCGACAAGCAGCTTGCTCCAAATAAGCCCGTCTGTCGAGACCGGCAGCGTAAACATGAGATAGCCTTCTTTACTGAGCAGGTTTCTGCTGAAACGCTGTATTGTCAAAATAAGCGCTATGACACATATGGAAACGATCATAATGACAGAAATAGATGTCCCAATGATCTGCGGAATTTTGAAATTCAGACTTGAAAAAATCCTGTTGAAGACGGCGACTATAAGCAGCGCCCCAAACAGCGGCAGAAAAATCCTGCCGGTTGCCTTGAATTCATATTTCATGAGTTTGCCTAACATCTGAATACCTCCCTGAAAAGCGTGTCGACAGAAACGCCCTTGTCTTCTCTGATTTCGTCCACTGTGGAAGTCAGGACGACCTCACCGTCTTTAAGGAATATAACGTCGTCTAAGATTCTCTCAATATCCGAAATCAGGTGTGTCGATATGATAATAGTGGCTTCGGGATTATAATTTTTGATGATTGTATTTAAAATGTAATCGCGTGCCGCCGGGTCGACGCCGGCAATCGGTTCATCCAGCAGGTAGAGCTGTGCTTCTCTGGCCATGACAAGGATGAGCTGGACTTTTTCTTTCGTACCTTTTGATAAGGATTTTAACTGATCGTTTTTGTTGATCTTCAGACTGGCGAGCATCTCATATGCCTTGCTTACATTAAAATCCGTGTAAAAATCGCTGAAAAAGCCGATGATATCGGATACCCGCATCCAATCGTTCAGATAGGTATGCTCCGGCAGATAGGAGACGATTGCTTTCGTCTTAATCCCCGGCGCCATGCCGCCGATAAAAAGCGTGCCGCCCGACGGTGTCAGAAGGTTATTGCAGAGCTTTAAAAATGTGCTTTTACCGCTGCCATTCGGGCCGAGAAGACCAACAATGCGCCCTTTTTCAATGTTGAGATTCACATTGGTCAAAGCTTTTTTGACACCGTATGACTTAGATAAGCCGCTGCTTTGTAAAATGGCCATCATCGTTTACTCCTTAACTGTTTTTTCCAGCAGGGCTATGGTTTCCTCAACCGTATAGCCAATCCCCGCCATTTTTTTTATAAATAACTCAATTTGTTCAACCGCCAGTTCTTTTTTTGCTTTTATTATCATATTCCCGTCCTCCGTCACATATCTTCCACTGGTTCTCTGCGTGTACACAAGACTGTCCCGCTCCAACTCGGATAAAGCTTTTTGAAGCGTATTGGGATTGACCGAGGCTTCAGCAGCCAGATCCCTGACGGGGGGCAGCTTCGAGCCGGGGGGGTAGACGCCCGACACAATCATCCTTAAAATTTGCTCCTTTAATTGCAGATAAATCGGTCTGTCTGTTTCAAAACTCCAATTCATGTAATCACCGCCTGTATTATTGTATTAAGCACTTAATACAATAATACATGACAAATAAGAAATGTCAATAGGTAATTTATTATTTCTGCTGATTTTTAAAACATAAAGACTGGTTGTTATTTTATTAAACTGGGATATATTAAATGGCAGATTGCGCATATTAACAAAGCAGCGAAGTCTTATGTTATTAATGCGGAAGAAAGGAGCGCGTGCTGATGCTTAAAGCTCTGCGGATAAGATTCGGCAGTCTGATTGATTCGATTATCCGCTATCCGGTGACGATAGCGCTTCTGGCGGCGGCGGCAGTCCTGACGGCTGTCACAATCTCTGACGGGAACGACCTGATCAGATTCACATTAACCTGCGCCGTCGGCGCAATGGCGTGCGCTGCCGCGCAGTCTGCCTTCGAGCGTTTTTTTACCGGTATCGTGGGTCGTATTTCGCTTTATAACGCGGCGCTTCTGCTGACGGCTCTTTATTATCTGTCAATCCGGCGATTATCGGAAAACGGGACGGAGCTGGTAATAAGGACAGCGGTTATGATGTTTGCGCTGTTTATCGTCTATATTTGGGTTTCCGTCGTAAAGAGCAGATATAGCTTCAGCGAAAGCTTTATGGCCGCTTTTAAAGCATTTTTTCAATCGGGATTCTTCTCCGGTGTCATCTTTTTAGGGTGCGCTGCAATCATTGCGGCCATCGACCTGCTCATTACAAATGTTGACTCAAAAGCCTACGCCCACACGGCAAATATTGTTTTTATTGTCATCGCTCCGCTTTTTTTCCTGTCTTTGATACCGGTTTATCCAGGGCGGTATGCTGCAGATTCTGCCGAAAGATCAGACGGCACGGAAGCCGCACCGCACGCGCGGATTGAAAAACGCACAGGCTGCCCGAAGTTCCTCGAGATATTGTTATCCTATATCATCGTGCCGCTGGCCTCGGTTTTTACAGTCATACTGCTCATCTATATCGCACTCAATATCAGCGGTAAATTCTGGACGAATAACCTTTTGGAGCCGCTGCTGATATCCTATTCCATTACCATCATTGTTTTAACTGTGCTGATCAGCCGGCTTGAAAACAAGCTGGCCTCTGTGTACAGAATGATTATCCCCAAGGTGCTTATTCCGATTGCCCTTTTTCAGGTCATTGCTTCGATATTGCTGATGGCTGATACCGGTGTGACGTATTCACGATATTTTGTGATTTTGTATGGTGTTTTTGCCGTCCTCTCCGGCTGCGTCCTCAGCCTGCTGCCTGTACGCAGGAGCGGCCTGATAGCAGTGTTTTTGATTATATTGTCCGCCATTTCGCTTGTACCGCCTGTTGACGCATTCACGGTCAGCCGGAACAGCCAAATCTATGCGCTGGAGTATGTACTCAAAAAAGACGGGATGCTGAGCGATCAGGGTCTGGCGGCCCTGCCGAATAATAAAATATCGGACGCAGATAAACTTAAAATCATATCATCAATCCAGTATCTTGCCTCAATTGACGCGCTTGGCCGAGTCAATTGGCTGCCCGCCGGATTTACGGGCTATGACGACGCGGCGTTTTATAGTACCTTCGGCTTCAGTCAATACATGCTGACGGATCCGCAATATCAATATGTTAATGTCTATTTCGACATGTCGGGGCTCACCCTGATTTCCGGCTATGACGCCTTTGCCGAGGTGAGTATGCCCGCCCCTGACAAAACCACCGGACAGAACGTGCAGCCGGTTCATATCAACGGAAAGCCTGATACTTCATATGCTGTTTCTGTAGAAGGAGATCCCGGTGCGTATTTTGTGACGGTTAGGGACGGCTCGGGTCAAATTCTCAATCAGTTTAATACGGCGTTGATTTTTAAGAGATATGCTTCTTTTCCCGCCTCAAAAAGTGCGTTGACAGAGGCTGAAGCGACATTCACCAGTATTAACAGCGCTGTGAGGATGAAAATTATTGTTATGAACGCCGGGTTCGACACGGCTCCCGGCAGTACAAACAAAAACGCGCAGATGCTTGTGTTTTTGCAGGTGAATCCATAAATCGCAGCTTTATTAAATAAAGCACGGAGGGATGACGCGTCTGCTTAATGACGTGTCATCCCTCCGAATTATTTATTCATTTTTTTACAGTTTTTTCGTTTTTCGCTGGATAAGCTTAACGAACTCGACGATGGGTATCACGCTGATGGCGAGCAGGAGTGCTGCGATATACTGCTGTAAGTTTAACACATCAAAATGGAACGCGGTGGATAAGCCCGGAATATAGATGACGATCGTTGTCAGCACAAAGCTGGCGATGGCGGCAAAATTCAAAGCTCTGTTGGTATAGCGCATGGAAAAGAGACTGCCCCGCTGGCTCCTCAGATTAAAGCTGTGGAAAATTTCCGCCATGCTCATGGTGAGAAAAGCCATGGTCGTGCCGATGGCGCTGTTGGTAATCTCCCAATTCCCTGTCTCAATAAAGTGGCCGATAAAGTAGGACGCGAGCGTCAGAATGGTAACCAGCACACCTTGATAACCAATATCAAAGCCCATCCCACCGGCGAAGATCCCGTCGGAGGCCTCGCGCGCCTTGCGCTTCATGATATTGAGCTCCGTGCGCTCCATGCCGAGCGCTAACGCGGGGAAGCTGTCGGTAACGAGGTTAATCCAGAGCAGATGAACCGGTTTCAGGATTATAAAGCCCATTAATGTGGCAAAAAAGATGCTTAAGACCTCGCTCATATTTGTTCCGAGCAGGAACTGGATGACTTTTCTGATGTTATCATAGATCCGGCGGCCCTCTTCAACGGCGCTGACAATCGTCGCGAAGTTGTCGTCGGCAAGCACCATGTCGGCGACGTTTTTCGTTACGTCGGTACCGGTGATGCCCATGCCGACACCGATATCCGCCGACTTGATGCTGGGTGCGTCATTGACGCCGTCACCCGTCATGGCGGTGACATAACCGGCGGCGCGCCAGGCATTGACGATGCGCACCTTGTGTTCCGGCTGAACACGCGCGTAGACGGAGATTTTCCTGAATTGGCGCTCGAATTCCTCGTCGCTCATATCGCCGAGCGCACTGCCGGAGACGGCAATCGTCTCATCCGTCAGAATCCCAAGCTCCGTCGCGATGGCAATGGCTGTGTCGATATGATCGCCTGTAATCATGATCGGACGGATACCGGCACTGCGGCATTTTTCGATTGCCGCCTTGACCTCCGGCCTGACAGGGTCGATCATGCCGGCGAGGCCGATAAAGCACATATCCTGTTCCAGACTGTCTGCTGCGAAGCTCGGGGGTTCCGATTTATATGTTTTTTTCGCCGCCGCGAGGATTCTGAGGGCGCGCCCGGCCATCTCCTTGTTGGCTGTGAGGACCTCTTCTTTTGCTTTTTCAGTCATAACATGGACTTTGCCGTCTTTTAAAATATGCGTGCACCGTTTGAGTATTTCGTCAGGCGCACCTTTTGTATATTGGATAACGCTCCCGTCGGAATGCAGATGGACGGTACTCATCATTTTCCGCAGGGAGTCAAAGGGCGCTTCGCCGATGCGGGGGGCATCAATCCGAAGCTGGTCCTTATTCATCCCAAGCTTCGCTGCCCAGACAACGAGGGCGCTTTCAGTCGGCTCGCCCGTTACGCTGCCATCCTCGTTGAGCTCGGCGTCGGTGCATAAGGCCATGGCTGCTGCGAGCAGCGTCGCATCACTCGTAAACTCATCAACAACCGTCATTTTGTTTTGCGTGAGCGTACCTGTTTTATCCGAGCAGATGATTTGGGCGCAGCCCAGCGTTTCAACGGCGGTCAGCCGCCGGATAATGGCGTTTTTTCGGCTCATATTCGTAACGCCGACAGATAAGACGATGGTGACGACGGCAACCAGACCCTCCGGTATGGCGGCGACAGCAAGAGACACAGCCACCATAAAAGTATCAAGAAGCATCTGGCCTGAAAAGCTGCCGCTCCGCAGCAGCCCAACGGCAAAGATGACGGCGCATATGGCGGTAACCAGAATGGTGAGGGTTTTACTCAGCCGGGACAGTTGAATCTGGAGGGGCGTCTGGCCTTCCTTTGCCTGCGTCAGGGCGTCGGCGATCTTGCCCATTTCGGTATTCATACCGGTTGCGGTGACGACGGCGGACCCGCGTCCATAGACGACGATACTGCTCATGTAAACCATGTTTTTCCTGTCACCGAGCGGTACCTCGCGCTGTCCGTCCAAGCTGATGGCATCAATATATTTGCTGACCGGCGTGCTTTCGCCGGTGAGCGCGGCTTCCTCAATCTTCAAGCTGGCGCTTTCCAAAATGCGCCCGTCAGCCGGAATCGCGTCGCCCGACTCGAGCAGTACGACGTCGCCGACAACGATATCTTCGGTCTTGAGGATTATAATTTTACCGTCCCTGAGCACCTTGCTCGTGGCGGCGGCCATTTTTTGGAGCGCCTCGATGGCTTTTTCAGCCTTGCTTTCCTGATAAACGCCTAAAATAGAATTAACAATGACGACAAATAGAATAATAAAGACGTCGGCGGGGCTCTCGCTGGACAGGACGGAGGTAACGGCAGATACGATGGCTGCAACCAGAAGAATAATGATCATTGGGTCAGCCAGCTGAGACAAAAAGCGTTTTACCAGGGAATCCTTTTTGCCTTCAACGAGCTTGTTTTTGCCGTTTTCAAGCAGCCGTCTCTCGGCTTCACCGGCGGTGAGGCCGGTTGCGCTGCTGTTCGTTTCGGCAATGACGTCTTCAACGGTGTCACAGTAATATTTCAAATTCATCCTCCTCAGATATCTATATAATTTCCATATTTAACCAAAAAACTCATGGATAGGAAAAATCCCTATCCATGAGTCTGGTCATTTCATTCAAGCCAGACGGTTTTTATATACCGCCATGTCTGTTGACTTGAAGCGTGTGTGCACGCCGACTACTCCCCCACAGAGTCAATATTAATTGAATCATAACATGCGTTCTTAAAAAAGTCAACGCTGATAACCTTTTCTGGAATTATATTACCACAAAACGGTGTAAATTACAAGTCTTGTTATACCGTATATACTTGATTATATTATAAGAGTACAATTGAAATGATGAGGTGATGAAAATGGATGAGATGTTCGGGATGACGCTGTGGGGAGCCAATAAGCTCAGCGCGGCTGAGGAGCTCAGGGACTGCAATGTGTATACCGTCCGATACGGGCTGACACTGACGGATCAGCAGATACAGACGCTTGTCGATAAGCGTTTTGAAGCGCTTACCCGCACAGGACGCGTTGAATTCGGCCTAGGCATCACAAAAATGCTGATTGAGGCCTTCTGTGATTCACCCTATATCGACCAGGCGAATTACGAAGAGACAATGATGGAGCTTCTGGATTCGTTTTATTATTTTAAGAACGAATCGGAGGACCGCATACCGGACGATGAGCTGATCGCTTTTATGCGCCTACAATTTGACACAACGTGTCAGGGCTCTGTCGAGTTTCTAAACGGTACTCTTCTGGAGGGGTTAAGCCGAAATGCACGATATGGGTTCAACGAAGAAGCTGACGATTTGGATGCCGAAGAGGATTTAAAATCTGACGAGGAGGCGACACAGCTATAAACGAAGAAAACTATTTAACCGTATTATCCGGACAGACCGCGATTGACGGCGTGCTGACACCGGAAGACATTTCAGCGATACAGCGAAAGCTGTGGGTGCTTCTGGACAAACGCACCGAGAGCTATACCATGGGTGACAGCAGCTCTGTCCGGGTTGAGATGGCTGAGGAGCTGTTAAAGTCCGCCTGCTTTATCATCGGATTGAATTTTGACGCCGGTGCTGATTCGGAAACGATAAAAAAGCTGTTGGTGAGCGAAGATTACGATGTACTTTTTAAAACCGGATTTAATGAGGTAAAGTCTCGCGTAAAAATTGGGGAGGCGCTTTATGAAAAAGCCGCCGAAAGCATGCTCGCCATTGATAATCATTCCTATATGAACACATGCAAGGCGCTCAAGACCTTTTTTAAGCAATATGATATCTATAATTTCGCACACGAAATCCCCTGTGTGATTGATTATCCGCTTGCGCTGCCAGTCAGCGAGAAGCTTCAGGGAATCGATTATATCAATGAATATTTACGCAGATATATTCTTGAAAATGAGTTTTGCGGGCGCTTCGACGCGGAAACTGTCATCATGCTGTTAAAGAGCAATGATCGCGATTACCGCGACAACCTATTGAACATATATGAAGCTGTTGCCGCTAACGCCCTCGGCCTCACGCTGCTGAAGGGCAATATTTATGCTCTAGATATCACGGACAACGACAGAGGGAAATTGTATGCACGCGTGCGTATGTGGAAAGACAGTGAAGCAGGGTGCATGCTTCAGGAGGCGTCAGCCGTGCTGTGTTCACGTCTTGATTTACCAGAAATGGCCGCTGCCGAATATTTGGCCGAAACCGTTGCGGCACGGCTGCCGCGGCTCACGCAGGCTATGAAAATAAAACGGCTGGAAGCGATATTCCCGTCGCTTTACCGCGAGCCTAAAGAGAAAAAGACCTCAGTGACTTATCTGGACGGCACGCCCATGGACAATGAAGCGCTGCGCGATTTGATTGACGAAATTACCGAATGCAGGTTAATCGCAGATAAAATCCTTTTAGTGAAACAGAATGTGCACAGCCTGCGTGACTACGCCGAAATTCTCGGTATCTGCTTTTGGGACGGCGAGAGCGAAGCGCTCTTTGATGCGCTGAATAAAGACGAATTGGAAATGCTCAGCCGATACGTGAAGCACCAACAGAACAGATACTCCGAATGGGGCTCGGAAACCGGTTGGGAGACGAGACTGGCAGAATATCTAAACAAACAAAAATAACACCTCCGGCATATACTGTCATGAAGTTAAATATATAAACGTCCTGAATTAAGATAAATCGAATTCAGGACGTTTATATTGGGAGGGATATTTTGTGTGCGGAATAGCCGGGTGGATCGATTTTTTAAAAAAGATATCGGATGGAAGAGACGCCGTTAAGGCAATGACGCAGGCGCTGAGCCGCCGCGGACCGGACGCGGAGGACTTCTGGTTTTCAGAGCATGCGCTTCTGGGGCACCGCCGACTTGTGGTCGTAGACCCTGAGGGCGGAAAGCAGCCGATGGTGCTCAAAAACGGAGAGGATACATATGTCATTGTCTATAACGGGGAGCTGTACAATACCGAGGACGTCAGGCAGGAGCTCCGGCAAAGGGGCCACACATTTTTAAGCTGGTCGGACACGGAGGTTTTGCTCCACGCGTATGTTGAGTGGGGAGAAGCCTGCACGGAGAAGCTCAACGGCATTTTTGCCTTTGGCATATGGGATACGAAAAACAGCCGTTTCTTTCTCGCCCGCGACAGGATTGGCGTCAAGCCGCTTTTTTACGCGGTCAAGGGAACGTCGCTCATTTTCGCATCCGAAATTAAATCGCTTTTAAAGCATCCGGAGATAACCTCGGCGATTGACAGCCGCGGGTTATCGGAAATTTTTGCCCTTGGCCCTGCCAGAACTCCGGGGAACGGCGTTTTTAAAGATATCAGCGAGCTCAGGCCCGGCTGCAGTCTGGTTCTGGGCGATAATGGGTTGAAAGTCAAGCCGTATTGGTCGCTGCAAAGCCGCCCGCATGAAGATGATTTCAATACCACGGTTATGAACGTCAGAGATCTTGTCCTGGATGCCGTCAAGCGCCAGCTCGTCTCCGACGTCCCCTTGTGCGTGCTGCTCTCCGGGGGTCTCGATTCAAGCGCCATTGCGGCAATTGCGTCGGGCGTCTATATGAGCGAGCGGAATGAACGCCTCCGCACCTTCTCAATTGACTATATCGATAACGATAAAAATTTCAGAGCCAGCGCCTTTCAGCCGAATACCGATGCACCCTGGGTCAAAATCGTTACAGACTATCTGGGGACAAAACACGAAAACTGCCTGATCGATACGCCCGAGCTCACCGAGGCGCTCTTCCTGTCCGTCCTAGCCCGCGATTTGCCGGGCATGGCTGATGTCGATTCCTCCCTGCTCCTCTTCAGCCGATGGGTTAAGGAGCGGGCGACGGTGGGTATATCGGGCGAATGCGCCGATGAGGTCTTCGGCGGGTATCCCTGGTTCTACAAAAAAGCCGAGGCGCAGACCTTCCCCTGGTCCCAGCACCTCGACGCCCGCATTAAAATGTTCTCACCGGCACTCATTGACTTAATCCAGCCGCGCGCTTATGTCGCCGCGCGCTATGAGGAAGCCCTCAGCGAAGTTCCGCGCTATGATAAAGACAGCCCGGAAGAAAACAAAATGCGCGAGCTGTTTTACTTAAACCTCACGCGCTGGATGCCGACGCTTTTAGACCGCAAGGACCGCATGAGCATGTATTCCGGCCTCGAGCTCCGCGTCCCGTTCTGCGACCACCGGATCGTGGAATACGTCTGGAACATCCCCTGGCCGATGAAATATTACAACGACAGAGAAAAAGGTCTCCTGCGCTATGCTCTCACCGGTCTTCTCCCGGAGCCTGTCCTCTGGCGTAAAAAAAGCCCTTACCCGAAAACGCACAACCCAAACTATATCGACGCCCTGCGCATTCTGACGCTCCATATGCTCGATGATAAAACGTCGCCGATTCAGCCCTTTATTAATAAAGATCAAGTCCGGTCACTCGCCATAGCAACAACCCGAGACACCAACATCCCCTGGTTCGGCCAGCTCATGAACGCGCCGCAGCTGATGGCGTATTTATTACAGGTGGAGTATTGGATGAGGGAATATAAGGTTATAATAGAGTAAAACGAAACATAAAAGCCGCATGCGAAATGATTTTCGCATGCGGCTTTCTGGGTAACTTAATGTAAATCGATAATAGCCCGTAAATAATACTGACCATTTATATCCGTGAAAACAGCCCAGATACCCACTGGCTCGTCGTCATCTACCAACTCGGATTTCGTAAGAGTTACTTCATTACTACCAAGTATATAAATATAGTTGTCCTGTGAACTTGTAATGTTGTTGCATAAAAATTAAGCCGATCGTAAGGTGCATCAATTATAGGCACATTCTCCACTTGTATGTTTTTGCAACGTAAACAAATCAGGCAAATCGATAGGAGTTCCTCCGCTGACTTCAAATTGTATATTTTGTGGTAGCTGATCTGTCATGTATAAATACCTAATACTTTTTGCCATTGAATCTGTTGCCTGAAGAGAAATCCCTTATATTAATTAGTATCCTACATCCAAAATATTATAATATTTTACCATTATATATAATTGTTGACAATAATTATATATAATGGTATGCTTCTATTATCGGTGCCGTATTTAGTCTAATTAACTGAAATGTTTTGGGGGGATTATTATGAAAAGGTTTATTTTGCTTGCGCTTGTTTTACTGTTGTTGCTGACTGTCTGTCCGGTATCGGCGTTTGCCGCCAATGTGGGTACTTATGTCCCAGAGCAGAAAGTAGAATCCATTATCTCCCTGCAGAAAGCATCCCCGAAATATATCTCAAATAGCGTCTCTGCAGATGCCGTAAGGCATATTAAGTGGACCATTGCCTCAGGGTGGGCATCAAGCCCTGGAATAGCTCTTTACGTTGACGGCACAGAGATACAGGATATATCCTATATTATAGCTGGAACAACTGGATACGTCATACCTGCGGGATCGCACATTATTACAATGGAGGTTAGTGGTACTCTCATTTTAGCTTCATGTTCTGTGTGATATTATGGTAAGTGAATCATTCGTAACGACGAGACCGTACGGTTGCAATTCAATCTGGGTAAAAAAGAAGGACACTGTCGAATGGACGTTAACTCCGGAACAAGTTAATGTGCAGAGTATAACGATAGAGATTCTAGGCGGAGACGAACCATATATCCGCATGGTGCCTTTTAAAAGCAAAGACAAAACAATTTACCATTTTGAAAAAAATCGGTTTTACATTATTAATCTTATGGCTGGCAAAATATTACTTGCTAACTGTTCGATGGGACCTCAATTAAAGCCTGTTGCACCTGAATAACCATGAAATTCGTGCGGCACTTTAAGTGATTTTAGACAGTTGAACGTCCTGCTTTCAAATTAGATAAATTCACATAACTAAACGGGATGTTATCACTGACAAGCCGCATGCAGAGGCAATTCTGCATGCGGCTTGTTTTGGTTTCTGGGCCGATCTCAATTTAAATCACCGTTTAGCGTTGCAATTATCATGCATCCATCTAAGTAGAATCCGCATTTCTCAAGTGTTTTCCTTGATGCTTTATTTGTCGGTGAGGTAAGTGCGGTAGGGATTAATCCGTTTTTAAGACTGATATGAATTAACACTTTTACTAATGCCGTTGCATAGCCTTTTTGTCGATGCTTTTTGTCAATAATATATGCAATGTCTGCATATTTTGGTGTCCTTAATAAAGGCGAAACAAAACCTGCACCAATAATCTTCTCCTGCAAGCGCAGTAAATAAATCTCTTTATCTTCTATGCAGTTGGCCAAAGCGTCTACCCCACCTCCGGAATAAAAACCATCCTGCATCACCAAATCATAGATATCATTTAATTCTGCCGTTATTGCAATCTCAATTTTTACGCCATCCTGAGAAATATCTCCTAAGTACTGTAGGGGTATAGCTGAAAATATCAACCCATCCAGAGAGTATGAAAAACCGCTTTCAACCATCAATGGAAGTGCGAAGGAATCTTGCGTGTTCACAAACCATTGACAGCAATGATACCGGTCAATTAATTTTCCCATTATATACTTTGCATTTTTTCTATGTTTTAAAACGATATAAAATTCAAGCAGAAATATACCCGCATCATCTTTGTCATCAATTATTGCATAGCCTATTACTTCATTTATAAAATTGATTTGTATACAGACGACATCTGCCAATTCAATATGTTCATCAAGAGAATCAAATATCTGTCCTTTTAGATCCTTTGTTTGCATATTTCTCAAATATAGAATCTCATTAATAGCGACTTCATGAAAGATATATTCATTCATAATTCTATCCTAAATATTTATTTCGTGCACTCTCAGATGCATCACCGATAATATTATACAGCCATTTAAGTAATATTTAACATTATTCTTTATCGTCTACAAGCTTTACGTTCCCAATCCTGTCAGCACAACGAATCGTTGATTTAATGTCGCGCAGCGCGTTATTGTTATCTCACGCCGCCCGTGATACTACGGTTGCAGGAGCAGCTGTTTACATAAAAAAGGCGGGGATAACCATGAATATCAATAAACGCCCACACTATAAAATGTGGGTATTGCGTGCTGAGGGTTACAGGATGAAAGTTAATATAACGCCGATTATTGCGTACAAAACGGCAGTTGTAAACGTTTCGTCAGATTGAGATAGTGTATAAGCGAACATACAAAATACAAATGCCGCATAATTTGGTGTGCCATGATGGAACATGCCGGTTAGGTTAAAGGCAATTGAGTAGACAAAGAGCATCATAATAAGCGAGCGTACCATACTTTTGGCAAATATGTTCTTCTCAAAAAAATGAGGAAGCCACTTCAATTGCTTCATAAAACACCCTCCGTCTACAGACATAAATTGCCTGTAATGGGTATATTATAGAGCGCTGGTAGTTTAAAGTCAATCGTAACGCGTGAATGTGGTAGCTATATAAAACAGTTATTTCTTCTCAGTACCCCACGTTGACAAGCGCTTTTGGCCGTGTTATAATTTATCTATAATTTAATAGTTACCGTGCCTTATGGTCTAAGGGCTGAGCGTGTCCGCGCCGCCTAGGAGTATATGGCCTGAGCAGCAATATTGATATTATTTGCTCACGGGGTCGATGTTGGAAACGATACGGCCTTCATGTTTGAGAAGGAAACGAAACTTGTTTGATGCACAGCATAACCTGCTGTGTGATGGCAGTCTGTTTTGCATTTCTCAAAACAGACTGTTTTTTTATACACAATCCATCTCTTTCTTCCTTAGCCGGGTATCCGTTATGGGGACGGATACCCGGCAAAAAATTGACAAAGGACGGAATTGAGGATTGAAAATGCTGCGCGAGTTGATATACTGGATAAGCCCGAATAAAATGCTCGGCAGAGAGTAACCGGCCAAAACAATGACGATAATTAGATATACGAATATTATGCTGCGCAAGGCGGCATTCGAAGCTGGAGGTGATGATTTAATGCTTAAGAATATCGAGGCCGATCAGGCGCTTCATATGATTTGCGCGCTTGAGGCAGCCCTTGAAATCGAATCAGTTAAGCTGATGGAGGCACAAGGCCGGGTTCTGGCTGCCGATATCGTGGCATTGATACCCTCACCGCCCTTTGACCGCAGCCCGTTTGACGGGTATGCCTTCCGCGGTGAAGATACCAGAGCTGCCGGTAAAGAGCATCCTGTAACACTCCGCATAACGGAGGAGATTCCGGCTGGGAAAGCGTCGGAAATCGAAGTCACTTCGGGTTATGCCGCTAAAATCCTCACCGGTGCACCGATACCAAAGGGTGCGAACACAACAATCAAATACGAAGAAACGGTATTTACACCCACCGAGGTCACGATATATGAAGCCGTCTGCCCGAACACGGATGTTATTTACGCCGGTGACGATATAAAGGCAGGCACACGCATCGCGGAAAAAGGAACGACGATAACGGCTCCGCTTCTGGGTATCATAGCCAGTCAGGGTATTTCGGAAGTGACGGTTTTTAAAAGACCGGTTATAGCCATCCTCAATACAGGCTCGGAGCTGGCGGAGATCGGTACTGTACTCGGACCGGCAATGATTTACAACAGCAATGTCTATACACTCAGCGGGTATCTCAGGGATATGGGTGCTCTGCCGATTAACGCCGGTATCGTAAAAGATGATCCGGACAGCATCGCTGAAAAAATAGGTTGCGCGCTGGAAGTGGCCGATATGGTCATTACAACCGGCGGTGCATCGGTCGGCGATTACGACTGGGCGGTCACGTCGGCGGAGAAGCTGGGCGCCGAGGTCCTGTTCTGGAAGATCAACATGAAACCCGGCGGATCAATGATGGCTGCCGTCAAAGACAGCAAGCTGATTCTAGGGCTGAGCGGGAATCCGGGCGCCGCCGTATTGGGGCTGCTCCGTATCGCGCTGCCCTACATCAGGAAGCTGTGCGGCCGAGCCGACCTGCTACCGCCGGTGATCAATGTCATATTAAAAGCACCGCTGAAAAAATCCAATCCGAAGCTGAGGCTGCTCCGGGGGCGGTTAGAAGTTTCGGGCGGTAAAGCATGTTTTGTGCAAAACGAAGGTCAGGGCAACGGCGCCGTTTCGTCGCTCATCGGCTGCGACCTGCTCGGTGAAATTGAAGCGGGCAGCCCGCCTCTTCCGGAAGGCGCGATTATTAAGGCATACAGAATATAAAACATCAAAAGCGAGCAATCGGTTTGGTGCGGAAATGGTGTAACGATAAGAGATGAAAGATGATTTTGGGAGAGATATTTATTATCTCCGGCTGTCGGTGACGGATTTGTGCAATCTTCGGTGCGTCTATTGCATGCCCGAAGAGGGTGTTGAAAAACGCTGCCACAGTGATATATTATCCGTTGAAGAGATTGAGGAGATCGTCCGGGCCTCGGTGGCGTGCGGTATACGGAAGGTTCGCGTCACAGGCGGAGAGCCGCTTGTGCGCAAGGGCATTATCGAGATATGCAGGCGCCTGACGGCGATTCCGGAAATACAGGAGCTTTGCATTACGACGAACGGGACGCTTTTGCCCCAATTTGCTGTGCCGCTCAGGGAAGCCGGCGTCAAAAGACTCAATATCAGCCTTGACACGCTTGACAGCGAAAAATATAAGATGATTACCCGTACCGGCAGCTTAAAGGACGCGCTCGGCGGCATTGACGCCGCGCTGGAAGCCGGATTTGAAAATATCAAAATTAACGCCGTATTAATGGGCGGTGTCAATGACGCGGAGATACCTGCGCTCTTAGAACTGACACGCAAAGATAACATCAATGTACGTTTTATTGAGCTTATGCCCATCGGCGAATGCGCCGAATGGAGCCATGAACGGTTTATCAGCAATTCAAAGGTACTCGAGATGGTACCGGAGCTTTATGAGGTCGGTTCAAGCGGTGTGGCTAAGCTCTACCGCCTTCCGGGGGGGATCGGGACCGTCGGGCTCATCAGCCCGATCAGCGCGCACTTTTGCCCGTCCTGCAACCGTATCCGGATTACGGCCGACGGGAAGCTGAAGCCTTGCCTGCACTCGAAAGAAGAGGTTAACCTGCGCGGCTTGCACGGCCGGGAGCTTGTCGATACGATCAGGGCATCGGTCAGATTAAAGCCGCAGCAGCATCATCTTGACGAGAACACTCAAAGCGGAGCGGCACGAAATATGAATGCCATTGGGGGTTAGCATGATGGCCCAAAGCGAGCCTATACTGACGCATTTTAATGATCAGGGCAGAGCGAAGATGGTCGATGTGAGCGGGAAAGAAGCCACGCTGCGCACGGCTGTTGCCGGAGGCACTGTCCTTTTAAACGAGGAGACCTTTAAGCTTATCGAGGCGGGGCGGATGAAAAAAGGCGACGTCCTTTCCGTCAGCCAGGTGGCGGGAATTATGGCGGCGAAAAGAAATTCAGACCTTATACCGATGTGCCATCCGATCGTGTTAACGGGTGTTGATATCTCATTTGAGCTGGACAGGGATAAACATACGATTGATATTACAGCCACTGTCCGGTGCAAGGGTGAAACCGGCGTCGAAATGGAGGCGCTGACGGCGGTCTCGGTCACCGCCCTCACCATATACGACATGTGCAAGGCTGTGCAGAAGGATATTGTGATCGACCATATCCGGCTGCTCTCAAAGAGCGGCGGAAAAAGCGGAAATTTTGTCAGAGGAGAAGAGTAATTGTGGCTGTTGTAACTGCGGTTTGTATCAGCGAGAAGAAGGGTGTACAAAAAAAGGCGGTGCCGGAAATTTCAGTCAAAAAGAACCATGGGATTGAAGGAGACGCGCACGCGGGCGACTGGCACAGGCAGATAAGCCTGCTCGGCGAAGAGAGTGTTGATAAGCTCAGGGCACATTTCCCGAATCTTGCTGCCGGTGCTTTCGCGGAAAATATTCTGACAAAAGGGATCATTCTATACGAGCTCCCAATCGGGACGAAGCTGCGTATCGGTGAAACGCTCCTTGAAGTTACCCAGATTGGCAAGGAGTGCCATACAAACTGTGCTATCAAAATCGTCACCGGCGACTGTGTCATGCCGAGAGAAGGCATTTTTACAATCGTTCTTGAAGAAGGCAAAATAAAAGCCGGGGACACAATCGAGGTTGTATGAGAAAACTTAAAGTAGAAGACGCTGTTGGTCAGACGCTCTGCCATGACATGACGGGCATCAATGAGCATGGCGTTAAAGGTGTCATGTTTAAGCGCGGGCATATTATAATAGAGGCGGATATCCCCAGACTCCTGAATATCGGCAAAAATCATATCTTCGTCTGGGAGCCCGACGCCGATGAGGTGCACGAGGACGACGCGGCGCTTGCTCTTGCCGACGCGGTCTGCGGGGACAACCTGAGCTATGATAAGAAACCGTCCGAGGGTAAAATTCAGCTGAACTCAGCCATCGACGGGGTTTTCTGCCTCAATCGCGAGGCGCTTAAAAAGATCAACAGCGTTCCGGACTATACCGTCGCATGCCTGCCGAACTTCACGAAGGTGACAAAAACACAGAAGCTCTGCGGTCTTCGGATAGTGCCGCTTGTAACAAAGCGGAATAACGTCGAGGATGCCGTTCAGATTGCCAGGGAAAACTTCCCGGTTTTTACGGTCTTACCGTACAAACCGCTGAAATGCGGTGTTATCATTACCGGCAGCGAGGTTTACTACGGGCGCATACAGGATAAATTTGAGCCGATCATGCAGAAAAAGCTGCAGGAATTCGGTGCCCGGCTCCTGGGGTTCACGAAATGCCCCGATGATCTGGACATGCTGCTGGAGGCTGTTAAAAGCTTTAGAAATCAAGGCGCCGAGCTGATATTCCTGACGGGGGGTATGTCGGTTGACCCGGATGACTTAACGCCGACAGCCATTCGGCAGAGCGGGGCCGATGTTATTTCGCAGGGTGTGCCGATTCAGCCCGGCAACATGCTGACAATGGCTTATCTTGAAGAGACGATGCTCATCGGCGTACCCGGGGCATCCATGCATTTTAAAACGACGAGCCTTGATGTCTTTTTACCCCGGATTTTTGCGGGGCTGAAGATCACGAAGGAAGAAATCGCCGGGTATGGCGAGGGCGGCCTCTGCATGGGCTGCACAGAATGCCGGTACCCGATATGTTATTTTGGTAGAAATACTTAAGTGAGGTGCAATTATGTATACAGCTGCTGTTATTACCGTCAGTGATAAGGGTTCTCAGGGGCGCCGGGTCGACACGGGCGGCCCGCTTGTCTGCGACATGCTCAAGGAGGCGGGCTTCGAGGTACAGTATACGGTCATCGTCCCCGATGAACAGCCCGAGATCGAAAAAGCGATTAAATATTGCGCCGACACACTCGATATCGCCCTCACCGTCACAACAGGCGGTACCGGCTTCTCCCCGCGCGACGTCACACCGGAGGCAACCATCGCCGTCTGTGACCGTATGGCCCCCGGTATCCCCGAGGCGATGCGGTACGAAAGCCTGAAAATCACGAACCGCGCCATGCTCACCCGCCAGCAGGCCGGTATCCGCGGCAGTACCCTCATCGTCAACCTGCCCGGCAGCCCAAAAGCCATACGCGAAAATTTCTCCGTCTGCCTGCCCGCACTCGAGCATGGCCTTGAAATGCTCCGCGGCAAAAAGGGCGACTGCGCGGCGACCTAAGAAATATTGCAACGTATCCCGTAGGGGCAGACCTTGTGTCTGCCCTCGCTTTTTCATATGTTACAATACTTGAGAAAAATGATCGATCGGTATAAATTTATTTTTTAGGAGATACATATATGCTCACACACAAAGGCACACAGACCTTAACTACAGAACGGCTGCTCCTGCGCCGCTTGACGCTTGACGACGCGCCTGCCATGTTCGCGAACTGGGCGACTGACGAGAAAACGACGAAATACCTGTCCTGGGATACATATACGGACATAGAGAAGGTCCGGGAATTCCTGACGAAATGCGTGGCAGATTACGAAAAGCCGGATTGCTATCATTGGACGATCGAATTCGGCGGCACGCTTGTCGGTACGATTAATCTGCACCAGCTGTCCGACCGGTCGGAGCACGGTGCGCTCGGGTACTGCATCGGCTCGAGATGGTGGAACAAAGGCATTGTAACAGAGGCGGCAAAGGCGGTCATTGACTTCGCTTTTGCGGAGCTGAACGCCAATAAGGTCTGCGGTATGTATGACATTGAAAACATCGGGTCCGGGCGTGTGATGCAAAAGTGCGGCATGACGCGGGAAGGCCTTTCGCGGGAGCATTCACTCCGCAAGGACAATACGCGCGGGGACATGCCGTTTTACGGTATATTGAAGAGCGAGTGGAGGCAAGCCGATGTCAAAATATAAATCGGCGCTGTTCGTTGCGGCATGAACGGCAGAAGTGATTGTGCGGACATCCGCTCATTAATTTCCAAAATGTATTGACATTGACCGAGCGTCAACTTGTATAATATGTGCCATATGCTCGGGTTCACGCTTTGGAGGGGTTATATGGATTTAATGCGCATCAACGAGGTTGTTAACACCTTCTCCATATCCAGCCGAACGCTCAGGTATTACGAGCAGGTCGGCATCATATAGAGCAGTCATCCGGAGAACAAGGCGCAGCGTTATTATAACGAGGCGGCGCTCGAGCGCCTGAAGCAGATTGTTGTGCTGCGTAAGCTGCAGATACCGATTAAAGATATTGCCGCCGTTTATAAGGACGAAAGCATGGAAGCGCTCATCAAGGCTTTTGTTAATAAATTGGACGCGCTAGATACCGAAATCACGGCCCTGACGGAGCTTCGCCGCATCGTGGACGACTTCCTGCAAAAAATGCGCGTCAGCGGCATCAAGAAGATCTCGGCTATGACACTGCTGTATGAGGAGACGGAAAAACGATTGGCTCCAGCCGGAGGCGATGGCCAGGTTAACGCCGCTGGTATGGAAAAGCCGGTTACCTTTGAGCGGCTTTCCGGAATAAGCCTCGAAGCTGACGGACGTGCGAATTATCCGGCTGCCCGAGATGCGGATGCTGACTTCCCGTCTGAAAACCGGGGAGCTGATCGGACTTGACGGCGATAAAATACAGAACCTGTTTGCCGAGTACGGCATTATACCGACACCCGGATTGCGGGAGTGCTTCTTTCTGAAAATATCCGGCGGAGATTGGCTCATGTGCGCGCGGATACCGGAGGATTTCGATAATAAAACGCCTTATACGGAGCAAACGTTTGCCGGCAGCTTATTTGCCGTCGCCAGCTCCTTTATGGAGAGTATGGACGACACCTTTGTGCTTTTAAGACGCTGGATAGCAGACAGCGGCGATTACCAGCTGGATATGAACGACAAAGCTGCGCTGCGGTGCAATGAGATGATTGAGGAAATCATGCCATGGGATTTGGCTAATATGTTCGGAAGATATCAACAGGATGTTTTTATTCCGATACGAATGAAAGGAGCTGTGTAATACTGATCTCCAATGAAACAGTAGAATGAACTCTTCAAAAAATGCCATAAACGCAAGCATTTTTTTCGATTTCATTAACTGTTTCTATTGGAGATCTGTATCAGATCGGATATTAAACAGAAGGCGCAGCATGTGCGGCGCCTTCTGTTTTTTTACCGAATTGTTTTTATGAGATTGCCTATACTATTGTAGATATATTTATTATGACGGAAAGGGATGAGCGGCATCATAAAAAACAGGCATGACCGGAAGATTGAGAATAATAAAGTCGAACAGCTGGGCGTCAGGACAGAGCCGAGCTCAAACGCGGATAATCAAGATCATAATCAAAACCATAATACAAGAAAAGTGTCCATGGGGCCGAATACGAAACGATAAGAGAGAATAGAGGATTAATATGAGCAGCGGCAATAAAAAACACAATAAAAAAAGCGACAGGATGGAGGACAGCAAGTTTGCTTCCAAAAATATTAAGCATGATCCGAGTGCCGAGGGCGCGCGGGCGGTTTTCGGGCTGAAAAATGATGAAAACAATAAGTAGAGCGGAAAACACGACGGCCGCTCAGCTTTTCTCTGTGCTGGAGGAGCAGCTCCTCGGCGACGAGGCGCCGTCGGCGGCCATCCGGACGCTGCTCAAGACCTATGAATTCCACAGTTACCCGTTCTCAATGCTGCAGAAGCTCGATGATACACCGCAGTCACCGGCGCACCATCCGGAGGGAAACGTGTGGAATCATACGTTGCTTGTCGTTGATGAGGCGGCTAAACGCAAAGAGGAGAGCTGCGACGCCCGGGCATTTATGTGGGCGGCGCTCCTGCACGATATCGGAAAGCCCGCGACAACGCGGAACCGCAATGGCAGAATTACGGCATTTGATCATGACAAAGTGGGGGCGGAGCTGACGCGGGAATTTTTATCCGCCGTTCTTGACGACCAACGATTCATTGAAAAGGTCGCAAATCTCGTGAAATACCACATGCAGCTTCTATATGTCGTCAATGACCTGCCGTATAAGGATATTGACGGCATGAAGCGCCATTGTGATATCCGTGAGATTGCGCTGCTCGGTCTTTGCGACAGACTCGGAAGAATCGGGGCACACCGCGAAACCGAGGAGGCGCAGGTTCAATTATTTATGAAGCTTTGCCAATTTGAATAATGCAAAGTATGCGGTTGAAAGACAAAGTCATAAACCGGGAAAGGAAAGGTATTACTATGGCAAAAGCAGGAATGAGGAGGCCCGATCCGTCGGAGCCTCACGGCACGGAGAGCAACCGGAAAACGCATTTCCCAAAAAATCAGGTAAAGCCTGTCGAAGAGCTGCAGGGCAAAGCAAAGTTCACAAAAGAGAAAGCGAGCCCGATTTTATATGACGCGCCCGACGGCTCAAACCGTTCTGTTTGAAACAGGAAAGGAGAGTTTGTTTTTGAAAGCAAGCGCTTATTTTACACTAGACGATATCGGCGGCAAGCACGGAGCAAAAGAGCTAAAACGCGAACTCGATACGCTGCACGGCGTTATATCCGTGAGCGTCAGCGAGCAGAGCAGCAGTGTCGCCGTCGACTATGACACGACAGGCGAGAACTGTGAAAAAATCCAGAAAAAGATCAGGGACCTCGGATATACCGTCCTTGATGCGCAGTGCGATCAACATATCATGTAATTTTCAATTATCGCCACATTTTTACAGCATAACATCCCGATAAGGTAAAATAATATAATCGGACAAAAAATTGCTCGCAAAACGGAGGGATGAAGCATGCGCAGCAAGGAAGCCAGCGACAAGCTCAATAAACTCAAAATGGAAGCAGCCAATGAAATCGGTATGACACAATATGTTAAGGAAAATAACGACCACTACAAAGGAGATGTTCCTTCAAAAATTAACGGACAGCAGGGCGGGCCGATCGGCGGCCAGATGGTTAAAAAAATGATCCAGTCCGAAGAGGGAAAACTGTCGGGCTCGTAAAGGATTGACGTATGATGGAATACAAGGATTTCGAACGGGATGATGTTAAAGAGTACAAGCCGAGGAAAAAAGACACGAAAACAAATATCAGTTTTTCAGATAACTATAACGTTTCACCGGATGCCTCCGGCAAGTTGATGGCAGGCGACGGGTTATCAGACGGCGTTGAAGCTCTTGACAGCGGCGTGATGATGACGACATCTGAGATTATTGATTTTTCCGAAGGAACCGACTCCTGGACAAATCAGCATTGAGAAATGGTAAAAAAACACGATGAGGACAATCCTCACCGTGTTTTTTTAATTAGAGCTTAATATTATAAGCAGTCTTTGCCCTGAAGGCGCGGAGACAGCGGCATGTCCCAGGAAACATTATCGATATGCAGCAGCTCGTGAACTTTATGAGCCATTTCGCTGCCTACAAAGCTGTCATACATCGCTTCGATTGAGGGATTCTCGTGCGAGAAGCGGAGCGACGAGTTACGGTCAAGGCCGTAGAGGCTCTGACCCCTTGCCATGGCCATTTCGCGATTGAGGTTGATCGGCTGGCCGCCGCCGTTGATACAGCCGCTCGGGCATGCCATAACTTCGACGAAATCATACTGGACCTCTCCGCTGCGGATAGCCTCGACAAGGTTCCTGGCGTTAGCCAGCCCGCTGGCAACAGCGACCCGAACCTGCTTGCCCTTAATGTCGAACGTTGCCTCGCGCCAGCCGTTCATACCGCGGACATTGGCAAAGGCGTCAACATCGGGGTTTTCGCCTGTTGCCAGGAAATAAACGGAACGCAGCGCCGCTTCCATAACGCCGCCGGACGCACCGAAGATGACGCCGGCCCCTGTGCTCATGCCCATGGGCTGGTCAAACTCTTCCTCAGTCAGATTGGCGGGCTGGATATGCTCGGCGACGATCATGCGGGAAATTTCTCTTGTCGTCAGCACGAGGTCGACGTCCGGGCCGGTTCCAGTTGAATCTGTTCCGGGCAGCGTGCACTCGGATTTCTTAGCCGTGCAGGGCATGACGGAGACACAGAAAATTCTGGAGGGGTCCACCTTGAGGATGTCGGCCAGATACGTTTTTGCGACAGCGCCGAACATCTGCTGGGGTGATTTTGTTGTAGAAAAATGCTCCATCATTTCCGGATACTGTGATTTCGTGAAGCGGACCCATCCGGGGCAGCAGGAGGTGAAGAGCGGATATCTGTTCGGCTCCTTGCTGTTGAATTTACGGCGCATAAATTCATTGCCTTCCTCGATAATCGTCAGGTCGGCGCCGAAATCGGTATCAAAGACATAATTAAAGCCCATTTTGCGCAGGGCGGCGACCAGCCGCTTGACCGTCGCGAATTCCCTGGAGATACCAAGGTCTTCGCCCCAGGCGGCGCGGACAGCCGGCGCAACCTGAACGACGGTGATCATCTCGGGGTCGGCAAGCGCCCGGAACGCTTTCATGGTATCGTCCCGCTCGCTGAGCGCGCCGGTCGGGCAATGGGTGATGCACTGGCCGCACAGCACGCAGTCCGATTCGGTGATTTCGCGGTCACAGGAGACGCCGATCGTCGTCCTCGAGCCGGTGTTGTCGAGGCCCCATACGCCGACGGACTGCACCTTGTTGCACACCTGGATGCACCGCATGCACTTGATGCACTTAGAATCGTCCTTGATGAGGGGGAAGGTCATGTCCCAATTCTTTTCGGGGACCTCCTTGCTGTACGGTTGAGAAATGATGCCCAGGTCGTTTGCGATTTTCTGAAGGCCGCAGTTGGTGCTCCTGATGCAGGTCGGGCAGTTGCAGTCGTGCTGCGACAGTATAAACTGAACATTAACCTGGCGGGCTTCGCGCGCTTTGGGGCTATTGGTCATGACGACCATACCCTCGCTGACCGGCGTATTGCACGTCGTGACGAGCTTTTTGCGCCCTTCAATTTCCGCCATGCAGATACGGCACGCGCCGATATCGTTGATGTCCTTCATGTAGCAGAGCGTCGGAAGAAAGACACCGACGGTTTTTGCCGCGTTCAGGATTGTCGTGCCTTCCGGCACTGTCACCGGTATATTATCGATCTTCAAATTTACCATTGCGTGTTACCTCCTCCCAGCGTCCCGAAACCGAAATGGTCACAGCGCAGACAGCGCCGCGCCTCCTGAGAGACTTCCTCACGGGTCATCCCGATTTCAGACAACTCAAAGCTGCACTTTCTCTCACCGGCTTCATGCTCGCTCATTTCGACGCGTCCCATGAGCGGCTTTTCGCGCAGCGCGGTGAAGGTGATATCTATTTTAACTTCAAGCTTGTGTGCAAAACCGAGATATTCATCGATATTAGCCGCGGCGACCTTTCCGGCTTCGATGGCACGGATGACCGTTGCGGGACCTGACAGGCAGTCTCCACCGGTATAGACGCCGGGCATGGAGGCAATCGCGCCGCTTTTCTCGGCGGCGTGGGTGCCGCGCTTAATGGGAATACCGGATTTTTCAAATTCAGAGGTTTCGACAGCCTGTCCGACAGCCATGATGACGATATCACACAGGATCGTGATCTCCGGCAGCTTGGCGTTTGCCGGTGCCGGGCGTCCGTCGTCACCGATTTTGCCGACAATCTGCGGCTGCGCGCGGAAGCCTGTCACATTGCCGTTTTCGTCAGACAGGATACCGGCGGGCGCATTCAGGGTAATCATCTCGACACCTTCGGCAACGGCGGCTTCAACCTCCAGCGGCAGTGCGGTCATATCCTTCTGGCGGCGTCTGTAAACAACGCTGACCTTAGAAGCGCCGAGCCTGACGGCGGTTCTGGCCGCGTCCATGGCGACATTTCCGCCGCCGACGACAACAATCTGCTTTCCTGTAAAGTCGGGTATAATCTCATCGCCGATGCTGCGTAAAAGCTCGACAGCGGATATGACACCTTTTTTATCCTCGCCCTCAATGCCGAGCTTTTTCTCTGTATGAGCACCGATGGCGATATAGACGGCGTCGAAATCAGCGCGCAGCTGCTCAAGCGTGATGTCTTTGCCGATATGGGTATTCAGTTTGACTTCAATGCCTGTGGCGAGTATCGCATCTAAATCGTACTGCAGCCGCTCTTTTGGAAAACGATAACTGGGGATACCGTAGCGAAGCATACCGCCAAGGCGGGCGCGTTTTTCGTAAACTGTGACGCTGTGGCCCATGAGCTGCAGATAGTAGGCAGCCGACAAGCCCGAAGGCCCGCCGCCGACAACGGCGATCTTCTTCTCGGTGGCGGCTAAACGCTCGGGCGGCGGAACGACACCTGAATAATCGGCGGCGAAGCGTTTGATACCGCGGATGTTGATGGCGTCGTCGAGCAGCATGCGGCGGCAGCGCGTTTCACACGGGTGCTCGCAGATGTAGCCGCAGGCGCTTGGAAAGGGGTTGTCTTTTCTGATGAGGCGAATGGCGTCGTCATAGCGTCTCTCGCCGACAAGCGTGATATAGCCGGGGACATCGATATGCGCCGGACAGTTTGACGTACAGGGTATAGCCTGCTCGAACCGCGCGCTGCATCTTCCTTTAAGGATGTGGTATTCATAGTCTTTTCTGAAGGCGCTGAGGCTTTTTAAAATAAAGTCGGCAGCACCGTAGCCAATGGCGCAGTCTGCGGTGTCTGATATCACCTGCGCGGTGCTTTCGATGAGGTTGATGGTCCCCATCTTCGCCTTGCCGTCAAGCACGGACTCCATCAGATTAACGAGATTGTTCAGCCCAACTCTGCAGGGTACACATTTACCGCAGGACTGAGCCTGACACACCTTGACAAACGATGCCGCCATATCAATGGGACAAATGGCAGAAGGGCCGGAGCGGACTCGTCGGGCGATATCATCATACAGATGCTCCAGCACCAGCTGAGCCTCGCTTGGAGTCATAATACTTAATCTGCTCACCATTTTCTTCCTTTCCTGTAAGACGTATTTTTGCTTAGTGCTTACTATTATTATCGGGATGTTTGGTCTAAAAATGAGCGTTTGGTATATATAAGCACATCGTCAAATTCGGGATGCTCAGTGAACCACTTGATAGCGTAGCTGCACGTTGGAATGGCTTTACGGTGTGTCAGCCTGAGCTCAATTGCCGCGCGCTCCATGAGCCGACCGGCGACGCCCTTGCCGCGCAGAGACTCGTCGACCTGCGTGTGGCATATGTCAACAATGCCGTCTGACTGGATTATAAAAAGGATTTCAGCCATAATTTTTCCGTTTTCCTCGTATTCAATTTTATTCTCGCTGACGTTGACTGACGCCATAATTTTACCTCCCAGTATAAATGCACAATTATCAACTGTTTTATTATATTTAACACGATTTTAAGTAAAAGAGCAAGCTATATCTGAGCCTAATCAATAGCATATCAACAGGAGCATTTTCAAAAAAAGCTATACGAAACACACACTATACGGTAAAATGAATAAAAAAGCGCGCCGAACGGAAACTGAATTAATGAATTATCACATTACCGAATTACTTGATTAGCACGCTAAAGTGTGGTAAAATCTGATCATCAAGTGCTAGAGTGGGGAAATAAGATGACTTTATCAGAGGATGTACTTAAAAACGAAGAAAAAGCGATGATGAGCCTGAGGGCTCTTTACGGGAAATACGGATATTCTCAATACAAAATGAGCAAATTTGAAGAATATGATCTGTACGTCCGCAATAAAAGCTTTCTCGCCTCAGAACATATCATCACCTTTAACGATATGAGCGGCAAGCTCATGGCGCTCAAGCCGGATGTGACACTGTCCATCGTCAAGAACACAAAGGACAGCGAGGCCTCGCTCTGTAAATATTTCTATAACGAGAATGTCTACAGGCTTTCGCACACAACCCAGGAGTTTAAGGAGCGGATGCAGGTTGGGCTCGAATGCATCGGCAATATCGATATCTATTCCATGAGCGAAGTGATTCTGCTGGCTGAAAAAAGCCTGCAGACGATCAGCGGGAAGTATTCACTCGATATCTCACATATGGGCTTTTTGAGCGGATTTTTAGATTGCATGGACCTGTCCGGGGAGCAGACGGCGGCTGTCTTAAAGTGCATCAGTGAAAAGAACGCACCCGAGATTAAAAAGCTGTGCGCGGAATACGGCATTACAGAGGATTCCTGCCGCAGACTGATGAAGCTGGCCTCGCTGTACGGCGCGTTTGAGGACACCATAACGAGCCTGAAAGAAATGAGTGTCAGCGAGAAAACCGATGAAGCGATCAAAGAGCTCGAGTGCGTCTATGAGACAGTCAGGAGCCTCGGCGGCGGGAAAAACATTCGTCTCGACTTTTCAATCGTCAACGATATGAATTATTACAGCGGCATCATTTTTCAGGGATTTATCGACGGCATCCCAACAGGCGTGTTATCGGGCGGCCGGTATGACAATCTGATGCTGCGCTTCGGTAAAAAGTCCGGCGCCATAGGCTTTGCCGTCTACCTTGACCTTCTGGAACGATTCGAGGAAGTAAAACGGGCGTATGATGTTGATGTCCTGGTGCTTTACGATGCGCACACGGATACGCAGCTGCTCGCCCGGACGGTTAAAGCCCTGACGGATAAAAACCAGAGTGTTCGGGCGCAAACGTTAACGAAGGCGCTCGATGAGGCACCCGATACCGTCAAATACAGACGGCTCGTCACAATTGAAAACGGGAGGCTGCAGGGTTTTGAAAATGATTAATATTGCGCTCCCCAAGGGCCGCCTCGGAGAAAAGGTGTACGGCATCTTTGAAGCGATCGGTTATGGGTGCCCAACGATTCTCGACAACAACAGAAAGCTGATATTTGAAAACGAGGAGACGGGCGTCCGCTATTTTTGGGTGAAGCCCTCGGATGTCGCAATTTACGTTGAGCGCGGCGCGGCTGATTTGGGTGTTGCCGGAAAAGATATTCTGCTCGAGCATTGCCCCGATGTATATGAGCTGCTGGATCTCGATGTCGGCAAATGCCGCATGTGCGTCGCGGCGCAGAAGGGCTTCAGGGACGATCTTGACAGGACGCTCAGGGTCGCGACGAAATTTACGAATATCGCCAAAAACTATTATGCCGGGCAGAGCCGTGAGATCGACATCATAAAGCTCAACGGTTCCATAGAGCTTGCCCCCATTCTCGGTATGTCCGATGTCATCGTCGATATTGTTGAAACGGGAGCGACACTCCGGGAAAATGACATGGAGGTCGTCGAAACGATTACCCCCATCAGCGCGCGGCTTATCTCCAATAAGGTCAGCTATAAATTCAAATATGCCGATATAAGCCGTCTTTGCAGCAAAGCCTCCGACTATATTAAAGAAGGTTGATAGTATGATTAAGATATACAAATATGCCGATATCGAAAAGTCGGATATCTTTGCCAGAAGCGAAGGGCCTGCCGGTGTCGCGGAGACTGTCGCGGCAATAATTGCCGATGTCCGGGCAAACGGCGACGCGGCGCTGTTCAAATACGGAAAACAGTTCGACAAAGCCGAGCTGACCGCCCTTGAAGTCACGAAGGAAGAGCTTGACGCGGCATTTCGCCTCGCCGACCCCTGTTTTCTTGAGGTTCTGAAGAAGGCTGCCGCAAATATTGAGGCTTTTCACCGCTGCCAGCTCCGCAACGGCTTTACAATCACCCGTGAGGATGGCGTGATGCTCGGGCAGCGGATTCTGCCGCTCGACAAGGTCGGCGTCTACATCCCGGGCGGGACGGCGAGCTATCCCTCCTCCGTGCTGATGAGCTTTATCCCGGCTAAGCTCGCCGGTGTCCGTGAGCTCATTATGATGACACCGCCAATGCCGGACGGGAATATCAATCCGAATATCCTGGCGAGCGCTCAAATCGGCGGCGCCGACAGAATCTATAAAGTTGGCGGCGCGCAGGCTATCGCCGCGCTTGCGTACGGCACGCAGACCATCCCCAGAGTGGACAAAATCGTCGGGCCGGGCAACGCCTATGTCGCGGAGGCGAAGAAACAGGTGTTTGGTCTGGTTGCCATTGATATGATCGCCGGGCCGAGCGATATCCTTGTTATCGCCGATGAAACGGCTTCAGCCGAATTCGTGGCGGCCGACCTGCTCTCTCAGGCGGAGCACGGCGAGCAATCCGTCGCCGTGCTGGTAACAGACAGTACGCTGCTTGCCAATCGGGTGGCATCGGAGATCGAAAGGCAGCTTGCGCTCCTGCCGCGCTCCGCCGCCGCCGGAGCCTCTATCGAATTGGGCGGCAAAATCATCATTACCGAGTCTATACAACAAGCCGTTGAGGTTGCAAACAAGCTCGCGCCGGAGCACCTGGAAATCTGTGTCGACAATCCGTTTGACTATCTCGGCAGCGTCAGGAACGCCGGGTCGGTTTTCCTTGGCAAATACAGCCCGGAAGCGCTGGGTGACTATTACGCGGGGCCGAACCATACGCTCCCGACACTCGGAACGGCGCGGTTTTCCAGCCCGCTGTCTGTTGATGACTTTATAAAAAAGTCGTCATTCACGTATTACACAAAGGACGCCCTGTCAAAAGTGAGCGGGGACATCGCCTGCTTCGCAAATAAAGAAGGCTTAGACGCCCACGCCCGCTCCGTCACAGTCCGATTTAATAAATAATATTAAATAAGGGGGGTTAAAATGAGCAGATTTCTGAGTGACCGGTTTGCCGGCTTGAAGCCCTATGTGCCGGGTGAGCAGCCGATCGATATGAAATATATAAAGCTCAACACCAACGAATCGCCGTATCCGCCTTCGCCGAAGGTGCTTGAGCGGATTAGCGCGGGTGAAATCGAAAAGCTGAAACTATATCCCGATCCTTTAGGCTCGGCGCTGACACAAAAAGCGGCGAAGCTGTACGGCGTTTCCCCAAGCAACATCTTCCTGGCCAACGGCTCCGATGAAGCGCTGGCTTTTGCCTTTATGGCGTTTTGCGACGAGAGGAGACAGGCGGCTTTTCCCGACATCAGCTACGGCTTTTATCCGGTGTACTGCGCGCTCTTTAATATCCCTTACATCCAAATCCCGCTGCGGGACGATTTTTCTGTCAACTGCGAAGATTATTTCGGCATTAATAAAAACATCATCCTCGCCAACCCCAACGCGCCGACAGGCTGTATAATTTCCCTTGGGGACATTGAAAAAATGCTGCAGACGAACCCGGGTCATGTGGTTCTCATTGACGAGGCTTACATCGATTTCGGCGGTGAGTCCGCTGTCGGACTGATAAAGGAATATGACAATCTGCTCGTCGTCCACACCTGTTCAAAGTCCCGTTCACTTGCCGGGGCGCGCCTTAGCTTTGTATTTGGCTGTGACGCGCTGATAAAAGATATCGATAAAATGAGATATTCATTTAATTCGTATAATATCAACCGCCTGACGCTGGCTGCCGGTGAAGCGGCGCTGGACGATGAAGCGTATTACATACAGATGCGGCAAAAAATTATCGGCACGCGCGAGAAAACGGCAGCTGCTTTAAAAGCGCTGGGCTTTGTCATGCCGGGGTCAAAGGCGAATTTTCTGTTTGCAAAATACCCGGGTGTTTCAGGCGAAATGCTCTATCGCAAATTGAAAGAAGCGGGCATTCTCGTCCGCCACTTTGACAAACCGCGCATTTCGGATTATCTTAGAATAACCATCGGCACCGATGAACAAATGGACGCGCTGCTTGACGCGCTGAAAACCATAATGGCAAAAGGAGAATGATGATGCGGACGAGTGAAATTAAGAGAAAGACAGCCGAGACGGATATCAGCCTGAGCCTCAGCCTGGACGGAACCGGCGTCAGCACCATTGATACCGGCATTGGCTTTCTGGACCACATGCTGACGCTGTTTGCCCGTCACGGGCGTTTTGATCTCGCGTTGACCTGCAGGGGCGATACGCATGTCGACGCACACCATTCGGTTGAGGATATCGGGCTCTGCCTCGGTACGGCGTTTTCGAGCGCGCTTGGAGATATGCGGGGCATTACGCGTTACGGTGATATCCTTCTGCCGATGGATGAGGCGCTCATCCTATGCGCCGTCGATATTTCAGGCAGAAGCACATTATCCTTAAGCCTTGAGCTGCAAAGCGGCAAGGTTGGGAGCATGGACACCGAGCTTGTTGAGGAATTTCTGCTGGCCTTTGTGCGCAAAGCCAATATCACGCTGCACATCAGGAAGCTCTCGGGCAGCAACGCGCACCATATCATCGAAGCCTGCTTCAAAGCGCTCGCGCGGACGCTCGCCAAGGCAATCAAAATAGATGAAGACTATAAAGACGAGATCCCCTCTACCAAAGGAGTTTTATAAATGATCGCCATCGTAGACTACGGCGTGGGAAATTTGTTTTCCCTGTGCAGTTCAATTAAATATATCGGGCAGGAGGCGGAAATCACCGGGGATGCCGACAAAATACGCCGGAGCGAACGGGTCATCCTGCCCGGCGTCGGCGCGTTTGAGGACGCGGCCAGGAAGCTGCGCCAGAGCGGGCTGGCGGATTGTGTCTGCGCCGAGGCGCAGAGCGGCAAGCCGCTGCTTGGTATCTGCCTTGGCATGCAGATGCTTTTTGATAAAAGCTTTGAATACGGCGAGCATCAGGGCCTTGGTCTGATTCACGGCAATGTAATTTCCATGGAACCGGTGATACCAAAAGACTATAAGGTGCCGCATATCGGCTGGAATGGGCTGATATTCCCAAAAAACAAGCCAATCAGCCCGCTTTTTAAGTATATCCGTGAAGGTGACCACGTATATTTTGTCCACTCGTTTTACGCGGCGGACTGTGACGCGGCTGTAATCGCGACAACGGAATACGGCGCGGCGCTGACGGCGGCTGTTGCCGACCAAAATATATACGGCACGCAGTTCCACCCCGAAAAAAGCGGCGAAGTCGGGCTGAACATTTTACGCGCGTTTTGCGAGATATAGAGGTCAAAATGATACTTTTTCCGGCAATTGATTTATTTAACGGCTGCGCTGTGCGTCTGATTAAAGGCGATTATGCGCAGATGACTGTCTACAGCGACAAGCCCTGGAAAGTTGCCCGCTCGTTTGAAGAAGCCGGAGCGGCCTGGCTCCACGTTGTCGATCTGGAGGGCGCGCGGGACGGCACAACAGCGAATTTTGAAACGGTTCGGAGGCTCGCCGAGGAAACCGGGCTGAAAATCGAGGTCGGCGGCGGCATACGCGCACGCGCGGTCATCGAGCGCTATATCGGTATCGGCGTTCATCGTGTAATACTCGGAACGGCGGCGATTACCCAGCCGGGCTTTGTGGGCGAGATGGTCGCGCTGTTCGGCGATAAAATTGCTGTCGGTATTGATATAAAAGACGGTATGGTTGCCATCCGTGGCTGGACGGAAGTGACGGGCACGGAATGCTTTGACTTCTGCCGCAGGATGGAATCGGTCGGGGTAAAAACAATCATCTGCACCGACATTTCAAAAGACGGCGTACTCGGCGGAACAAATCTGGATTTATACCGCAGATTATCGGCGGAAATGCCGATGGATATCATCGCGTCCGGCGGTGTGTCGACAATGGATGACATCAGGGCCCTTTGCTCCATCGGCGTCTGCGGCGCAATTTTAGGCAAAGCGCTATATGAGGGTAAAATCAGCCTCAAAGCGGCAATTGAGCTTACCGCAGAAAAGGGGTACGGACAATGATAACCAAGAGAATCATTCCCTGTCTGGACGTCAAGGACGGCCGTGTTGTCAAAGGCATCAATTTTTTAGGGCTGAGTGACGTTTCTTCCCCTGTCAAGCTGGCTAAGTTCTACAGCGACAACGGGGCCGATGAGCTTGTTTTCTATGATATCACGGCGTCATTTGAAGAACGGCGGCTCTTTACGGAGATTTTAAAAGAGGTTGCCGGCTGTATCTTCATCCCCTTGACCGTCGGCGGCGGGATCAATACGGTCGATGATTTCGACAGGGTTTTAAAGTGCGGGGCGGATAAGGTCAGCGTCAATTCGGGCGCGATTAAAAATCCGGCGCTTATCGAAGAAGCGGCTAAAAAATACGGGGACCAATGTGTTGTCCTGTCGGTGGATATAAAGCGTGTCGGCGGGAAGTTCTGCGTGTTTGCCAAGGGCGGCAGAGAGAACACAGGCATGGACGCCATCGAGTGGATTCGGCTCGGCGAGCGGCTCGGCGCCGGTGAGCTCGTCGTCAACAGCATTGACACCGACGGCGTGAAAAAAGGCTTTGACCTGGAAATGCTCGACGCCGTGTGCAACGCCGTGTCCATCCCGGTGATCGCCTCCGGCGGCGCGGGCGGCATCGACGATTTTACAGCTCTGTTCAAAGCGCTGCCGAAGGTGGATGCAGGCTTGGCCGCGTCAATCTTCCACTTCGGAGAGGTCAAAATCCCGGACCTTAAAAAGGTACTGAAGCTCGAAGGCATTACGATGCGATTATAGGCGTGTATTGCTCGTGCCCATGCGTGCAGGCATCTGTGCTGCCCGCGGAGGCGCGCATGGATGACACAAAAAGGCGTTGGCCGATATGGAGGATATTATGGTTTGTATAAATGACTTGAAATACGATGAAAAAGGGCTGATTCCAGCCGTTGTTGTAGATGATGAGAGCAAAAAAGTGCTGATGGTCGCCTATATGAATAAGGAGAGCCTGGAAATCAGCATGGCGGAAGGCAAAACGTGCTTTTGGTCGCGCTCGCGTCAGGAGCTCTGGCGCAAGGGCGATACCTCAGGCCATTATCAGCATATAAGAAACATAAAAGCCGACTGCGACAGGGACACGCTGCTGGTCTCCGTCAAAAAAGACGGTCCGGCCTGCCATCTCGGCACGGATTCCTGTTTTACCGATGACGTCTATGGGAGCGAGCTGCCCGATTTATTTTCGATGGAAGTGCTGATGGCGCTGATATCAGGCAGAAAGTCAGAGCCTAAAGAGGGCTCCTATACCACCTACCTGTTTGATAAAGGTATGGACAAGATGCTCAAAAAAATCGGTGAGGAATCCACAGAGGTGATTATCGCCGCGAAATCCGGTGATAAATCAGAGACGGTGTACGAAATTTCCGATCTTGTTTATCACGTCATGGTGCTTATGATCGAGATGGGGATTTCGCTGGAGGATATTCAAAGCGAGCTGGCTGCCCGCCATGTTGTGGACAAAAAGATCAAACAGGAGAAGATGACGCCATGATGCCGCTTTCGAATTTTCACGCTCATTCCACCTTTTGCGACGGAGCGGAATCACCCGAGGACATGGTTAAAGCGGCTATTAAAAAAGGGTGTTCGGCCTTCGGTATCTCCGGTCACGCGGTTATGGGCTTTGACACGTGCTGGACAATGACAAAGTGGGGAGAATGCGATTTCATCGCAGAAATGGACCGGCTGAAAAAAGCCTATTGCGGACAGCTCGAGCTGTTTACAGGCGTGGAACAGGATTATTATTCGCCGCCGCCGGCCGGGCGGTACGACTATGTCATCGGCTCCGTCCATTACATTAAAAAAGACGGCGAGTACCTTTCGGTCGATGAGAGCGAGGAAGAACAGACAGACACCGTGAAGCGCTGTTACAGCGACGATTTCTATACCTATACGAGAGACTATTACAGGACAATTGCCGATATTGTATCAAAAACAGAACCCGATTTTATCGGGCACTTTGATCTTGTGACGAAGTTTAACGAAGGCGGAAAGCTCTTCGATGAGTCCGACAGACGTTATCAAGATGCGGCGCTGGAGGCGCTGACGGCGATCACCGAGAAGCATAAGCTGTTCGAGATCAACACCGGCGCGATATACCGTGTCGGCAGAACCGCTCCTTATCCGGCAGCTTTTTTGCTCAAGGAGCTCTTTAAACGCGGCGGGGAGATCATCCTGTCGAGCGACAGCCACGACGGCGTATCCATCGGCTACAAATTTGACGAAGCTGCTGAGCTGGCAAAGACCTGCGGGTTTAGATATGCAAAAACATTAACACAGAGCGGATTTATTGCTTATAAATTGTAAATAAAAATAAATCTCTATGAAAAGCCGAAACAAATCAAATTGCTTCGGCTTTTTAATTTTCGGAAAATCCGCTAAAGCAGTATGTTAACCTGCTAAAGGTAAACAATAAACAGCGATAAAAACAGCTAAACACATAGTGAAGATAACAGCATGAGGAGGCTGCAATTTGCCGAACCGTTTTGAGGGCTGGTATTTTAAACAGCAATGCGGGCAGAATTTAATTGCTTTCATTCCGGCCATTCATACGCAGCGGGGCGGCAAATGCTCGGGCTCTGTTCAGATTATCACGCCGGATAAGTCCTATTACGCTGAGATACCCGGCGAGGTACTCAGCGTGACAAGGCGGCCTCTGGCGATCAATATGGGAGAAAGCACCTTTACTTTAAGAGGGGTGGATCTGAATATACAAGGCGACGGCATTACCGTGACGGGCTGTCTTCATTTCAGCAAATTATCGCCGCCCCGCGGCGATATCATGGGGCCGTATCAGCTTATCCCTTTCATGGAATGCCGCCACAGCGTATTCAGCCTGACGCACACAGTTAAAGGCAGCCTCACGGTAAATGGGCGGCTCATCGACTTTACAGGCGGCACCGGTTATACCGAGGGCGATAAAGGCTCTTCTTTTCCGAAGCGATATGTCTGGACGCAGTGCAACTGGTTCGATAATGACAAGGCCGGTTTTGAGCCATGTTCGCTGATGCTGTCGGCAGCGGAAGTCAGCCCGCTCGGCAGAACGTTTATGGGGATCATCGGCACTGTTTATTTCAGGGGCCGGGAATTCAGAATCGCAACCTACAAAGGTGCTGAGGTTTTATCCATCGGCAGCGGTTCGATCTCGGTGCGGCAGGGCGCTTATACGCTGACGGCGCAGTTCCTGGAAAGCAGCAGTCAAGCACAGCGCGCGCAGGCGTTGCGCGCACCGTCCTCGGGTAAAATGGTTCGGCTTATTAAAGAAAGCCTCTCCTGCCGCGCAAGATATATCTTTTCTGAAAACGGCAACGTACTTTTTGATTTTGTTTCAGAAACAGCGAGCTTTGAATATGAATACTGAAAGAAACGCAATTTGATGATGGAGTGACAATTTTGTTCCCTGAAACGATCTATTATGAGCCGGAGGCTTTGGAATATCCTTTAGGAATCGTGCTTCAGAAAAAATACAGCGATAGAAACTGGACACCGGTCAAAAGCCACAACAGCATAGAAGAAATGCAGAAAAAAGAAAACAGCGAATTTGCACGGATGAAGCAGTATCTCATCGTCGGCGTCCGAAAGACACACAAATACGTTGAAAACCATAAGGTTTCGGATTTTCTCGTGCCGTATACGTCTTCCGGGTGCAGCGCCATGTGCCTGTACTGTTACCTTGTCTGTAATTACAACAAATGCTCGTATTTAAGGGTTTTCGTCAACCGGGAGCAGATGCTCGAGCGGCTTATTAAAACAGCCAACGCGTCCGCCCGCCCCCTGACCTTTGAAATCGGCAGCAACAGTGATCTTGTCCTGGAAAACACAGTGACAGAAAATCTACCGTGGACAATTGAGGAATTTGCTCAAAACGGGAATGGCACAATTACCTTTCCCACGAAATTTGATATGGTCGATCCCCTGCTGACGCTCAAGCACCGGGGTAAAGTAATTTTCAGAATGAGCGTGAATCCCGAGGGCATTATCCGCCGTATTGAAATCGGCACATCGCCGCTGAACGCGCGGATTCAGGCACTCAATAAAATGAATGAAGCCGGTTATAAGACCGGCATGCTCATCGCCCCGGTTATTTTAATGGACGATTGGCAGACGCAATACGGGGAGCTTATCGACACGCTGGCTTCGGAGCTGAGCGAAAACGTCAGGAAAACATCATTTATTGAAATTATTTTCATGACGTACAGCTACGTGCAGAACGCCATCAATCAAGCGGCGTTTCCGAATGCGCCGCCGCTTTTTGATAAGGAGCGCCAGACCGGCCGCGGCAACGGCAAATACTGCTATCGGCAGCCCCTGCGCGAAGAAGGAGAGATATTCTTCCGTGATAAACTTGAAAAAGCCCTGCCGAACGTGAAAATATTATATATTGCATAGATGAAGATGATGTACTTTGCCGTAGGGGGCGATACGAGAATATACATGGGCGTCGTGATGTTATAATTCTGTAGCTAATTTTATATTTTTCTGGGTACGGCGATCTCTTGCCTGTTCACAGAAAGCGCCATATCCTCGGTGGTTTTGACGCTCCATTTGACAAGCGTAATTTCTCCGCTGCGAATTTCAAGGCCGGTGATTGACGTCGGGTGGACGCAGCTGCCGTCATTGAGGTACGGGTTGTTCGGGTCGAGCGGGCAGGAGGGCCGGTGCGTGTGCCCGGCGATGATTGTTTTTTTATGATCCGTTGCCCATTCAATAAGCTTTTTCTCCACCATTTTTTTCTTTACATTGTTCTTCGCGGCGCTTGTAATGTCTTTAAAGCCCAAGAGCTCCATCTTGCGCCAAAAATGCCGCACAAAAAATTTACTGGACCGCCAAAACCGGTCGTCACGCGGGTCGCCCTGATGGCCGTGGACGACAAACAGCTCCCTGCCGTTAGCACTTTGCTTTAAAATTAGCCCCTCATGGACAACGATGTTTTCAAAAAGCGGCTCATACGCATCGGTATGGTTGTCGTAATATTTTGCCATGTTTTGCTTGACATATATAGGGTTTCTTTTTTCGATGTCATGATTGCCGAAAATAAGATAAAGGCGGTTTTCGCTGTAAAAATAATGGAGCAGACGAAAAATATCGATATAGATGTTGCTGATATCATGGAGGCTCTTAAACTTCCACAGCTCATCGCCGTCACCGTTTTCAATATACGTAAAGCCGTTTTCGTAGTAATACCGCAGAGCGGCGTGATAGATATTCTGGTTATGCGAAAAATTGTCAATCCAGCTCCCGTCGCCCCTGTGGCAGTCACTCATAATGACAATTTTCGATTGATCATCAAACGGGATGACCGGGCACGACGCAAACACTTCGCTCAGACGGCTGTATGTTGACATAGATTACTATCCTTATTAACATGGGTTTTCTTTAGTATGGTCTGAATTCCGAAAATAATCATCCGCTGAGATAAAAAACTTGTCCAGCGGATGATTATACGATACTATTTGGGTAATGAACCCGGTTAAAAGCAGAGGAGACTGATATGGAGAAGCTTTTCAAGCTCAAGTTTTACGGAACCAATGTCCGCACGGAGATCCTGGCGGGCATCACGACGTTTTTCACAATGGCGTATATTATTTTTGTCAACCCCAATATTCTCACCCTTGCCGGAACAGCGGATAACCCGTTCAGCCCGCAGGGGATATTTGTTGCCACCGTCCTCGCGTCCTTCGTCGGGACGATGGTGATGGCGCTGTTTGCCAACGTCCCCTTCGCGCTGGCGCCGGGCATGGGCATGAACGCTTTTTTCACGTTTACAATCTGCCAGATCATGGGGTTCCGCTGGCAGGAAGCGCTGGCTATGGTGCTTATATGCGGCGTCATCAATATTATTATTACGACAACCGGTCTGCGCAAAGCCATTATCCGCGCTCTGCCGAAGGTCCTGCAGGCCGCCATCGGCGCCGGGATCGGGCTGTTTATCGCATATATCGGGGTAAAAGACTGCGGCTTGTTAAAGTTCACGTCTGACCCCGGCACATACCTTTTTCTCGGAAAAACGCCCGCGGACGCAACGGTTATCGCCAATGCTTCCGCCATACCCTCGCTTGTCAACTTTTCAAATCCGGCTGTACTGCTGGGGCTGATCGGCATCATTATCATCATTGTGCTGATGGTCAAGAAAGTCAAGGGCGCCATACTCTATGGCATTATTTCTGTCACGGCAATCACAATGATTGAAATTCAATGCGGCGTCAACCCGCATGTGTTTTTCCCGTCCCTGCCCGCCGATATCCAAACAGCTGCCGCTTTTTTCGGAACAATATCCATATCACCCGGCGCCATCGGCGCGTCGATTTCCGCCATTAAGGATACGGCGTTCAAAATGGATTTCGTCGGCCTCTTCTCCGATCCGGGCCGGCTTATTCTGGCCTTTACAGCAATCATCGCCTTTGTCCTCACCGACATTTTTGACGCGCTGGGCTGCTTTGTCGGCATTGGCCGCCGGACCGGTATCTTTGACGAAAAAGATGAGCAGCTCCTCCGTGAAAGCACAGGCGTCAAGTCCCGCATGGACAGGGCCTTATTCGCCGACCTCTCCGCGACGATTATCGGCTCATTTTTAGGAACGTCGAATACAACCGCCTATGCCGAGAGCGCCGTCGGTATCGCCGCGGGCGGCAGGACAGGCCTCACCTCCGTCACCACAGCCGTCCTCTTCCTGCTCAGCCTGATTTTCGCCCCGGTCATCGGTCTTGTCCCGGCCTGCGCGACCGCTCCGGCACTCGTCGTCGTCGGCATACTCATGATGGCCTCCGTCATGGATATCGACTGGCACAATTTCGAAGACGCCGCCGTCGCCTTCATCACCGTCGCCATGATGCCCTTCACCTACAGCATCACAACCGGCATCGCCTTCGGCTTCTTCTTCTTCGTCCTCATTAAATTAATAAAAAAGCAATTCAAGGAAGTCCATCCCATCATGTACGGCGCAACGGCGCTCTTCGTTGTAAACTTCGTCCTCATGGCAGTCAATAACATCTGAATTGACTTTTGAAATATTTAACATTATGATAAAGGAAAACAAGGAGGGGCTACGATGTATTCAAAATATATAAGATGCAAAGATAAATACAGTATTGTTGAATTTAAAGGCGGTTTCATTTATCAGCAGGATAATAAAGATGGGTCCAGCACGATCACCTATGTATCCGATGCGGACCTGTCAGAGCTTGAGCTGGGCGAATACCCGAACGCCTTCACGGCGCAAAACGCCATGGATGCAATCACAGATTTTCTCAGCGCTGCGGACGGCCCCCGCGTTTTCCAGATGCCGTAAGGAATTGAATATAAGAATAAAAAAGCGCCGAATTTAAGTTCGGCGCCAAAATTTTGTGATATCAATTGTTGTGAAATTCAATCCTATACTGAGATGGTATACCCTATTAAATTCTGTTCAATAATACCTGAGTTATATAACTTCTTTAGACCAGCCGAAATTTCAATTTCGCTAAAGCGCTTTGCTTTATCATCAGACCACGACTTAAAGCTTTGTATAACACTCTCTTCTCTTAAGCATGTATTCTTTTCAATTAAAAAACAAATAGTAGACAAGCATTCTAAATCATGATCATTGTCAATACTGTTCACATAATTACAGGCCTTTTCAATAGGTTCAGATAATTCTGTTAATTTACTCTTTACGGATTCGCTTATTAATTTATTGTATAGTATTTTTTTTGCTTCTTCCGTCGATTTGGTACCGTAAAAGGTCTGAAACTCACGTATTTTCTTACTTACAATATCGATAGAATGGTCATATGGCCCAAATTTGTGTTTTTCGAAATTGAAATATCCTTTATGAGAAATGACATTAACGAAATAAGCAGCTTTCTGCAACCGAAACTTATTGAATTTTTTCAGTCGAATTTTTATTTCCATTAATACCAGAGCGGAAGAACTAAGTTTTGGTTCGTTCACCGGCAAAGATGAATAGCCTTTTGATGGTTCGTAAATGTAAATATTAACACTTTGTGAAATGTTGATTAACTTTTTTTCAATAACATTTCTAACATCGGTCCATATAAGGCCTCCATTTCCGCTTCCTAGTGGGGGTATGGCTATACTATTTATATGCAAGTCCTTAATTAAAGGAGCTAATTGATCTAGCCCACTTGTTATATATTCCATTCGCGACTTCTCGCGCCATTTATCCTTGGTCGGGAAATTAATTATGATTTTACCTTGTTCCTTATAGAAGTGTAGTCTACCCGTTTTTAATGAACCGCTTTTGCATGCATTGATATAGTCAGTATTATTATCAGGAAATTGTAGCTTAAATTGATAAGCTATCCCTTTTCCCATATAACCCTCGCAGTTCACGGTATTAACCAAGGCTTCTGCATCAGATTTTAATAAATCACCAGTTGTATAGAAAAGCATATTCTCGCCTCCAATTTGTTAACAAATTTATGGAAACATATATGGTGCGACATTGATATTAATGGGATTGTTTTTTTCCATAGAATCGATTTTAGTTTTAGCGTTCTCATCATAAACATAAATATATGAAAAGGTGCTTGATGGTATAGTGTATTCCATTACACACTCTGCCATACAAGCCATCCGAATCTCTCGGTTATTATAATCTCTGTCAACTTTACCATCTAATATATCCCATTGTATTTTATTAAATCCTTCATCATATGCGAAAATCTCGGGAGTATCTTTATCTAACGGATGTGACGGTATGATATAAAATTCATTTTGTTTTGATAAAATTCTTTTAATTGTAATAATGACCATGTTTTCTACACCATATTTTTTACATACAGCGCAGTCAAAAGGATTTTTCGGATAAAAATGAAACAATACGAATTTCGATAAATGCTCTTTATATAAATCACGTTTACTTAGTATAACCGGATCAGCAATATCTCAAAAATTATTAACGCCGCTCTCTGATAATGATTTTCGTGGAAGTAAGCCTTTTATTAGAATAGATTGCATATTATCAAGATGAGTAATGTGATACAATAATTTACCTTGACTTGGCGGTGTCCTGGCCATTATAACTACAACCTTTATGACAATTTTTGAAATACTAATAATATATTACATTATTAGTATATTCGTCATACCTACAGCAGTCAATAATATTGTTTACTATTACAAGGCTTTCGTATTAGCTCCATGTTGAAATGGGTAAATGAAATTATTCTTATTCATCGAGCTTCAATACGGCCATAAACGCTTCCTGCGGGACGTCGACGGAGCCGAGCTTGCGCATGCGTTTTTTACCCTCTTTTTGTTTTTCGAGGAGCTT
>DBTM01000089.1:44736-45120 GCA_002307055.1 Clostridiales bacterium UBA1316
CGCGGGCGATGACTTTGCCGCCGATGGCGGCTTGGACGGGGATCTCGAAGAGCTGGCGGGGGATGTTGTCCTTGAGCTTTTCGGCGATGCGGCGGCCGCGGGCATAGGCTTTATCTTTGTGGACGATAAAGGACAGGGCGTCCACAACCTCGTTGTTTAAGAGGATGTCGAGCTTGACGAGCTCCGACGGGCGGTAGCCGGACAGCTCATAATCGAGTGATGCGTAGCCGCGCGAGCGGGACTTTAAAGCGTCAAAGAAGTCGTAAATGATTTCGTTGAGGGGCATTTCGTACCGGAGCTCAATGCGTGTTGTCTCCAGATAAACAAGCTCCTTGTATTCACCGCGTCTGTCCTGACAGAGCTCCATGATATTGCCGACATATT
>DBTM01000089.1:45362-45611 GCA_002307055.1 Clostridiales bacterium UBA1316
GCTCCATGATATTGCCGACATATTCCGGCGGGCAGATGATAGACGCCTTGACATACGGCTCCTCCGCCAGCTCAATATGGACGGGGTCCGGGTAATTCTGAGGGTTGGCAATTAAAAGCACCTGCCCGTCCGTCTTGGTGATGCGGTAAATGACGCTCGGTGCCGTTGTGATAAGGTCAAGATTATACTCGCGTTCAATCCGCATCTGGATAATTTCCATATGCAGCAAGCCGAGGAAGCCGCAGCGGA
>DBTM01000089.1:45858-46494 GCA_002307055.1 Clostridiales bacterium UBA1316
AGGCCAAGGAAGCCGCAGCGGAAGCCAAAGCCAAGCGCGACCGAGGATTCCGGCTCAAAGCTGAGCGCCGCATCGTTGAGCTTGAGCTTTTCGAGCGCGTCCCGCAGGTCGGGATACTCGGCGCCGTCAACCGTATAGATGCCGGAGAAGACCATCGGCTGCGCGGGCTTATAGCCGGGCAGGGGTTCCGCCGCCGGGTCTGCTGCATTTGTTACAGTATCGCCGACCTGCGTGTCGGCCACATTTTTAATGCTCGCCGTCAGATAACCGACGTCACCGGCGCGGAGTACCTCACACGGCTCGAGCCCGATAGGGCGCATGTGTCCGATTTCGACGACGCGGTATTCGGCACCTGTCACCATCATTTTAACGGTCATGTCGCGGCGGAGCTCGCCTTCCATCAGACGCATAAAAACGATGACGCCGCGGTACTGGTCGTACTGGCTGTCAAAAATAAGCGCGCGGAGGGGTTTTGCCATGTCGCCCGTCGGTGCCGGAATGCACCGGACGATTTCTTCCAAAACCAAATCGATGCCGATGCCGAGCTTCGCCGATATTTCCGGAGCATCCTGTGCCGGCAGGCCGATGATGTCCTCAATCTCCGCTTTGACGCGTTTCGGGTCGGCGGCGGGCAGG
>DBTM01000011.1:0-17368 GCA_002307055.1 Clostridiales bacterium UBA1316
TCTATTAAAGCACGTGTCTATCCGTTCCATCTCATAACCCCGCACCCGCGCTTTGACTATCACACGCAGCATAACTCCTCCACGCCGTGGTTCTGGGAAATCCCGGAAAACCGCGTGTATATCAATGGCAACCCATACCTTGTCGCCCGCATCCATCCGAAAAAAGCGGCTGAAAAGGGCATAAAGGACGGCGATTTCATCAAGCTGTTCAACGAGCGCGGTTCCGTTCTGTGTGTGGCGCGCGTCACCTACCGTGTTGAGGAAAACACCATTCATGCCTACGGGTCCTCGGGTATCTATAATCCGACGGTTCCGGGCGAAGCCTCTATGGACATCGGCGGCTGCGTCAACGTCCTGACCCCCGGCAAACTGATGGGCAGCATGGTACCCGGCATGGCGCCGAATTCCACGCTCCTGGATGTCTGCAAATACGAAGGTGAGATTCCTGACAGCCAGCGCTTTGAGCAAAAGCTCGATGCTGTTGCCTTTGCGGCTGACCCCGACGCGGAGACCTGCAAGGAAATTATTGAAGGCCACGGTTTTGAAAAGATTCAGGCCAAGGTCAGACTAAACTATCTGAAGAAGGGAGCTGCAGCGAAATGAGATTAGGTATTGCTGTTGATTCACGCATGTGCATGGCTTGCTACTGCTGCTTTACGGCATGCAAGGATGAGCACTGCGGTTTCGCTTCTAAATTAAGCGCGGCACAGCCCATGATGGGACAGTACTGGATTGACGTGCGCGAATGGGAACGCGGCGACGACTCCCGCCGCATTAAAACAGCCACAGTCCCAACGCTTTGCGCCCACTGCCAGGATCCCGCCTGCGCCAAAGCAGCAAAAAACGGCGCTGTTTATAAAAGACCCGATGGTATCGTTATTATAGATCCCGAGAAAGCCAAGGGCCAGAAGGCCATAGCGGACGCCTGCCCAATCGGCGCGGTCTATTGGAATGAAGAGCTTGAAATCCCCCAGAAGTGCACAATGTGCGCAGAGCTGCTGGATGATCCCGAGTACCTGGCTTATCTGGGCGACCCGAAACTCAAAAGACCCCGCTGTGTCGAGGCTTGCCCCAACCATGCGTTAATTTTTGGTGATCTGGACGATCCGAAAAGCGATATCTCGATTCTGATATCCGAAAACCGCGTCACGCCGCTTGAGCCGCTGGCCGGAAAAAAGACAAATGTTGTCTGGCTCAACGTCCCCACAGTATTTCTTGCCGGAACGGTCTATTATCCTAAGGACAAGGAAGAAGTCGTGATCGGCGCAAAAGTTAAGCTGACCTGTAAAGAAACGGGCGAAACATGGGAAGTTGAGACGAATTATTTCGGCGATTGGGAAGTTGAATTCCTGCCTAAAAACAAGAACATTGACGTCGAGATTTCATTCAAGGGATATAAGACGGTCGAATGTTCTGCCTTGACAGACGCTGACCACTATGTCGGTATGACATATCTGGAGAAAGCATAATATATAAATCTGTCTATGCGGGAGATGAATTCTCCCGCATAGACAGTGATAAAGGAGAATAAAAATGCGTGAAGTCGTAATTGTAGAAGCATGCCGTACAGCCGTTGGGTCAATAGGCGGCACACTGAAGGATGTTCAGGCTGAAGAGCTTGCGCGTGTTGTCGTTCAGGGTATCCTCGACAGGAGCAAGATCGATCCCAAGGAAATAAGCGAGGTCATCATGGGTCACTGCCGCCAGACCTCAGATAACCCGAACGTCGCCCGTATCGCTGCGCTGCGCTGCGGTATTCCGGATTCAGTTCCGGCAAAAACCGTTATGCGTCAGTGCGCTTCTGCCATGACAGCCGTTTTGGACGGTGTGATGAGCATTCAAGCCGGTGATAACGATGTTGTGCTCGCGGGCGGCACCGAGAGTATGTCAACCGCCGTCTTCTATATCCGCGGTGCCCGGTATGGTTTAGGCACCGGAAACACCACTTTGGTCGACGCCCTCACCGAGGGACAATTCCAGAGCCAACCGCAGGAAATATACGGCACCTATAACATGGGTTCTACCGCCGACAATGTCGCGGTCAACCTGAACATATCCCGCGAGGATTGCGATATATTTGCCCTCCAGAGTCAGCAGCGCGCGGCGAAGGCTATTAAGGAAGGCAAATTTAAGGACGAAATCGTCCCGGTCATCATCCCGCAGAGAAAAGGCGATCCGATAATCTTTGATACGGACGAGTACCCGAGAGAAACGTCCATGGAGAAGCTCGCGAAGCTGAAGCCTGCTTTCGGAAAAGAAGGCGTTACGACAGCCGGTAACGCTTCAGGCAGAAACGACGGCGCTTCCGCCATGCTCATCATGTCCGCCGACAAGGCCAAGGAGCTTGGACTTAAGCCGCTTGCGAAATTTGTCAGCTACGCCACGACAGGCATAGACCCGCGCATTATGGGTCTGGGTCCCGTAGAAGCCACCAAAAAAGCGCTTAAGAGAGCGAACATGAAGCTCTCCGACATCGAGCTCATTGAGCTCAACGAAGCATTTGCCGCGCAGTCTATCGGCTGCATCCGCGAGCTGGGCATCAATCAGGAAATCACGAACGTCAACGGCGGCGCCATCGCGCTCGGCCACCCCGTCGGGTCCTCCGGCTGCCGCATCATGGTTACGCTTCTGCACGAGATGCGCCGCCGCGGCAATAAGTTCGGCTTAGCGGCACTCTGCATCGCCGGCGGAATGGGCCAGGCAACCATACTGGAAGCACTGGACTAATCGCCGATGCCGCCTGGGCAATCGGTACGGGCGGCAATCCCTGAGGCTTTTTAATAACGCAGTTCAATTGCATTTCCCCCGCTGCACCATCGGAGCGGCGGCAGAGATATATGCCTTGGTAAACCGGAACATATATTGGAGTTTTGAAAGGAGCAGATATATACAATGAAACTATTTGACTTAACAGGCAAAACCGCCGTTATCGTCGGCGGCGCGGGCGGACTCGGACAGGCAATCGCGGAGGGGCTCGTTTCAGCAGGCGCAAAAGTACTCATTTCCAGCCGTAAGGAAGACGCGCTCAAACGCGCGAAGGAAGAGATTAAAATTACCACCGGTTTGGATGTATACTACTGCACAGCCGACGCAACAAAAGAGGCGGAGGTCGAGAACCTCCTCGCGGATGCCAAGCGTCAGCTCGGCGGAAAAGTGACTATCCTCGTCAACGCTCAGGGCTTTAACAAGAAGCAGGATGCGCTTGATTTCGACATCGAGGTCTTCCGCTCCATGCTTGACGCCAACATCACAAGCTTCATGATCACCGCCAAGCACTTCGGCCGTCATTTTAAGGAGAACGGCTACGGTAAGATCATCAACCTCTCATCCGTCCGCGGCAAAATCGCCACGAAGGGCACCGGCAACGCCGGTTATTGCGCCACGAAGGGCGCCGTTGACATGCTGACGAAGCAGTTGGCTTCCGAATTCGGCCCATTCGGCGTGACAGTTAACGCCATCGGCCCGAATATCACGGCAACGCCGATGATGGGCCCGGTGTTCACAAAGCGCGCCGCGGAAGCCGGTATCAGTGTCGAAGCTTACCTCAAACAGCAGGGCGAAGGTAATCCGATGCGCAAGATGGGTATGCCGGAAGACATTGTCGGCACCGCCATCTTCCTCGCCGCTCCCGCTTCCGACTTCATGACCGGCAACATCCTCTATCCCGACGGCGGCTTAACGGCAATCGGCTAAAAAATCAGAGGGTGCATTGCTAAACAATGCACCCTTATTTCATGCAGGGATACCTGAGAACCGACGCTTAAGAGCCGGTTTGCTTATTATTCCTCAATCGGCAGCCAAACCTCGAAAAATCCGGTGATTTCGTCGTTTTCGACAACGCTGCAGGCGAGGTTGCCGAAAGCGCAGCCGGCGACCGTCAGGCCGTTCTTTTCGGCGTAATCCGTCATATAATCAACATGGCGCGCCGTGAATTTATCTTTGCCGGTACTCGTGAAAGCGGAATGAATGCACAGCTGTGACGGTACCTGTTTGACGGGCGGCTTTATTGCGATGCCAAACTCTTCGACGTACTGCATGCTGAGAGAAAAGCCCCAGGCATAATCATCACCGTCACCGAGGAGATTATCCTCGGGGACTTCGAAATACCGCCTCGAAAACGGCATGTATTTAAGCCATAGCCGTGACAGTGTCTGCAGCTCGGAATCATCATCGTATATCGTATTATAGCGGTTTAAATAACGGACAAATTCAGCGCTGCGCCGTATATCGCATTGACCGATGTAACTCTTGAGACTCGTCAGAATTTCGGTATATTTCCGGATGCGCTGCAGGAGCAGCTCCTGATATCGTATGTTGGCCAAAATTTCGTCCCCGCGTTTGGAAAGATCATTTAAAAGCGCGTCATACGTATTCTCGGAGACAATGTGTGCCGTCTGTTCGATGCCGAAACCGAAATTTTTAAACCAGAGACAATCAATGAGAAAATTAATATCCCACGTGTCATAATATCTGTAGTTATTGAGCGGATCCTTTTCAGGGGAAACGACACCCTTTTCTTCATAATATCGGATTAAGTCGGGAGAAATCCCCAGTATTTTTGCCACATGGCCGATCTTATAACGCAAAGACTTCGCCTCCTCTTTCCGGTAATAACTGCCTTGAAAAAGTACTATTATAAGCATTATGGTTATTTCAACGCAACTTACGCATATTATATCTGTTTTTTAATGAAAGTCCAATAAATTTAATGAATTCCCCTTGACTTTGGCATAATCCCAAGGTTTAAAATAACGATATGTATATATTGAGAAGTACAAAATAAACGATAATAATCATTGGAGGTTATCCTATGGCCTATATGCCGCTCGACAAGAGCAAAATGTATCTCGACAGAACAAAAATGACTAAAATTTACGATCTTTCCCAGCCCTGGGGCATTGATACCCCGTTGTGGCCTTTCCCCGGTGCCCGGCAGGACCTGCAATTTCCGCGCGGACAGTATCTTGAGAGATTCCATAAGCGCACTATGACGTACACCGGCACGCTGCATGCCGGTACGCATATGGACGCGCCAAACCATGTGCTCCATGAAGAAGAGGTTGACCGTGCGCGTAACGGATATTCGTTAAACGAAATTCCCCTTGAGTACTGCATCGGCTCAGGAATTGTCATCGATATGCGTTATCTGAAAGAGGAGTTCGACGCCAAGTGGAAAACCGGCTTCGAAAATCTCTGGGTGGAAATCAAGCCCGCAGATGTTGAGAAAGCCTGCAAAAAGGATGGACTCGAGATTCGCCAGAACGACTGGGTTGTGATTAACACCGGCTGGCATCACCTGTGGAGACTCAATAACGACAAGTATTTTAACTATTATGCCGGGATGGGGCCCGAGGTTGCCAAGTGGTTTATTCATGAGAAAAAAATCAAAGGTATTGCCGGTACATGGGGCGCGACCGACGGCCCTCTGTGGCATTATCCGCTCAAGGAACAGATGCCGTGGCTGGACGCGGCTTACCGTCAGGCGACAGGCAAAGACCCAGCGATAGAATTCAACGACTACGAACCCTGCCATAGACTTTTCATGCAGGCAGGCTGCTGCACAGTTGAAAATGCCGGCGGAGATATTGATGATTGCACCGGCAAGCGTATGACCATCGCTGCTTTCCCGTTCCGCTGTGAAATGGCTGACGGCGGATTTGTCAGACTGGTTGCTTGGGAAGAAGGGGCCTTCTAAGCTGCAATGAATCTTTTCACCCCACAAGGCCACTTGTGGGGTGAAACTGATTACGAACGAAACAGAGTGTTTATTGTCGTAATCAGCCGGAAATAATAAAAAAGAGGGTAATGAACGTAATGACAAGTATTAACGACATAAAGAAGATCGCCGTACTCGGCGCAGGCACGATGGGACCGGGCATTGCTCAGATGTTTGCTATGGGCGGTTATAAAGTCACCATGTGGACACGCAGCGAGGCGACGAGAGAGAAAGCCAAAGAGACGCTGTATAAAAGCCTTCAGACCTTTGTGGAGGAAGACCTCTTGGCGGCTGCCGCTCTTGAGGAGACATACGCGAAAGTCGATTTTGCTCTGACCGTTGAGGAGGCTGTCAAAGGTGCCAACTTTATCCAGGAGACCATCGTCGAAAATAAGCAGGCTAAAATTGACCTTTTTGCCGAAGTTGACAAATACGTTTCTGATGACTGCATCATCGCATCGAATACATCCGGCTTAAATGTCTTTGAACTGGTGCCGGAAAAACGTCTGCCACAGATGGTCATTGCCCACTGGTATTCTCCTGCGCAGCTCATTCCGCTCGTCGAAGTCGTTAAAGGGGAGAAGGCACCCGAGGCTTATGCCAGCATTACCGTCGACCTGCTCGAAAAGTGCGGGAAAACAGCTGTCCTAATGAAAAAGTTTATCCGCGGCTATATCGCAAACCGCATGCAGATGTGCCTCAATCAGGAGCTGTTTTTCCTCCTGGATAACGGTTATTGCACGCCGGAGGATATCGACAAGGCCGTAAAGACCAGCTTTATTCCCCGCGCCGTTGTGCTCGGCTTGTGCAAGCGCGCTGATTTCGGCGGGCTTGATATGACAGCCAATAATTATACAAATAAGAGCTACTCGATGCCTCCCGAAGTGGATATGCCAAGCTCGCTTGCCGAACATATTGAAAAGGGTGAGCTGGGCTTTAAGACAGGCAAGGGCTTTTATGATTATACCGGCGTTAATAAGCAGGAAGTTTTGGCAAAACGTGACAAGCAGCTGTTTGAGGTATTTAAAATAGCCAAGAGATTTATGGACGATCCCGTTTAAAAGCGATTTAAAGATACGACATTTCGTTATGAGCTGATAATGATTTTGTATTTGAAAGGAAGAAAATATTATGTCAAAGACCAATAAAGTAATTATTCAGGTCTGCCTTTGCGGTGCCGGCACCAAAAAAGATCAGGCTCCCACCGTCCCGTATTATGCCGAAGAGCTTGCCGAGCAGATAGTTGCCTGCGCCAAGGCCGGTGCTTCCGTAGCGCACATCCATGTCCGCGAGGACAAAGAGGTCGCCGGAAAGATGGAGATCGGCTATAAATCCATGAGTCTCCAAAAGTTCACAGACGCTGTTGAAGTGACGCGCAAGGCTTGTAAAGCAGCCGGTGTCGACATCGTCATCAACCTTACCACATCCGGCGGCGAGTATGAAGACGTTAAGCGTCTGCAGCATCTTGGAGCCCTGAAGCCTGAAATGTGCTCCTTCGACCCCAACACGATCAACTGGGCCAACAGCTACATTTTTGAGAACAGCCCACGCTTCCTGAATCTCCTGAGCCAGGAAGTCGTCAAGCATGACATAAAGCCGGAGTTTGAAGTGTTTGACATCGGCCATCTTGACAGCGTCATGTACTACGTTAATAAATGGAATATCCCCCAGCCGCCCCACATTCAGTTCATTATGGGCGTCGGCGGCTCTCTTCCCGGCACCGCCGAGAACCTTGCCTTTATCGCAGGGAAGCTCCCGAAGGGTGCTACATGGTCCGTGTCCGGCATCGGCGGCAGGATTCATATGCCGATGATGCTCGCCGGTCTGGCCCTTGGCTGCGACGGTCTTCGTGTCGGTCTTGAGGATAATATCCTTTACGGCGTGAACCCCGACGGTTCCAAAGTCATCGCCACCAACCTCATGCTGGTCGAGCGTGCCGTAGCCCTATCCAAGCTGGCTGGCCGCGAAATTGCAACCGCTGATGATGCCAGAGCGATTATGGGCATCACACGCAACTGCCTGCGCGACGAAGTGACCAGCGAACCGACCTTTAAAGTTTAATAGATTAGTAAGAGGAAAAAGCTCCGGGTAACAAGCGTATGCGCTGCATCCGCCGGGATGCTTGCGCCTACCGGGATACCCGGAGCGGTCTAGCATAAGAGAGGAAGTTAAACTTGTCACAAGACAAAGTAGTAGCACTTGAAAAAGCTATGGAAAAGCTGCGGGACGGTCTGACGCTTCTCGTTCCAGGCTTTGTCAATACCGGCGTACCGGAGACACTTATCATAGGCATTATAGACAAAGGGTACACAAACCTCAACATTATCTCAAACAATACGAGCGTCAAAGGCCGCGGCATCGGCAGGCTGGTTCATGAGAATAGGATTAAGCACATTACCTGCTCTCACATCGGCAGCAACACGGAGACTGTTGAAAAGGTTGTCGCCGGAGAGATTGATGTTACCTTCGTGCCGCAGGGGACACTCTGCGAACGTGTTCGGGCCGGAGGCGCAGGCATCGGCGGCATTCTGACGCCGACAGGGCTCGGAACACCGATAGCCGCCGGAAAACCGATTATCGAAGTAGACGGCAGGCTCTTCCTTCTGGAAAAGCCGCTGCATGCCGATGTCGCCCTGATTCATGCGTGGAAAGCCGACAGAATGGGCAATGTCGTTTATCGCAGGACAGCGCGCAACTTCAATCAGATTTTCGCCACTGCCGCTGATTTCGTGATTGTAGAAGCAGAAGAGATTGTTGAAGTAGGGGAGCTTGACCCCGACCAAATCATGACGCCAGGCTGCCTGGTGGACATGGTTGTCAAAATTCAGGGGGCACAAGTTTGAAAGTTAAATCTTTCAAACTGGGTTTTGTGTTTTTCGGGTATTCCAACCCGAAATCCGGTCAAGCCGGACACAGCACAACTCTCCGGGAAAGGATTGACCATATTTATGGATAAAAGAGAGCTTATTGCCTACAGAACAGCGAGATTTTTCAAAGACGGTGATCTTGTGAACTTAGGTATCGGCATGCCCACCGCCTGTATTAAATATCTTCCTGAGGGTGTCGATGTCTGGATCGATTCGGAAAATGGTGTTATCGGACTCAACGGAGCTCCCGAAGAGGGCGAAGAAGCGGATCCGAATGTTGTTGACGCTGCGGGCGCCGTGTCTCGGCTGCGTACCGGCGGCTGCTGTTTTGACAGCTTCACGTCCTTCGGACTGATCCGCGGCGGTCACGTTGCGGTCACGGTTCTTGGTGCTTATGAAGTCGACCAGGAAGGCAATCTCGCCAACTGGACGGTTCCTGGCAAGACGGTTGCCGGTATGGGCGGCGCGATGGATCTCGTATCCGGCGCTCAGAGCGTTATCATCATGACCGATCACTGCGATAAAAAAGGCAATCCAAAAATACTCAAAAGGTGCACTCTGCCGTTAACAGCGGCGGGCGAGGTAGACTATATCGTGACGGAGCTGTGCGTCATTCACCGGACCGATAAAGGGCTGGTTCTTGAGGAGCTTGCGCCCGATGTCACCGTTGAGGAGGTTATCTCCAAAACGGATGCAGTACTGATTATCCCTGAAGAAATTGGGAGCATGATAAAAGAATGAACATCTATACTATCATTGGAATTGTTATAACACTCGTCGTTTTTATCGGTTTAAGTGTTTATGCCGGAACGCGTGTTAAAAATGCATCAGACTTTATTACTGGCGGCGGAAAGAGCGGCTCCTATATCGTGGCGGGCACAATCATGGGTACGCTCGTTGGTGGTTCGTCAACAATAGGTACGGCCCAGCTTGCTTATACGTATGGAATGTCCGCATGGTGGTTTACACTCGGCGGCGGTATCGCAGCGCTCATCCTGGCAATCGGTTTTGTGAAGAGATACCGACATTCCGGGGCCTCAACGCTTGTCGGCATCGTCTCAGCCGAGTACGGCAGAACTTCCGGTATGCTGGCTTCCGTTTTGTCGTCCGTGGGCATCTTCGTCAATATTATTGCGCAGCTCCTCTCGGCGATTGCCGTTCTCGTCATCATACTTCCCGCAGTTGGTACAGTTCCAGCTATCATTATCGCGGCCATTTTAATGGTTATCTATGTTACTCTCGGCGGTATCAAGGGTGCCGGAATGGTTGGCATTCTGAAGCTGATTCTGCTCTATATCACCGTCGTTGTTTGCGCCGTCATGGTTCTTGTTTTGTCAAAAGGCTTTGACCCGCTTCTTGTACAGATCAACGCGCTGCAGCAGAATTTCGGCCTCTTTGCCCGCGGTTTCGGAATTGACGCCGGGGCTGGAGCGTCCTTGATCTTTGGTGTCCTGACAACGCAGACCTATGGACAGGCGGTCATGGCCGGGAAAGATGACAAGGAAGCACGGCGCGGCGCATTAATCAGTACCTTTATGATCCCGCCGGTCGGTATCTGCGGTATCCTCGTTGGTCTGTTCATGCGGGTGCAAACCCCGATTGACGCAAATAAAGCGCAAATGACAAAAATTGCGGCAACAGCCTTAACGGAATTCATCAGTAAGCACATACCGCCGTTTCTTGGCGGCGTGATGCTGGCAACGCTGCTGTTTGCTGTCGTCGGTACTGGTGCGGGACTCGCACTCGGCATCAGCACCATCATCAACAATGACATAAGAAAGCAAATCACTAAGAAAGCGCCGGACACGAAAACCGATCTGTTGTTTTCCAGAGTTTGCATTATAGTCGTTTTAGCTGTAGCTGTTGTAGCGGCGGCAATTCTTTATAAAACACCTATTCAGGTCTTCTCATATATATCCATGGGGCTCAGAGGCGCCGTGATGTTCATGCCGCTCATACTGGCACTTTTTGCGAAAAACAAGATCAGAAAGGGTTATATGATTACCTCGATTATTGTTTCACCCGTTATCGTGCTGATCTTTGTCTTCTGGAAAGTCTTTACGTTTGATCCTCTGTTCCTGGGTCTGGCATTCAGTATCATCGTCAGCATTATCGGACTGCTTGTGGGCAAAAAAAAGGATGGCACTCTGGCTGCCTGATCGTATAGGCTTCGTCATTGGTAAAACAGCTCTTTTCAGGGCTGTTTTTTCGTGGCGCGAAGGATAAGGGCAGATAACGATAAAACAGGCTGTAAAGGATTGAAATATCGCAGCCTAAACGATATAATGGAACGCAATTACAGATATTGGGCCGGTTTGCCCGCTGATGTCAAATAATGGGCTCGGAGGTGTGAGGCTTTGATCAACGAAGTTGCGGTGCGGTGTTTTTTAACGCTGGCAAAAACCCTCAGTTTTACGCAGACAGCCAAGCTCACGTTCATGACACAGCAGTCCGTCAGCAAATATATAGCCAAATTTGAAGAGGACGTGGGCTTTAAGCTCTTTATCAGAACACACCATTATGTGATGCTGACGAAAGCCGGGGAATACTTTTATGAGCTGTTCGCAAAGCTTGACGAAGACTTTATAAAAGTGACGGAAAAGACAAAACAGTATTACACCACTGTTTTCAACTCCATCCGAATCGGATATCTTGAATGGCTCGAAATATCGTCAGAAATTAATATCGCACTAAAAAACCTCAAGCAAGAGAATCCTGAATTGCGCTTTATTCCGGAGATGCATCCGCAATATAAGCTCATTGAGCTTTTTATGCTGAGAAAACTCGACCTGATCATTACGTATGCGGAGTTTGCCCCAAAAGGGACAGGTATTAAGAAAACAAAAGTGCTTGAAACGCCGCTTGTGCTGCTGGTATCCCCGGATAACCCGAAGGCAGTTGCGGGGGCAACGGTCGATGATTTTAAAACAGAGCCGTTTATCAAAGCGGCGGCGAGCCATGAAACGAATTCAGACAGCCGCGCAAGGGCGAGGAGACAGTGCAGTGAACTGGGTTTCACGCCGTCTGAAATTATTATATCGCCGAACATCGAATCGGCTTATATGGCAACGGAGTTCGGGCAGGGGGTTTTCGTCTCCACAATGCTCAGCCGAATGAGTCTGCATAGCGAGCTTATCTCATACACGGTCGGCAAAACGGAGGAGCTGCAGTGCTTCTGGCATGAGGATCAGGAAAATCCATCGATTGCGGCTTTTGCCGAGTATCTGGAGCAGACGCATTCTGTTCAGACGCATTCTGTTCAGACGCCTGCAAATTAAGTTTTTTATTCGGGGGTTTATATGAACGGAATACCTGTTTATTCTTTTATAGCCTTTTCCAATACAGGCAAAACGACATTATTGGAAAAATTGATCCCCGAGCTCAATCGCCGGGGATTTCGCGTAGCGGTCATTAAGCATGACGCTCATGAATTCGAAATTGACCACAAGGGCAAGGACAGCTGGCGGCTGACACAAGCCGGAGCGGCGGTGACGGTTATCGCTTCCCAGACGAAAGCAGCCGTTATGGAAAACCGTTATGTCCCTATTGAGGAGCTCATCACCAGAGTGCGTGATGTCGACATCATCCTGACAGAGGGTTATAAGCAAGGACTGTGGCCGAAAATTGCTCTGCAGCGGTCGGATAATGGAAAACCGCTGCCGATTCCGCCGGAGGAATGCCTGGTGATTATGACCGATATACCTGTTGAAACAGGTACCCCATGCCTGGGACTTGACGATGTTGTGAAGCTCGCCGATATCATTGCCGGTGATATAAAAAGCAAATCAGTATAAAGTACGCGAAGCCAAGCGCCGACGAAACCGGCACTTGGCTTATTTCTTTTTTGCGGCGATGATATCTCTGTTGATCGCTTGGTCCACGCGATGCTCAAACACATAATTCTCTCCGCTGAAAACATCAAAGCCGTTATCTTCAAAAATTTTGACCAGCTCTTTTCTGCTCAGTACGAATGTATTCCATGAAAGGACAATGATACCGTTTTTTATAAGCAAATCTTTCCAAACGGGCAAGCAGCTTATTAACAGTTCTTTTGGATTCCTGGTAAATTGGGATTGCTTTTCATTTGTGACACTGCTGTGCTGTATGCCGTACGGCAGGTCGCCGACGATGAAGTTGAAATAGTTCTTTTTATATAACTGGTTTGCGTAGAAGGAATTTCCGGAGATTATTTCAAACTCGCGGCATTCTTTGCTTTTAACGGCATCCTTCGTTTTTGAAATAGTGATATTATACCGGTGCGCTGTAAACAGTCTGTTTTTACCGCTGATTTTCTCCAGCTTGACCGTATGTTTATATTTTTCTTTTTCTAAAAACTTTTTTAAAAAGTTATAGGCTTCCGTCACGACTTTTTCGCCGATCTCGATTCCGTAAACATCGTAGTTACAAACGAGTCCCTCAAATAAGGTGGTACCTTTGCCGGCAATCGGATCCAGCAGCTTTAATGTATCTGTCATACTAAAATCTGAAGAAAATACAGCAATGTTAATGAGTAAGCGTGTGAATATCTCATTAGTCTTGCCTGTATATTTCAATATTTTGCTGATGTTTTGGTCGACATATCCGAACGCCGACAGCTCTATAGGGATAAAGAAATGCGTGTCATACTTAAACAGCGCGAATATAAAGGATAATTGACTCAGAAGCTTCAAATCCTGAGCGGTCAAATCCTCGTCAGCTTCAAATATTAAGTATTGTATACCCGCAATGTTCTGCAATCTGATATTTTGAATTTTAACGGACATCCTACCGGCGGCAATGGATAATTCGTTAAGAACAAAATTTTTGGATTCCTCAAAATAAACCCTGTTATGACCCGGATGGCATAAAATAGCATACATATTCATTAACCCTCAAAACCTGACGAATGACACATTTGAATCATTGTATCATATGATATCACTATTGTAAGCATAAAATAGTACGGAGAAGAACAACGGCTATAATTGTTTGGCAAATAGAGGCAATCGAAAATGCTTTGAATAGTCATAATAATACTGTGGATACTAATGTTGTAAAACAAGGGAGGGTCATAAATATGAAAGCAACCGGAATTGTGCGCCGCATAGACGATCTTGGACGCGTTGTTATTCCAAAAGAGATCCGCCGCACCATGCGTATCCGCGAAGGCGATCCTCTGGAGATATATACGGAGAAAGACGGCGAAGTAATTTTTAAAAAATATTCGCCCATGGGTGAGTGGTCGGAAAGCGCAAATCAGATATGTGATACACTTTTCAAAACAGCGGGCTGCTGCGCAACGGTAGCAGACAGGGACACCTATATATCGGTGTGTGGAATCCCGAAGAGAGAAATGGCTGACAAGCATATCAGCAGCGATCTCGAGCAGCTCATGGAAGCGCGGCGCCTCTATCAGCGCAAGAGCGGCGAAAAAGGTTTGCCTGTCATTGATTCGAGTGACAAATATGTCATTGAGACAGCGGCACCTATTATATCTGAGGGTGATGTTATGGGATGCGTGGTGTTCTTCTCCGAAGGCGATAAGGTCCTGGGAGAGGTGGAATACAAGCTTGCGCAGACCGTCGCGGGATTTTTGGGAAAACAGATGGAAAGCTAGTTAAAACGAATCAGGTAAAAACAGGAGAGCAGACGAAAAATCGTCTGCTCTCCAAAAATAATCAAGACCTTTTAGTCGTTGCTTTCGATCAGGCCATAACCGCCGTTGTTGCGTTTATAAACGACTGTAAACGCGCCGCGGTTATCTTGATTTTTGAATACAAAGAACTCATGATCCAATAAGTTCATCTGCAAAATAGCTTCCTCAGGTGTCATCGGCTTGATCGGGAAGCGCTTTGTCCGGATAATTTTAAAGTCCTGCTCATTCTCGTCAACTGCGGTGTAACTGATTGCTGGTTTGGCATCACGCTCCAATGCGCCTTCACGGAGCCGTTTGGACAGGCGTGATTTATTTTTACGTATCTGGCTTTCTATTGCAGCAACTGCGGAATCAATTGTGGCGTACATGTCACTTGTTGTCTCAGCGACGCGGTAAAAGATACCGTTGTTATTGAGCGTGACCTCAGATTTATGTCGGCCTCTCTCAATTTCAAAAGTGACGAATGCCTCCGACTCGATTTTAAAGAAGCGGTCAAGCTTACCAATTTTTTTCTCAGCGTAATCACGGAGCTCATCTGAGGCTTGTACCTTCTTTTCTGTAAACGTAAATCTCATTCGAGTCATCTCCCTTTCAAATGTGTGTAATGGACGTTTTGCATTGTTCAAAGGGCGTCATGTCCATGGATGAATTATAACATACTTCATAAAAATATGAAACAATTACTTATGATTATCGAGCGTTCCTTCAAGAAGCCGGTAGTTATGTATATAAGCAAAACACCTGCAGCGACAGGCTTTTACTTCAGTGTGAGACAAACCGATTATAAAAATTTTACAAAATGCAGCCGGCGTGACGCGTGGCGTGGCAGCTCATATTTATGACGCACGGCAAGCCTGCGATATGAGTCGGATATGTTTCGATATTTACTTTTACAGCGGTAAAATGACCGCCGAAACCCTGCGGGCCGATACCGAGACGGTTGATTTTATCGAGCAGGCGCCTTTCTATATCAGCATAGAACGAGTCGCTGTTATATTCGGACATATTGCGGAGCAATGCGCGCTTGGATAAAAGCGCCGCCTGCTCAATTGTACCGCCGAGACCGACACCGAGAACGACGGGCGGGCACGGGTTGGAACCGGCGCTGCTCACGCTACCGATAATAAAGTCCTCAATGGTTTCAATTGTATCCGACGGTATAAACAAGCGCATTGCGCTCATATTCTCGCTGCCGAAACCCTTCGGCGCGACGGTCAGCTCAAGCTTATCCCCTACGACGAGACGGATATGGATAACAGCCGGGGTGTTGTCTTCCGTATTTTCCCGCCGGATTGGGTCGGAGACGACAGATTTTCGCAAATAGCCGTTAACATAACCCCGCCTGACGCCCTCATTGACCGCATCGGTAAATAAACCGCCTGAAATATGCACATCCTGCCCAATATCGGCAAAAACGACAGCCATGCCCGTATCCTGGCAGATGGGCAACCCTAATGATGATGCCAGCTTAAAGTTTTGGACAATATCGCTGAGCGCGGCTGCCCCGATGGGCGAAACCTCATTTTCAGCGGCATGCTCGAGCAGCGCGCACATATCCTGCGGCAAATGCACCGCAGCTTTTATGCAGAGCTGTTCAACAGCGTCGGTTATGGCGGAACAGGTCATCTCTCTCATAAGGCGTCCTCCAATGCTATTAAAAGTGTATTCCTGATGCTTATTTTAGCATCGGTGATTTGATAGTACAATGACTTTATTGAGGATATGTGCTACAATTAAAAGAGCTTACAGGACGATAGGGATAAAGTTTAAAGATAAATGTTTCAAACAGAAAGGAATATATATCTATGTTAAAAATCGGCTGTCATCTTTCCGCATCAGACGGTTATCTGTCCATGGGGAAAGCTGCCGTTTCCATAAACGCGAATGTGTTCCAGTTCTTCACGCGCAATCCGCGCGGCGGTGCTGCGAAAGCCATCGATGAAACAGATATTGCGGCCTATACGGCGCTTGCCGAGGAATATGAGATATCGCCGCTGCTGGCACACGCGCCATATACATTGAACGCCTGCGCGGAGAAGGAGCAGCTGCGCCAGTTTGCCCGCGAGACGATGGCGGACGACATCCGGCGGATGGAATACCTCCCCGGCAATATGTATAACTTCCACCCGGGCAGCCATGTCGGCCAGGGGATGGACGTCGGCATCGACTTAATTGCCTCGTTATTAAATGAGGTGCTGTATCCTGAACAGACAACGCTGGTATTGTTGGAGACTATGGCTGGAAAAGGCTCGGAGGTGGGCAGCAAATTCGAGGAGCTTAAAGCCATTATTGATAAAGTTAAGTTGAGCGATAAGCTTGGTGTTTGCCTGGACACATGCCATGTCTACGACGCTGGGTACGATATCGCCGGTGACCTGGACGGCGTATTGGCTGAATTTGATCGCGTCATCGGGCTTGAGCGCCTGCACGCCATTCATCTTAACGACAGTAAAAACCCATTTTCCAGCCATAAGGACAGACATGAAAAAATCGGAAATGGCTCGCTTGGCATAGAGGTTTTAAAAACCATCGTCAACCACCCCCGCCTCAAGCATCTGCCGTTTTATCTTGAGACACCGAATGAGCTCGATGGTTACGCAAAGGAAATCGCGTTACTGCGGGGGTTATACGAAAAAGCTTAATATGTTAAGTATTATTAATACAGTCGGTTGGAGCTGTCTCCCACCGACTGTATTTTGTCTGTCCGAGTTGTTGCCTCTGCTTATTTTCGTATATCAGCCATAATAATTCAACCCATAGTTGAATTTTAACGCGCTGTATAGTTGTTTGCCTATGCGGCGGTACAATGTTATAATCTAACTATTATAAAATATAAAATGCAGCAGGAGGTAAGGTTATGCCGCTGAGTATCGGTCAAACGATTAAGGAGCTGCGGAAGCAGGAAGGTATGACGCAGGAGGAGCTCGCCGAGCACATCGGTGTCACGCCGCAGGCTGTAAGTAAATGGGAGCTTGGGGCGGCGCTGCCTGATATTACGCTGATTCAGCCGCTTGCAAAGATATTTAATGTGACAGCCGACGCGCTGCTGAAGACCGATCCTCCGACGCAGAAGGCAGACCCCGGGAAAATGCTCCGGGAACTGCGTGAGCAGACCGGTATGACACAAAAGTGGCTGGGGGGGGTGGTGGA
>DBTM01000011.1:17616-18868 GCA_002307055.1 Clostridiales bacterium UBA1316
GTGGCTGGCGGAGCTGCTGAACCAACGCGCATCAAAGCCTTGGGTGACTGCGCTGCTGGTGGACGATTGGGAAAACGGCGCCGCGGAACCGCCGGCGATTCTGCAGGTTCAGTTCACTGAGATATTCGGAGATGACAAGGAAGAAGAGATATGGCGCGGCTTTGGGCACGAGAAGGATTATATTGAACGGAAATTGCTGCAGTCCATATTGGACGCGGCCAGCTCTGCCGGTAACGATTTTGAGAAGCACCTGATAATTTTCAAAGACGGGCTAAGGCGACTGCCGAACCATCAGTTTTTGCTGTCCGTCACCCTTGGCACAACCGCCCATCTTGCGGCTCATTATTTCAAAGAAGGTAACCCCAAGGCAAAAAGTATGTACGATGAGGCGGAGAAGCTTGCTGTTAGGCTCAACTGCTTAGATGTGGAAAATAAACTGCAGCTCCAGAGCAGCACGGAGGAGCAGCTCATCGGTATGTACGCCGGTTTCAGCGAGTTCGAAAAAGCAAAAGAACGGGCACAGCGCTTGCCGGACAGCAGAGACATCCTAGCCCGGATAGAAGCGCAGAAGGGCGACCTTGACGGTGAAATTTCACAGCGCAAAAATAACGTGACATCCATGCTCAATCAGGCAGCGCTGCAAATTGTTATGTTAGCGCTGGCTTATGAACGCAAGGGCGATTATACCAGAGAAATGGAATCCGTTAAAGCACAGATCGCACTTGCCAAAGCTGCTGCTTGCGGTGATGCGGGCGCGCTCCAGGTTTTCAATATTTATAATCTATGCCAGCACGCGGAGATCGCGCTTCAAAGAGGTGACCTTGATACATGCTTCGAGTGGCTGGAGCTGTACCTGGATTATGAGCTCAGCGTCCCGGAGTTCACAGACAATTGTTCGCCGATCATGCAATCCTACAGGCTTCCCCGTCGGCCTGATGAACTTAAGACGGAAAAACTAAAATGGCGGATACTCTCCCGCCTGGAGATGCACACGCTGGCAGGGCCTTTTGAGGCCATACGCCAGGACCTCCGCTTCAAAGCGCTCCTAGCGCGTATCGATGCAATCAACGACGGCAGCGGCAGTGTTGAAGATATTATCCGTGACATAGGCGTATATGTCGAAACGGTTCGCTAGGAATTTGGAGCAGCAAAGAAAGGTCCTTAACGAATATCAGGAGGGGCGGGATGATCTCATCCCGCCCCTCGTACCTAGTGTGCCCGGCATGGGCGATAACTTGGCGGTGAAAGTCCG
>DBTM01000011.1:19109-23402 GCA_002307055.1 Clostridiales bacterium UBA1316
GCGATAACTTGGCGGTGAAAGTCCGTTGCACGCTCGGTAGCAGGAAGTGCTAGCCAAGAGCAAGGGTGTCCGTCGCGAGGCACAATCTGAAAGAAGCTGGAGGCAAAGTTCCGGGCCGACGAAAAGAAACCTCATATAAGGCCGAACAGGGGCGGACGAGTTTGCTAGTCAAAACGAAGTCCAATGCTACCCGAACCCCACACGGTAAATGAGGCGGCTAGACGGGATGAAGGTTATCGTTCTTACCCGGGGAGATCTCACAGACGCACGAAGTAGTCAGTATCCGAAAAGAACGTGCGGCGTAAAGCTTGCTGTGAGAAGTTAGCCGAAGCCATAGTACCGTCAGATGATGGGAAGAGCCGAACAATAGTAAGTCCCAAGTAGATGGGTGAAGGAGGTCAGTGCAGTGAAAACAGAAAACCAAAGCGATTTGAGCTACGGTCAAAGGGATAGCGTGGAACGCGAAGAGTATGACAGAGCGTCGAGCACAGACCGTCAGGAAGCCGAGGAAAAGGACGGTGCAGACTTGCTGGAGAAGATACTGGACAGGAGAAACCTGAACAGAGCATACAAGCAAGTCAAGAGCAACAAAGGAGCGCCGGGCATCGATGGTATCCAACCACTGTTTCGACTAAGCCTTAATATGTTGATACTGTTATGCTATATATGGATGGTACACTACACTAGGGGTGAAATTCCCCTGGGCTACTCGACTGAGAGGTAGGCTGAGCCATTAAGGGTTAGCCTACTACTCGATTTATGAATTTACCTGGCTGCAGCCGCCATTTCACGGATATCATACACTCTGTTTTCGGCATGGCTTTTGAATGCGGGGCTGCTGTTGGCGCTTGATTTGGCTTTGCTGAAGAAGGCGATGGCTTCTTTGAGGCAGCCTTGTTTTAAGTAGAGTTCACCGATGATGATACATATTTGCTGTTCCTGAGCCGGTGAAATACCGGTTTTTTCGTAGGCATACAAATAATTATCCAGTGCTTTTTGAGCCGTCGACATTTCCATGCTTTCATCACCGGCGTCCTGATAGATGCGGCTGAGCTTATACAGCAGCTTGCCGGCAGCAAGCTGATATTTAGAAAAGCTGATTGGCGCGCAGAAAAGGGCGAGATAATAACCGGCAAAAACAGAATCAGTATCTTTTCGGGAACATGGATCGATTTGAACGGTATTTTTGATAGTCTCCAGCTCACGCAGAATATCGGTTTTCGATTTATCTGGAGAAGCAAATGAATCCTGTAAGGCGCTGAAAAGGCAGTGCGGGCATGTCAGGACCTCGTAATAAAGAGGTTCGATGCCTTTATATCGGCTGCGCATATCCTTATCGGTTGCTGCAAGGACCAGCTTGGATGGTTTAACAGTAAGCGAACTGAAGACGCTCTTGCAGATCGGGCAAGTGTAGGATTTGCTCATCAGATGTGCCGAGTCATCATTATTGACAAGCAGTTCATAATGGCCGTGCTGCGCTGGAAAAAGAGCGAAACTGCTTTCGCCGGCAAATTTATCAGATGCTACCAAAGGGACTGCTGCAGCGGCAGAGACAGCTGCCGGTTCGTTTTCATGCTTGTGAGGGATCGGTTTCGTGTCCGTGGTATTCAGCGTTTCTGATTTTTTCCCCTCAGGTTTCTTTTCCTGATTTTTAGACGGCTGGGCGTGTTGGATAATAAGTTCTTTGTAGGCTGCCGTTGTGCGTTCAAGCCGGAGATACAGCTCTTTGATCAACTCGAATACAAGGGACGGCTCCTCCTGTAAAAAATCATTGAAGGATTTTCTCTCAATCGGTACAATAATGGCTTCGCTCAGCGTCACTGTTGTGTAGGCGGCTTTTTTGTCCTGCAGAAGACCCGGATCGGCGAAGAGATCACCTGAGCCGAGCGTTGAAACCATCTCAGCGCCCGGAAACTTATAATCTGTATACACGCCGATCTCGCCCTTCAGAATAACAAACAGGATATTGCCGATGCCGTCTCCTGTGATGATCGTGCCCCGCCCACATTTTTTGACGCATGCTATATTTTTTATCGCACCGATATTAATCAAGAGAAGCGCCCCCTAAATAGAGATTTACAAAAAAAGCTGCATGCCTAAGACAGGCACACAGCTTTAAATTCTTAAATGCTATGACCTCTTCGGCAACCCGGCTGTCCTGACAAAATGACCTGAAAAGGCACTTTGCGTTAGACCCGAAGCTTTGCGTCCCCGGCTTTCACCGGGTTTGCTATTATCGGAGTTAAATTGTGGATATAGTATAATACATATCGCAAGAAATATCAACAGATTTAGGGAAAAATTTCAATAAATTAATTTTTACAGCCTCAAAGCTACGTTATTTTGTATGCAATCAGTAAGCCACACCCCATATAACCATTTTTTCAGCCGGTTTCCCGCAGACGGTACAGACATCGCCTATATGTTCTTGCTCAAAGGGTATGCAGCGCGATGAAACACCGGCATCCTCTTTCATCTTCAACTCGCACGCGAGACTGCCACACCACATCGCCTTTATAAAGCCGCTCTTCTCGGCGATTACAGCTTTGGCTTCGCCAAGGGTTTTCACAGGACGCGTATTGTCGGTGAGGTTTTTCTTTGCTTTTTCATACAAGCCGTTCTGTACAGCATCGAGAATTTCGGGGATTTCCTTTTCCAGCGCACTAAGCTCGACGATGATTTTTTCCCCATTGTCGCGCCGAACGGCAATGCACTGCCCGTTTTCAATGTCTTTCGGACCGATCTCAATACGCAGAGGAATACCCTTCATTTCATGCTCGGCAAATTTCCAGCCGGGGCTTTGGTCGGACACATCACTTTTTACGCGTAATCCGGCGGCTTTCAGGCGTGCAGTGAGTTCGCCCGCTTTTTCGAGCACGCCCTCCTTGTGCATGGCAATCGGTATGATGATGACCTGGACGGGTGCGATTTTAGGCGGCAGGACAAGGCCGTTATTGTCACCGTGCGTCATGATGAGACCGCCGATAATCCGGGTGGACATGCCCCAGGAGGTCTGGTGGGGATAGGTGAGCTTATTTTCCTTGTCGGTAAATTGGATACCGAAAGCTTTAGCGAAGCCATCGCCGAAATAATGGGATGTCCCGCCCTGAAGTGCCTTTTTATCGTGCATCATGCATTCGACCGTATAGGTGGCAACCGCGCCCGCGAATTTTTCTTTGTCAGTCTTTTGTCCTTTAATGACGGGCATGGCTAGACTGTTTTCGCAGAAATCGGCATAGACGTTGAGCATCTGCTGTGTTTCGGCTTCGGCTTCAACCGGTGTCGCATGGAGCGTATGGCCTTCCTGCCAGTGAAATTCACGGCCGCGCAGGAAAGGACGCGTTGTTTTTTCCCAGCGCAGGACGCTGCACCATTGGTTATACAGCATCGGCAGGTCGCGCCAGGAGCGAAGGATATGGCTCCAGTGGTCGCAAAAGAGTGTTTCAGAGGTTGGACGGATGCAGAGCCTCTCGGCTAATTCCTCCGCTCCGCCGTGTGTGACCCAGGCGACTTCAGGGGCGAACCCCTCGACATGATCCTTCTCTTTTTGCAGCAGGCTTTCGGGGATTAACAGGGGCATCGATACATTTTCGTGACCCAGCTCCTTAAAGTGTTTGTCCAGAATGCTCTGGATATTTTCCCAAATGGCATAGGCATACGGTCGCAGAATGAAGAAGCCCTTGACGCCGGAGTAGTCAATAAGCTCCGCCTTCGTCACCACGTCTGTGAACCACTGGGCAAAATCAACATCCATATCGGTAATCTGCTCTACCTTTTTTTCCTTTGCCATAATAATTAACTCCTTTTATTCGATAACAGTGTGAAATAAGCTCCACACTGTAATTTGAATAGTTTATATAATTATACGCGGAATGTCAAGCACCCAGAGCCTGACCAGCCAATACAATATGGCAGATGCACTTAAGAATATGGACACAGACAGAGGGGTTGAATAAGTTGAGTTCAGTTGCAAAATTTTATTTTAAGCCTGCCGAGGGCGAGCATATAGAGACGACGGTTAAAATTGAGCAGGAGAAAGCCGCCGCCGTTTGCGGTACAGTCATAGACCGGAGCGGGACGCCCGTCGACGGCGCGCTCGTGCTGCTCTTCAGGTCCGGGCAGGAAAAAAAGCTCATCGACCGGCAATTTACGGATGATGAGGGGCAATTTTATTTTGGCCCGATCGAAGGAAATATTCTATATTTGATAAAAGTATATAAAAACAGCGTGAAAATACGCGAATTAGAGATAGTCGCAGACTAGCTATATCAGCTCTGACGATAAAAAATTTTT
>DBTM01000093.1:0-8997 GCA_002307055.1 Clostridiales bacterium UBA1316
GTTAATCGCCCCCTCCTACCCGATTAGGGTTCGGGATACCGGCATGACAATATGCATAATATACAGTTATATACAGAATATTATGCATATTGTGTGTTTTAACATATTAGAATACTCAATACATATCAATTATATAAAAAGTAATAGCAAAAAACTATTGCATATAAATGCAAAACGTGTTACTATATCCACATCGCAGAATTTGGGAGAATTAGGTTTGAAAGATAAATCTTTTAAACCGGGTTTTGTTCCTCTCGGGTCGGAAGGCCCGAAGTCCGGCATTGCCGGACACGGCACAATTCCCCAAGAAAGGTATGGTTATAATAATGAAAGATATTAAAAAAGTCGTATTGGCGTATTCGGGCGGTCTGGATACTTCCATCATTATCCCGTGGCTGAAGGAAAATTACGACAACTGTGAGGTCATCGCCGTCTCCGGTGATGTCGGGCAGGGGACCGAGCTGGACGGCCTTGAAGAAAAAGCAAAAAAAACGGGAGCATCCAAGCTCTATATTGAAGACATTACCGATGAATTTGTCGATGATTTTATCATCCCGACGATGAAAGCGGGCGCAAAATACGAAGGGTATCTGCTTGGCACCTCGTTTGCCCGCCCTGTCATTGCCAAGCGCATCGTGGAGATCGCGCTCAAAGAGGGCGCCGACGCCATCTGTCACGGCTGCACCGGAAAAGGCAACGACCAGGTGCGCTTCGAGCTGACGATCAAAGCTTTCGCGCCGCATATGAAAATTATCGCCCCGTGGCGTGAGTGGGACCTCAAAAGCCGTGACGACGAGATCGACTACGCCGAAGCCCATAACATCCCCCTGAAAATCAACCGTGAGACGAATTACTCCAAAGATAAGAATCTCTGGCATCTCTCGCACGAGGGGATGGATTTAGAGAACCCCGGTAACGAGCCGCTCTACAATAAACCCGGATTTTTAGAGCTCGGCGTATCCCCTGAGACGGCGCCAGATAAGCCGGAATATGTGGAGATAGAATTTGAAAAGGGCGTCCCGACGGCTGTAAACGGCGCGGTAATGAAGGCTTCGGATATTATCAGGAAGCTTAATGAAATCGGCGGAAAAAACGGTATCGGGCTGCTTGACCTCGTCGAGAACCGCCTCGTCGGCATGAAGAGCCGCGGCGTCTATGAAACACCGGGCGGAACAATCCTTTATCACGCGCACGAGGTACTCGAAACGATATGCCTTGACAAAGAGACCGCGCACCTCAAGACCCAGTTCGCTGTGAAGTTCGCCGAGCTCGTCTACAACGGACAATGGTTCACGCCGCTGCGTGAGGCGCTCTCCGCCTTTACGGATAAAACACAGGAGACCGTCACCGGCAAAGTAAAGCTTAAATTGTATAAAGGCAATATCACCAACGCCGGTGTCTGGAGTAAGCACAGCCTCTACAGCGAGACCCTGGCCTCCTTCGGCGAGAGCGATTACAAGCAATCCGAAGCCGAAGGCTTCATCAATCTCTTCGGTTTACCAATTCAAACAAAGGCGCTGCTCGAGGAGAAGAGAAAGAAATATTAGAAATATCAAGAATCGACAGGAATCCCGTATTGGCCAACGGGGCGATGTGGGCATCATCCCCTACGGGAAAAACGAATATGGGTAAAACGAATATGTTTCGGAAAAATGATGATACTGGGAGCAAGATCGTTATGGATGGCAGTACAGTTGATGTTCCATTTCGAAAACAGCTGCGTTTAAATGGCTTCAATTATTCGAAAGCAGGTTATTACTACATAACGATATGTACCCTGAATCGACAGGAAACGCTTTGTAAAATCGTAGGGGGCGATGCCCACATCGCCCCGTCGGTATTATTATCTGAGCATGGGAAAATCATCGAAAAATATATTAAGAATATTGATATTAAATACGAAAATACCTTTATTGATAAATATGTCATTATGCCCAACCATATCCACATGATCCTTGTGCGGGCTAACGGGGCGATGTGGGCATCGCCCCCTACGGGAATTACGATTCCCAGTATCATCCGATCATTGAAAATATTGGCGACAAAGGAAACGGGAGCTGCTTTATTTCAAAAATCTTATTATGACCATATTATACGCGACGAAGACGATTATCAGACGAAGTGGAATTACATTGATACAAACCCTGCCCGATGGGCTGATGACGAATATTTTCAAGTAAAACCGTAGGGGGCGATGCCCACATCGCCCCGTCGGTATTATTATTTGAGCATGGGAAATAACCAAAAAATATATTAAGAACATCGATATAAAATATGAAAACACCTATAATCAACGGGCTAACGGGGCGATGTGGGCATCGCCCCCTACGGGTATAACGAATGTCGCATTATTTCGAAAGGACGATTTATAATGAAGCTTTGGTCGGGACGGTTTTCCAGCGATACGGATGCGCTGGTCGATGAGCTCAATGCCTCTATCATGTTCGATAAAAGGCTTTATAAAGAGGATATCGCAGGGTCCGTCGCGCACGCGAAAATGCTGGGAGATCAGGGGATTATCGAAAAGACTGAAGCGAAGAAGATCATAACAGCCTTAAGCGATATTTTAAAGGATATCGAAGAGGGCCATTTCGAATTCAAGCTCGCCGATGAGGATATCCATATGAGCATCGAAACGGAGCTCACGAAGCGCATCGGGGATACAGGCAAGCGGCTGCATACGGCGAGAAGCCGGAATGATCAGGTAGCGCTGGATTTTCGGATGTATCTGATCAATGAGATTGAAATAATACGCGGCGGCGCGCTGAACCTGATTTCCGTACTGCTCCAGATTGCCGAAAAGAATACGGCAACGATCATGCCTGCCTACACGCATCTACAGCGGGCACAGCCGACGACCTTTGCCCATTACATGATGGCATACACCAGCATGCTCCGGCGCGATGTCACGCGGCTGGAGGACTGCCTTGAGCGCATGGATGAAATGCCGCTCGGCAGCGGGGCGCTCACCGGCACGACATACCCGATCGACCGGAAAAGCGTCGCCGATACGCTCGGTTTCGCGCGGATCACGGAAAACAGCCTCGACGGTGTGTCCGACAGGGATTACGCGCTGGAGCTTTTAAGCGACCTTTCCATAATGATGATGCACTTATCGCGTTTCTCTGAAGAAATTATACTGTGGTGCTCCTGGGAATTCCGATTTGTCGAATTATCCGACGCGTATTCGACAGGCTCGTCCATCATGCCGCAGAAGAAAAACCCGGATATCGCGGAGCTTGTGCGCGGGAAGACAGGCCGGGTTTACGGCAGCCTGATGGGTCTTTTGACCGTGATGAAGGCACTGCCGCTGGCGTATAACAAGGATATGCAGGAGGATAAGGAGCAGGTTTTCGACGCTGTGGATACTGTAAAAAAGGTCCTGCCGGTTTTTGCAGCGATGCTGGCGACGATGACGGTTAAGCCGGACAATATGCGCAAAGCCGCGTCGGAGGGGTATATAAACGCCACGGACTGCGCGGATTACCTCGTCAAAAAGGGCATGCCGTTCAGAGACGCTTACACCGTTATCGGGAAGCTCGTCCACCATTGCATGGAGTGCGGAAAAACGCTGGAAACACTGCCGATTGAAACCTACAAGACGTTTTCACCGCTCTTTGAAAACGATGTTTATGAAGCCGTCAAGCTCGAAACATGCGTTGAGCTGCGCAATGTCCCCGGCGGGCCGTCCTCCAAATCAGTGAAAGCCCAGATGGACAACATAAAAATGTTTCTGGATGAAAGTTGAAATGAGGTTATATAATGAAGCCTAAGATATATATAGACGGGCAGGAAGGCACGACCGGGCTGCAGATTTACGACCGGCTCGGCAAAAGAGACGATATCGACCTGCTGGTGATTGATACGGATAAGCGCAAGGATGTGACCGAACGCAAAAAGCTCATTAACAGTGCGGACCTTGTTATCCTCTGCCTGCCGGACGACGCCGCGCGCGAGGCTGTTTCGTTTATAGAAAATGACCGAACGCGCGTTATTGACGCGTCGACAGCGTACCGAACGGTTGACGGCTGGGTATATGGCTTCCCGGAGCTGATGCAGGCGCAGAGAGAAAAAATACGAACGGCAAAACGGGTTGCCAATCCGGGCTGCCACGCCATCGGGTTTGTCTCGCTGGTTTATCCGCTCATTGCGCTCGAAATACTGCCGAAAAGCTATCCGCTGACCTGCTTTTCGCTCACCGGCTACTCCGGCGGCGGCAAAAAAATGATAAATCAATATGAGCACGAAAAAACACCTGATTTATACGCGCCGAGGCTCTATGGCCTCAATCTCCGCCATAAGCATTTTCCGGAAATGGTACATATAACCGGCTTGAAGCGCGCACCGGTCTTCGTGCCCGTTGTCGACGATTATTACGAGGGCATGGCGACGACGATTATGCTGCACAATGATTATCTCGGTGACCGGCAGTCTGCCCATACAATCCGGGATGAGCTGGCTGAGTATTACAGAGGGCAAAGGTTTGTATATGTTGCGGAGGAGCTCGGGAGCGGCTACTTAAACAGCAACTGGGGAATAGGGACGAACAACCTCCAGATCACCGTCAGCGGAACGGACGGTGAAACCATCGTCACCGCCCGCTTTGACAATCTCGGCAAAGGCGCCTCCGGCTCCGCCGTCCAGAACATGAACATCATGCTGGGCTTTGATGAAGGTAAATTCTTGGATTAGGAATGATATTATGTTGAAATTTATTGATGGCGGCGTTTGCGCCGCGCAGGGCTTTAAGGCTTCCGGCATCCATGTCGGGGTCAAAACCAATAACCTGACAAAGAAAGACCTGGCACTGATTGTTTCGGATGGAGAAGCGAACGCGGCTGCGGTTTATACGAAGAATATCGTGAAGGCGGCGCCCTTGATTATCTCCAAGGCACATCTGAGCGACGGTAAAGCGCGGGCGATTATAGCCAACAGCGGCAACGCGAACGCGTGCGCGCCGTTCGGCGAAGCGTATGCCGAACGCAGCTGCCGGGCGGCTGCCGAAGCGCTTGGTATTTCGCAGAAGGATATCCTCGTCGCGTCAACCGGTGTCATCGGGCAGACGCTGCCGGTGGAAGTGATTGAAAAGGGCGTACCGGCCCTCGTGAGCGCGCTGAGCGCGAATGGCTCCGGTGACGCGGCCGCGGCGATTATGACGACGGATACGGTGATGAAGGAATGCGCGGTTGAAACGCAAATCGGGGGCAAAACCGTAAAAATTGGCGGTATCGCAAAGGGCAGCGGCATGATCCACCCGAATATGGGGACGATGCTCTGCTTTATCACAACCGACTGCGCCATCAGCGCAAAGATGATTCAAAAGGCGCTTGTTGAGACGGCAAATGTCAGCTTCAACAGAATATCTGTCGACGGGGATACGTCAACAAACGACATGTACTGCCTTTTGGCGAACGGCTTTGCCGGCAACAGCATCATTGCCGCAGCCGGCGGCGAGTATGACGCGTTTCTTGAGGCACTCAAGGCGCTCAGTGTTTATCTGGCAAAAATAATGGCCTCCGACGGCGAAGGCGCGACGCATCTGATTACCTGCACAGTGAAGGGCGCCGCAGACGAGAAGGCTGCCGAGACGCTGTCCAAATCCGTCATCTCCTCGACACTGACGAAAGCGGCTGTCTTCGGTGCTGACGCCAACTGGGGCAGAGTATTGTGTGCGATGGGCTATTCGGGCGTTGAATTCGACCCGGAACAGGTCAGTGTCGCTTTCAGTTCTGAAGCCGGATCGATTGATGTGTGTAAAAATGGGCGGGGACTGTCCTTTGACGAAGCCTTAGCGAAAAAAGTCCTAACCGTGCACGACATTACCCTTGATATTACCGCCGGTACCGGTATGGGCGAATGCACCTGCTGGGGCTGCGATATTACATATGATTATATCAAGATCAACGGCGATTACAGAACATAGACTTGGAAGGTGCTGTTAAATGAACAATCTTGAACGGGCCCAAACCCTTGTTGAGGCTTTGCCGTATATCCAGAAATTCCACGGGAAGATTGTTGTCGTCAAATACGGCGGCAACGCCATGATCAGCCCGGAGCTATTTGACGCGGTCATGGAGGACATCATTCTCCTGCAGCTCGTTGGTATCCGAGCAGTGCTTGTGCACGGCGGCGGACCTGAAATTAACGACATGCTCAAAAAGATCGGCAAGGAGCCGAAATTCGTCAAAGGCCTCCGTTATACCGATGAGGAGACGATGGAAATTGTGCAGGGTGTGCTTTGCGGCAAGGTCAATAAGGACCTTGTTGCTACCATTATCCGAAAGGGCGGACGCGCCGTTGGCTTATGCGGTATCGACGAGAGCCTGATTGAAGCGCGGCGGATGAACCGCGGCGACGATGAAGACTACGGTTTTGTCGGCGATATCACAGCTATCCATCCTGATGTTGTACTGCGGGCTATAGCGGATAATGTTATCCCCGTGGTCGCTACCGTCGGCCTTGGAATTGACGCTGTTACCGCTTATAACATAAACGCCGACACGGCGGCGTCTAAGCTTGCCGTCGCGCTGGGTGCCGAAAAGCTGATCATCCTTACCGACACGCGCGGCGTGCTTCGTGACACGAAGGACGACCAGACGCTGATCCATCAGATAAAAAGGGCGGAAATCCCGGTTCTGCAGAGCAGCGGTATCATCTCCGGCGGCATGATCCCAAAAATCGAGTGCTGTGCCGACGCTATTGATGGCGGCGTCAAACGCACCCACATCCTCGACGGGCGCATCCCGCACTCCATCCTGATCGAAATGCTGACCGACGAAGGCGCCGGGACGATGATATATTAAATATTTCTGCCGCACCCGACGCGCGCGTCATTCCCGCGCAGGCGGGAATCCATATCCGAAGGAGGTGGACATATGATACAAATTCTTGATGGGTTTGACAAAATGGATTTTGCCAAGGTCACAGAAATGCTGGCAACAGCGTATTGGAGCGTTGGAATCGGGCAGGACGAGATCGTCAAAGGCGCATCCCATTCAGCTATCGTTGTCGGCGCGTTTGCGGACGGTGAACAGGTCGGGTACGCCAGAGCGGTGTCCGATTTGACAAGATTTGCTTACATTATGGATGTCTACGTTGACGAACGCTTCCGACGACAGGGCATTGGGCAGCGGATGATTAACCATATGCTCCGGCATGAGGCGCTGAAGGATGTACTCAACTGGGTGCTCACCACAACCGACGCCCACGGCGTCTACGGAAAGTGCGGCTTCGTACCGCTGCGTGAACCGGCGAAATGGATGCAGAAACGGAAGGAACAGCCGAACTGATAACAATAAACGAAATGAATAGAGTTGAAAATATGAACAGTAATGAAATTAAGGATTTATATAAAGAGAACGTCATGCAGACTTACGCGCGTTTTGATGTTGTCGTTGACCACGGCATCGGCGCGAAGGTTTACAGCCCGGAGGGGAAGGAGTACATCGATTTTACCAGCGGGATCGGTGTCAACAGCCTGGGCTACGGCAATACAAAATGGGCTGAGGCGGTATACAAGCAGGCGCTTAAGCTGCAGCACATATCCAATCTGTTTTACACGGAGCCGGGTGCGGCACTTGCCAAGGCGCTCACGGAACGCGCCGATATGTCCGCTGTTTTTTATTCGAATTCCGGCGCCGAGGCTAATGAGGGCGCGATAAAGATCGCACGCAAGTATTCGTTTGACAAATACGGAAAAGGCCGCAGCAAGATCGTGACGCTGATACAATCCTTTCACGGACGGACGATCACGACACTTGCCGCCACGGGACAGGATAATTTCCACAGCTACTTTTTCCCGTTTACGGAGGGCTTTGCGCATGCCGCGGCTAACGATATAAAAAGCCTAAAAACAGTTGCCGACAGCGAAACCTGCGCTGTGATGATTGAGCTTATCCAGGGCGAGGGCGGCGTTTTGCCGCTCGATAAAGCGTATGCCGAAGAGGTTGCGGCGTTCTGCAGGGAGAAGGATTTAATCCTTGTGGTGGATGAGGTTCAAACAGGCATCGGCAGAACAGGCACGCTTTTTGCGTACCAGCAATACGGGATCAAGCCAGATGTTGTGACCTTCGCCAAAGGGATCGCGGGCGGCTTGCCGATGGGCGGCATTCTGGCGAACGAAAAGTGCGCCAAGGTTCTGAGTGCGGGGACACACGCGGCGACCTTCGGCGGGAACCCCGTTGCGGCGGCCGGTGCGCTCGAGGTGCTCAGTCAGCTTTCACCGGAGCTCCTCGATGAAGTACAGAAAAAGGGCGCGTATATACGCAGTACCATCGCAGGCTGGAACAGCCCCTTGGTGAAGGAGATACGCGGTATGGGCCTCATGCTCGGCGTATCGATAACAGGCGCCGTGCCCAAGGATATCGCCGTCAAATGCATTGACAAAGGCCTTCTCATGCTCACCGCGGGCAGCGACGCCATCCGGATGCTGCCGCCGCTGACCATTACCTACGAGGAGCTTGACACGGGCCTCAGCATACTCAAAGCCGTATTGGAGGATTTTAAATGAAACATTTGTTAAAGCTTTTAGACCTGTCGCAGGAAGAAATTATAAAAATCCTCGACACGGCGGATCAGTTAAAGGCCGAGCGGAAGGCCGGCATCAAGCATCAATTCCCGACGGGCAAAACGCTCGCGATGATTTTCTCAAAAAACTCCACGCGGACACGCGTGTCCTTTGAAACGGGCATCTATCAGCTCGGCGGGCAGGGAATATTCCTCTCCAGCAGCGACAGCCAGCTCGGACGCGGCGAGCCGATTCAGGATACAGCCCGGGTGCTCAGCCGCTATTGCGACTGCATTATGATTCGGACCTACGAGCAGGATGAGGTCGAAAAGCTGGCGCAATACGCGTCGATACCCGTCATCAACGGCTTGACCGATTTTGAGCATCCATGCCAGGTCCTCGCCGATCTGCAGACTATCCGGGAGTATAAAAAGAAGCTCGCCGGACTGAAAATCTGCTACATCGGCGACGGCAACAACATGGCCAACTCC
>DBTM01000093.1:9236-9451 GCA_002307055.1 Clostridiales bacterium UBA1316
CGACGGCAACAACATGGCCAACTCCATCATCACCGGCGGCCTCAAATGCGGCATGGACGTCTCTGTCGCCTGCCCGGATGGTTACAGACCCCATAAAATCGTTCTGGATTACGCCGCTACCGTCAAAACAAATAAATTTGAGCTGACGAACAGCCCCGCGAAAGCGGCGGTTGGGGCGGATGTGATCTTCACCGATGTCTGGGCGTCCATGGGAC
>DBTM01000064.1 GCA_002307055.1 Clostridiales bacterium UBA1316
CTTTATGATGATTGGCAGGCTCGTGCTCTTGGCTATTTTTTCAGCAATCGGGAAGATTTCTTCAGGCGCCAGCGAGCAATTGATGCCGAGTGCCTTTGCGCCGAGTCCTTCAGCCGTGATAGCAAAGCTCTCCGGACGGCATCCGGTGAACGTCCTGCCGCTTTTATCAAAAGTCATCATCACAAATATGGGCAGACTGGTGTTTTCCTTAACAGCCAGCATGGCAGCTTTGATCTCAAGCAGGTCGCTCATTGTTTCTATGACGACAAGGTCGGCACCGGCTTTTTCACCTGCTGCAGCCTGTTGGCGGTAGAGCTCATACGATTGATCGAAAGTCAGCGTACCGAATGGGCTGATGAACTCTCCGATAGGGCCGATATCCAGAGCCGTCAGTGTGCTGCCCTGTCCCGCTCTTTTCGTAATGGCAACAGCCGCATTGATAATTTCTTCGACAGAAAAGCCTGAGCCTTTGAGCGTTTTGGCGTTTGCGCCGAATGTAACGGTGCACAGGATATCGCTGCCGGCGTCTTTGGCCTTCCGTTGGAGGTCTTCAACAATTTGGGGCGCCGTAATATTCATGATATCCGGCCTTTGCCCAGGCTTCAGACCGCTTTTAAGCAATATCCATCCGGGTGCATTATCGAAAAACACAAAATCCCTCTTTAACAATTCGTCTAGCAAAATAACACCCCCTGATTCTCATCCTCTTATGTGTCAATAGTAATGGAAGACGGCATAAAAGTAAAGTTATTTTGAAATTATCCTTCCAAATTTCCGTTTGAATTCAGCTCTGATTGTGATATGATATATCTATAATAATTCCCTTATTAAGCACAATCCGCCTGTTAATCATTACGCTATTATTTGTGCCGTAAGCATAACGGCACGGAATGGATGGTTATTTTATATGGATAAATTCATTCTCACGATAAGCCGTGAATTCGGCAGCGGTGGCCGTCTCATCGGTGAAAAACTGGCCGCGCGGCTCGGTATCGAGTTCTATGACAGAACAATTATCCAGATGGCTGCGGAAAGAAGCGGTTTATCGTATAAGTTCATTGAGCAAAACGAGGAACACATGTCGAACAGCCTTTTGTTCAACATTGACGCCGCAACAGCCTATTCAAACTTTACGACCTCATACTTTGACACACCGGTGAACGACAAAACATTTCTCGCTCAGACGGAGGTCATTCGTGAGCTGGCTAAAAACAGCTGCGTCATTGTCGGCCGCTGCGCCGACTATGTCCTGCGCGAAGACCCGGCACTCGTGCGTCTCTTCATTACCGCAGCCTTCGATGACCGAGTCCGCCGCTGTGTTGATGAATACAGCTTTCCCGCTCAGGGAGCTGATGAAAAAATTAAAAAAATCGATAAAAGCCGCGCCAATTACTATAAATACTACACCGGCCAAAGCTGGGGCAGCCTGCACAACTATGACCTTGCTGTAAACACCTCCTTTACCGGCATTTTAGGTGCCGTCTCAACCATAATGTCAATGCTCGAAGAAAAAGGTATCGAAGGAAAAGTGTTTTAGTTCAAGAAGGGGGGTATCCCCCCTTCTTTTATGCCGCCTCAATCCCCGGGTTGTTTTTTTATCGGTAATACGGTAAAATTCATATAGCTTATTATGGAGGCATTAAATGGATTGGCTTGAGATTACCGTAAAAACAACGCCTGAAAAGCTTGATGCGCTGGTGAGCAGGCTGGAAGATTTAGGTGTGAACGGCCTTGTCATCAATGATGAGGCTTCAATCAGAGAATTTCTTGATAACAACCCCCAATCATGGGATTACGTGGATGACGCGGTTTTCAGCCAGGTGCGCGGCAATACGTCTTTACAGTTTTATCTGGAAGACAGCGCTGCGGGCTTGGAGGTGCTGGCCGAATATCGCACTCAGATGCCGGGAGAGACGTTTGAAGTCAAGTCTGTTCGGGATGAGGACTGGCAGAACAACTGGAAGAATTTTTTTAAACCGATTGAGGTGGGAAGCCGCCTGCTCATTGTGCCGGAATGGGAACCTATTCCCGAAAATACCGGCAGAATTATTCTTCGCATAGAACCAAAGCTCGTCTTTGGAACCGGTTCACACGCGTCGACCCGCATGTGTCTCGAAGAACTCGAAAACCACAATGCCCGGAATGTGCTTGATCTGGGCTGCGGCAGCGGCATTCTGGCTGTCGCGGCGCTGCTGTATGGCGCCGAGAACGCCGTTGGCTGCGACATCGCGCCGGATGCCGCAGCCGTTTGCCTGGAAAATGCTTTAGCTAACGGGCTTGACGGCAGCAGGCTGAAAATATTCACCGGTAATGTCCTCATTGGAAATACTCTTTTTGACATTGCAGGCGGCAGCCGTTACGATATCGTCTTAGCGAATATTATCGCGGACGTTATTATACCGTTATCTCCGCATATCAGCAGCCTGCTGTCACCCGGCGGTGTCTTTATTTGTTCCGGCATCATCGACGGCCGCCAGGACGAGGTTCGGTCCGCGCTCATAAAAAGCGGCCTCGAGGTCATACGCGAACGCCAGGCGGACAATTGGCACATGTTTGCCGCCCGCGCAGCTGCGGCCAAGGAGGGAGGGTAAAATGAAGCGAAAAATAACAGCGGTTATCATTTTGCTCTGTCTGACCGCGGCATTTATATTGCCCGGAGCCAGAGCTGCCGATTATTTTTATTTTTCCGTTTTCAACAATAAGATATTCCCTTTAAACGATAAGACCATGCCGGTCTTTATCGATGATCAGCTTTATCTCCCTTACTCATTTTTCAGCTCATCTGAGGCCAGTATTTTCTCAAACGCGGGCGGCGACATGGCGATGATTTATTCCTCTATCTCGAATAACCGGCTGACGTTTGACGTCTCAAGATCAACCATCATTAACCAGGACAGGTACCAGTATACCGAATATTCACCCAAGCTGCGCAACAATACGATCTATGTACCGGCTCAGATGGTATGTGATTTCTTTGGACTGACTCTGACTGCCTTTTATTCCGAGTTTGGCACAATTATCCGGGTAAGATCTGCCTCGAACCATATACCCGATTCAACCTTCCCAACGATTGGGTATATTAAAGATCAGCTTGAAACCTATTACAACGCGTATACCGTCAATCCCAATCCCTCGCCTGCCGCCTCCCCTTCTCCCACAAACTCTCCGACATCCTCTCCGACAACATCGGCGGACGTTGAGCCTACCTATCAAAATGTAACGATATACCTCAGCTTTTACGATTTATCCGGCGGAAAAATGGCCAATATTCTCGATGCGCTTAAGGTTTCGTCTTATAAATGCTGCTTTTTTGTCGCTGAGGATGAAATAGCGGCGAATGCCGATCTCCTGCGCCGCGCCGCAGGAGAGGGCCATATGATCGGCATATGGCTGAAGGACGGCACCTATGCGAAGTATCAGGACGCCGCCGCGCGCCTCTTCGAGGCAGCTAAGGTAAAAACGGTTATTGTCTCTGCCGGCAGTAATATAGCCGAAGCTGCCAAAGCCATGGCTGCATCCAAAGGCCTCATTTTTTGGCGTTCGACGAGGAGTTATCCTTCATCGGCCAATTTTACCGTATCCAGCGTTACCGGCAAGCTGAGCACTGTCAGCGGGGCACATGAAAGCTTAAATTTTGCCGCTTCAAATCGAACCTCCGTCATCCTCCCGTCCCTGCTGTCATACCTGTCGCAATACAAATATAATGTGCGCCGTATATGCGAAACGAGCGTCCAATAAACTATAAAGGTAGGATTGTATGAGTAATAACATAAAGGCTGTTGTTCTGGCGGCTGGTAAAGGCACACGTCTTCAGACTGAAGGCTGCGACCTGCCGAAGGTCATGCGCGAAGCCTGCGGTCAGCCGCTCCTGGGCTACGTGCTGGAAGCCATTTCGTTCATCGGCAAAAAGGATATCATCATCGTTGCCGGTTACAAAAAAGAAGACGTGATGTCGCGTTTCGTCGGCTATCCATACGCCATTCAATCGGAGCAGCTCGGTACCGGCCATGCCGTTATTTCCGCCGAAAACGAGCTTTCCGGTTTTAACGGCAGCGTTCTGATCTGCTATGGCGATATGCCGCTGCTCACGCGCGAAACATACGAAGCCCTTCTTGCAGCCCATCTGTCCGGCAAAAATGACTGCACCATTCTGAGCAGTAAAACAAATGAAAAACTGCCCTACGGCAGGATAGTCCGGAACAGTCCCGGCGATTTCGTTAAGATTGTCGAGGACAGGGACTGCACAGCCAACGAAAAGGCAATCACCGAGCTGAACACCGGATTGTACGTTTTCGAAGCCGTCAAGCTCCTTCCCGCGCTTAAAAAGCTGAAGAACCATAACGCGCAGGGCGAATATTATTTAACGGATGTTCCGGCGATTCTGCGCGAACAAGGCGCAAAAATCGGCATTTGCATGCGTGAGCTGGGCCATGAAATCATCGGCGTCAACACACTCGAACAGCTGAATCAGGTAGAAGACATCCTGCGCGAGCGCAGCCATATATTTTAAGGACCTCGCCTTATAAGGCTGCCAAAACCGGCATATCACGCCTCACGCTGTCTTGACATTCGCAGATGTAAGTGCTACTATAACTCTTACGCCGGTGTGGCGGAATCGGCAGACGCCCGGGACTTAAAATCCCGTGAGGTTAACGCCTCGTACCGGTTCGACCCCGGTCACCGGCACCAGCAGAAAACCTTGTGATTGCAAGCATCACAAGGTTTTTTCTTTTTAAAATTGGATACAGCAAAACACCCGTTGACCCCCGCAAAAATCGCCCTGTTGGGGTCAGCGTTGGGGTCAGCTTTTTTCCGAGGAACAGAAAATCAAAGTATTTCTTTTATTTTTTCAAGAGGACGGTAAGATTTTGAAATACATCGAAACGCTAGATCAATGGAATATAATCGCTGAACTGCTCGCTAAAGACTGTTTCGAGCTGTGGCAGTTTCAATACAGCACAGAGGGCCCAGAAGGCTTTCATGCGCGGTTCTGGGTGCACGGACGCCCGGACGTCGAGATCGTCACGCACAACCCCGATGTGCAGCATAAGATTGTGCGATTTAATGCGAAATAAAAAAGAAGCCGGGGCTCATGCTCCGGCTTTGCGCATCTTGTCAAGGACGTCGGTGTATTTGCTTATGTCCGATTTGTTCCAGTTGAGTATTTTCAACGCATTTCCGTCTTTGGCATCTGCAAGTGAATTTGCAATACTCTCAGCATGTACCCTAGAGAGATTTATCGAATGGGTAAATGAGAAAGACTTTCAATCAACTATATCAACAAAGCGCACCGATAATAATCCAAACCATCAAACAAGCCGCGATGTCAATCTTCGATTGAGATACAAGGCAATGCAACGCGACAACTTTAAATGTAGCGTGTGTGGAGCTGCGCCAGCAAATGATCCAACCGTTGAGCTACATATAGATCATATCATTCCTTGGTCGGAGGGCGGCGAATCTATAATTGATAATTTGCAAACACTATGCTCAAGGTGTAATCTAGGAAAAAGCAATATCGTGTAGAATCGTGAAAAAACGTGTTTTTATAGCGAGATTGTCTCAAACGTGACGTCTATACACATAATTTATTCCCAAAAAAGATGTCCTGCGGTTTTTACCACAGAACATCTTTTTTGGGAAATTTGTTTATCATTTAACATCAACCGTCACGCCGGACTTGAATTCCGCAGTGAATTTATTTATGTAGACGGTGACTTTTTCAATCAGCCGCCTGACCAGTGACTCCTCAATATTAGGTGACGGCGGCGTAAGAGTATCTAACGTATGCGGAAGCGCTTTATTCAATGGTTTCAACAGAAAATCCGACCGCTTTCCACGCCGCGATTCCTCCCGATAATTCTAAAACATCGAAGTCGTTTTCTAATAGAATAATCGCAGCCTTAGCCGCCATGTTGCACCAAGTATCCCAACAGTAAACAACAATCGTTTTGTTTTTTGGCAGTTCACCCAGTATGTCCGGCAGATGCATCAAAGGAATATGGGTAGCTCCGGAAGCTTTTTCTTTCATTATGTGTGGCGGGGCATTTCGCACATCAATAAGTAAAAACTTGTCCGGTTCGGATTTTGCTGCCTGCATAAAGTCCATTGGGCTGATAGTCGCCTCGATTTTTGCTTTAAAATAATCTATTTTACTCATAATTTTACTCCTTCTCAATTATATCAAGCAATTTAAATAACTGCATGATTTCATCTTGATTTAACTTTTGCAGAAATATGTCCTCGCAGTGTTTCATTTTGTCCCATAGAGAAGTTATGAGTTCTATCCCTTCATCGGTCAAAACGAGGCAGTAAGCGCGTCTATCTGCCGGGTGCTTGATACGCATGACGAGATGTTTCTCTTCAAGCTGATCGATAATTTGTCCCATAGTTGTTTGGTCAACTCTTTGAAGGATGGCAACCTCCTTCTGCGTAATGTTTTGGTGCTCGTGAATAATCAACATTGCTCCATTTTGCTTTGATGTAATACCGACTTGATCAAGGCAAGCTGCAAAAAGTTCAAACATACGCTGTGATGCTTTTGCCAGCTTAAATCCCAAGGATTCTTCTATATTCATTATTAATCTCCAAATTATAATAAGTTGCGCTGATCATCAGTATGACTTATCATATTACCTTTGTCAATACCGTAATATCAATTAAGAGCGTTAGCGGTATATTGAGAAATGAGGCTGTATTTCGACGCATATTTTTGTAATGTGAGTTCGAATGCTCTGATAAAATCGAATGATATCGATTTTGGAAAGAAAACACATCTAAAAATCCATGTGTCAGGATTCGAAATGACACATGGATTTTTTGTTTTTAAATATGGTAAGATTTATGATATGATTAAAATACTGATACAAACCCAAATAGGAGAACAACTTTGAAAATATGTGTTTATGGGGCGGGTGTCATTGGAAGTATTTTTGCGGCAAGGCTCGCTTTGGCAGGAAACGACGTGACGGTTTTGGCTCGTGGCAAAAGATATAATGAGCTGAAAGGATTTCACCGAAGGCCGCACCGAGCTTGACTGGTGCAAGCGCTTTTGGGAGAAGTCCGACCTGTGCGATATAATTTCCTGGGAAGCCTTCACGAAGAAGGGTTATTATGTCGCGCCTGTCGCTGAGGATCGTGAGCGTTATTACGGCTTCCGCT
>DBTM01000062.1:0-38333 GCA_002307055.1 Clostridiales bacterium UBA1316
TCGTAAAAACGAACAAGAAATTGGCCGATGTTGAGCAGGAAGCTGTCAAAACAAACCTTATGATTGAAAATGATATCATAAAGCGTCTTAACGTTCTGACGGACGGATATGTTTTAACCCACGAAAAGCAATATGAGCTTGAACGTAAGTTTGATCATAAGATAGAGAGCTTGGAAAAGCGTATTGAGCAGCTCGAGATCAAAGCCAGTTAACAAAAAGAAGCTTTCTGAGAATAATTGCCGAATAATATAAAAATATCGGGCGGGAATAAATTCCCCGCCCTTTTTCTGCATTTTTTGCACTAGATATAGTGTAATATTATATCATTAATACTACATATATGATGGTGCTTATCAGGGGAGGTGCATGCTCATGCAGCTATTGAAAAAACGCGGACTCTATGAAGCCAGCCGGATCATTTACCTGTCCGTCGGTGATATCCTGCCGAATCCGGATCAACCGCGTAAAAATTTTGAACCGAACGCCATGCGGGAGCTCGCCGGAAGCATATCGAGATACGGCATCTTACAGCCGCTGACCGTCCGAAGACGCGGCAGCGGGTATGAGCTGGTATCCGGTGAACGGCGTCTCCGGGCGGCAAAGCTGGTCGGTATGAAGGATGTCCCATGCATTGTGCTCGATATCGATTCGCAGGAATCCTCCGTTCTTGCTCTCGTTGAAAACCTGCAGAGAAAGGATTTGGATTTCATAGAGGAAGCCGAGGGCCTCTATCGCCTCGTCAATGGCTGCGGCTGCAAGCAGGAGGAGGTGGCGCGCCTCGTTGGCCTGTCGCAGTCTGCCGTTTCAAATAAACTGCGTATCCTGAAGCTCTCTCCCGAACTATTATTTTCAATCCGGGATACCGGCCTGACGGAGCGTCACGCCAGAGCGCTTTTGAAGCTTGAGGAGGAGCAGGACCGCCTCGAGGTTTTTGAACAAATCATCAAAAAAAACCTCAATGTCGCCAACACCGAGGAGTTCATCGAAAACTTTTTACTTAATAAGGGAAAGAAAGCGAAACCCCCGAACAAGCCGATCATTCTCGTCAAGGATGTCCGCCTCTTCATGAATACGCTCACGCGCAGCATGAGCATCATGCAGCAGTCCGGCATCGATGCCCGCTGCGGCCGCGATGAAACGGAAAAAGAGATCATCCTGACCATAAAAATCCCAAAAACAAACAAATAATATCAGTATAAGAACGTATTATTTGTTTTAACATATTAAAATAAGCGGGCACAAGTGTGCCCGCTTATTTTTTAACTTATGATTGCTTAGGTTCGAGCATGTCCTTTTGCTTGAGGAGGCTGCCGTAGCGCGCTGCGGCTTCGTTTTCGGCTTGGACGAAGAGTTCCTTGGCCCGTTCGGGGAATTCGAGCTTGAGCGAGCTGTACCGGACTTCGCCCATGATAAAATCGTTGTAGCTTGTCGTCGGCGCTTTGCTGTCGATGGCGAGCGGGTTCTTGCCTTCTAACGCCAGTCTGGGGTCGAAGCGCAGCATGTTCCAGTAGCCGGAGTCGACGGCGTTTTTCATCTCGGTCTGTGACTTGCCCATCCCGGCGCGGATGCCGTGGTTGATACAGGGGGCGTAGGCGATGATGAGCGAGGGGCCGTCGTAGCTTTCGGCCTCGAGGATCGCCTTGAGCGTCTGCTGATAATTGGCACCCATCGAGACCTGTGCCACGTAAACGTAGCCGTACGACATGGCAATCTGCGCCAAATCTTTCTTCTTGACGGATTTGCCCGCCGCGGCGAACTGGGCGACAGCGCCGGTCGGCGTCGATTTCGAAGCCTGCCCGCCGGTGTTGGAGTAGACCTCCGTGTCAAACACGAGGATATTGACGTTCTTGCCGGAGGCGATGACGTGGTCTAGTCCGCCGTAACCGATGTCGTAAGCCCAGCCGTCTCCACCGAAGATCCAGACGGACGGCTTTACAAATTGGTCACGTAAATTGTACAGAGCCTGCAGCTGCGTTTTATAGGGATAATCGCCTTTTTTGCTCAAAGCGTCCGTGAGAGCGGTCTCCAGAGCATTTCCGGCTGCTTTTGAAGCGTCCCCGTCGTCAAAGGCTTTCAGCCAGTTCCCGAGCGCTTCCCTGACAGCCGCGTTATCGATATTTTTAGATAATTCTTCAGCCATCAGCTTGATGCCAGCGCGGCGCTGGACGGAGGCTGTCGCCATGCCGAGCCCGAATTCGGCGTTGTCCTCAAACAGGGAGTTGGACCAGGCCGGGCCTTTGCCGTCGCAGCCGACGGTGTACGGTGTCGTCGGTGCGCTGCCGGCCCATATCGAGGTGCAGCCCGTGGCGTTGGCGATAAACATCCGGTCGCCGAAGAGCTGGGTGACGAGCCGCGCGTACGGCGTTTCGCCGCAGCCCGCGCAGGCGCCGGGGAATTCCATCAGCGGCTTTTTGAACTGTGAGCCCTTTAAAGAATTCGGCGCGAAGCCTGTATCCTTATAAGACACATTCTTTTCGGCGTAATCGAAATATTTCTGCTGGTCCGTCATCTCTTCGATGGGCGTCATGACGATGGCCTTGTTTTTAGCCGGGCAGACATTGACGCAGGAGCCGCAGCCCGTACAGTCGAAAACGGACGGGATAATCGCAAACTTGCGGTCTTCATTGCCCTTGCCGAGCATCGGTATCGCCCTGATGCCCTCAGGCGCATTTTTTAATTCGTCGGCGTTGAGCGCGAACGGACGGATAACCGAGTGCGGGCAGACGTAGGAGCACTGATTGCACTGGATGCAGTTTTCCGGCAGCCAATGCGGGACCTCACTGGCAATCCTGCGTTTTTCAAAAGCCGCGGTTCCGGCTGGGACAAGTGAACCGCATTCGGTATCGAGGAACGCCGAGACCGGCAGCGTGTCGCCGCTCATCGCGTTCATCGTTTCCATCACGCCGCTGACATATTTGGCGACATCTGCCCTGTCAGACGCGACGGTGACGGGAGGCTTTGCGGAAACGGCATTTTTCCAGGAAGCAGGGACGTCAATCTTTGTGATATTCGTAAGCCCCGCGTCGATGGCTTTATTATTCATGTTGACAACGTCTTCGCCCTTACGGCCGTAGGTGTCGCTGACGGCCTTCTTCATATAGGTGACGGCTTCGTCAATCGGCAGAATCTCCGACAGCTTAAAGAAAGCCGACTGCAGGATAGCGTTTGTTTTGTTTCCCAAGCCAAGCTCACGGGCAATTTTCTCCGCGTCGCATATATAGAACCGGACGTTATTATTCGCTATATATCTTTTAGCGGCAGCAGGCAGGAACTTATCAAGCTCTGCGGCATCCCAGGAGCAGTTGGCCAGGAATACACCGCCGGGCTTTACATCCTGCGCGATTGGGAATTTATCTAAATACGACGGGTTATGGCATGCCACAAAGTCGGCTTTAGATATATAATAAGTGGATTTAATCGGGCTCTTGCCGAAACGCAGATGGCTGATTGTGACGCCGCCGGACTTCCTCGAGTCGTATTGGAAATACGCCTGAACCTTTAAATCCGTGTGGTCGCCGATAATTTTGATGGAGTTCTTGTTCGCGCCGACGGTGCCATCGGAGCCGAGTCCCCAGAACTTGCAGGAGATGTTGCCCTTGGGCGTCGTATCAGGCTCTTCGGTAATCGGCAGAGAGAGGTTTGTTACATCGTCAGTAATACCGATTGTAAAATTCGTCTTCGGATTCTTGTCCTGGAGGTTTTTAAATACCGCGAAGATGCAGCCGGGGGTGGTATCCTTGCTGGCCAGACCGTAACGCCCGCCGACAACCTTGATGTCTGTGCCGCATAGGGCTGAAAAGATATCGAGGAACAGAGGCTCGCCGACGGAGCCGGGCTCCTTTGTGCGGTCAAGCACGCCGATGGTCTCGACCGTCGTTGGCAGCACGCTGAGCAGGTGCTTGACGCTGAAGGGCCGATACAGATGAACCTTGATCAGGCCTGTTTTTTGACCTGAGGCGTTCAGATAATCGACGACCTCCTCCGCCGTTTCGCAGACGGAGCCCATGGCGACGATGACTTGCTTGGCGTCAGGCACGCCGTAGTAATTGAAAGGCTTGTAATCTGTGCCGAGTTTTTTGTTAATCGTATTCATGTACCCCTCGACAATTTCGGGGAGCGCGGTATATTGGCCGTTGATAGCCTCCCTGGCCTGGAAGAAAATATCTCCGTTCTGCGCCGAGCCGCGGAGTACCGGATGGTTGGGGTTGTTCGCTCTCCGGCGGTATTTATTCAGCGCGTCGAAATCGACCATCTCGGCTAAATCGTCGTAATTCCACACCTCAATCTTCTGCATCTCATGGGAGGTTCTGAAGCCGTCAAAGAAGTGCAGGAACGGCATGCTGCCTTTGATGGCGGCCAAATGCGCGACAGCGCCGAGGTCCATCGCTTCCTGCGGGCTGTTTGAAGCGAGCATCGCGAAGCCCGTCTGGCGGCAAGCCATAACGTCACTCTGATCACCGAAAATGGATAAAGCGTGTGTTGCAACCGTCCTCGCGGAGACATGGATAACGGCCGGCAGCTGTTCTCCGGCCCATTTATACATATTGGGAATCATTAAAAGAAGCCCCTGCGATGCGGTGAATGTACTCGTTAAGGCGCCAGTCATAAGAGAGCCATGGACGGCGCCAGCGGCACCGGCTTCCGATTGCATTTCAAGAACTTTAACGGTTTGACCGAAAATGTTCGTCTGTCCGTTTGCCGACCATTTGTCGACATACTCCGCCATCGTTGAAGACGGCGTAATCGGATATATAGCGGCGACCTCTGTAAATGCATATGCGACGTGAGCGGCAGCGTTGTTGCCGTCCATAGTCTTGAGCTTGCGAGCCAAAAATGATCATCCTTTCCTGGTTAAGATTTCATGCGTTTATTAATTGCTTAAGTGTATAGATAATTTATTATATCATTCCCAAAAGACCGTGTAAATCGTTGTTTTCCATGAATTACCCGTGATTTTAACGGACTTCGGTTGCATTAATGCCATGATTGATGATATACTGAGTTGACAAATTTTACCCTTTAAGTGAGAATATTAGGATATAAGATCGAATTATAATACTGCATGCATTGGCGTGTTTTTGTCAAAGGTGGTATTGATTATAAAAAAATATATCGAGAGCATTGGTCTTAAAGCTTACCCGCCGGAGGACTCTTACCTCCACGATTTACCGGCTATCCGCAATCTTTGGAAGGCGGGAGCCCTGGCGTTTGAAAGCAATGTCGTTATTTTTGTCGGTGAAAACGGGACCGGCAAATCGACGCTGCTCGAGGCCGTCGCCGTGGCGCTCGGCTTTAACGCCGAGGGCGGCACAAGGAATTTTAACTTTGAAACGCGCGCCTCGCACTCCGATTTATACCAGTATTTAAAAATCTCCCGCGGCGCTTATCCGAAGGACGGCTTCTTCCTGCGCGCTGAAAGCCTGTATAATGTCGCGTCCAATATAGAAGAGCTCGATAAGATACCGGCGTGCGCGCCGAGGATTATTGACAGCTACGGCGGCGTCTCGCTGCATCAGCGGTCTCACGGAGAGACCTTTCTGGCCCTGGTGCAAAACCGCTTCGGCGGCAACGGCCTCTATATTTTAGATGAGCCCGAAGCGGCGCTGTCTCCCTCCCGTCTGATGACCCTCATGGCAGAAATCCATGACCTCCTCAAAAAGGACTCCCAATTCATCATCGCGACCCACTCCCCGATTCTCATGGCCTTTCCCAACGCCCAGGTCATTGAATTGACCTCCGACGCTATCAAAACAGTGCCCTTCAGAGAAACCGAGCATTATAAAATAACAAAGCAGTTCCTGGACAACCCTGAACGGATGCTGAAGTATCTGTTTGAGGATTCATAATGAACTTGATTAGGTGAAAATATGGACAAATTATATCTACTTGCGATGGGGTTAAATAAACGCTTCCCCGATGGAAATACGCCTTATCAAATCGCGACGCGCTTGGCGGAAGAATGCGGCGAGGTAGCAAGCGAAGTGTGCCACTTTGAAGGCAGCGGAATAAAAAAACAAAAACGCGGTGAACCGAATAAACAAGACATGGCCGGTGAAATAAAAAATGTATTGTCTGCCGTAATGCAGCTGGCTATATATTACGATGTGACTGAGGAATTGGAAAAGTCCATTGACGCATCATTGGAACGGCTTAAGACAGAAGGACTCATAGATTAACGGACAATCAATATCCCTGTAAGTTTCGGTGGGGATACAAAAAATAAAGAGAGCGGGAGGGTGATGGTATGCATAGGCTGCTGATTATTGACGGACTTAATTTGTTGTTTCAAATGTTTTTCGGCATGCCGTCACGCATCATCAATAAAGAGGGAAAGCCGATACAAGGTACACTTGGATTTGTCGGCGCTCTGCTGAAAATTATAAAAACAGCCAAACCGACGCATGTTGTTGTTTTGTTTGACGGTGAGCATGAGAACGCGCGCACGGAGATCAACGCCGATTACAAAGCAAACCGCACAAGCTACACAGACGCTGCTGTCGAAGACAACCCGTTTTCTCAGCTGGCGGATATCTATGTCGCGCTCGATTACCTTGCAATCAAGCATACGGAGATTGATGAGCACGAAACCGATGATGTCATCGCAAGCTACGCCATCAAATACGGCAATGACATCGAAATTGTCATCGCGTCCTTTGATTCGGACTTTTTTCAGCTTATTAAAGATAATATATCCGTTCTCCGCTACCGCGGTGATAAGACAATCATTTGTGACCGTCAATACATAAAAGACAAATTTGATATAACCCCCGAGCAATACGCGGATTTTAAATCCCTCACAGGCGACGCCTCCGATAATATTAAAGGCGCCGATAATATCGGCCCCAAAACCGCAGCCCAGCTCATCAACCGCTTCGGCACCCTGACCGAAATCATCCGCAGAGCCGATGAAATCGTACGCCCCTCGGTAAAAGCAGCCATACAAAAAGACGCCGATAAGCTATCGCGTAATTATCACCTCATCAAGCTCGACGATAAAGCCAAAATCCCGTTCGCGCTTGAACAGCTGGAATATAAAGCATCGGGCTTCACGACAAATGAGGTTCTGCAGGGCATCGGGCTTAGATGATGGAAAGGAGCAGGTTCGCTACGAATACAATCATTTTTGATATGTACGGCGTTATTATTAAAGAAAGTAAAGGCAATTTCATCCCATATACTTATTCCCATTTTCCGGGTACGGATTTTAATCTGCTGAAGGCACTATTCACGAAAGCGGGCTTGGGTGAAATTGATTCCGATGCGTTTCTTAAGCAGCTTGGTTTTACCGATACCGTTTTTCACATGCATGACTATATTGAAAATCACCTGACGATGGATAACGACTTTTATTCCTTTGCGGAAAAATTCGAAGACAAATATGATTTTGCCCTTTTATCAAATGATGTCTTGGCCTGGAATCAATATATTCTCCAACATTATGATATTGCTCAATATTTTCCCCACGGTATCGTCAGCGCAGAAGTCCACGCCCGTAAACCGGATAAAGCCATTTACGACATAACGCTGTCCCGCTTAGGCATTCCCGCCAGCGCGTGCATTTTCATCGATAACAGCGTCGCAAATCTTCTCGCGGCAAGCGCCCTCGGTATGGATACCGTATTATTCAACCGTGACAATGAAGCATATGACGGTAAAACCGTATATTCGTTTAGTGAACTGGACGATTTACTGTCCGGTATCTGAATATTATCAATTGGAGTACAGTATGGATTTTTACAGAAAAGAAAGCGAAATGTTTAATCTGACAGCAGATTATTATGACAGATACAGGCCGTGTTATCCTAAGGCGATTATAAGTACATTGCTTAGAGAAACGAACCTTAATGATCGGTCTGTATTATTAGAGATTGGTGCCGGGAGCGGTAAAGCAACAGAATTATTAGCTGATATTAATTGCAGCATATGCTGTGTTGAACCGGGACCGGCGTTGGTCGCCAAGGGTAATGATAGATTCAAAAATTATCCAAAGATTACATTTGAATGCGCACGTTTCGAAGAATTTAAATCCAAAACCAATTATTACGATATGATTTGTTCGTTCCAAGCATTTCACTGGGTGCCTCAGCCCATCGGATATCAAAAGTGCGCAGCGGAACTGAAAGAGACAGGGCACTTGGCACTTGTTTGGAATATGTACATTACATATGATAATGATTTAGATAATGAACTGTTAAGTATATCCTCAAAGCATGGCGGTTTTGCAGACTTTCTCAGTGAGAAAAAATGTGAAGAAAGAATCGCATCAATCGTGGAAAGAATTGATAGCAGTGCATTATTCAATAAGGTTCATGTGTTTAGGAAAATATGGGAACAAGCGTACACAGCAGATGATTATTATGGATTTTGCCTGACAGGTAATTCTTTCGTTCAAAAATCAGATAATGAAAAGAAAGCGGCTTACATAGATATTTGCCGCCTGGCGGAAAAACACGGCGGGAAAATCATTCGCCCATATTTGTGCGTATTATATCTGGCATCGAAACGCTAAAATCGATTCACTTAGTATTTAAATGGAGGATTATCAATGAATACACTCATTCGTAATGAAAAAGAAAACGAATATAGAGAAATTGAAGAATTAACTCGAGAAGCATTTTGGAACAAAGATGTTCCGGGCTGTGATGAGCACTTTATACTTCACAACTTGAGAAAATGTCCGGAATTCATACCGGAGTTAGATTTTGTAGCTGTCGTAAACGGAGAACCTGTTGGGAACATCGTCTATAGTAAATCTATTGTTACTAATTCCGAGGGTGTTCGAAATGAGGTAATCACGTTTGGCCCAATAAGCGTTCTTCCTTCGCATCAAAAGAAAGGTGTGGGCAGCTCGCTAATTATGCATTCAATTAAAACTGCTAAAGATATGGGATACTCAGCTATTTTGATTTATGGTGACCCAAGGTATTATAGCCGTTTCGGATTCAGGTGCGCTGAAAAGTATGATATTTGCTCATTTGACGGTAAATATGCAGCAGCGCTTTTAGCACTGCCATTACAGCCAAATGCTTTTGATATGATAAGCGGACGGTTTAATGAATGTGCAGCATTTCATACAGACGAAGCAAGGTTTAACGAATTTGAAAAAACATTTCCTATAAAAGAAAAAAGCATAACAGAGACTCAACAGGAGTTTAGACTTTTAGCAAGCCTTACATATTAGCATTATTTTTTTTTTGGAAGGAGCACCTCCTATGGTCTCAAAAATACGTTCACTTGGTCTCGGCGGCATATCCGGCTATGAGGTGTCCGTCGAATGCTTCCTGTCAGGGGGGCTGCCGAATTTTGATAGAGTGGGATACATAGTCCAGAAACATGAATAATGGTTTTTGATAAATAGACAAGAAGTGTAATTATCGTGTGAGGTTAAAAATGAATGGTAAATTGAGAAATCTTGCTTCAATTTATATAATTAATAATGATAAAATCTTGATGCTTTATCGAATTGGCTCACGAGTGGTTGAACCATCTTGGTGTTCTATCGGCGGGCATTTTGAAAGAGATGAGCTTAATGATGCAAGAGCTTGTGTATTACGCGAGCTTGAGGAAGAAATGAGTTTATGTGAAAGCGACCTGAATAATTTAGAACTTCGCTATCTCACGCTAAGGCTTAAGAATAATGAAATTCGGCAAAATTATTTTTTCTTTGCAGATCTAAAGGAAGGCACTGAAGTATCGCTTGAATGCGATGAGGGTATACCAAAATGGTTTTCACTGAATGAACTAAACAATTTGAAAATGCCATATACAGCGCAATATGTAATGCAGCATTATATAAAAATTGGCAGATTTACGAATGACCTATACTGCGGCAGCGCAACTGAGAATGACGTAGTTTTCACTGAGTTAAAAGAATTTAAATAATTACAACACAAACTAACTTGTGAAAGTTAACCCACGAAAGGAGCTTCCCCATGGTCTCAAAAATACGTTCACTTGGTCTCGGCGGAATCAGTGGATACGAGGTGTCTGTTGAATGCTTCCTGTCAGGCGGTTTGCCGAATTTTGATATTGTGGGGCTGGCCGACATTGCGGTGAAAGAGGCGCGGGAGCGGGTGCGGGCGGCGACAAAAAACTGCGGGATCAAGTTCCCGATCAGCCGGATAACGGTCAATCTCGCGCCGGCCAATACAAAAAAGGCGGGGACGGTTTACGACCTTCCCGTGCTGCTTGGCATTTTAGTGGCCTCTGAGAATATCGAGCCGATCCCGGAGGACTGCGCTTTTATCGGCGAGCTGTCTCTGTCCGGTGAGCTCAAGCCGGTGAACGGCGCGCTGCCGATGGCGTTCGCGGCGCAGAAAGCCGGTATTCAAAAGCTTTTCGTGCCGTCGGACAACGCCGCCGAGGCGTCGTATGCCACGGGGATTACGGTCTATCCCGTCGACCACGTCAGCAGCCTCCTCAGACATCTGGACGGGACGGCGCCGATCACGCCCGTCGAGCCCTCCGAGCCTGTCCCCGTTTACCCAGATTTCCTCGATTTTTCGGAGGTCAAGGGCCAGGAAAACGTCAAACGCGCGCTGGAGGTCGCCGCCGCGGGCGGGCACAATATTTTGCTTGTCGGTCCTCCGGGCGCGGGCAAGAGCATGCTGAGTAAGCGCCTGCCGACAATTCTGCCCGAAATGAGCCGCGACGAGATGCTCGAATGCACGGAAATCCATTCTGTCATGGGCCTGACAAGCCGGGAAAACCCGATTGTCACCACGCGTCCGTTCCGCTCCCCCCACCACACCATTTCGTCGACCGCCATGGCGGGCGGCACTTCAAACCCCAAGCCCGGCGAGATATCCCTCGCGCACAACGGCGTCCTGTTTCTTGACGAGATGCCGGAATTTACCTCAGATGTCCTGGAATCGCTCCGCCAGCCGCTGGAGGATGGCCAGGTGACGATATCGCGCGCCATCGCATCGGTGACGTATCCCTGCCGCTTCATGCTTGTCTGCGCCATGAACCCCTGCAAATGCGGCTGGTACGGCCATCCCTCTCACCGCTGCACCTGCTCGGAAAGCTCCGTTCAAAAATACCATGAGCGCTTATCAGGCCCCCTGCTCGATCGAATCGACATGTACATCGAAGTCCCCGCGCTCGAATTCGATGAGCTCCGCGAGCGTCCGAATTGCGAGTCCTCCGCCGATATCCGCAAGCGTGTCAACGAAGCCCGCCGCAAGCAGCGTGTCCGCTACGAAAGCACCGGCACCGAGTGCAACGCCTACATCGGCTCCAAAATGCTCGACCAGTACTGCGCGCTCGACCCAGCCTGCGAAAAGCTCATGAAAGACGCCTACGAGCGCCTCGGCCTCACCGCCCGCTCCTACGACCGCATCCTCCGCGTCGCCCGCACCATCGCCGACCTCGCCGAAAGCGACACCATAACCCGCAGCCATTTAGCCGAGGCAATACAATATCGGACATATGATTTTCGGGAGGAGAATTGATATAAACACTTCTGATAAAAACAAACAAACTCTATTAATGCTGGAGGATATTTACAAATGATTCTGGAGCTACAATCCCATTTGGTACAAAAACGGCTACAAAGAATATTTCAGACCGCAAGTAGCGTGGCCGATAGAACATAAATAAAAAGGGGGCCAATTTGTGAAAATCGGTTTAGTTGCTGCTATGTATTGCGAAATTCAAGGTATTGATTTGCTATTAACTAATACAAAATGTGAAGAATTGTCACAATTTAAATTTCTCAAAGGGAATTTAGGTACGTCGGAAGTTATTACTGTATGCTGCGGTATTGGCTTGGTTAATTCTGCACTGGCAACCCAACTGTTAATAAATCATTTTTCGGTGGAATGTATTATAAACCCTGGCGTAGCAGGTGCTTTATCTAATGAACTAAACGTATGTGATGTTGTTATATCAAGAGATTCAACATATTAGGATTTTAATCCAAAACAACTAATGACAGGATTCCCACATATGAAAGATTTATATTTCTCTGCTGATGATGCTCTCTTGACAAAATGTATGGAGTTGTGTGGTGAAACAATATATCCGAACAAGATGATTATAGGGCGTGTGGTTTGTGGGCAACGATTTGTATCCGATTTGAAAACAAAAATTATGCTGCACGACAATATGTCTGCCGACTGTGTTGAAATGGAAGGTGCCGCAATAGCACATGCTTGTTATCTCACAAAAACACCATACCTTATTATTCGTTCAATTTCTGATTGTTTAAATGATGTTGATGAAAATTCAAGCTTAAGTTTCAGGACGTTTTTAAATCTAGCTTCTGCTCAACTAACGAAAATTTTAGAAAAATTAATCTTATCAATTTAATTGTTATACGGACAGTATATGCATATTATATAGCGTCTGTATGAATTGGAAGATGATTATTTTGAACGTGAAAATATGCAATCAAATACATTCTCACTGATTGAATTGACATTGTTCCCGGGACGAAGCAAGGAAATGAAGAAAAAAGTAATGACCGAAATTACCCGCTTGCTCGGCGAACGTCTTTCAATACCCCCCGAAGATATTTTCATTGTCATCAATGAGCCGCCGCTTGATAATTGGGGAACGAGGGGAATACAGGCAAGCGACAGGACACTGACATACAAAAAGGATAACGACACTTAACAAGTAAGAAAATTAAGTTAACATATACCCTAATATAGTGTAGAATAATAAGACATGCGTTGGGGCGGATTCTGTGTCCGCCCGTCTCGTTCGTATTTACGCGGCGCAGCCGTGACGGATGAGGGAACTCCGGCGTGACAAGCGCCGACATACGGCATGATAAATAATTTGAACAGGAAACACACATGGAAGATATGATACTCATCAAGCAGGGGGAGCTTGTGCTTAAGGGGCTCAACAGGAGGAGTTTTGAGGCGAAGCTGATTGGAAACATCAGGCGGCGGCTGAAGCCGTTCGGGGAGTTTAAGATATACAGCGTGCAGTCGACGATTTATGTGGAGCCGCAGAGCGGCGGCTGCGACATGGACGGGGCGTACAGCGCGGTAAAAACGGTTTTCGGTATCGTCGCGGTGGCGCGGGCCGTGGCTTGTGAAAAGGATAAGGACGCTATTTTCGAGGCGGCAAGGCGGTATCTGGGGGACGAGCTGAGCCGGGCGAAAACGTTTAAGGTCGAGGCAAAGAGGTCGGACAAGAGCTTCCCGATGACGTCGATTGCATTGTCTCAATATGTCGGCGGGATGCTCAATGACTTATATCCGCACGTCGGAGTGGATGTGCATCATCCGGAATTTACCGTCCATCTGGAGGTCCGCGATTATGCGGCGTACGTCCATTCGCCGAGCGAGGAGGGCGCGGGCGGCATACCGGTCGGCATGGGCGGCAAGGTGGTTTCGCTCCTGTCGGGTGGCATTGACAGTCCGGTTTCAACCTACATGATTGCCAAGCGCGGCGTAACCGTTGTGCCGGTTCATTTTTTTTCTTTTCCGTATACCTCAATGCAGGCTAAGGAAAAGGTCGTTGAATTAACGCGGATCCTGACGCAGTACTGTTCCCGGCTCAAGCTTGAAATTGTACCTTTTACACATATCCAGGAGGAAATTCGGGAAAAATGCCCCGAAGAGCTTTTTACGATCATCATGCGCCGTTTTATGATGCGCATATCGGAGAGAATTGCCGATTATAATGACTGTACGGCGATCGTCACGGGAGAAAACCTCGGCCAGGTCGCCAGCCAGACGCTCGCGGCGATGGCGGTCACGGAGGAATGTGTCTCAATGCCCGTCCTGCGCCCCGTCATCGGATTCGATAAGCGGGAGATCATCGAAAGAGCCGTCAAAATCGGCACGATGGAGACCTCCATCCTGCCGTATGAGGATTGCTGCACCGTATTTACGCCGCGCCACCCGCGGACAAAGCCCCGTCTGGATGAGGTCACCGAGGCGGAAGCGGCACTCGATATCAAAGCGCTTGTTGAAGAAGCTTTCGCCAATATTGAAAGCGTCATTGTTGAGGTCTCCTAACAAAAAAATCTGATGATGTGCATTGACGGCAGGCAGCGCTTAGCCTTAAAATTATGATGTAGTCATTTAAACCAATATAGGAGGTTATCATATGACATACACAGCGGAAATTATCGGCGTCGGTACGGAGCTCCTGCTCGGGAACATTGCCAATACCGACGCTCAGGATGTATCCAGAGCGCTGTCTGAAATCGGCATTAATGTGTTTTTCCATACGGTTGTCGGCGATAACCCGGAGCGGGTCAAGCAGGCTGTCGCGATTGCGCGCCGCCGCGCCAACATCATCATCACAACAGGTGGCCTCGGCCCGACCTGCGACGACCTGACAAAGCAGACGCTGGCCGAAGCCTTCGGCAAAAAGCTTATTTTTAATGAGGACGAGGCCAAAACAATCCGTGAATTCTTTGAGCAGCGCCTGCACAATATGGAGATGACGGAGAACAATTTCCAGCAGGCCTATCTGCCGGAGGGCTGCACCATCTTCCATAACGGCTGCGGTACGGCGCCCGGCTGCGCCTTTGAAGCCGAGGGGACGCATGTGCTTATGCTGCCCGGCCCGCCGAGTGAATGCCGGGCAATGCTCGCCTCCTGCGCCATACCCTATCTGAAGGCGCTGTCGGACGCCGAAATTCATTCGCACAACATCCACATCTTCGGTCTTGGCGAGAGCGCCGTCGAAGCGCGCCTGCGTGACATGATGCTCGAGATGGAAAACCCCACCCTGGCGCCGTACGCCAAAGACAGCGAGGTTCTGCTCCGGCTGACGGCCAAAGCCGCGTCCAAGGCGGAAGCGGAAACGATGATGGCGCCGGTTCTGGAGAAGCTGCGCGGCATCCTCGGCGACATTATTTACGGTATCGATACCGACAGCCTGGAAAACACGGTTGTTGGGCTGCTTAAAGAAAAAAACAAAACTTTATCGACAGCCGAATCCTGCACGGGCGGGCTGCTTTCCAAGCGCGTCACCGACATCGCCGGCGCTTCCCGCGTCTTCTTCGGCGGTGCCGTCACCTACGCCACGCAATCGAAAACCGCCATCCTCGGCGTGGACGCCGGGCTCATCAAAGAAAAGGGCGTTGCCAGCGCCGAAGTAGCCCAGCAGATGGCAATAATGGTCCGCCGCCGCTTCGGCACGGATATCGGCATCGGCATTACCGGCATCGCCGGTCCCGACACCGACGAATCGGGCCTTGCGCCCGGTACCGTCTTCGTCGCCCTGTCCGCGGAGGACAGCCTCTATTGCCGCAGCCTGTCGCTCTCCTTTGAGCGTCCCCGTATCCGCACCGCCGCGTCCAGCCACGCCCTTGACATGCTCAGACGGTATTTGACTGAGAAACCGATCTAAATTATCGTAATACAGTGAGGTGAATCTATATGGCGACGTGGGTTTCCCATATGAGAATTGCGGAGCACTTCATAAAAAAGGACGAGCGGCTGAATCATGTCCGGTTCCTTGTCGGCAATATCGGCCCCGACTGCGGTGTGCCCAATGAGGACTGGAGCGTATTTACGCCGGACACAAACGTGACCCACTGGAAGTCAGCCGGCTCTGATACGATCAATGCCGAGGACTTTAAAAGCCGGTATCTGGCAGCGCAATGCGATAGCGAAAAGTATCCGTTTTACCTGGGCTATTACTATCATTTACTGACAGATATCGAATGGTCAAAATTTTACCAGCGAAAAAAAACGGAAGCGGTGTACGCCGATGGACTGATGAAAGACAACAATTTCATCTGGACAATCAAGAAAGACTGGTACGGGCAGGATCATCTGTTCCTGCAAAGCAACCCGGATTTTATTTTCTATACGCTATTTGCTAAGATTGACACGTTTCCCAACGAATATTTCAATTTCTTCCCGGACAACGCCTTTACAGATCGGGTTAAATATATTACCGGCTTTTATCTTTCTGCCCGCGAAGACCCGGACAGAGCTTTTCCGTACCTGACGAAACAGGAAATGGACGGTTTTATTGATGAAACCATAAGGACCATTGAAAACATGAACCCTGTTGCGTAGAACATAAATATTCGCCATACAGACGGAGGACGACATGGAGGACGCCAAGTACATAAAAATAGAGGGTACAGTCGCCGCTGTCATATATCAGAACCTTGAAAACGGCTACGCCGTCCTGCGTATTGACACGCCGGACGGCGTCGTTACGGCTGTCGGCTGCATGCCCGGCATTAACCCGGGGGAGGCGCTCACCCTGACCGGCGCGTGGGCGACGCATCATTCATACGGCCAACAGTTTAAAGCCGAGACGGCTGTCCGGCGGATGCCGTCAGGCCGTGACGCCATTTACAGCTACCTGGCCTCGGGCGCCATCAAAAATGTGGGGCCGGCCAAGGCGCGCGATATTGTCGATAAATTCGGCGATCAAACACTTGAGATTATCGAAAACGAACCGGAAAAGCTCTCCGAGGTGCGCGGGATTACGGTAAAACGCGCCCGGGAGGTCAGCGTTGCCTTCCGGCGCCAGATTGGCCTCCGGCGTCTGCTCGAATTCCTCACCCAGTTTGAACTCAAACCGCTGATTGCCATTAAGCTCTATAAGATTTACGGCGACGACGCGCTTTTAGCCGTGCAGGACAACCCTTATATCATGACGGGGGAGCAAATCGGCGCCGATTTTTTAGAGGCGGACAAGGTGGCTTTAGCGCTCGGTTTTGAGAGCGACTGTGCCGAGCGGGTCGAGTCCGCCGTGCTTTTTGAGCTGAGCTATAATCTGGACAATGGGCATACGTTTTTGCCGTATGATAAACTCGTCGCCGCGACCAATCAGCTGATTGACGTCGGGTCTCAGGTCGTGACCGACGCGCTCGACGCGCTGTGCGAAAGCGGCTTTATGGTGCGTGAAATGGTTGCCGGGCAGGATGCCTGCTATCTGGATGAATTTTATCGAGCCGAGCAGTTCGTCGCGCGGCGTCTTCTGGCGATGGCGGATGATCCCTTGGCAACGGATGTTGATGTGACAAGCCTTGTTGCGGCTGTTGAGAAGGAATACGGCATTACCTACGCGGACGCGCAGTTTCAGGCGGTGGAAATGGCGGCGAAAAGACGCGTCATGGTGCTCACAGGCGGACCGGGTACCGGGAAAACGACCTGTGTCCGCGGCATTATCGCGCTGTTTGATAAACTCAGCCTGAAAACCGTACTCTGCGCGCCGACAGGCCGCGCCGCCAAAAGAATGAGTGAGCTGACAGGCCGGGAAGCGGCGACCATCCACCGCCTGCTTGGGGCGGGCATCGGCGAGGGGGACAAGCTCGTGTTTGAGCGGGATGAAGCCAATCCTCTGAAGGCCGACGCCGTCATCATGGATGAAACCTCCATGGTCGATATCTCTCTGATGCGTTCGCTGCTTGCCGCGATGCGGCCCGGCTGCCGGCTTGTGCTGGTCGGAGACGCCGACCAGCTCCCCTCGGTCGGCCCCGGCAATGTGTTTTCCGATATTATCCGGAGCGAAGCGGTCGGGACGATCGTATTGAGCGAAATTTACCGCCAGGCGAATGAAAGCGGTATCGTTAAAAACGCGCACCTTATCAATAAGGGCGTGCTGCCCGATTTGTCCGATAAATCCTCCGACTTCTTTTTCCTGCGCCGCACCGCCGCGGACAAGTCTCTCGAGACGATCATTGAGCTCTGCGCCGAAAGGCTGCCGAAAAAAATGGGGATTGAACCGTCTCAGATTCAGGTGCTCTCGCCGACACGAAAAAATCAAACGGGAACCGAGAACCTGAATAACAAGCTTCAGGCGGCGCTGAACCCGCCCTCCAGCGGCAAAAAAGAGAAAACCTTCGGCGACTATATCTTCCGTGAAGGCGATAAAGTGATGCAAACAAGGAATAATTATGATATAATATGGAAAAGTATCGATGGATTTTCCGGCGGGACAGGTGTTTTCAACGGGGATATCGGGCAAATAAAAGAAATTGATTTTACCCATGAAACAATGCTCATCGATTATGAGGACAAGCTTGTCACGTATCTGTTTGAGCAGATGATCGAACTTGAACCCGCATATGCCCTGACCGTACACAAATCTCAGGGCAGCGAATACCGCGCCGTCATTCTGGCGGCCTCCTCCGGCGCGCCGCCGCTTCTCGTGCGCAGCGTCCTTTATACGGCGATCACCCGTGCGAGGGAACTCCTCATCATCGTCGGTGACCAGAACGTTATTGAGACCATGGTGAATAATAACAAGCGGCAGAGGCGGTACAGCGGGCTTCGCGCCAGACTTGTAAAACCTTTTTGAGATCAATATTCGTGGGATTGGTTATGACCTTTGCAGTTTAAGGAGGCTTATATGGGCATTTTATCAAATATTCTCGATCTCTTATTTCCGCCGAAGTGTATCTTCTGCGGGAAACTCCTGCCTGAGAGTGCGGAATGCGCGTGCGATAAATGCTCAGCCGCCCTGCCGTTCGCCAAAGGCGCGCAGATCAGCCAAAAGGGCGATTTTTTTGACGAATGCGTATCGCCGCTCCTCTATGAGGGCGATGTCCGCAAGTCGATCCTGCGTTTTAAGTTCAAGGGAGCCACCGCTTACGCCGACTGCTATGGCAAGCTCTTGGCCGAGTGCATCAGGGAAAACCTCAGCGGTAAATACGATATGATTTCGTGGGTGCCGCTCAGCCCGAAGCGGGCAAAAGACCGCGGTTATGACCAGGCTATGCTCCTGGCTCTGGCTGTCGCGCTCGAACTCGATGATGTTGCCGTCGAAACACTCGTCAAAACGGCGCATGTGCAGGCGCAGTCGACCATTACAGGTAAAGAGATGCGGCGCGCCAACGTCAGCGGCGTCTACGAGCTTAAGGATCAGGAGCTGATTGAAGGCAAGCGCATCCTGCTTATCGATGATATCATTACCACAGGGTCAACGCTTTCCGAGTGCGCGCGCGTGCTGCTGATGAGCGGCGCCGAAGCCGTCGTCTGCGCCACGCTGGCCAGAGCCTGAGCAATGAACAGTGAACAATTTGCCGATGATGGTTTGATATGCGTTTTTGCGTCTATACTATAGTACTGACGATAAATTTGAGCATAGCTGACAGACGATCATGGATTTTATATGAATTGTACTTATTTTGGGGGTTTATAATGCTTTTTGGTAAAGACATAGGGATTGACCTCGGCACAACGTCCGTTCTGGTGGCGACGAAGGGAAAGGGTGTCCTTCTGCGCGAGCCGTCCGTTGTCGCTATGGACAAAAATACGGGCCGCCTGTTAAATGTGGGTATGGCCGCGCAGCGGATGCTTGGCCGTACACCCGGCAATATCGTTGCCATCCGCCCCATGCGGGACGGGGCGATATCCGATTATGATATGACCGAGCGCATGCTCAAGGAGCTTGTCAGGAAAGCCATTAATTTTAGCCTTTTCAAACCTCGGATCATCATATCCGTATCCTCCGGCATTACCGAGGTGGAGGAGCGCGCCGTTATCGATGCCGGCATTGAAGCCGGGGCCCGCAAGGTTTATCTGATGGAAGCGCCGCTTGCCGCGGCAGTCGGCGCTGGGATTGATATTACAAAGCCGGACGGACACATGGTCGTCGACATCGGCGGCGGAACGACGGATGTCGCCGTCCTGTCGCTCTCGGGCGTTGTCGAATCCGAGTCGATCAAGGCCGCCGGCGAGGCTTTTGACGATGCCATCGTCAAATACATCCGGCGCAAGCATAATGTGCTCATCGGAGACAGTACGGCTGAGGAACTCAAAAAGAGCATCGGCTGCGTTTTCCCGCGCCCCGAAGCAACGATGGTCGAGGTCAAGGGCCGCTGCCTGATGACAGGACTCCCCCGTATCGTGCCCATCGGCACAACGGAGATACTGGAGGCCTTCGAAGAGGTTACCGAGCGCATTCTTGAGACGATACACCGCGTCCTGGAAAATACGCCGCCCGAGCTCGTCGCCGATGTTTCGCAGAACGGGATCATCCTGACCGGCGGCGGCAGTCTGCTCTGGGGTTTTGATAAGCTCATCGAAAGCCGGACGAACATCCCCACCCATATCGCCGATGACGCGGAGCTCTGCGTCGGCTACGGTATCGGCAAATCGCTCGACCTTGTCGGGGATATGCATGAGGGCACAATCAACCTCGCCCGCAGAAAGCAAATGAAATCCTGAGAAAAGATAATCGGCACTTGTCATAATAAGGATTATGGTGTAATATCTGGGGTGGCGGGAAATGTTCCTGCCGCCCCAGTACAGCGCAGATGGCAGCAGTCATTTACTCCCAGCAGGGTTTGCTGAAGGAAGCATTGTTTCTTTCAGCAAATTGTGCCGGAGATAAATATAGATGCCTGAAATTTCAAGGAGGTAAATAGAAAAATGGCAAAGAAACAATTTAAGTCCGAATCCAAGCGCCTGCTCGACCTCATGATCCACTCGATCTACACGCATAAGGAAATCTTCCTGCGTGAGATCATCTCCAACGCGTCCGACGCCATCGATAAGCTCTGTTACATTTCATTGACCGATGACAAGGTCGGTTTGACGCGCGATGATTTTAAAATCATCATCACCGCCGACAAGGAAAAACGCACCCTGACCATTTCGGACAACGGCATCGGCATGACGGCGGAGGAGCTTGAGTCAAACCTGGGTGTCATCGCCAGGAGCGGTTCTCTTCAGTTTAAGAAAGACATGACCGATACCAACGAGGATGTCGACATTATCGGCCAGTTCGGCGTCGGCTTTTACTCCGCCTTTATGGTCGCCGATAAGGTTACGGTGATATCCAAGGCTTATGGCAGCGATACGGACACAGCCAACATGTGGGTCTCAGCCGGCTCGGACGGCTATACCATCACGCCCTGCCAAAAAGTTTCCGTCGGTACGGATATCATCATTGATATGAAGCCGGACGAGGAAGAGGAGGACTACTGCGAATTCCTTGAGGAGGATACGCTCCACCGGATTATTAAAAAATACTCCGACTATATCCGCTGGCCGATCATCATGGATGTCACGAAATCCCGCCAGGTGGATGGCACCGAAACCGACAAGGACGGCAGCAAGAAGAAAATCTGGGAGGATTACACCGAAACAGAAGTCATCAACAGCCGCATCCCGATATGGCAGCGCGCGAAAAGCGAGGTCACCGATGAGGAATGCATGCAGTTTTATAAGGAAAAGTTCTTCGACATGGAAGACCCCGTCTCCGTCCTCCGCATCAGCGCGGAGGGTACCGTCACCTACAAGGCGATGCTCTTTATCCCGGCGAAGGCTCCGCATGATTATTACTCGCGTGAGTATGAAGCCGGGCTGCAGCTCTATACTTCCGGCGTTATGATCATGGAGCACTGCGCCGACCTGCTCCCGGAGCATTTCCGATTCGTGCGCGGCGTTGTCGACTCGCAGGATCTGTCGCTGAACATCTCCCGCGAGCTGCTGCAGCATGACCGCCAGCTGAAGGTCATCGCCTCGAATTTGGAAAAGAAAATTAAAGCCGAGCTGAAAAAGCTCATGGATAATGACTACGATAAATATGTGCTGTTCTTCAAGAGCTTCGGCCTGCAGCTCAAGTACGGCCTTGTCAACGGCTACGGCGCGAACAGAGACATGCTCTCGGACCTCATTATGTTCTATTCCTCAAAGGCCGAAAAGCTCATTCCTCTTGCCGATTACGTCAAGAACATGCAGGAGGGCCAGAAATACATTTATTACGCCTGCGGAGAGAATGCCGCAAAGCTTGATAAGCTCCCTCAGGCTGAAAATGTCCGGGAAAAAGGCTACGAGATTTTCTATATGACAGACGATATCGACGAATTTGTCGTCCGCTCTCTCATGAAATTCGAGGACAAGGAATTCCGCTCCGTCAATGACGACGACCTGGGCCTGGAATCTGAGGACGAGAAGAAGGAAACCGAAAAGCTCGAGACGGAGAACAAAGACATCCTGGACTTTGTCAAAGACAGTCTCTCCGGCAAAATTGCCGCCGCCAAGCTCTCGCATAAGCTCAAGAGCCATCCCGTCTGCTTAACAACCCAGGGCGGCATCAGCCTGGAGATGGAACGCTATTTTGCCGCGCTGAACACCGAGGCATCCGAAAACATGAAAGCCGAGCGGGTTTTAGAGCTCAACGTGAATCACCCTGTTTTTGCGGCGCTGAAAGACACCTTTACATCCGATAAAGAAAAAGCCAAAAAATACGCCGAGCTCCTCTACGGCCAATCCCAGCTCATCGCCGGTGTCTCTCTTGACGACCCCTCCCATTTCGCCGACCTCATCAGCGAACTGATGGTCTAGCTTAAAGACGCTTTAACACAAGCATATAAAATGCAGCCCTATTCGTAAGAACAGGCTGCATTTTTTTCTGGTCAGGGGACGGTGCTGTGTCTCGCATCGGTTCTCAAACCGCGCGTTCAATCCGGCGTTTTCCGCTTTTTCCCGACCCAATGTTACACGATAAACTGCCATGGTTTGACCGTTTTTGCATGTTTCTTCTTCTACAATTAAATTACTATTTTATGACAAGCAGCAGTAATTTATACCAAAAGTATCGGGATTTGAGCCCGATGCTGTGTCGTGAGAGGAAGTTTGTATGATCGGAAATCAAATTCGTCAGAGGCTGTCTGATATAAAAACCGAGATGCCGATAAGGAACGCAATTGCGCTGCACCGGGCCGATATTGCGCAGCTGATTGAATGGTTTGTACGGTTTGCGCTGTCATTTTTGCTTTCCGGTTCGCAGATTTTCGGCGGGATTGCGCCGTTTGCCGTCGGGTTCACGGCGGCAGCCGGCTCAAGCTCCGGCAGCATTGTCTCGATGCTCGGCGCAATCGCGGGTTATTTGCTCGCGGGCTCGTTTTATTGGTCAATTAAATACATATGCGTTACCGTTATCGTCTGTACGGCGGTTATTGTTTTCCGGGAGACGGAGGTCTATCACAGCAGCTGGTTTATGCCGGTGACAGCATCCTTTATTACGGCCTGCATCGGGAGTGTCACCGTGCTTGACGCGGGCTGGAGCTTACCGGCGATTGCGCTTCTGCTCACCGATACGGTGCTGGCCGGAGGCTGTGCTTATTTTTATAAAATTGCGCTGTCGCCGTGGGTGGGACGGCTCAATCTGGAACACGGGTCGGAAATTGTCCATACGGTCAGCGTCTTGATATTAATTTCAACACTTCTGATTTCCCTTGCCCAGCTCAAGGTTTTCGGCATCATATCCATCGGGCGCGCAGCAGCGACGCTCATCGTCTTTCTCGCGGCCTTCAGAGGCGGCGTCGGTATGGGGTGCGCCACCGGTATTTCCGTCGGGCTTGCGATGGACGCGGCGTCGAGTGCCGCGCCGATTTTCTGCACGGCTTACGGTTTGGCTGGCATGATCGCCGGAATCTTCTCCAAGCAGAGCCGGTTTGTTTTTTCCGTATCCTACATTCTTGTTGACGCTGTCGTTGCGGCGGTATCCATTGGCAATACGGGTGTCCCCGCGATTTTATATGAGGTTTTTATTGCCTCCGTTATTTTCATGATCCTGCCGGCGTCATTTATGGCAAAGCTCTCCGTCCTCCTGCCGGGAACAGGCAGCGGCCAGGGTGTCATCAAGGCCAGAGAATATACAAAAAACCGCGTCGACCAGACGGCGCTGGCGTTTCGTGATCTTTACGAGACTGTTAAAACAGCCGTCGGCGGCAATAACAATGACGGCGATATTGCCTCCGTCTTTGACAAAGCTGCCGATGTGACGTGCCTGACCTGCTCTAAAACAGCCAAGTGCTGGCATTTGGATTACCAAACGACACTCGACGCCATGAACAACGCGTCGGCAGCCATGCTCAAACGCGGGAACCTGATCGAAACAGACCTGCCCGATTATTTCCAAAAAACCTGCCTGAATCTCACGGAATTTACGAAGGCCGTCAATAACGAGCTCAAAGGGCTGCAATACCGCAGGCAGTATCAAAGCCGGCTGAAGGAGAATCAAAGCGCCGCTTTTAATCAGTATTCGGATATTTCGGCAATACTTGGCGGCATATCCGAGGAGCTCGGCAGCGGGACAAGCTTCGAGCCGGAGCTTGAAACAAGGCTGCGGAAATATCTGCGCAGCCTGAGCATCCAGGCGGAAACAGCCGTTTTCCGTGACCGCAGCGGACGGCTGCACGCGGAAATATACGGCGCGAACTTCAGCACGCTGAAAAAAACGCCCGATTATCTGGAAAAGCTGTCGGCTGTTTTTAATGTCCGCCTGTGCGCTGTTGACAGCGACGGCGCGTCTGACCGGATTTGCCTGCTGGAGGCCGAACCGCTTTCAGCCTCTGTCGGCATCTCCTGTAAAAAGAAAAATGAGAAGGAGCCCAGCGGCGACAAAGGCGCGTATTTTAAGACGGATGAAGGTCTCCTTTATGTCATTTTATCCGATGGTATGGGTACCGGAGACCACGCCGCCCGGTATTCGAGCGACGCAGTGCGGATTCTTGAGCGTTTTTTACGCTCCGGTGTCGCCCCCGAAACAGCCGTCCATATGCTCAACGACCTGATGCTTTTGAAAAATGAAGACGATACCGGCTGCGCCACCGTCGATCTTGTCTGTATCAATCTCTTTACGGGCGCAGCACGTATGTTTAAATACGGTGCCGCCCCGTCCTACCTCCGGAACGGCGGCACAGTGCGCCGTATCAAGGGCAAAAGCCTGGCAGCTGGACTCGGTGTTCCGCCGCATGACACACCCGATCAGCTCAAAATGGATCTCAAGCCCGGCTCCGTCGCCGTCATCGTCAGCGACGGTGTCACTGTCGGACTGGATGATGCCTGGCTGTGCGGCACAATAGCAAAATTCGAAGGAGACGAGCCCAGAGCGCTCGCGGGTTCCATTATTGAAACGGCAAAAGAAAAAAACGGTACCGAAGACGATATGACGGTTATTGCGATTTTTGTCGCGGAACGAACTTAAAAGCAAGGGGACGGTTCTTCTGCTTTATGCAAAGCAGAAGAACCGTCCCCTTGCTTTTTCCGCCCCGGAATTTCCTGTATATTCCACCACCTAAACGGGCAAAATTCTAACAAATCGTTCAGGGGGTGTGATAGAAGTGGTAAAAGGTGTCTGCCGCCGGGTCATTGTCATCAAGTCTGCCGACCTTCATTTGTTTGAGGAGGCCATCTTCATCGTGAAGGAGGAGGCCCTGCGTGCCGGCGGGGTGACGAGTGAGGAAATCATTAAGCAGGCACAACAGGTGGCTGACAATTATATCCGCTTTAATATCAAAAAAAGCTGGTTTTCAAAGCTCCCCGCACCAGTATTTGCTGCCTTCGGCGCGGCGCTTACAGCACTGGCTTGGATTTTATCGCGTTATATTTAAAATGCTCAGGCGTTATCGGAAACCCGATAACGCCTGATTTTTAACCGTACCTTATACATTTTGCTTATGAAAAACATAGTATAAAGCATGCATTTGCACCCATGCGATTTGCTATTACTGTTGTAAAAAGCGCCTGAGAATGGTATATTTGTTAAAAATCAAACACTAACTTTTCTAAAATGGGGGTTTATATGAAGATACTCATCCGTGATATCCTTGCTGTCCTGCCGGATGGTGCGGGGGTCTGCTCTGTCGGTATAGAGGATGGCATTATAACTGCCGTTGATCATATACCCCAGGAGTTCAGCCCGGATAAAACGATATTTGGTTCGGGGAAGCTGCTGATTCCGGGGCTGATTAATGCGCATACACATGCGTATATGACGATTTTCCGCAACTGTGCCGACGACTTGAAGTTCAACGATTGGCTATTCGGCAGAATCATGCCCTTAGAGGATAAGCTCACGCCGGAGGACTGCTATTGGGGCTCGCTGCTCGGTATCATGGAAATGCTGGGGACGGGGACGACAACGTATAACGACATGTACATTTTTGCCGACGCGTCAGCGCGCGCGGCGCAGGAAGCGGGAATGCGCGCCGTATTATCGCGCGGCCTGGTCGGCGGGCGGGACAATGCTGAAGGCGGGCGAAAGCGCCTTGATGAGGCGTTTGCCGAAATTAAAAAATGGAAGGGCGCCGAAAACCTCAGCTTTATGCTGGCCCCCCACGCCCCGTACACGTGTGATGACAGCTATCAAAAGGAAGTTGCCGCCGAAGCAAAGCGCCTCGGCGTCGGGATTCACACCCATGTATCGGAAAGCCAAACCGAGATGGATACCATCAAAGAGAAATACGGCTGCACGCCGCCGGAGCTTTTTGACAAAACCGGACTGCTGACAGGCAAAACCGTCGCCGCACACGGCGTCTATCTGACGGACAGCGATATCGAGCTGCTGGCCGCACGCGGTGTCTCTCTGGCGACGAACCCCGTCAGCAACCTGAAGCTCGCCAACGGCATTGCGCCGATACCAAAGCTCCTCAAAGCCGGTGTCAATGTCGCGCTCGGAACGGACAGCTCGGGCAGCAACAACGCGCTCAATATGTTCCGCGAGCTCGGCCTGCTCACCCTGCTGCATAAAGGCATAACCGGTGACCCGCAGTGCGTCAGCGCGCGCGAGGGTCTCGATATCGCTACGAAAAACGGCGCAAAAGCCCTGGGACTTGAAAATCTGGGAGAAATTAAAGCCGGGATGAAGGCGGACCTCGCCATATTGGACCTTGACAGGCCCAATATGCAGCCGCTGAATGACCCCGTCGCCGCGCTTGCCTACTCCGCCAACGGCTCCGAGGTCGAAACCGTACTGGCTGGAGGCAGGCTTGTCATGGAGAACCGTATATTTACAACAATAGACAAAGAAAAGGTCCTATATGAAGTCAATAAAGTCTGTGAAAGGATAGGGACAAGATGAGTGACATTCGAGATTCGTCGCTCGCGCCTTCCGGCGAGAAAAAAATCGCATGGGCGTGCCGCAATATGCCGCTTCTAAACAACCTTGTCAAGGAGTTTTCCGTCACAAAGCCTTTTAAAGGGCTCAAGGTGACGCTCTCAGTCCATATGGAGGCGAAGACCGCGTATCTCTGCCGCGTGCTGCAGGCCGGCGGTGCCGAGATGCATGTCACCGGCTGCAACCCCCTGTCCACACAGGATGACGTCGCCGCGGCGCTTGCCGCCGGGAATAGCCACACAGGCGGCAGTGACGCCGGTATCGATGTTTATGCCTATCACGCCGCGACACCCGAAGAATATGAGCGCCACCTGACAGCCGCGCTCGAAACAGGTCCGAATATCATCATTGATGACGGCGGCGATCTTGTCAATCTCCTGCATACAAAGCTGACGCACCTGCTCCCGAATATCCTCGGCGGCTGTGAGGAAACGACAACCGGCGTCATGCGCCTGAACAGCATGGCGCGGGAAGGGTCGCTTAAATTCCCCATGATCACCGTCAATAACGCCCGCTGCAAGTATTTGTTTGATAACCGCTACGGAACGGGGCAGTCCGTATGGGACGGCATCAACCGCACAACCAATCTGATCGTCGCGGGCAAAAATGTCGTCATCGCCGGTTACGGCTGGTGCGGCAAGGGTATCTCGATGCGGGCCAGAGGCTTTGGCGCGCGCGTGATTGTGACGGAAATTGATCCCGTCAAAGCCCTTGAAGCGATGATGGACGGATTTGACGTCATGCCGATGGCCCAGGCCGCCAAGCTCGGAGACCTCTTCATTACCGCCACAGGCTGCCGCGATATTATTACAAAAGAGCATTTCGATGTTATCAAAGACCGTGCCGTCTTATGCAACGCCGGTCATTTTAATGTTGAGGTCGATGTGCAGTATCTGGACAGCCATGCCGCTCGGCGCACAGAGCAGAAGCCGAACATCATGGGGTACACCCTGGAAAACGGCAAGACGCTCTTTGTCCTCGCCGAAGGCCGTCTGGTCAATCTGGCTTCCGGTGACGGGCATCCAGTTGAAATCATGGATATGAGCTTTGCCATCCAGGCCCTCTCAGCCAAATACCTCGCCGACAATCGGGGGAAACTTGCCGTCGGAGTTATCCCTGTGCCCGAGGAGATCGATACAGCAGTCGCCCTGAAAAAGCTCAGCGCGTGCGGCCTGTCGATTGACGCGCTGTCCCCCGAACAAAAGAAATACCTCGCCAGTTGGGGCGTATAGGAGATTATGAATGAAAAAAGTAATGCTTGTATTCGGGACGAGGCCGGAAGCTGTTAAAATGTGCCCGCTCGTCCTCGAGCTAAAAACAAGAAAGAATATTGAAACGATTGTCTGCGTGACCGGTCAGCATCGGGAAATGCTCCGGCAGGTGCTTGATGTCTTTAAGGTCACGCCGGATTATAACCTGGACGTCATGACCGACCGACAGACGCTGTTTGACATCACCGAAAAAGTGACGCGCGGCATGCGCGCGCTGCTGGAAAAAATAAAGCCGGACATCCTTCTTGTCCACGGCGACACGACGACCACCTTTGCCACCTGCCTCGCAGGGTTCTATCTCCATATCCCCATAGGCCATGTGGAAGCCGGGCTGCGGACCTACGATATTCAGTCGCCCTGGCCGGAGGAGTTCAACCGTCAGGCTGTCGATATCGTCGCGCAGTACCTCTTTGCGCCGACAAACGAATCGCGGGATAATCTTATTAAAGAGGGTAAACCCCCGGAGACGATCTACGTCACCGGCAACACCGAAATTGACGCACTCAAGACGACCGTGCGTGCCGATTATCATCACCCTGAGCTCGATTGGGCCGCCGGCAGCCGCCTTATAACAATGACCGCGCACCGGGGCGAGAGTCTTGGCGCGCCGATGCATCGCATGTTCACCGGCATCCGCCGCGTCGTCGAGGAATTCCCGGACATCAAGCTGATTTATGCGGTTCATCTCAATCCCGCCGTTCAGGAGGTTGCGCACGCGGTGCTCGGCGGTCATGACCGTATCCACCTCATTAACCCGCTCGGTCCCGCGGATTTCCATAATTTTCTCGCGCAGTCGTATCTCGTCCTGACCGACAGCGGCGGTATTCAGGAAGCCGCCCCGTCTCTTGGCAAGCCCGTTCTGGTCCTTCGTGATAAAACGGAGCGGCCCGAAGGCGTTGCCGCCGGAACGCTCAAGCTTACCGGCACCGATGAGGAGACAATCTACCGTGAATTCAAAACGCTCCTCACCGATCAAGCCGCTTACGACGCCATGAGCCACGCCTCCAATCCTTACGGTGACGGCTTTGCCTCGAAGCGCATCGCAGATATTTTAGAAAAGGCCTAAACCAAGGGGATGGTTCTTGCGGTTTAGCCTCCCTTGGCTTAAGAACGGTGAATATGTTATATGAAGCTGTATAAAAAGCTCGGCATTTGTTTACTCAGCTACCTGATATTCGGCCTGATTATCACTTTAGGTACCTCCAGAATCGGTTATCTGTTCCTGGTGTGGAATGTATTTCTGGCCTATCTGCCGCTTCTTTTCGTGCGCCTGTTAGGCCGCCATCTCGCGTGTGACACCCGGAAAAAGCCTGTCGTTGCGGGGCTTGCCGTCTTGTGGCTGCTGTTTTTTCCGAACGCGCCGTATATGATCACAGACCTGATTTACTTTAGCAACGCCTCCTATTTCGTCAAAAACGGCTATACAACAAGTGTTTTAGCGTGGGCGATGCTCGTCTTTATCGGCTTTGGTGCATTGTTCGGCATCCTGATGGGTTTAAAGTCGTTTTATGAAATGCACCAAATAATCCTCAGGCATAAAGGCAAAAAAATCGCCTATGCCGCCATTATCGTTACCAGCCTCCTCAGCGGCTTTGCCATCTATATCGGCAGAATTCTGCGCTTCAACTCCTGGGATATCCTCCACCCCATCACCCTCCTCACAAGAATCCAACACCAATTCACCTCCTTCTCCCTCAGCTTCTCCCTCCTTTTCGCCCTCTTCACCCTTGGCAGCTACGCTGTTTACTATACGCTTGTACATAAAGACTAAAGGATTGATTACTTAAGGGGATAACTTGGCCGCACGTATCGGCCCATTATCTGTGGTTGACAAATTGTCGATGCGCAGGTATATTATAAGCATATTTGCATAATGGTGGTTAATTATGATTATAAGCTGATTTCACAATATAACACAACGGAGAATCCATCTGTCTTGTAGTAAGCTATAAGGCGCTGTTTTCGTTGTGCGTGAAATCGGACTTTTTAATTTTTAACACTGTTTATTGCACTTGCTGTAAGTGTATAAAATCGTGCTGAAGACTTTAGTCTTTCAGCACGGTTTTTTCATTTATAGTCATTTTAAGATTAGGTTATTACTTAATCATCAAGCTGCATTCAAGTGTTACCTGATGCAGCTTGATTCGCGTTAAAGGAGGCGAGATTTATGCCACCAAAAGTATATCATTCAAACATGTAATATGTGAGGTGATTGAATTGGCAAAATGTGAAATGTGTGGTAAAACAACAACCTTTGGTACAAGGGTAAGTCATAGAGGCTCCTATGTTACAGGACGCAGCAAAACAAAGATCTACCCAAACCTGAAGAATACCAAGGTTGTTATAAACGGTACACAGAAGAAAATGACTGTTTGCACCCGGTGCATCAGAACCGCGCGAAAGTCGAATCTGCAGCGGCAGTAATAAATACAGGGACGTTTCTTGGAGTCAAAACCGCCAGAAACGTCCCTGCAGATTCATCCTGTTCAAAAAGCCGCCGAATCAATTTATCGTACTAACAATAATATTATCTTTCAAAAAACCTTTTTGTATATCTCTCTCAATCATGTTGTCTTTACTTTTATTATAACTGATGTAACAGCCATATGGCGCATTAATGGTTGTACCTTTTTTGCAAACGACTAACAAGGATGTCTTGGAACTATTATCATACGCTAAATGCCAACATTAAAACCAAAATGAGCGAGATTAGAGTCTTTCTGCTTTTCATTTAAATAACCTCCTTATTAATTTTACTATATTGACATAAAAAATTATAATCCGACAGGAAAAGAATGTCAGCCTATAATTGCTATAAATGTAAATTATTAAATTTGTTAATAATATAATTAATGTTATATAATGGGATTAATTCAAACCCAAAGGGGGACATATCTTGCGGCCTGACCGCAAGATATGTCCCCCCATATTATAATCATTATCTAAAACAGCGTCATCTGACTCGTATCCGGCATCGAACCCAGCGCGCCGAGTGTTTTGAGCTGTTCGACGTGGGTTTTGGAGAGCTTGGGGCAGCTTATGGAGAGCTCTTCGATGGAGACGAAGGTGCGGCCTTCTCTTTTGGCGACGATGTCGAAGGCGGCTGTTTCGCCGAGGCCGCTGATGGCGACGAACGGGGGGCGGAGCTTGGTGCCGTCGGTGATAATGAAGCGGGTGGCGTCGGATTTGTACAAGTCGATTTCGGTGAATTCGTAGCCGCGCTTGTAAAATTCGTAGCAGGCTTCCAGTGTTGTCAACAGGTCCTCTTCCTTGGCTTTGGCTTCGGGCTGGTTCTTGATTTCACGTATTTTTGAGGCGACGGCGTCGATGCCGCGGATCATGTATTCGGCGTCAAAGCTGTCTTTTTGGCTGCGCCGGTAAAAATAGGCGCTGTAAAAGGCGAGCGGCTCATGGACCTTGAACCAGGCGATGCGGAACGCCATCATGACATAGGCGACGGCGTGCGCCTTGGGGAACAGGTACTTGATCTTCTTGCAGGACGTGATATACCACGCTGGGACACCGGCGGCAACCATTTTATCCTCCGCGCCCTCCGGCAGGCCCCGGCCCTTGCGGACAGCCTCCATGATTTTAAAGGCATACTTCTCGTCCATACCCTTGGAAATCAGGTACAGCATGATATCGTCGCGGCAGCCGATGGTCTCGCCGATGGTCGCCACACCGCCGAGGATAATATCCTTAGCGTTGCCGAGCCACACGTCGGTGCCGTGAGAGAAGCCCGACAGGCGGACAAGCGTGTCGAATTTATCGGGCTGCGTATCGCACAGCATCTGGCGCGTAAAGCCCGTGCCGAATTCAGGGATGCCGATGGAGCCGGTCTCCCCGATAATGGCGTCGCCCCGCGCCAGGCCCAGCGGCTCCGGCGACTTGAAAATCGCCATTGTCTGCGGGTCGTCGAGCGGGATTACTCTCGCGTTGATGCCGGTCAGGTCCTCGAGCGTCTTAATCATGGTCGGGTCGTCGTGCCCGAGCTCATCGAGCTTGAGGAGGTTGTCCTCCATGCAGTGATATTCAAAATGCGTCGTGATGATGCCGGTTTCGCTGTCGTCCGCGGGGTGCTGCGCGGGGCAGAAATCGGTGATCTCCATATCCTGCGGTATAACGACAAGGCCGCCCGGGTGCTGACCTGTCGTGCGCTTGACGCCGACGCAGCCCTGCGCCAGCCTGTTTTCCTCCGCCTTGGAGATGGTTTTGCCGACTCTTTCAAGATATTTTTTAACGTAGCCGTAAGCCGTTTTTTCAGCGACCGTGCCGATGGTACCGGCGCGGTAAACGTGCTCGGGCCCGAACATCTCATTTGTATACTTATGCGCGCTGGCCTGATACTCTCCTGAAAAATTCAAGTCGATATCAGGAACCTTATCGCCGCCGAAGCCAAGAAAGGTTTCGAACGGGATATCAAAGCCGTCCTTTTCATAAATAGCGCCGCAGACCGGGCAAATGTTATCGGGCATGTCCGCGCCGCAGCCGAAGCCGTGTCCGGCTTCGAAGTCGGCGTTCCCGCACTCGGGGCAGCGGTAATGGGCGGGCAGCGCGTTGACCTCGGTAATACCGGACAGGTACGCGACGACCGACGAACCGACGCTGCCCCGCGAGCCGACGAGATACCCGTGCGCGAGCGAGTCGGCAACGAGCTTCTGCGCGCTCATGTAGATCACGTCGTAACCGGCGGTCAGAATGTCTCCGAGCTCCGCCTCCACGCGCTTTTTCACGATTTCCGGCGGATTAAAGCCGTAGAGTTCCTTCATGCGGTCGCTCACGAGCTTTTTCAGGTCCTCTGCGCTGTTTTCAATTTTAGGTGTGTAGAGCTTCTTGGCCGGAGGCAGCGGCCGCACCGTATCGCAGAGCTCGGCGATCAGCCGCGTGTTTGTGACAACGACCTCATAGGCCTTCTGCTCGCCGAGGTAGCTGAATTCGTCGAGCATCTCCTCCGTCGTCCGGAAGTAAAGCGGCAGCTCGCGTTCGGCGTCCTCATACCCCTTTGAAATAAGCAGAATGCGCCGGAATATCTCCTCCTCCGGGTCGAGGAAATGCGTGTCGCACGTCGCGGCGACAGGGATGTTCAGCTCCTGCCCGAGCGCGACAATACGGCGGTTATAATCCTTCAAATCGTCCGTATTATTCGCCTTCGGCCGATCGCCGTAGAGCATGAAGTTATTATTGCAGATGGGCTGAATCTCCAGATAATCATAAAATGCCGCAAGCCGTCGCTGCTCAAGCCTGCTGTAGCCGTCCGCCACCGAGGAAAACACCTCGCCGGACTCGCACGCCGAGCCGATGAGTATCCCGTCCCTCAGGCTCATGAGCAGACTCTTGGGCATGATGGGGTACCTGCTGAAATGTTCCAAATGGCTTTTTGTAATAAGCTTATAAAGGTTTTTAATACCGGCCTGGCTTTTGGCCAGCAGGATAATATGCTTCGGCTTAAACCGGTTTTTCTTGACGCCCGAGCGTGTCCGATTGATGTAGTCGTTGATCTGGCCTACATCCGAAATGTCGTATTTACGCAGCGTTTCAAAGAATTTCATCAAGGCAAGACCAGCCGTCACGGCGTCATCCGAGGCCCTGTGGTGGTTGAATTCCGGCAGCCCCAAATGGCTGGCCACGATATTGAGCTTGTGACTTTTCAGCTCCGGCAAAAGCGCGCGGGCAACGGCCAGGGTATCGATATATCTGGGTTCATAGGGGATATTATATTTCGCGCATGTCTCATAGATAAAGCCGATATCGAAGCTCGCGTTGTGAGCGGCTAGTATTCGGCCGCCGGCAAAAGCCAGAAACGTGCGCACGGCCTCCTCCTGTGACGGCGCCCCCTTCACATCGTTGTCGGTAATGCCGGTCAGCTGCGTTATATTGGGCGGAATATGGATCCCCGGGTCAGCATACGTCTGGAACCGGTCAATTTCCCTGCCGTCCTTCATAATGACGGCGCCGATTTCGGTGATGGCGTCTTTTGAGGACGACAAGCCCGTTGTCTCGATGTCGAACACCGCGACTTCATCGCTGAAGCTGCCCGAACAGCCGAACACCGCAAGCTTGTCGTCGACATCGTTTATGTAATAACCCTCTACCCCGTATAAAACCTTTATCTTGTCTCCGGCGGCCTTCATCGCGTCGGGAAACGACTGAACGACGCCGTGGTCCGTGATGGCGATGGCGGGATGGCCCCATTCAATCGCCCGGTGTATGGCGGCCTCCGTATCCGTGACGGCATCCATAGCGGACATTTTCGTATGCAGATGCAGCTCTACGCGCTTTTCCTCCGCGGTATCCTGCCGGACCTCCTTTTCGGCGAGCGTAATGCCGGAGGGGTCGATTGTGAGCTCTCCGTCGTATCTGTTAAAGCCGAGGCTGCCCGACACGGTCAGGAACATGCCCTTTTTTATCCTGCCGACAATCTCACCGGCCTTTTCCTCCAGCATAAACTTTGATATGCGGACAGAACCCGTGTAATCGGTCATGTCAAAATTCAGCACCCAGGCGTTGCGCTTGGGTATCTCTTTAGACTGGACGTCGAAAACCTCTCCGCGGACGGTCACCTTACCCAGCTCAAGCGTCACCATATCCATCGGCGTGATGCTCCCGTTCGTCTCCTTGCCGTATATAACGGGATTCTTTTTTTCCGTTTTATGCTCCGTATTTGCGCTGCGCGGATAGAGGGGTGAAATCGCCACGCTCGCCAAGCCGAACTCCGCTTTTATACCGTCTTCAATCAGCATGATATCCACGGGTGAAATTTGCTTCGGCAGCAGCAAAGACATGGTCATCGCCATTTTTGCTCTATCCACCGTCGCAGTCACAACGAATGATTTTTCTAAAATACCGTTTAATGTATCTATATCCCTGCAGCATGAGAACATCTCATAAAAAGGTACCTGATTCTGCACGCTCAATTAATAACCTCCCATAGCCCCTTATTGTGCCGCCGCGCCATCCATCAGCAGGAACAGCTCGTCAACAAGCCTGTCCATCGGGACCTTTTTGACGATTTCGCCTTTTCTGAACAGGACGCCCTCGTTATCGCCCCCGGCGATGCCGAAATCGGCTGATCTGGCTTCGCCCGGGCCGTTGACGGCGCAGCCCATCACGGCGATCTTTAAGCCGTCCGTGCCCGGATTACCCTCAAGGCGTTTTTCAACCTCTTCGGCAATGGCAATCAAATCGATTTTTGTGCGCCCGCAGGTCGGACAGGAGATCAGATCGGCGCCGCCGCGCCGCAAACCCAGCGCTTTGAGTATCGCAATACCGGCTTTGACCTCGCGCTCGGGCGGCGCTGTGAGCGACACGCGGATCGTATCGCCGATGCCGCCCGCCAAGAGGGCGCCGATGCCGATGGAGGACTTGATGATCCCCATATATTCCGTCCCCGCCTCCGTAACGCCGAGATGCAGCGGATAATCAGCCGCTTCGGATAAAAGCCGGTAGGCAGCGATTGTCAGCGCGGCGTCGGAGGCTTTAACCGATATGCAGATATCGTCAAAATCGAATTTATTCAGCAGCCGGATGTGACGCAGCGCGCTTTCAACAAGCGCTTCCGGCGTTACGCCGCCGAATTTCGCCAGCAGCTCCCTCTCCAGACTCCCCCCGTTGACGCCGATGCGGATCGGTATCCCTTTCCGGCGGCATACATCCGTAACGGCCCGGACATTCTCGTCACCGCCGATATTACCGGGGTTAATCCGGATTTTATCGGCGCCCGCCTCCGCGGCCAGGATCGCCAGCTTATAATCAAAGTGGATATCGGCCACGATGGGAATGCTGACCTGCTTTTTAATTTCGGCGATGGCGCGCGCCGACGCGCTGTCCGGCACGGCAAAGCGCACGATGTCGCAGCCGGCAGCGATGAGTCGTTTTGTCTGAGCGGCCGTCTCGGCGATGTCGCTCGTTTTTGTGTTTGTCATCGACTGTACGGTAACCGGTGCGCCGCCGCCGATGGCGACGCCCCCGACCGTTATTTGTTTTTTAGCCATTGAATAACTTCACAATGTCGTTGAACATCACGACGGCCATCAGCCCCAGCAGCAGCACGAAACCCGCCGCATGGACATACCCCTCGTACTTCGGGTCGATATGCCGCCGGGAGATTCTCTCGATAATAAAGGTGACAGCCATAAAGAATATACGGCCGCCGTCGAGTGCCGGTAACGGCAGCAGATTCATTACCGCCAGTGTCACCGCGATAAAAGCGCAGAAATTTGCGACATTCATAAGCTTCTCCGCCGTCGTGGATGTCGGGTCCTGGCCTACCTGATTGATGGCCGATACGATGCCGACCGGGCCGGAAAGATCCTTCAGCCCTGCGCTCCCGCTGAAAAGCATGGAGAGGCTCACTCGTGTCAGGCGCACAAAATTAAGCGTCGTATAACCGGAATACTTTAACTTTTCACCGACTGTAGCGTCGATTTTATTAAACGTGAGGCCATATCGTTTGACGCCGTTTCCGTCGTAATCACGCGGCTCCAGTGTGTAATTGTCCAGCGTCGTTTTTTCGCCGTTTCTGAGGACAACGAGATCGACCGGCTTGCCTCCGGCAAGAGACATGAACATCGAAAAGTCTCTGGAATAGTATATTTTTTCGCCGTTGACCGAGAGGATTTTATCCCCTGTCATGAGGCTGCTTTGTCCGTCTGACGGAAAACCGTCTGCTAAGGCGGTCACCGTGTTCCCAACAAATCCGCTGAACTGCGATACCAGCACCAGCACGATGAGGGCACCTGCGACAAAGTTCATAAACGCGCCCGCAAAAAGGATAATAAAGCGCTTCCACCGGGCCTGCGCGGTGAAGGACCGCGCGTCGTCGGTCTCGGCATCCTCGCCTTCCATCATGCAGGAGCCGCCGATGGGCAGCGCGCGCAGGGAGTAAAGCGTCTCTTTGCCCTGCTTTTTCAACAGTCTTGGCCCCATTCCGATAGAAAACTCCAGGACCTTGACCTGAAAGGCTTTAGCGGCCATAAAATGCCCGAGCTCATGGATAGCGATTAAAAAGCCAAATGCGAGGATTGCAATAATGATATACATGGTATGCCTGCCCCTTCCTATAGGGTGTTGTTATTTTGACAATAATCAAATACGATTTGTCTGGCCGCCGTGTCTGACGCCAGGATATCCTCAACGGACGGATTTTGAATGTTGGTTATCCTGTCCAAAGTGTAAGCGATGCATTCGTAAATCTGATTGAAAGTAATTTTTTCTTCTAAAAATAGCGAAACGGCGGCTTCATTCGCCGCGTTCATAACGGCGCACGCCGTACCGGGTATCCGCGCCGTATCCAACGCGAGCTTCAGACAGCGAAAAACAGAGATATCGGGCTCTTCAAACGTGAGGGAACCGATTTTAAACAGGTCAAGCACCGGCGTCAGCGACGGCAGCCTTTCCGGATACGTCAGCGCGTACTGAATCGGTAGGCGCATATCGGGGACGGACAGCTGCGCGAGGACGGCATTGTCGCAGAACTCGACCATTGAATGGACGACGCTCTGCGGATGGACAAGAATTTGAATTTGGTCGGGCGACGCCCCGTAGAGATGCATGGCCTCGATGAACTCCAGGCCTTTATTCATGAGCGTTGCCGAGTCGATTGTAATTTTATTGCCCATCGTCCAGTTCGGGTGGCTGAGGGCCTCCCGGTACGTTATCTTTTCGAGCGCATCGAGTGTCTTCCCCCTGAACGGCCCGCCGGACGCCGTCAGCAGAATTTTTTTAAACGCTCTTCCGTTTTGATTATTCCCGTTCAGGCACTGAAATATGGCGGAATGCTCCGAATCAACGGGCAAAATCTCCGCATGCGAGGCTTTTGCCAGCAGCATCACGTGGGCACCCGCGCAGACGAGCGTTTCTTTGTTCGCTAAAGCGATTCGTTTTCCCTTTTCGATGGCGGCGAGCGTCGGCCTGAGCCCGACCGTCCCGACAACGGCGGTGACAACCGTGTCCGCCTCCTCCAGCGACGCGGCTTCGATGAGCCCCGCCATGCCGGAGAGAACCGTTATTTTCGTGTCATGCAGACGTACCTTCATATCGCGCGCCGCGTCTTCGTCAAAAACCGAGACAATCACGGGCTGATATTTCCGAGCCTGCCGCTCGAGCAGCGCTGTGCTGTGCTTAGCGCTTAAAGCGCAGATGCCCAGCTCAAGCCGGTCTGCCACCTCAAGCGTCTGCCTGCCGATTGACCCCGTCGAACCGAGCAGGGATACAGTCTTTTTTTTCACTGAAAATACCTCACCAAAGCGGTGAAACACCGCTCTTGCGGTG
>DBTM01000062.1:38624-51630 GCA_002307055.1 Clostridiales bacterium UBA1316
CGCTCTTGCGGTGAAACACCGCTCTGCTTTAACAATATGTATCTATAACCACTAAAATGCCGGGAGTAAAATGACGAGCAGGTAAATGACGGGTGCCGCGAAAATCATGCTGTCAAAGCGGTCGAGCATGCCGCCGTGCCCCGGAATCAAATCGCCGTAATCCTTGATGCCGTATTCTCTTTTGATCAGTGAAAAAGCCAAATCACCCAGCTCCGTAATAAGCCCGCCGACGAGGCCGTAAGCCGCCATGGCCCAAAATCCGACATGAAAGCCCATGGAAAAATACAGAATGACACCGTATACAACCATAGCGGCAACGCCCGTCATAATGCCGCCGATGAAGCCTTCAACGGTTTTCTTGGGGCTGACATTCGGGAACGCGGAATGCCTGCCGAAAAAAACGCCCGTGAAATAGGCACCGCCGTCGGTAATGAAAGCGACAACAAACGGTATCAGCACGTAGAATCTGCCGTTTTCAAAGAGCTTCAAGCTGACAATCGCCGATAAAAAATAGGGGATAAGCGCACCGCCGAACATGGCTCCGGCGAGCACCGTGAGGGCGATTTTATTGTCGGATTTATAAGATAAAACGGCCTCGCCGAATAAAACCGACATGAGTAAAATCAAAACGGCACGGAAAATCAAGTCTCCCGGGCCGATTAAAACCCCTATCGGTATAATTCCGGCGCTGACTGCCGCGTAAACGCAAAGCCTCTTTTTAGACGCGGCGCCGACAGCCCGAAGCAGCTCGTAGGAGGCGATGACGGAAATCGCTGCGACGACAAGCGTAATGGCAATCGGCGGCAAAAAAAACAGGACGATAAACACGAGCGGAACAAATATACCGGCGACGATAAGTCTTGTTTTCATTCAGTTATTTTACCTGTCCTTTCACTCCCCCGAAGCGGCGGTCTCTTTTTTGAAAAGAGATGATCGCACGGTCGAGTGTACGTTCATCGAAATCAGGCCATAAGGTTTCCGTAAAATATAATTCGGCATATGCCGACTGCCACAGCAGAAAATTGGACAGCCGCATTTCACCGCTCGGCCGGATAATAAGGTCCGGGTCCGGAAGCCCCGAAGAGAACATATACCGCGAGAAGCTTTCCTCGGTCAGCGCGGTGCCGGAAGCTTTGTATTCTATGGCATAAGCGCGCGCCGCGCGTAAAATTTCGTCTCTGCCCCCATAGTTGACGCACATGTTAACCTGTACGCCGTCAAACCTGGCGGATATCTTCTCTGTCTCGGCAATCAGCTTTTGGAGCTTCGCTGATAAAAAAGTAACATCTCCGAAAAATTTCATTTTGACGCGGTCGCGTTCCATCGTTTCAATGGCTTCCTGAAGGTATTTCTCTAAAATATCCATAATGGCTTTAACTTCATCCGCCGGCCTGCTCCAATTTTCGGTGGAGAAGGCATACACCGTCAGATATTCTATGCCGATATTCTTGCAATAAGTCGCGACCCGCCGAAAGGTCTCGGCACCGGCGGCGTGGCCCGCCGTGCGCGGCAGCCCGCGCTTTTTAGCCCAGCGTCCGTTTCCGTCCATAATTATTGCGATATGGCGGGGGAGCTTTGAAAGGTCAAGCTGCCCCCCCGCCTGAGGGTCTTTTCTGCCAAAAAATTTCATTGAGCGCCTCAGCTTATATTTCGTAGAGTTCCTTCTCTTTTTTCTCCGCTATTTTTTCGACTTCCCTGATAAAATCATCCGTCAATTTCTGCATATCTTTTTCAATATCCTTCAGATCGTCCTCGGTAATTTCAGACCGTTTCTTCTGCGCCTTGAATATTTCCATTGCGTCGCGCCGGATATTGCGGATAGCGACCTTGGCTTCCTCACTGTATTTGGCGACCTGCCGGACAAGCTCTTTCCGGCGATCCTCTGTAAGCTGCGGGAAAAGGAGGCGGATGACCCTGCCGTCATTTGTCGGATTAATCCCAAGGTCGGAGGTTAGTATGGCCTTTTCAATCGCCTTCAGGCTGGTGGCGTCCCACGGCTGTATCACGAGCGATCTCGGGTCCGGCGTTGAGATGGAAGCAATCTGCTGCAGCGGTGTCGGCGCGCCGTAATACTCAACCTTGACATGGTCCAGGACAGACGCGTTCGCGCGGCCGGCGCGAACCGAGGTAAACTGCGCGTGCAGCACCTCAACCGTTTTATTCATTTTATTCTCATATTCAGTATACATATCGTAACCTCCTGATTGTGTAACTCAGCCGACGACCGTGCCGATTTTTTCGCCCATGATGACGCGGAGTATGTTTTCCGGATCTTTGAGCGCGAAGAGTATGACAGGTATATGATTATCCATGGAAAGCGAGGTTGCCGTTGAATCCATAACAGTCAGCTTTTTTGAGAGCACATCATCATACGATATCGTATCGAATTTGACGGCGCTCGGGTCAAGCTTCGGGTCCGCGCTGTAGACGCCGTCGACGTTTTTGGCGAGCAGTATGACATCGGCATCAATCTCCGCGGCCCGCAGAACCGCTGCGGTATCGGTTGAAAAATATGGGCAGCCCGTACCGCATCCGAAAATGACCACGCAGCCGTTTCTCAGGTGCTTGTCGGCCTTGAGCCGGATATAAGGCTCGGCAACGGCCTTAATTTCCAGTGCCGTCTGAACCCGCACGGGGACATCCATCTGTTCGAGCACATCAGCCACGGCCAGGCAGTTCATCACTGTTGCCATCATGCCCATGTGGTCGGCCCGTGTGCGTTCAATCTTACCGCCGCCATCCTTCGTCCCGCGCCAGAAGTTGCCTCCGCCCACGACGATTCCGATTTCAACGCCCATTTCAACACACTTTTTAATGACCATACACACGCTTTTTATGACATCAAAATCAAGACCAAAGTGCTTGTCTCCAGACAGCGCCTCACCGCTTATCTTAAGTAACACCCGCTTGAATACGGGTTTTTCTGCAGTCATCAACACACCTCCAATAAGCTTTTCCCATGTATTTTAATATAAATAAGGGTAAATTGGAAGAGCAAACTTACAAATTGTTTCATCGACCGGATAATTGGCCGGGCTGACAGCGGTTTTTCTGACTGTAACTGTGGATATGAAATATTTCCCGTTTTTCTCGCTGCGCGAAAAAAACGGGAAATCAGTTCATACGGGATATGAGGTTGCCGCGCTGCATGAGCCGGAGCGCTTATTTCATCGGCAGGTACTTTGCCGGATCGACCGGTGAATTATCTTTTGTCATGGCGAAATGCAGATGCGCAACCTCGCTTGTCTCTCCGAGCGCCGTATTGCCCACCGCGCCGATAACCGCGCCCATTGCGACCTTGTCGCCCGTTTTGACGACAGGTGTTTTGGCGAGATTGGCATAGATGCTCTTAAGCCCGTTCCCATGATCGATTACCACGGTTGTCCCGATCAGGTCGTCACTGTAAACATTTGTGACGGTGCCGTCCGCTGCCGCCAAAACCTTCGTACCGATTAAGCCGCTGATATCAATACCGTCGTGTGTCCGCCAGTCGGACATCGTTTTGTTGTAAATGAGCTCGTCAACGGAATACATGACCGCAATGTCACCCACGATCGGCCAGACAAAGGTCAGCTGCTTGGCCATAGCCGGTGCTGATTTACCCTCGGTTCCCGAAGCGGCGTTGCTGTCCCCCTTGCCTGCTGTCGGCGCGGCGCTGGCCGTCCCGGCGTCAGAGGGCTTTGGCGAAACAACGGGCTTCTTCTCCATTGCATCGGCAATCGGGATATCGGCGACATTGCCGATAACCTCCTGGCTGTTTTGTGATGCGCTCGCTATAGAGCCCGTATCCGCCGTACCCATTTTGTTTCCCGTGGACAGCAGAATCCACGCAGAGATGCCGATAATGGCTGTGCAGATGAATAGGACGACGTAAAAACCCTTGCCGGCGAGGAAATCACCGATTTTGCGCGTAAACGCTTTCTTATCTTTCACACCTGTTCCTCCTGTTGATTGTAATTTTGATTTATACCAATTTGCGTTTTTAAGTATAAAAAGCGTGTCTGCCGTTATTTTTGACGGCAGACACGCTCTTTATACCATATGCAGGAAATTATTTAACAATATTTTCTAAAGCTTTATCGAGGAGGCTCCTGTTTTAACCGCGCCCGTGCGGATTAGGCCTTAAAGCCGTCTTTCAGCGCGACCGAGCGGTTGAATACCAGATGCTCCGGGCGTGAGTCCCGGCTGTCCGGGGTGAAATAGCCCAGCCGTAAAAACTGGAAGGTATCGGGGGCTTTCGCGTTTTCCAGAGAACGCTCGGTCTTGCAGCCGGCGAGCGTTTCAAGGGAATTCGGGTTGAGGCAGTCCATAAAGTTTTTATCTCCGCTGTCGGGGTCGGCGTCGGAAAACAGATTGTCGTAGAGGCGGATTTCGGCGTCCAGGCAGTTGCACATGTCGACCCAGTGGATTGTGCCGCGCACCTTGCGCCCGTCGGGTGTGTTTCCCCCGCACGTTTCGGGGTCATATTCCGCGAAAATCTCCGTGACGGTGCCGTTTTCGTCCGCTGTATAACCGGTGCATTTGACAATATAGGCAGCCTTCAGGCGCACCTCGTTGCCAACGAACAGTCTGTTATATTTTTTGGACGGTTCCGCCATAAAATCATCCTGCTCAACCCAAAGCTCGCGGGAGAAGGTAACGCGGCGCGTCCCCATCGCGTCGTCTTCAGAATTGTTTTCGATGTCGAATTCCTCGCTCTTGCCGGCCGGATAATTCGTGATCGTCAGCTTAACCGGCTTGAGCACAGCCATGACGCGTTTGGCGCCTGCGTTTAAATCTTCCCGGAGGCAATGCTCCAAAAAGCTGTATTCAACCGTACTGGCGGATTTCGCCACGCCGATGCGCTCGATAAAATTGCGGATGGACGCCGGTGTGTAGCCCCGGCGGCGCAGCCCGCAGATAGTGGGCATTCTCGGGTCATCCCAACCGGAGACATAGCCCTCCTCGACCAGGCAGCGCAGCTTGCGTTTGGACATGACGGTATAGTTGATGCCAAGGCGGGAAAACTCAATCTGACGGGGCGTGCTCGGCACATCGGTATTTTCGATGACCCAGTCATACAGCGGCCGGTGATCCTCATATTCCAGCGAGCACAGCGAATGCGTGATGCCCTCGAGCGCGTCCTGAATCGGATGGGCGAAATCGTACATCGGATAAACGCACCATTTATCGCCCTGGCGGTGGTGATTGGCGTAGCGAATGCGGTATAAAACGGGGTCGCGCATATTAAAATTGCCGCTTGCCAGATCGATTTTTGCCCGCAGCGTCATTTCGCCCTCTTTAAATTCGCCGTTCTTCATCCGCGAAAAAAGCGCAAGGCTCTCGTCAATCGGCCTGTCTCTGTAAGGGCTCGTCGCCGGGACGCCGACATCCCCCCTGCGCTCCTTGAATTCTTCGGGAGAAAGCTGGCAGATGTAAGCGAGCCCGCGTTTAATGAGTCCGATGGCCAGCTCATAGGTTTTCTCAAAATAGTCGCTGCCGTAAAAGAACCGGTCGCCCCATGAAAAACCAAGCCAAGTGATATCTTCCTTGATGGCGTCGACGTATTCCTCATCTTCCTTGGCGGGGTTCGTATCGTCCATCCTCAGGTTGCACAGGCCGCCGTAACGCTCGGCGCTGCCGAAATCGATGGTGAGCGCCTTGCAGTGCCCGATATGGAGATAGCCGTTCGGTTCCGGCGGGAACCGCGTATGAACCGTTTTCCCATAAAAACGCCCGCCCTCGGCGATGTCCTCCTCGATAAAAGTGTGTATAAAGTTTTTTGAGGTCTCTTCCATATCCGTCAACTCCAAATAAAATATCTTAAATGTGTATTATACACGGTAATGATGGCATTTACAATTCCGGTATGATAAAATGGAAAAAAGATACCCGCCTGCGTGGGAATGACAATTCTTGGTGCTGCAAGGAGATAAAGTATGTTTGATATTGTTATTGTCGGGAGCGGGCCGGCTGGTCTGTCTGCCGCTATTACAGCCCGTATGCGGGAAAAAAGCGTCGTTGTCATTTCCAACAGCAGGACGGACAGCGGCTTGGCTAAGGCACAGGAAGTCGGCAATTACCCCGGTCTGCCCGGTATTTCCGGAGCGGAGCTGTCGGGTAAAATGCTGATGCACGCCACCGGCATGGGCGCCGAGCTGATCACCGGGCGTGTCACCACGATTTTACCGATGGGGAAAGAAATCAGCGTCGGGTACGGTGCCGAAATCGTCACGGCAAAAAGTCTGATATTAGCTACCGGCGTCATTCAGACCTCGGTTTTTCCGGGTGAGGCGGCGCTCCTGGGCAGCGGCGTTTCCTATTGCGCCACGTGTGACGGTATGCTGTACAGAGGCAAAAAGGTCTGTGTCGTCTGCCTGTCGCCGGACGCCGACGAGGAAGCGGATTTCCTGGCTACCATCGGCTGCGATGTGACAAAGCTGAAAACGAAAAACATCATCATCCACGGCGAAAGCAGGGTGACCTCGATTACAGCCGACGGCGCGGAAATTCCTTGTGAGGGCGTCTTTATTCTCCGGCAGACCATTGCCCCCGGCACACTGCTGCCCGGACTCGAAACCGAAAAAGGCCATATTCGGGTGGACAGAGCGATGAAAACGAACATCCCCGGCGTTTTCGCCGCGGGTGACTGCACCGGTACCCCGTATCAGGTTGCCAAGGCAACCGGCGAAGGCCAGGTCGCCGTCCTATCCGCCGTAGAATATCTGGCGCATCCGTGAATAATTGATTAAAAATAAATTGATTGACATTAAATTATCGAAAGGCTGGTTTTTATGGAGATTTTGCATTTGACAAAAAGTGATTTTGACAGCGCCATCAGCGCCGGTACGGTTCTGGTTGACTTCTGGGCAAGCTGGTGCATGCCGTGCAAAATGCTTGCGCCCGTCATAGAAGAAATCGCGGAGGAATTGGGCGGCAGCATCAAAACCGCCAAGGTCGATGTCGACGCCGAGGGCGAGCTCGCCCTGGAATACAGCGTCATGAGCATCCCCACCGTCATCCTCTTCAAAGACGGCCAGGAATTTAAACGCTTCGTCGGCGTCCAGCCCAAGGAAGCCTATATGGAAGTACTGGCCCCGGAAAACGCTGAAGCCGATTCCGAGGATTCCGGAACCATCGGCGAGGGCAACGGAGAATAAATAACAGCAGTGACGCGAAAGGCTAAACTGTTCCCGGCATTGCGGCTTAGTCATTACGACCGCAGCATTTTTTGTACTTTTTACCGCTGCCGCACGGGCAAGGCTCGTTGCGTCCGGGCTTTTTCCCGCTTCCGGGAAGCACCCGCAGTATGGGACGCCCGTTTTTGTCTGTCATCTCGTTTGGCGTATGGCCCTTATTCGACCAGATGCGCGCATTGTTCCATACATCCATAAGGAGCGGTGTCAGCTTTTCAACCTGTCCTTTGCTTTGAAACACAATGCCATGCTTATCAAACACACTCATGACATCCTTTATAGGCGCTTCCGACATGCAGGTCAGCACAATTTCATCTGTAATTTTCAGTGCTTCCATCTCGTTTTGCGCAAAGCTGCTCATGATGAAAGCCTCAAGTTTTTCCGTTAGCGGTGTTGGCTCGTAATAATCCGGCTCTGCATATCGGAGGAACTCCTCCTTAGGCGGAATGTAGCGGGCTTTCCCGTGAATGGCTTTTTCAAGAGCGGCGACACCTTCAAAGTCGCCCTCTTCGAAATCTGAGTGAACCAGATATTCATCCCAAAAGCAATAATCCGAATTTTCGTCGATGTTTTGTATAAGTACGGAAAACAGCTCGTCTGCCGTTGTTATTTCCGCGTTTTGCTGATTAAAAAGTTCCGCCAGCTCATCAAGAGAAATGATACCGTACAAATTAACCGCCGCGCATGCGTAACCGTCAATCAGAATGGAACGTTCAATTAAGTCCGCGGTTCCGTTTTGAACCATATCTTTAAAAACACGGCGTATTTCTTGAGGAACCACGAAAATTATATTGCCGTCATTTAAGAATGCCTGTAAAAGACCAAACTCCTGCGCCAGCAGGAAACCGCCCAGAAAAACAAAATTGTCGGTAATTTGTTTTTTGCCGGCTGCCTTTTTAAAGAAATCCCACTGTTTTTGTCCCAAACAGCTCAGCGCGGCTTTCACGCGTTCCGGCTTAGGCAGAGCCTGGCACAACGCGCTCACAAGCTCAGCCTTTTTCATTTTACTGAAACCTGCAACTTTACTTAACCTGGCTAAATCCTTTAATTCAGCCACAGTCTTGTACGGCAGAATATCACGAAGCGTATACACAGGCTTCTGTGTCAGAGCTTCGTCGAGAGTCGCTTGTAAAATGTCTATAACAGCCTTCAGCAGTTCGGGGTTATTATTACCTGTTTTCTCCATAATACACCATCCTATGACATTGTTATTATATTATAAGATGTTTTTTATGAGCATTCAATATTTTCTAAAAAAGGCTTATAAAAATAATAGGGATTTTTAACCTCGCAATATCCGAATGCAAAAAAATACTGCTTGTCATGGACAATTTAAAGATACGCAGCTATTTTGAGTGTTCTAAAATCAAGTTGAGCAATTGTTTATCAGTCATTTGTCCATTAGCAAGTTCCATCCCAATATGGATTATATCATCATCTGAAAAGTTGGCGTCGATGTTGTTCAAATCCAAAAGCACCAGCATCACATACACGCCGATGCGTTTATTACCATCTAAAAACGGATGATTGCACACGAGACCATATGCAATTCATGCAATCTTAGCCGCTGCAGATGGATATAGCTCAGTACCATCAAAGGTCTGGTGCGAAGCGGCAAGTGCTGAGTCCAGCAATGCTTCATCTCGGATTCCGCCAATTCCGCCTGTGTTTTCCAGCAGTATTTTATGAAGCCGTTTATTCTGCACCTTACTCAGCGTCATCATTCCGCCAATTCCTCAAACGCTTTGATGTGTTTTGCCAATATACGCGTGGCTGCTGCATCCACATCCGTGTCGTCCGCGGCTGCGTTCTGACGGAATAGACTGTAATCCAGAAGAACATAACGCGGGGCGTTGTTTTTCAAAATGATGGCGGTTCCCTTTTCGTCGACAAGCCGGGCAACCCTTGAAAAATTTTGGTTAGCCTCTGTTATGGAAACAAGGTTATCAATGTTGATATTCATAAAATCAGCTCCTTTTAACATATCATAACACAATATTAGGATAAATACAACCTAACAAGAGTGCCGCCGCTGCAAAAACTTTTTACGGCATAATGGATGTTATTATGAATAAAGCAGTAATTTATTACTTCTCCGGTACGGGCAATTCGCTTTATCTGGCGAAGGTACTTGCCGAGAATCTTGGTGACCATTTAGTCCCAATAGTGTCAACGATGCGCGTGGAGGCAATCCGGCCTGAAGCAAGTGTCGTCGGGATTGTTTATCCCGTGTGCTTTAACGATCTGCCGGTGCTTGTCGGGGAGTTGCTCGTAATCTGCGCGGTATTGAGAATTCGTATGTTTTCACCGTGTGCAATTACGGCGGCTGCGGCAGCCAATCGGTTAAAACGCTCTTGGAAATCATCGGAGCAGCCGGAGGTCAGCTGACGGCGGCGTTCGGCGTACATATGCCGCAGAACGCTTTTTCAAAGCCCTGGGAGAATAACGGCAGACTCGTTGAAAAAGCCGGAGCTAAGGCTGTTAAAATTGCCGGGGACATCATGGCGCGAAAAAAGGGTAATTTCCTCAAAGGCCCTTTGAACGCCGTTTTTCTCCGGCTGCATCCTATACTTCTGCCAAGCATCAGAGCCAACCTGGCTAAACGATCAAGCCTGCCGCCCGACACGGATTTGAGCGTGCTTGTCCGCTCAAGCGACAAACCCTATACTGTCAATGATTCGTGCACCGGCTGCGGCCTCTGCGCCAAGGTCTGCCCCGTCGGCAACATCGAGCTCAAGGACGGGAAACCGGCATGGCGCCACCAATGCGAAAACTGCCTCGCCTGCTACGACTGGTGCCCCAGCAAAGCCATCGAGGGCACTGTCGCCTCAAAGGGCTATTTTTACATAAATCCGAAAATACAGATAACAGAAATTATACCGCAAGGCTGGTGTTGAGACCACGCTAAAAAACTTAGGGCTTTCAACCACAGAGGCAATTAATATATTTCTTCACCAAGTCGTTCTGGTGGGCGGCCTGCCATTTGAGGTTAAAAATCCTCGTTATAATGCCGAAACGATATCGGCTATGCAGGAGGCCCGTGATATCGCCGCTGGCAAAGTCCCGGCTAAAAGCTATAGTAGCGTCGCAAAGCTGATGGAGGATTTGAACAGCGATGATGACGATTAACAAAACTTCGCGATTCAAGGGTGATTACAAACTGATGATCAAGCGGGGCTTTGACTCCAAGCTCTTTGCATATGTTGTGGATGAACTGGCCAAAGGCCATCCGTTGGAGAGAAACATAATGATCATCCTCTGTCCGGCAGCTTGTCGGGGTTTAGAGAATGCCACATCCAGCCTGACTGGCTGTTGATTTATCTCGTTGAAAATGATATTTTGACGCTGACACTTACCCGTACCGGCACGCATGCGGATTTATTCAAGAAATAGCGCTTACGGGCGGCAGAAGTGCCGATTCCCGGGTTTTTTGCCATTGACAATATACGTCAATTGTGCTACGATTTTTGAAACTGTATTATAAGTGTTAAAAGCTGCGATGAAGAGGGTCGGATTCCGAAGCGTCAGAGATGTCGGCAAAGGAAACTTATGGTTTCCTCTGGTGTGAGTCGGCAGCGGAGGATCCAGGACTTGTCCCTTCTGAGCCGGAGTGCAGAAAAAGAAATATGCTTTGCATATTTCTATACAAGAATCCGCGAACGCGTATTCTTGTATGGGATTATACGTGGCATGTCCTTGTGTAGAGCCTCCTGTGACGCCGCATTAAGGCGAGGGACTTATTGGAGTCCTTGAGCAGGTACGGCACTTTGGTGCCGGACAATTTGAGTGGTACCGCGGGTCATATCGCCCGTCTCAAAGTAAAATTTGAGACGGGTTTTTTATATCCCGGGACAGGGAGATAATAACGGAGATTAAGAACGGGAGGTTCATATGAAACGAGAATTACCGAAGGTGTACGACCCCAGAGATGTGGAGAAAAGCATCTATAAGATGTGGCTGGACGGGGGGTATTTTAAGGGTGTCATCGACCCCGAGAAAGAGCCGTTTACAATTGTCATTCCGCCGCCGAACGTCACGGGGCAGCTGCACCTTGGGCACGCCTTTGATGAGACGCTGCAGGATGTCCTGATCCGCTATAAGCGCATGCAGGGGTATGCCGCGCTTTGGGTGCCGGGGACGGATCACGCCGGTATTGCCACGCAGATTAAGGTCGAGGAGGAGCTGCGCAAAGAGGGGCTCACCCGGTATGATCTGGGGCGTGAAAAATTTGAAGCGCGCGTGTGGGAATGGAAAAACACCTACGGCAGCAGGATTGTCGAGCAGCTCAAAACACTCGGCAGCTCGTGCGATTGGGACCGCGAGCGCTTCACCATGGACGTAGGGTGCTCAAAAGCCGTCCGAGAGGTTTTCGTCTCTCTTTACGAAAAGGGACTGATCTATAAAGGCAACCGGATTATAAACTGGTGCCCGAAATGCACGACCGCGCTGTCCGACGCCGAGGTTGAGCACGAGGAGCAGGCGGGCCATTTCTGGCATATCAAGTACCCGATCAAGGATTCTGAGGAATTCGTCATCGTCGCCACAACGCGGCCGGAGACGATGCTGGGCGATACCGGTGTCGCCGTCCATCCCGACGACGAGCGTTATCAGCACCTGGTTGGGAAAATGGTTATTTTGCCGCTGATGAACCGCGAAATCCCCGTCATCGCCGACGACTATGTCGACCGTGAATTCGGCACGGGCTGCGTTAAAATGACGCCCTGCCACGACCCGAACGACTTTGAGGTCGGGCTTCGCCACAATCTGGAGCAGGTGCTCGTCCTCGACGAGAAGGCAAAAATTATTAACGGCGGCAAGTATAACGGGCTGGACCGGTATGAGGCCAGAAAGCAGATTGTCAAAGACCTGGAAGACCTCGGCCTGCTCGTGAAAATCGAAGAGCACACGCACAGTGTCGGGGCGTGCTACCGCTGCGGCACAACGGTCGAACCGATCACGAGCCCGCAGTGGTTTGTTAAAATGGAGCCGCTGGCGGGACCGGCCATCCAGGCCGTCGAGAGCGGGGATATCCGGTTTGTGCCCGAGCGGTTTGAGAAAACCTACAACAATTGGATGACGAATGTGCGGGATTGGTGCATTTCCCGCCAGCTCTGGTGGGGCCATCAGATACCGGCCTGGTATTGCGCCGACTGCGGCCATATCACGGTCAGCCGCACCGACCCGACGGAATGCGAGCATTGCCGAAGCAAAAACATCACGCGTGACGAGGATGTGCTGGACACCTGGTTTTCCAGCGCGCTCTGGCCGTTTTCCACACTCGGCTGGCCGGACAAAACGCCGGACCTGGATTATTTCTACCCCACAAGCGTCCTCGTGACGGGGTACGACATCATTTTCTTCTGGGTCGCGCGCATGATCTTTTCGGGCCTCGAGCATATGAAGGAAGCGCCGTTTAAAACAGTCCTCTTCCATGGCCTCATCCGCGACGCGCAGGGCCGCAAAATGTCAAAGTCCCTGGGCAACGGCGTCGACCCGATTGAAATTATCGAGACCTACGGCGCGGACGCGCTGCGCTTTAATATCATCACCGGCAACTCACCCGGAAACGACATGCGTTTTTATCCCGAGCGCTGCGAGGCGATGCGAAACTTTGCCAATAAAATCTGGAACGCCAGCCGGTTCGTCATGATGAGCCTGACGGTCGAAAAAAATGAGCTGCCGGAAAAGCTGGAGCTCGAGGATAAATGGATTTTATCGAAGCTCAATGCCCTCACGCGTGAAGTCATTGACAATATGGACAGATTCGAGCTCGGCATTGCCGCCGGTAAAATATACGATTTTATCTGGGACAGCTACTGCGACTGGTATAT
>DBTM01000014.1:0-12728 GCA_002307055.1 Clostridiales bacterium UBA1316
CCTGTAGCTCAGCCGGATAGAGTGCACGGCTACGAACCGTGAGACCGGGGGTTCGAGTCCCTTCAGGCGTACCAAAAGAACCGGAACAGGCTTATGTTCCGGTTCTCTGCATCATAAACAATCCCGCCTTTTATGAGGCGGGATTGATATTTTTTTGCTATATCAGGGTTTTGGACAGGTCTGCGCGCCGGTCTGCTTTTCGATGAGCTTAATAATTTCTTTCGGTTTGAGTACCTTGCCGAATGACACAACCTTCTCGTCAAAGACAAGTCCGGGTGTGGAAAGGATTCCATACTTCGCTATCTCTGCAAAATCTGTTACCTTCACAATCTCGGCAGTTACACCGAGCTCTGCCAGCGCGGTTTTCGTGTTCTCTGCCAGAGCCACGCAGTTTTTGCAGCCTGAACCTAAAATTTTAATCGTCATCGTCATCGTCATCATCCTCCTAAATCCTTTTAATTAACAGATCTTACGGTGCTGAAAGTTTTCTTACTTTAATAAATAACCAAACGCGTTAAACGCGTAACCGATAATTATGATACCTACTGTTACAATGCCGATGAAAACCGCCAGAAGCTTCATTTTAACGACTTTTTTCAGCAGAATCAAAGAAGGCAGCGAAAGGGCTGTAACAGCCATCATAAAAGAAAGCGCCGTTCCAAGGCCAACACCTTTCAATACAAGAGCCTCGGCGATCGGCAAAGTCCCGAATATGTCGGCATACATCGGAACCCCGACAAAGGTTGCAAGCAGCACGGAATACCATTTATCCTGACCGAGAACGGCTGTAATGATATTCTCGGGTATCCAGTTATGAATAGCCGCCCCAATGCCAACACCGATTAAAATATAAAGCCATACCTTTTTGACGATGCTCAGAACCTGGTCTGCGGCAAATTCCAGCCTGTCATGCTTTGAAAGCGCATCCTGTTCAAGCTCAGTTATCATATTGTTATACACAAAGGGTTCGACATACTTTTCAAGCTTTGCTTTTCCGATAATCGTGCCGCTGATAACCGCGAGCAGAACCCCGACAACGACGTAAGCAATTGCTATTTTCCAGTTAAAGATGCTTGCAAGCAGCAAAACCGAAGCCAGGTCGACGAGCGGTGATGAAATCAAAAACGAAAAAGTGACATTGAGCGGGAGTCCCGCGTTGGTAAAACCAATAAAGAGGGGTATTGAGGAGCAGGAACAAAAAGGCGTTACCGTACCAAGCAGCGCACCAAGCAGGCTCGCACCGACACCGTGATGCTTCCCCAGGATCTTTTTTGTTCGCTCCGGGGGGAAATAGCTCTGAACGTATGAAATAATGAAGATCAGGACAGAGAGCAAAATAAAAATTTTTATGACATCATAGATAAAAAAATGGATGCTCCCACCAAGGCGGGCGTTAATATCCAAGCCAAACACATTTTTAACAAGCAGCTTTACCAGCTCTGAAAGCCAATTCATCTTAAGCAGCTGGTCATTTAGAAACTCAAAAATAAACACAAGAAACTCCTCTTGCCAAATTCAGCGATTATTTTGCCGCGTCAATACTTTGGCATATGTTCCCGGCAAACCCGCAGACAGACTCAAATCCACTTTTATTGAGCGTATACCGCATCCAGGCTCCTTCACGCCGACCTGTAACCAGACCGCAATCGGTCAGTATTTTCATGTGATACGATAACGTCGGCTGCGTAATATCGAACTTCTCCTGAATTTTACAGGCACAAAGCTCTCCGCCAGCCAGCATCTCAACGATCTGGAGTCTTGTTTCATCAGACAGCGCCTTGAATTTTTTAACCTGAGCGTTATAACCGATATCCATCCGAATCATCACTTTCATTTATATATTTCTATATCATAGATGTGCTTCTATGTCTATTATAAGCGTCACATAGAGAAATGTCAATACGCCTGCATACCATTTTTTGAAAATAGCCCACTCTTTCAAATACGGCATGAGCTGACGCTGACGCCAATGAACCCGCTTCGAAAGAAGCGGGTTCATTGGTGCAGGCATGCTATACTATTTTAGCCGCGCGGCATTTTGACTGTTTCCGCCGCGGTTTTTTCTTTATTTGGCTGAGAATGCCTATTCAGGAGGCTGATCGTTGCCGGGAGAAACACGGGGAGCATAATGACGCAGAGCACAAACAGCCCAGCGATGACGGTGACAGCGAATTCCGACAACAGAAGCATGCCGGAGGGCATAAGCGTTGCAAAGGTTCCTCCAAGTATGATAACGGCAGAGATAACCACCCCTCCTATCTGTTTGGAGGCGATGACGATGGCTTCCTTCGGCGGCAGATGCTTGTATTCTCTGAAGCGCATCATTAGGAATATGCTGTAATCTACGCCCAGAGCTGCAATGACGATGAAGGAGAAGAACGGGACAAACGAGGATAAACCCGCGAAATGCAATAGGTTTAAAAATACCGTGTTTGATATAAATATTGCCGCGAAATAGGAGCCGACGAGTGAAACTGTGATAAAGATTGACGTCCAGAAGGACCGGATGACGAAGAGCAGAACAACGAACACGCCGGCTAAAACGATGATGATCATCCTGTTGAGGTCACGGTTTAGAATATCGTTCATATCGTTTGTGGTTGCGCTTGGCCCTGAAACACCGAATTTTGCGTCAGCGAGTACGGTGCCTTTGAGGCCATTGGATACCGCAGTATTGATCTGCTGAATGGTTGTGACCGCGTCCTTGGAGTATGGGTCATCCTTCAAGATGATAATCAGCTTTGTAATTGTTTTGTCGCCCGAGACAAACGTGTCCAGAGCCGGTTTGAAATCGGTGCTTGAGAGTGCTTCGTTCGGAATGCGAAAGGTTTTGTCCGTATTGAATTGTGACAGGAAATCATTGGTCTTTTTGAGCCCGTCGGATATATCCTGTAAGCCGCTGCTCGCCTGCGCCAGCTGCGAGCCGAAGGTACCGAAACCGTCAAGCCCGGAGGCGAGCTGCTGCTGGCCGGCCTTCATCTGATCGAGTCCATCGGCGACTTTGTTCATGTTGATGACAATTGTGCCGAGACCATCGGCGGCTTTGCCGAGACCGCCTTCTATTTGACTCAGCCCGGCTGCCATTTGCGACAAGCCGTTGCTGATGGCGCCGAGACTCTTATTGGCTTCACCGAAGCCAACTGTCGCTGCATTGTAATTTGAGTTGAGCGCGGCTATCCCCTCCGGCGTTATTATGTCAAGAGACGATAACAGTGAATCGATTGCGTTTTTCAGACCCAGATAATTGGCGTCACCCGTTACGTCAGAATGGCTGGCTCCCAGCGCGGTCACCATTGCCTGCAGTTGGGGCAGTGCTGCCTTTATGCTCAGGAGGGCGTTTGCGGTATCCTGGTAGTGTTTGCCTATTTCCGCGTAGCCTGCCTGCATCACTTTATAATTATCGGCAAGTGTCTGAACACCGCCGCTCATAGTGGATAAATTCGCCTGGATGGCGGCAATGCCGCTGCTGATCGACGCGGAATTTTGTGAGCTGCTGCCGGACAGCCCTGCCTGAAGCTGGCTTAAGCCGCCGGTCAGCGCGGTCATTGCATCGTGCAGCTTTACCGTGCCGGAAACCATATCGCCGACCTTCGAGAAATCAGCCGTGCTCAGCTTATCCTGGCCCTGGGAAAAACCGGTGCTCATTTGGTTCAGACCGTCCTGCATGGAGGTGAGCCCAGCTGTCACAGAGGACATCTGGCTGCTGATATAAAAGTTATCTATTTGCTTTCCCTCTGGCTGCGTAACAGAAGAGACCTTTTGGACGCCGTTCAGCGCCTTGATGCTTTCTGTCAGTTTGTCAACAACCGACAGGCTGTCATTATTATCAAGGGTGCTGCCGCTTTCGATTACAAGTGTGGAGGGCATTGCCTGGCCCTTGCCGAAATGCTCAGCGACAATGTTAAAGCCTTTTGCAGAAGGATATGTATCTCCGAGCTCACCGATTTGGTCAAAATTGAGCTTTTGCTGATAAAACACGACTGTGACCGCGATAATGATAACGACAGCTGAAATTGAAACAATCGGGTGTTTCGTGGAAAAGCCGGAGACCTTGCCCCAAAGCCTGCTCTCCTTATGACCGATTGCACTTTTTGACGGCCAGAAGATATTTTTACCGAATAATTTCATCGCAAAGGGCGTCAGGGTCATGATCTCAAGAAATAAAATCGCCGCGCCGATGACGATGACGATGCCCGATTTATAAATAGGCGATTCGGAAAAAATCAAGCTGAAGAACGCGATGAGCACGGTCAGCACGCTGAAGGCAATCGTCTTCCCTGCCGTTTTATAGGTCCGGATGATGGCCTCATCAACAGTGATGCCGCGCTGCAATTCTTCTTTGAATCTGTTGAATAGCAGAATATTATAGTCGGTGCCGATACCGAAAAGGATTAAAATCAGAAGAACCTGCGTGAGCGTCGTCACCGGGAAATTGGCTTTATCTATAAGCTGCGCGGCAATGCCCATGGATGTCAGATAGGAAAAGGCCACCGTCAAGAGCGATACCACGGGCGTGACAACAGACCTGAACATGATAATCAAGATGACGAGAATAAATATCACGGTCAGTATCGCGCTTTTTTCGACGCCGGAGACCGACGCTTTTATATAATCATTGGCGATAAAATCTTGACCGGTCATGTAATGCTCGACACCGGTACTTTGGAGCTTGCCTTCAAATGCCGCCTTGATGTCATCCACGCTCCGGCCGTTCTTTTCAAGCTTAAAGCTCACCATGAGCGTAGTGCCGTCTTCAGAAATCAGTGCGCTTTTTGCAGCCGAATTACTAAAGGGATCGATTATTTTGTCTATCCCGAGCATCGCGCCGTCCGCGGTGATATCTTTTACAGCGGTTTCAATGCTCTTCATCTCTTCGTCGGATATTTTGTTCTGATCGTAAAATACAATCAAGTTATCCGTGCCGTGCGCTGCTTCCATCTTTTTCAGAATAGTATCGGCTGTGACAGACGGGCTGCTGTCCGTCAGCGGTGACTGCCCTCTCTGCTGCAGTATTGTATTTATGTTCGGCTGAAATATTGTGAGCACTACGGCTGCGATCAGCCAAACAGAAAATATCGCCCACCGGCTCTTAATAATTAGTTTCATTTCATTCCCTCATTTTCATAAAAATATGTTTGCTACAACGATTTGCAACGCTCTGTTGTTTTATCATCAGTATTGAAGTATAATTTACACAATGTGGGATTACAATCAGCAGATTTGTTGGTTTTGTGTTATTTGCTACATATCAGCCGAATTTGTTGGTGATTAATAAATTTTTTACAATTTGAGGAGTCCCGGGAAAGGAACAGTCTCAGAGATGACAGAAAAAAAGCTTGACCGCCGCGTGAAATATACAGGACTTCTTTTAAAAGAAAGTCTGATTACTTTAATGCAAACGAATCACATCTCGAAAGTATCCGTAAAAATGCTCTGTGATGCTGCCGATATTAACCGCAGCACATTTTACGCGCATTATGCGGACCAGTATGATCTGCTTCTGAAATTAGAACAGGAGGTCGTAACAAACCTCAAAGAATACATCAATATGCATATGATGGCAGAACAATCCGAGCTCACTGTTCAAATTCTCAAACAGGTTCTTGAGTACGCGTCTGAAAATGCCGATTTGTTTAAGGTTCTGCTGAGTGAAAACAGCGACGCTGAATTCCAGCGGGATATCATGTCCCTGGCGCAGCAGAAAATAATTTCGGACGTAAAAACGACCGCAGCCTCGACCAGAGAATATCCGAATACCTGCAGTGCTTTATCATTACCGGAGCGCTGAAGATTCTGCAAAAATGGCTGCAGGACGGCATGGTTGAATCACCTCAGCAAATGGCGGAGCTTATTTCGACACTGCTTTTTCAGGGCATCTCGTTCTTTTACACCTGATACTGATATACCGTCTGCCTGTTCAATCGAAAAAGGACAGCTCGCAAAAAGCGAGCTGTCCTGATTTCTGTTTATGCGTTATGTATACGGCGGTTAATAGGCGGGTGCTATTTCTTGAAGCCCGGGCCCATGGTGCAGAAAGCGAGTGTCAACTCCATGTCGCTGAGACGATGGGACTCGGTCGGCTTCGGTGCCGTCGCGGGGTTCGGGTACGGGAAGTTCATCGCATTGAAGGCGTCGGTAATGATGATGCCCGAGCCATGTAATTCTTCCGCGTGCAGAATGCAGTAGACCATAGCGGCGCCTCCGGCCTCCGGCGGAACCATGCCGTTGAATCCTGGCATTCCGAACATTGCCATATTGAATTTTGGCGCGTCTTTCGGAATCGGCGCATCTTTCGGAGGGGGCGGGAATTTGGACATGTCGATACGCATAACGCCTGCCGGTGTCAAGCAAAACACATTGACCCCGGTGCCCTTAACTTCATTGGCAAGCGACATGATAATCGACGTTGCCGCAGCTTTGCCCGCGGTGTAAATACTGCCGCCGACCATCGGGGGAGCATAATGGAACTGCGTCGCGCTGTACGTTACGACGCCGTGCTTGCGTTCAATCATTCCGGGTACAAATTCCTTGACCGCGAGCATGACGCCGCGGCCGGAGATGGCGAAGGACGAATCGAGATCACTGATCGGCGAGCTCAATACGGGACCGTTCAGACGCATATTCATGGCGTTATTCACAAGAATATCTACTTTACCGAACTTTTGGAACGCTTTTGCTGCCAGGTTTTTGACGTCCTCCTCCTGGGTGATGTTTGTTTTCACAAACAATGCTGTGTCAGGACCATTTTCGGCGTTTATCACACGCTCTGTCTCGGCGCCTGCCTCAGCGTTTAAGTCTGCGATGACAACCTTCGCGCCTGCCCACGCTATCGCGCGCGCATATCCCAGACCAACATTGCTCGCGCCGCCGGTTACTACCGCAACCTCACCCTTCAGCGAGTCCTTCTTTAAACCCGTATACGCTAAATCAATCGGCTCAATATTGAGAATTGTGCTTAAAACTGCTTTTGTTTCCGCTGCCATTTGAATTACTCCTTTATGTAAGAATATATTTGTATCAGTATGACATAAAAATAAGTTGACTGTCAATAATTTCTTGTGTCATTCGACCAACCGTTATGCGGTTATTGCATAATGAAAACCGGTGATAAGCGGTGTTTGACGAAGCCGCTTAATTAATTAATATACAGATTATTCACACTTTCTCCACAAAATCACCACATTAAAATGTGATGATGCGGACATAGAACGAATGAAGCAAAGCAATAGGCGCCGCAAAATAATTAATATTCAAATGAAAGGATATGATAAATTTGAATACCAATAATGAAGATCAAATTCCAAATGAAACGCCAATTGAAAATGAATTTCCATTGAACAATACACCGCCTCAGGCATTCAGTGATCCCGTTGCCGTCGGTGTAAAAGAGAATAAAAAAAGAAATAATTTCTCAAGAAAAAACTTCTCAGCCGGCATCGTCGCGCTTTCTCTTTCACTGGCACTGATCGCCGGAGCAATCGGCGGTGCTTCAGCCGGTTATTTAGTCGGTCAGAGGAACACGGCTGTATCAAATTCAAATTCGGCAAGCTTCGCAGCCGGCGACTCGGCGCAGCAAGCGACATCTATTGCCAGCACAACGGCTCAAAGCATCAACAGCATTTATGAGACATATAAATCCGCCGTTGTCGGCGTCAGAAATGACGGGACCTCGACCAATGTGTTCGGGCAGTCCACCGCATCAGCCAGCTCCGGGACAGGCTTTATTATCTCCGATGACGGCTACATCCTCACCAATAACCACGTGATTGAGGGTGCCGACAAGGTCACTGTCACGCTGTATAACGACACTACTTATACGGCGACGATTGTCGGAGCCGATACAGAAAATGACATCGCGCTTTTAAAGATTGCGGCTACAGGCCTGAATACCGTCAAGCTCGGTGATTCGGATAATCTCGTTGTCGGCGAAGCGATTTTTGCCATCGGCAATCCGCTCGGTGAGCTGACATACACCGTTACTGCCGGTATCGTCAGCGCTGAAAACCGTGAAATCAATGAAAACGGTATTCCAATCAACATGTTCCAGACGGATGTCGCGATTAATCCCGGCAACTCAGGCGGCCCGGTGTTTAACATGAACGGTGAGGTCATCGGCATTTCAACGGCAAAATATGCCGCCTCCAGCATCGAAGGCATCGGATTTGCGATTCCGATCAACGACGCCGTTAAAGTCGCCGATCAAATCAAAGAAACAGGGCACGCCGCCACCCGCCCGTACATGGGCGTGTCGGTCACCGATGCCGACAGCCAGTCAGACATTGAAGGCGCGTACGTCGCAGCTGTCGATTCTGACGGCGGGTCCGCCAAAGCGGGCATGAAACAGGGTGACATCATAACCGCGTTCGGCGAGACGAAAATCAAATCATCGTCGGACCTGCTGCTCGCGCTTAAAGCTCAGAAGGCCGGAGACTCCATATCCGTTACCGTTTACCGAAACGGCCAATTCATCAAGCTAACAGTAACCCTGAGCGAAAACAAACCGAACGTATAATTCAGGCTGAAATACACGCTCCAATAATCTGCCTGTCCATAGACACTTCTGCGCTCCTCCTATTCATCATGCTCGTATGCGCCAGGCAGTTTAGATAAAAAAAGCAAAAGACCTCAAGCCCCTGAGGTCTTTTGCTTTTTATCTGACCGGCTGCCGCTCTATACGGCTCCGGTGTGTCTGACGATTTTGCGGATGCTGTCCGCTGACAGGTAATAGGTACCGGCGAGGGTCACGAGAGATTCGCCGTTTAAGTAGCGGGAGCGGATTTCGGCGTTGCGCTCAGTGTAGCGGAGTTTCGCGCCGCTGCGGCTGCCCCACTGGGTTTTTGTGCCGGTTTGCGCCGGAATATAAAGAAGCTCCCCGCCGGCATAAGCCTGCACAGCCCGCAGAAGCCGAATTGGCAAAACGTTTGCGGCATTATGATAGTGCATTGTTCCTCCTGCAAATAGAGTGATAGGCGCGATAAATTGTTTGCCTTGCAGGGGCGGCACGAATCGGGTAAACCAAGGGGTGTTTGTCCCCGCGCGCGTACAGCCGGATGGGGACGCGGCGATGTCAGACGTGCCGCGTCCCCTAAATGGGGTTTATCATTTATGCCTCCGGTTATAGGTCGCGCGCCTTATTCAGGCCGCCGCCACCTCATAAAATTCTGTCATTGCTAAAAACCAACTCCTTTCGTATCATAAGAGATGATGCGGATGCACGACGAGCATTGTACACTGTACGCTGCACATCCACATCTTCATTATAATACGCCGAGCATACCTGTATCAAGGGAATATATACTTATAACGAAACTTTCCTTTAATATAAAAACTTATATATTTTTTCATCCTTGAGTACTTTTTTGATGTAATTTTTTGTTTCGCTGAAAGGGATATTGTTATAATCTTTACCGTCTTCGGAAATAATCGAAGCATTCAGCCACGTGTTTACATTGCCCCGTCCGGCGTTATACGCGGCGAGAACGAGCTCATTCGAACCGAATCGGGTTCTCAGATTATCAAAATACCAGGCACCCATTTTTATGCTTGTCTCCGGATCAAAGAGATCGTCGACCTTGAAGTCCGTGTCTCCCATTGATTTGGCAATGCTTTTCGCGGTCGTGTCCGTTATCTGCATTAACCCTTTGGCTCCGGCCTTTGATACGGCATCCTTATTAAAATTACTCTCGGTATTAATGATTGCCATCAGCAAATATTCATCAATGTTATACTCCGATGCATATTTTTCTATGATATCTTTATACGCTACTTTGTACGTAACGTTATAAACATAATAGCGCACGGCGAAGAACGCTATAACGACTACCAGCAAGATCATTATATTTCTAATAATTTTCATTCTATACTCCCGAGTCTTCATTGTTGTCATGGTTGTATACTAATCCTAATTGCAGGGATGTGTCAATAAAGTAATAAACAGGGCGCGGGGAGACAGACCGCGGCAAAACAAAAACGGATACCTCTGTCATGAGATATCCGTTCTGCTTTTGCCGAATTCATTTCAGAATATCAAAACGATATACCGTCTCTGTATGGTAATGCGTATTTGCTCTCAGGATTGGGCTGGGGAAATGGGCGTGTGCCATTGCGTTCGGATAGACCTGTGTTTCAAGGCATACCGCGCCGCGGGGGGCGATGTGTCCGCCGTTTTTGCCGGGACGCGGAGACAGCCAGTTTCCGCTGTATACCTGCAGCCCCGGCTGTGTCGTCAGGGTCGTCATGCTGATGCCAGTCGCGGGACTGTACAAGACTGCAGCCTTCTTTAGTTTTGATTGATCCGACAGGACAAAATTATGATCATATCCGCCGCCGTTTTTAAGCTGCACATCCGGCAGATCGATATCACGCCCGAGCGGCTTTGGCTGCCTGAAATCAAACGGGGTACCGGCTGCATCGAGCAGCTTCCCTGTGGGCAGGCAAGCCTCGTCGTTCTCGGTGAACTGCTCGGCGAACACCTGCAGGTAATGGCCGAGCGCGGAGCCCTTGCCGTCTAAATTGAAATAGCTGTGGTTTGTGAGGTTAATAATCGTATCGGCATCCGTGCCCGCATCATAAAAAATCTGCAGGGCGTTGTCGTCTGTAAGGGTATAGGTGATTTTTACCGACAGATTGCCCGGGTAGTTTTCTTCGCCGTCGGGTGAAAGCCGGGTTAAAACCAGCGAATTATCGCGCGCGTCGGCTTTCCAAAGCACCCTGTCAAAGCCGATCAGCCCGCCGTGCAGGTGGTTTACGCCGTTGTTGGCGGTGAGGCGGTAGGTCTTACCGTTCAGCGTAAACTCGCTGTTGCCGATACGGTTGGCGACACGGCCGATTGCCGCGCCGACATAGCCGCCGTTTTCCTCATATTCCGCAACGGTATCATAACCCAGCACAACATCGGTCAACCCGCCCTGCGCGTTGGACACATACAGCGACTGCACAATGCCGCCGTAATCGAGGATGGTCGCCATGGCGCCCCGCTTGTTTTTCAGGCAATAAGCCGTGACGGCGCAGCCCTCTTTGGTATTGCCGAATTGATAACTGGTCACAGTGCGGTCGCTCCTTCTCATGTAATCGGGTTTTCAATATTTTAGTCAAGTCCTTTGATGATATCCAGAAAGCTTCTTCTTTTATTATTATTATAGCTGTCCCCTGCCTGCGCCCGGAGATGCGCCGCTATCTTTTTCTGTACGGGCAGCCGGGTGGATTTCGGGTTGGCCTCAAAGTACAGCGTTGTCAGGCAGGCCGCGTCTTCAGGCGACAGGAAGCCGATGAGCTTCTCGGTCAGCGTATGAACGGCCAGCAGCATCCAGTATGCCAGCATATTTTTCTCGTTACGGCCGGGTTTACCGTATATGAATTCTAAAACGGCCCGCGCTTCCCGAGAAGAAGGCGCAGCTGATACCACGGACTCCAGCGCTTGTTCCAGCCGCCCGGCAAAACGGTCATGGCAGGGATCGGAACCGGGTCCATGGCCGAAGCCTAAAAGCCCGTCAGATGGTTTTCGTCCCGTCTCAAGCCGGACCGTATCGGCTATATAGTCATCATAAATCCGCCGGATCTCCGACAGCTTGTTGTCCATATCGGATCAGGCGAAGGGGTTTTCAGAGGGGTACGGCAGTGTTTTCGGCTGATTATAACCGATATCGCTGATGCCGAGGAATTTGAACACCTCAAAAAGCGTCTTGCCGCAGTGGGCAAACGCGACGGCGCCGTGATGCGGATAACGCTTCCCGATGAGCACATGGCGATAGAAGCGCCCCATCTCCGGGATGGCAAATATGCCGATGCCGCCGAAGCTGCGGGTCTTGACGGGCAGTATTTCTCCCTCGGCGATATAGGCGCGCAGCGCGCCCTCGCTGTCACACTGCAGACGATAGAAGGTAATAGGGCTGTCGGCGATATCACCCTCCAGTGTGCCGCGCGTGAAGTCCGGGGTGCTGCCCTCAGGCTCGAGGCAGCGGTGCTGAATCAGCTGATATTTCACGGTGCGGTCGGCACACATCTTGCACGAAGGCGTGTTGCCGCAGTGGAAGCCCATAAACGTATCGGTCAGCTGATAATTGAACTTACCGGCGATTTCTTTTGAATACTGCGTCTGCGGGACGCTGTTGTTGATATCCAGAAGCGTGACGGCATCCTGCGTGACGCAAATCCCGATATACTCCGACAGCGCGCCGTAAATATCCACCTCGCACGCGACGGGGATGCCGCGCGACGCGAGACGGCTGTTGACATAGCACGGTACAAAGCCGAACTCGGACGGGAACGCGGGCCAGCATTTGTCCGCAAAGGCTACATATTGCTTGCTGCCTTTATGGGCTTCGGCCCAATCGAGCAGTGTCAGCTCGAATTGCGCGAGTTTCACGCTTAAGTCGGGGTAATATTTGCCCTCTCCCATTTCCGCGGCAATTTCACCGCAGATTGCCGGGATGCGCGAATCGCCTGCATGCGCTTTGAAGCTCACCAGCAAATCCAGCTCGGAATTTTCCTCAACCTCGACACCCAGCTCATATAGGCCCTTAATCGGCGCATTGCAGGCAAAGAAGTCCTGCGGGCGGGGGCCAAAGGTAATAATTTTCAAATTTCTGACGCCGATGACGGCGCGTGCGATCGGGACAAATCCGGCGATCATGCCGGCGATATCGGTTGCCGTGCCGACAGGATATTCGGGGATGTAGGCGTTCAGATGGCGCATACCCAGATTGTAGGAGCAGTTGAGCATACCGCAG
>DBTM01000014.1:12988-13642 GCA_002307055.1 Clostridiales bacterium UBA1316
CCGCAGTAAGCGTCGCCGCGTCCGTCTATAAGGTCGCCGTCACCCTCAGCAGCGGCTGCAAACATGCAGGGTCCGTCGAAATATTTGGCGATGAGTGTTTCGGGCGTTTCGGGACCAAAGTTGCCGAGGAAAACTACCAGCGCGTTGCAGCCCGCTTTTTTGACCTCATCCACGGCGGTCAGCATATCCTTTTCGTTCTCAACAGTGGTCTTCGCTTCGTAGATACTGCTCTTGCCGCAGGCAGCCATGATTGCGGCGCGGCGTTTCTGCGAGAGCTGAATCGGGAAGCAGTCGCGCGATACAGCGATGATGCCCATTTTAACTTCCGGAATATTTGTTATCATATTAAAAGGCTCCTTGTCTTTTTAGATTACTAAATTTAAAAAATCATATCTGCGATATCAATGTTCGGGCCTGTCAGTCCGCGCCACGCGCCATCCTTGGCTTCAGCGGATTCCGGATGAGCGAGCAGCCATTTGTTGTTAGCCCAGAGCATTTTATCTTCCTGCGATTCCGGCTTGAAATCCGGTTTGGCCGTATTTGTTCCCTTGGGCAGAACAACCAGCACGCGGAATCCCTTCGCCGGGTCGGTGTGGCAGGGCGCGTAGTGCAGCGTTGTCGCATAAAGCTCCACCGGCACCCCCGCCCGTACAC
>DBTM01000014.1:13868-33719 GCA_002307055.1 Clostridiales bacterium UBA1316
AAACCCCCCCCGCCACCCCCGCCGGTACACGGAACGCTTTTACTTTGGAGGTATCGAGCTGACCGTTTACAATATCCTTTTCCTTGGCAAGAAGCAGAATAATTGCCTCTGTGCCAACATTTATTTCACTGCTGCGGTGGTATTCCAGGCAGTTGAGCCTGGTATTGTGCCCGTTGCACCAGCCGAACTGAACCGGCATACCGCCGAATAAAGCCTCGCCAAGCGCTGCGGCAGCGGGCAGAGACTGTATGGCTGCCTCCTCAGGGACATAGTCGGTCCCCGCCGGAAGCGGCGTCGCGGCTGCCAGCACTGACAAAAGCTCCGTGACATTATGACCTTTGATTATTTTACCGTATGGCGCAAACTTAGGGTCAGTGACCTGATGAATTTTCATATAATCCGTCCATTCCGCGCCGCTTTTGCTTGCGGCACATGTAATACAGGGCAATTACTTATCCTCCGCGTCCGAGGCGCCCTTATCAAGCGAAGAGTCAGTTAATTCGGATTCACCGCTGACGGGCGCCGGGTCGGCGGATATTTCCGCAGCCTTCAGCCCATTTTTATAAAATTTCCATGCGTAAACGCAAAAAACGGCGGCAACACCGGCAAAGGCCAAACAAATCAGCAGTATACCCCATACCGGGATTGGGCTGCTGGTCCACATGCCGGACAGGATTTTCCACGCCAGATAAATAATGTACGCTGCGACAATAACACGAAGCATGAGCCCCGTCAAGGCTTTGCTCTTCATTCCGCGGTCGTAATCTTTTTTTTGCGTCATTTTTTGCACAAATATAACCTCAATCTTATTATCAGTCCTATTACTTTATAATATCTGGAACAGCGGCTTCAGGGCGGGGTAGATTTTATGAAACACCTGATAACACTCTTCATAACGCGCGGCGATCTCCGCCTCGGGCTTAACAACAGACGCGACCTTAACTAATTGCTCGGCGGCTTCCCGCACGGAACTAAATTCACCGCACGCAACAGCAGCCAGTATCGCGCCGCCATAACCGGGTCCCTCTTCGCTCTCCATACAGTCGAGCTCAAGATTGAGCACATTGGCGATGATTTCCTTCCACAGCGGGCTCTTTGCCCCGCCGCCGCAGATATTGCTGCGCTGAATATCAATGCCAAGCGAACGCGCGGCCTCAAGCGAATCACGAATGCCAAAAGCTACGCCCTCCAGCACGGCCTGCATCATATCCGCGCGTGAGTTATCCATAGACAGACCGATAAAAGCGCCGCGCGCCGCGGGATCATTATGCGGAGAACGCTCACCCATGAGATACGGAAGGAAATATACGTGATTGCAGCCTAATTTATCTCGTGTGATCGGTAACTGCTCATCGGCATACTGCGAGGTCTTAAGAATATCTTCCATCCACCATTTGTTGCAGGAAGCGGCTGAGAGCATAACTCCCATCAGATGATAGCCGCCGTCCGCGTGCGCGAAGACATGAAGCGCCCCGCGCTGGTCCGTATTATCCGGAGTGATCAAATACGTATCGACAGCAATCTTTTTCAGCTTGCCCTCTTGTAAATAAGCAATACCGCAGAGAAAATCGAGGATCCGGCGTGCAATATCCTTATCTGTTCGTTCCAGGTTCAGTATAACTGTCCGTTTTTCTCTTATTTGTTCTGCTATTTCTACGGCATCCTCAAACCTTGTCGGCTTGAACGGCACCGCCTGAGGCTGTACCGCGCCCCGAGTGTTAACGGCATTTTCGCTCCAGTTCACCACTGTCAAATCGGGGGACGCGCTCATCGTTCCAAACTTATCGCTTGTTATAAAGATGGTGCCGGAGGTTCCGATAGAAATATTGCATCGGCTGACACCTGCACCGTCAGCCGCTGTTCCGCCCGTAACCGTCGCGGTGCCAACTGCGGCGGCGGCATTGTCGCCCGCGCCTGCGGCGATTTTCACGCTCGGCAGCAGACCGAGCTCCGCAGCCATATCAGGCAGCAGCGTACCCACAACCTCATAGCTCTCATACAGCCGGGGCATCATGCTTTCCTTGATGCAGCAAACATCCAGCATGTGTTTGCTCCAGCATTTGTGCTCAACATCGAGCAGCAGCATACCGGAGGCATCCGAATAATCCGTACAGTGGACACCGGAAAGCTTATAGTTGATGTAGTCTTTCGGCAGCATGATCTTGTCAATCCGGGCAAAGAGGTCCGGTTCAATCTTTTTCATCCATAAGAGCTTCGGTGCGGTAAAACCGGCAAAGGCGATATTCGCCGTACAGCCCAATAACGTTTGCTTGCCGATGACGTTATTTAAGTAATCCGTTTCCTCCGCTGTGCGCCCGTCATTCCATAAGATTGCGGGACGCAGAACGCGGTCTTCTTTATCGAGCACTACCAAGCCGTGCATCTGGCCGCCTGCGCCGATACCCGCTATTTGTGATTTATCGAAGCCTTCGGTCAGCTCTATAATGCCCGTTATCGTCTCGCGCAGCCAGTCTTCCGGGTTTTGCTCGGACCAGCCGGGACGCGGGAACGCTATCGGATACGCACGCGAGACAATCCTCAATATCTTTCCCGCTCTGTCCATGAGTAAGAGCTTAACCGCCGATGTGCCTAAATCAATACCGATATACAACAAATCAATACCCCCAAAAAAGTCTCATACTGAAAAATCAGGGCAATGCAATGCTATGCACTGCCCTGTGCGGCGCTGTCGAGATTCAATGCCTTTATTACGATTTACCGGTCTTTTTATTGGAAACAACGTCGAAGACAACGGCAATCATCAGCACCGCGCCTTTTACAACGTACTGCCAGTTGTTGTCCAAACCGAAAATAGACATTCCCTGATTGATAACGCCGAGCATAATCGCACCGACGATGACGCCGGAAACCGTACCCGAGCCGCCGTAAGCGGACGCGCCGCCGATGAAGCAGGCGCCGATGGCATCCATCTCATAAGTATAACCGGTATCACCGCTGACAGAACCGATACGCGCCGCCATCAGAAGACCTGAAAAACCGGCTAGAACAGCCATGGCGCAATAGGCGGCAAAGTAGACTTTTTTGACATCGATACCCGAAAGCTTCGTGGCTTTCTCATTACCGCCAACGGCGTAGAAGCGGCGGCCGAAAGCTGTTTTGGATGTGATAAACGCAAATACGAAAACCACAAGCAGAATCCAGAGTACCATAACGGGAATGCCTTTATAATGCGCCAGCTCCCAGCTGTAGGCGACAATCAGTAAACCGATGACGGTGATCTGACTGAAGGCACTCGCAGCGGAATTCATCTCATAACCCTTTTTCGCTTTCTTCGCGCGGCTGAACGCCGTATAAATCACAAGCACCACAGCCGCAAGTATGCCCACGATCAGCGCAGACCAGTGCACATTCGTGTCAATACCCGGTACGGTGATATATGAGGAAAAGATGGCAAGGTAGGTCTTGTCATAAACGCTGACTGTCTTCGCGTCCAGCAGGACGCGCTGTATGCCGCGGAACAGGAACATACCCGCCAGAGTAGCGATAAACGGCGGAATATGCATATTGCCAATCCAAAAGCCCTGCCAAATGCCGACAAGCGTCGCGACGGCAAGGCAGACGATGATGGTGAGGACAGGGTCCCAATGCCTTTCCATCAGCAGCGCGGCAATAGCGGCTACCATACCTAAAATCGAGCCGATAGAAAGGTCGACGTTGCCGCCCGTCAGGATACACAGCAGCATGCCGCAGGCCATAATCAGCACATATGAGTTTTGCAGCAGCAGGTTCGATATATTCTGAGGATAGAGCAGTCTGCCGTTGGTGAGAATCGTGAAGAAGATGAAAACCACCACAAGGGCGATAATCATTGTATATTTTTTAACAAATGAAGATGCTTTCATCTTTTTTATGCTCCTTTGCTCTCATCTTTAGAAGCTTTTTTCCCGGATCTGAGAATTGCGCCCATGATCTTTTCCTGTGTTGCGTCGCAGGCATTCATTTCAGCCACAAGCTCTCCTTCATTCATAACATAGATACGGTCGCACATTCCGAGCAGCTCGGGCATCTCGGAAGAGATCATAATAACAGATTTCCCCTGTTCGACCAGATCGTTCATGATACCGTAAATTTCGTATTTCGCACCGACATCAATGCCGCGTGTCGGTTCATCCATAATCAGCACATCGCTGTCGGCAAACATCCACTTTGCCAGGAGCACCTTCTGCTGATTGCCGCCGGATAAATTGCCCACATTCTGTTGGACGGTCGGCGTTTTTGTCCGCAGCTTCTCTCTGTATTCCTCAGCCACGCGATTTTCCTTGTCGACATTTATAACACCGTGTCGGCAGACCTTTTCCAGGCGGGCGAGCGTCGTATTCCGCGCGACCGTGTCAATAAGAATAAGGCCGTTTCCTTTTCTATCCTCCGTTAAATAGGCGACGCCGGCTTCGATTGCGTCGCGCTCGTTCTTCAGATGGATTTCTTTGCCCGCTACTTCGAGTGTTCCGGTAATTGCGGTACCGTAGCTTTTACCGAAGATGGACATCGCCAGTTCTGTTCTGCCCGCACCCTGCAGACCGGAAAATCCGATAATTTCGCCTTTGTGCACATTGAAAGACACGTGATTGACAACACGCTTTTCAGTATAGACGGGATGATAGACACTCCAGTCTTTGACCTCTAAACCGATTTCGGAGCTGATATTATGCTCGCGGCTCGGATAGCGGTCCGTCATCTCCCGGCCGACCATCCCGCGGATGATCCGGTCTTCATCAATATTGCGGTCCTGGTTATCAATTGTTTCGATAAACTTACCGTCACGCATAATAGTGATTCTGTCTGCGACATACGCCACTTCGGAAAGCTTGTGCGAGCTGATAATGGAGGTCATGCCCTGCTTTTTGAAATCCTTGAGCATATCCAGCAGCATTTTAGCCTCTTCCTCGTTGAGCGATGAGGTCGGTTCGTCAAGAATAAGAAGCTTAACATTTTTCGATAACGCTTTGGCAATTTCCACTAATTGCTGCTTACCGGTGCCAATATCCTTTATAAGTGTCGAAGGAGAATCCTTTAAGCCCACCTGCTTCAAATGCGCCGCCGCCTGAGAGAAGGTTTCGTCCCAGTCGATGCCGAATCGCCCCTTGCGTTCGTTGCCTAAAAACATGTTTTCGCCGATGGAAAGCTCCGGTATAAGCGCGAGCTCCTGATGAATATAGACAATGCCGACCTTTTCGCTGTCACGTACATTTTTAAAGCGGCACTCCTTGCCGTCATACTCCGTGCTGCCTTCGTAATCTCCGTATGCCAGCGTGCCGCTCAGCACGTTCATCAGCGTGGATTTTCCGGCGCCGTTTTCGCCGACCAGAGCATGGATTTCGCCGCGCTCGATATTCAGACTGACATTGTCCAGCGCCCGGACTCCGGGATAATGTTTTGTGATGTTTTTCACCACTAAAATATTGTCTGCCAAATTAATGCCCTCCTCTTTTGCCGTACAGGGTGTACCGCACCTTGGCACAACGTGAAATTACTTTGCAAATCGGAAAATGGGCGGGGCTCCAGCCCCGCCCATTAAGTGCTTGCGCTGCTTTTGTTTGGGCTGTGTATCCGGTTATGTTTTAGCTGATAGCCTTCGGATATTTACCATCCATCTTGTAATAACCGGTGTCAATCAGCTCTTTCTGGAGATTGTCTACGGTTACAACTGTCGGAACCAGCAGGTAGGAGGGAACGATACCGTTGCCGTTATTGTAGGCTTTTGTGTCGTATGTGCAGTCAAATTTCCAGCCGGAAGCGGTAATCAGCGTACCGTCGGGCTTCTCACCCTTCATCATCGACAGCGCGAGGCTTACAGTAGCGACAGCCTCATTGGCCACGGCTTTGTAAACCGTCATGGATTGTTTGCCGTCAACGATATTGGCGAGATTGGCTTCGTCGCCGTCCTGCCCGGTAATGATAACCTTATTCTTGCCTGCGTAATCCGAGCTGATAGCCTGGGTGACGCCAAGAGCGGTCGAGTCATTGGAGCACAGTGCGATGTCAAGCTGCGTGCCGCTCGAATAGAAGGAAGCCAGGATATTCTGGAAGCGGTTTAAGGCCGTTGCGGTCGTCCACTTCTGGGTTGCGCATTGCTCAAATGTGGTCTGACCGGACGGAATCTTCAGGATGCCGGCATCGAGGAAAGGCTGCAGGACATCGTGAGCGCCATTGTAGAAGAATTTCGCGTTGTTGTCGGCTGGGTCACCGGCAGTGAACTCTATATTGTAGGTCTTGGATTTGTCGTTGACGTCAAGCTTTAATTGGTCAACAACGAACTGACCCTGCAGCTTGCCGACTGTGTAGTTGTCGAAGGAGACATAGTAGGCGACTGCGTCGGTGTTCATGATGAGGCGGTCATAAGCGATAACAGGGATTTTCGCGTCTGTTGCTTCTTTAAGAACGGTTGTCAGACCTTCGCTGTCGATGGCGACGATTACAAGAAGGCCAACTTTATCAGCGATCATGTTCTCAATGTCGTTGACTTGTTTGCTTGCATCGTTGTCGGAGTATGTAAGATCGACGGTGTAGCCTTTGGCTTCAAACTGTTTTTTCAGGAAATCACCGTCGCGATTCCAACGCTCAAGTGACTTTGTCGGCATTGCGATACCAATTTTGCCGCCTGCGGCGGGAGCACTCGCGGAGGCGGAGGGTGAAGCGGAGGCGGAGGCTGAGGGTGATGTTGTCGCGCTATTTGTGCTGCAGGCCACCAGAGAAAACGCCAGTGTAAGTGCAAGAACAAGTGCAAGAACCTTTTTCATTTTTTGACCTCCTCATTATTTTATGCTCTTTATGCTCTCCATTGTCGCGTCGCTTAAGTAATCTTCTTTTGTAAAATTAGTTTACTAAAGTTATATCTTAATGATACAATTCTGTTACACAGAAGTCAACGAATTTTTGTCAAAATCACTATTTTGATGATTCTATACAAATCCGCATTCTTTTTTTGTTGCTTCACAACGAATTTAATTTTCTTCACATGCTGTTTACCCACATTTTACGACAATTTGAATAGACCATTGGAGATATTTGGGCAAAATATTGTTTCGCCTACAAACATGTTTTTTTCGTACTAATTGACAATTATCGATGCGGCGGGTACAATAGAGAAAATTTCGTAAAGCTCTTTTACAAAAGTACGAGGTATAACTCATGACTATGTTGGCTGAAACCATCACTGAACGCCGCAGGCAGACACGCAACAGTATCTATCAATATATGTTTTTTTCAGACACGCCGCATTCCAAGCAGGAAATTGCCGCTGATTTATCGCTCAGCCTGCCGACAGTGCATCAAAACCTCACTGAGCTCATTGAAGCCGGCTTGGTACGGCGGGACGGAACGCAGCAATCCACCGGCGGCCGCCGTGCGATGCGCCTGACAATTGCGGAAAATGCGCATTTTGCGGTTGGTATATCCGTCACTGAGGACAGTCTGCGCTTTTTGGCAGCGAATCTGCGGATGCATGAAATTGCCTATAAAAAGACTTCACGGCTGGCAATTAACGAGATTGATGATGTCGGCAGTTTATTGGCTGATGAGCTGGAGATTTTTTTAGATGAATATGGCCTGAATAGAAGCAAGCTGCTCGGAGTCGGCATCGCCGTGCCCGCAGTTTTCGACGCCGAGAGCCAGGAGATTGCCCTGGCGCCGACTCTGCGCTTAAAAGATATCAATCTCCATCATATCACGCGGCATCTGCATTACCCTAGCTATGTTTCAAATGATGCCACAAGCGGCGGTTACGCCGAATGGTTTACGCAGCCGGCGCAGAAAAACATGGCTTATCTCTCATTGGAAAACGGCGTCGGCGGCGCTGTTCATCTGAATGGCGCCCCCTACGAAGGGGACAACCGGCGCAGCGGAGAATTTGGGCATATGTGTGTCGAGCCCAACGGTTTGCCCTGTAAATGCGGCAAGCGCGGCTGTCTTGAAGCCTATTGCTCCGCGGCGCGTATCAGCGATGATTTGGGAATCACCTTAGAAGATTTTTTTGAGGGTGTCGCGCTGCACAATCGGACTTATGAGGAATTATGGCGGGATGTTTTATCTCACCTCGCCATAGGCATCAATAATATCCGCATGGCGCTGGACTGCAATGTGGTTCTCGGCGGTTTCCTGACACAGTTCATAGAACCATATTTATCTGAACTCCGCCAGCTTGCAGCGTCCCTTAACACCTTTGAATCTAACAGCAATTATATTAAGCTGTGCCGTTACCCCAAACGTGCGAGCACCTTGGGTGTGGCGCTGTACTTTATCAAGGAGTTTATGGAGAATATTTAACGTAAAATTTCTTATTTGAAGCATGCCCTGCGACGAAAAAGCTTCCGGAAACTGTGCTTATAACAGGCACAGCTTTCGGAAGCTCTTATTTTTATGACATTAACCGGCAGCGGTATTACTTGGAGGTCAGACCGTTATCCACACAGTACATGTAATAAGCCAGGTCAACGACCTTCGTTGAATAACCGATTTCATTATCATACCAGGCGACAAGCTTTACAAAGGTGTCATTGAGGGCGACACTTGCTTTGGAATCGAAAATGCAGGTGTTCGTATCATCCAAAAAATCTGTCGATACGGACTCAAATTCGGTATATTCGATAATCCCTTTAAACTCATTTTCAGAGGCGCGTTTAATTTCGGCACAGATTTCTTTCAGCGTCGCCGGTTTGCTCAGCTTCGCTGTTAAATCAACAACGGAGACGTCAGATGTCGGAACCCTCATCGAAATGCCAGTGAGCTTGCCCTTGAGTTCAGGAATGACCAGACCCACTGCTTTGGCTGCGCCGGTCGTCGAGGGTATGATGTTATTGAGTATGGTGCGGCCGGCACGCCAGTCCTTGTTTGACGGGCCGTCGACCGTCTTCTGCGTCGCGGTTGTGGCGTGAACCGTCGTCATGAGACCTTCGAGGATGCCGTACTTCTCATGGATAACCTTGGCAAGAGGAGCGAGGCAATTCGTCGTGCAGGAGGCATTTGAAACAATATTCATATCGGTCTTATATTCCTGATTGTTGACGCCCATCACAAACGTCGGTATATCCGTTGCCGGAGCTGAGATGATTACCTTTTTGGCTCCCGCGGTCAGATGCATCGAAGCGCTGTCTTTGTTCGTAAAGACGCCTGTTGATTCGACAACATAGTCGGCGCCGGCCTGAGCCCACGGAATTTTTGTGGGATCCTTTTCCGCAGTCACAAGAATTTTATGACCGTTGACGACGAGATGACCCTCTTGATTTTCCACCGTCCCGTTAAACCGGCCGTGCACGGAATCATACTTAAGCATGTATACCATATAGTCCACATCGATAAACGGATCGTTAATGCAAACGAACTGTATATCCTTGCGTTCAATCCCCTGCTTCAGGACAAGTCTGCCGATTCTGCCGAAACCATTGATTCCAACTTTCATTGCCATTACATTTATCTCCCCAAACAACCTTATTCATAGGATTTTCAAAACATATTATACGTCTTCTATACAACTATATTACAGATTATGCTGTTTGTAAATATATTAATTCAGAAAAAATTCACGATTACGGCATGTCGGACGGTATGGCAACGGATTGCTATTTCCTGAATTTGTGTTATAATTATTGAATCCGATTTGTGAGGAGATTAACAATGAGTGCAAGTCCGATTTTCGAAGCAAATCTTTTGTTTGACAGCAATGTACCGCTATATTATCAGCTGGCCAGCATCATCAAACGTTATGTGTCTGCCGGGATTCTGGCTCCGGGTGATCTGCTGCCTTCCGAAGCGGAGCTCTGCAAGAACCTCGCGATCAGCCGGTCAACCGTCAGGCAGGCGATCGGTGCGCTGGAGGAGGAAGGACTTGTATCACGGCGGCAGGGCCGCGGGACTTTCGTGGCGGAGCCTAAAATGCGCCGCCGGAATGAAAATGTCTATTCCTTTACGAGCGAGATCACGGCTTTGGGACTGACACCATCCTCAACGCTGATTGAATTCGATATAATAACGCCGTCCCAAGACATCATGAAAATGTTTTCCATGAACACCAACGACGTATTGTTCTACCGTTTTACAAGAATAAGAAGGGTTGACGGCGAGCCGCTGATGCTGGAAACCTCCTTTTATCCCCAGATCATCTACCCGAATTTAACCCGGGAGCTCGCCGAAACGCATTCCATCTACTCGCTTTTATATGAAATCGGTATCGTACCGGCTTCGGCTGTTGATTCCTACGAAGCCGTGAAGCTGACGCTTGAGGAAGCGCAGCTGCTCGGCTGCAAGAGCGGCAGCGCCGGTTTCTTCCACCAGAGACAGACAATGGCCGAAAACGGAGAAATTTTCGAATTTACGCAGTCCCTCATCCGCGGCGACAGGACAAAGCTCGAGGTCGCCCTGCACAAGAATGGCGTGGTTTTCTCCCGAACCGTCAGCAAAACATAGCCGTCAAATCACCTTCTGTAGGTGACGACTTGAAAAGCTTTATCGATGAGTAGGATACCGTCAAGGTGATCAATTTCATGTGCAAGAGCCGCCGCGAGGCGGTTTTTTGCTTTTATCTCGACCGGCTTTCCGTTTTGTCCGAGTGCCTGAATCAAAACAAATTCAGGCCGCCTGACCTTACCATAAACACCCGGCAGGCTCAGGCAGCCCTCCGGGGATATTTGTTCTCCGGCAGCTTTCACAATCACCGGATTAACCAGCTTAATAATGCTCATGTCGCTTTTTATGACGACGAGCCGGAGCGAGACGCCCACCTGAGGCGCCGCCAGGCCATCTCCGCCGGCATTCAAAAGTGTTTCAGACATATCCTCAAGCAGCGCTGATATTTTTACATCGATTTTATTGACATCCCCGGCTTTTTTTCTCAATACCTCACTTGCCTGATTCTTTATTATTTCCCGCAATGCCATATACGAACCCTCTGCCGAGACTGATTTTAGGGGTAAGCACCCACCCTATTCTATGTGCGATACCCATATCAGTTCATTATAAGGCTCGAAAAAAAGACAATCCTTTCGGACTGTCTTTTTGCATGCATCAGTAATTATTTTTTTATGAAGCAGGCACAGAAGGTATTGTGTTGGCGCAGCACAAAAGAACCGTCCCCCTGTGTTATATCGTAATCTCCATGATTCCTTCATGGTTTCCCAAAGCTACGACAGTTGAGCCACAGACATAACAGCTGTGACCATAATTCTTATCGCTTGTTAAGCTGGCTGTTATGATAGGGATGTTTCTTTCCTTTGATATACTAACTAAATCAGCCAATCTGTTTTTAAAATTTCCAAGTGTGAAATGATATATGAACAACATAATATCTGCGCCGCTGGTCGATATTTTATCTAATCCCACAAAATCGGAGCAAATGACTATTATCATCTTCGTCCCGTTAAGCTGAACAATTGAAATACCATTTCCGGCACATATTCCAGCATTTGTTTCTGCCTTATCTGGAATAGTCTTTATCTGTATTATTTCATCACCGGGCAAAAGAGTACAGGCATTATAAATTAGTTTATCTTTTAGTATTAGGCTATTTATTAAGAGTTTTTTATTTTCTGGAACAAACAACGCTTGCTTAGCCAGTTCACTTTCAATAGCCCATTCTTGTATATTTGCATAGCATACACTTTTATCTGTTTTTCGTGAAGCAGTCACTGCAATAAACGGGTCTGTCGCCTCTGGGCTTGAAGGGGACTTGCGTCTGCTTCCCGCAGGAGGCGCAGGTTGCGGGGAACATTTCTCTGTCGGAGGTTCTGCCGCCGCCATATGACGCGCCTGCTCCCGCAGTCCGTCCGCTCGGCTGACTGAGGCTGTTTTTCCGCGCTGTGCGGCAGTCCTTGCAGCGTGTCGGTTCAGCATAACCCTTTTCCGCGTAAAAGTTCTGTTCATCGGACCGGAACACGAAGTTCCGCCCGCAGTCTTTGCATATGATGGTTGTATCCTTGATGGTCATATGGAATACCCCGCTTTCATTGCTTTATTGTTCAATTCCGAGCGCAGCGGATCGCCGGGCATCAGAACCGTTTTCGCGAAATTCACAGGTGATGGTTTTGATATGCGGTTCGGATAAGGTTTTTCCGGCATGACGAACCCTCCCAAATGCATCGTTTTATTCATGTTCGGATTATATCAGCATATCATAGTATTTTCTACAAAATATTTGAGCGGTGACCGATTTTTGCTTTCCAATTTTTATGGCATGTGGTATAATCAGCGCATGTAAAACATACGTGCGGCAATTAAAATTTTGTTATGCACATGAATTATGAAAGGATGTTACACATGAATAAAGCGACCGAACTCCTGCAGGAAGCAAAGACCTTCTTCATCGCCACCGTCGAAGGTGACCAGCCCCGCGTCCGTCCTTTTGGCGCAGTCGCCGAAATTGATGGCAAAACGTATCTCAGTATGAACAACACGAAGGATGTTTATAAGCAGCTCATAGCCAATCCTAAAACCGAGATTTGCGCAATGATCGGCGGGAAATGGTTCCGCATGCACGGCACACTCGTCCGTGACAACAGGAATGAAGCCAGAGCCGAATTTCTGAAGCAATGCCCGCTCCCGATGTATACAGCCGATGACGGCAAATTTGAAATCTTCTACTTCTCCGAGGTCTCCGGCGCAGTTGAGTCCTTCGGCGGACCAAAAGAAGCATTCTAGTCTCACCGCATAAAATTATAACCGGACTGTTCATGCAATCCAGAGGATCGCTGCCAGTCCGGTTCGTTTTTATGAGAAAAACTTCTTGTTCTTATTCTTTCTTGCCGCCTCAGATTTTTTACGGCGCTTAACGCTTGGGCTCTGATAATACTCTTTTTTCCTAAGATCTGAGAGTACTCCGGCTTTTGCACAGTTGCGCTTAAATCTCTTTAAGGCACTGTCCAGGGATTCATTATCCTTGAGATGGACTTCCGACACTAAATTTTCCCTCCCTCCAAATACGTGCCCTACGGCACGTTTTAAGGGCCATTCGTATGGCTTTAACATATTTATTATAATTTGAACGCTCATAATTGTCAATCATTATTTATCTTGTATTCGCTTTTCCAATTTGGCAGGGGGCCTGAGCAGGGGTTACTTTATAATCAGATTGATCAGTTTATTTTTTACAATGATGGTGCGGATTATTTCTTTGCCTTCGAGCTGCTTCTTTATTTTTTCATCCGCTTTTACAGCCGCCAGCAGCACATCATCCCCCGCATCATTCGGAACCATGACGGTCGACCGCAGCTTGCCGCCGATTTGAACGGCGATTTCGCGCTCGCTCTCAATCGTTTTGCTCTCGTCGTAGGACGGCCACGCCGCGCGGCACACCAGCCCTTTGAAGCCCTGAATCTCCCAAAGCTCTTCAGCGATATGCGGAGCGAAGGGTGATAAGAGGGCCAGCAGCGCCTTGATGTCTCCCCTTGACGGGGCCTTGTCATAGAAATCGTTGACGAGGGCCATGAGCGTTGCGATTGCCGTGTTGAATTTCATGCTCTCGATATCGTCGCCGACCTTTTTAATGGCGCGGTGGATTGCGCGCTCATTGGCTTCGGAATAACTGTCGTCTCCGGTCAGGCGCGTCTCGGATAAGTTCCAGACGCGGTCAAGGAAACGTTTGCAGCCTTTAACGGCGTTTGACGACCAGGGCGCCGCTTTTTCAAAGTCACCGATAAACATGATGTACAGGCGCAGGGTATCGGCGCCGAATTCATTGACGATATCATTCGGGTTGATGACGTTGCCGCGGGATTTGGACATCTTCTGCCCGTCCTCACCCAGAATCATGCCGTGGCTGGTGCGTTTCATATAGGGCTCGCTCGTCGGTACGACGCCGATATCGAAGAGGAACTTGTGCCAGAAGCGTGAGTACAGCAGATGCAGCGTCGTGTGTTCCATGCCGCCGTTGTACCAGTCCACAGGCGTCCAGTAGTCGAGCGCTTCGCGGGAGGCGAATTGCTCATGATTGTGCGGGTCGGCGTAGCGGAGAAAATACCAGCTTGAGCCTGCCCATTGCGGCATCGTATCGGTTTCGCGCGCCGCTTTGCCGCCGCATTTGGGGCACGTTGTATTAATCCAGTCGGTCATTGAAGCCAGAGGGCTCTCTCCCGTATCCGTCGTCTCATAATTTTCGACGACCGGCAGCAGGAGCGGGAGCTCCGATTCCGGCAGGGCCACATAGCCGCAATGTGCGCAGTGGACGATGGGGATGGGCTCGCCCCAATAACGCTGGCGTGAAAACACCCAGTCCCGCAGTTTAAAGTTTACTTTCGTCTGTCCAAGTCCCTTATCGGTCAGCCACTGCGTAATTTTAACCTTCGCATCTTCGACAGAAAGGCCGTTTAAGAATCCTGAATTGACCATGATGCCTGTTTCGCAGTCGGTAAACGCTTCTTTGTCGATATCTCCGCCGGATACGACCTCTATAATGGGCAGATTAAATTTTTTAGCGAATTCCCAGTCACGCGTGTCGTGCCCCGGAACTGCCATAATTGCGCCTGTCCCGTAGGTTGCGAGGACATAATCGGAGATATAGATTGGTATTTCGCCGCCCGTCACGGGGTTAATGGCGCTGACGCCCTTGAGCTCGATACCCGTTTTATCCTTTGCCATCTCGGTGCGCTCAAAGTCGGATTTCTTCGCGGCGGAATCCTGATAGGCCCGCACTTCATCGGCGTTTTCAAGAATTTTGTCCCAGCTTTTTATAATCTCGTGCTCCGGGGAGATGACCATATATGTCGCGCCGAAAAGCGTATCCGGGCGCGTTGTGAAAACACGCAGCTTAGCGCCCGTTGTCGTATCAAAATCGACCTCGGCACCTGTCGACCGGCCGATCCAGTTCTTCTGTTGGATCTTGACGCGTTCGATATAATCAAGACCATCCAGGTCGTCGATGAGGCGCTGGGCGTATTTTGTGATTTTGAGCATCCACTGGCTCTTTTCTCGGCGGATGACGTCCGACCCGCAGCGCTCGCAGACACCGTTAACAACCTCCTCGTTAGCCAGAACGCACTTACAGGAGGTACACCAGTTGACGGGCATCGAGGCTTTATACGCCAGCCCGTTTTCGAACAGCTTTAAAAATATCCACTGGGTCCATTTATAATAATCGGGGTCGGTCGTGTCGACAACACGATCCCAGTCAAAGCTGTAGCCAAGCATTTTGAGCTGCTCGGTAAAACGTGCGATATTCCGCTTGGTGACGATGGAAGGATGGATTTTATTCTTGATGGCATAGTTCTCCGTCGGCAGGCCGAAGGCGTCAAAGCCGATCGGGAACAGGACATTATAACCCAGCATGCGCTTTTTCCGCGCGATGATGTCCATTGCCGTATAGGGGCGCGGGTGACCGACATGAAGCCCCTCGCCGGAGGGGTATGGGAACTCGATGAGCCCGTAGAATTTTTTGCTGTTCAAATTGCTGTCGTCAGACGCAGCATTGACCTTGGCAGTGTCCCACTTTTCCTGCCACTTTTTTTCGATACGGGCAAATTCGTATTTCATCTAACCAGTCCTTTATCTGTATGGTAAATCATCCATAAATTTTTGAGGTATTGATGCGGTACCGACGTTATACTTCACTCAGCTTAGCCGAGTCATCATCGGTAACCCAATTGCTGATGTCGACCTCACCGGCATCTCTCCACAGCCGTTCAAGAGAGTAGAATTCTCTGATATCTTTTAAGAACAGATGGACGATAACCGAACCGAAATCGACCAGCACCCATCCGCCGCCGCGATACCCTTCGGTATGCAGCGCAGGCTCGCCTTTTTCTTTAAGCGTTTTATCCACTTCATCGGCTAAGGTTTTGATTTGAGTTGTCGAGCCTGCCGTGCATATGATGAAATAGTCAGCCAGTACCGTGATATTCTTCGTTTCCAGCACTCTGATATCCTTTGCCTTCTTATTGTCAAGCGCCTTGACGGCCAGTTCCGCTACTTCTAGAGATGTTAGCATTAAAGCGACCATTCCTTTCGTGTACGTAATCATTATATTGACGAATTACTGATTCTGTTTTGTTCTCGTGTTAATTCCCTGTGAGGCTCTGCGCCGTGCTGTCGTCGGGAATATCGCTCGGTATCGGACTGGGGCTCAGAGACGGATCGCCCCCTGTTTCGGCCGGACTCGTGTCCGGGCTGCCGGTTCCTGCGCTGCCGTCGTCAGAACCGGTATCCGCGTCACTGGGGCTCGGCAGTGCATCGCTCACTTTTGAGCTCGGGCTGCTGACAGCAGAGCTTGAGCTCGGCTTTGTGCTGGTTTTGGCAGTCGCGGCCGCGTCATCATCGTTCGATGTGCTGGCAGAGCTTCCCGTACCCCAGGTCTTCTTACCCGCGTAAACGCCGTTCGTCACATAGAGAATGCCCTTGGCGTTACGTGTGAGGATGCTGAGGTCCTTTGCCGTGATGTCGTCCTTATACGGATTTATTTTATCGTTCAAAAGCGTCAGCCAATCATCCACATAAATTGTAACGTAAGACGTTTTATTGACGGAATCCCAATAGTTTGCGGGAATTGTTGTGAATGTGACATCCTTTGAGTCCATTTTATAAAATTCCTTACCGAGCCAAATGACGCTGCCCAGATCAAGGTCTGTTTCGACATCACTCATAAATATATTGGCCAGTTCGGTAACATTGAGCTTTTTCTGATTCTTCAGTATCTGCTCGGCAGCCGATTTTAAGAAGCTCTGCTGTGTCCCGATTCTGCCGATATCCGCCGTGGAATACGCGTTTCTGTCGCGTACTACCAATAGCGCCTGCTCCCCGTTCAGATGCTTCATGCCCTTGCTAAAATGGATATGGAGATCTTGTGCGTCATCATCATAATTCATATTGACCGGAATATCAAAATCGACACCGCCGACAGCATCCACAAGCGCGGCAAACGCCTTCAGATTGACCTTTACATAAAAGTCGACCTGGAACCCCAGAATATCGGACAGCCCATTTGTCACACCGGTAATCCCGCCGCCGCTGGAATAAAGCGTATTTGCTTTCTTCAGGCTCCATTTAACGTTAACAAGGGTATCACGCGGTATGTTGATAACGCTCAGCCGATGATTATCCGCATCAAAGTTGGCAACCATGATCGTGTCTGAATTGCCGTTTCCATCGTCAAACCCGAGAATTACGAAGGTGTACTGAGTGCCTTTCCTATCCTCCGAGGTTGCCAGCGGGGTTGTCCCGTCGGTTGCCGCAGCAATCGTCGTTCTTTCTCTCATGTGGGGAGGCTTGACGCCCAGCTTGTAAACACAGTATAAAACAGCCAATAACGCGACCACGACGACAAGTACGGCGGTCAGTATATTTCTGGCTCTCTTCATTTTCTTTCTTTTCAAAGCGGCTTTCGCCGCTCTAGGATTAACCGGCTGTTCTTTTTGAACGCGGCTTGTCTGAGGCGCCTGATGCCGCTCATTGTTTGCGGCATAGTGCCCGTTTCTTTTATTGCCGGATATTTTCATAGCTTGTCCTTATCCCCTCTGTGCTGTGGGTTCTGTGTGTAATAACCAGGCCAGCGCTTCATCCGTCCGCCGATGTGACACGATGCCGCGTGCTTTCATATCTTCTATACTCATCTCTAAGCCCTTAACAATAGCCTGGTCAAGGTCTCGGTATGCCAGGCTTCGCAGCGCGTCAAGGCCATCGAATTCCCTTGTCGGCTCAATATAGTCGGCGATGTAAATAATTTTTTCCAGTAAGGTCATGTTTGCTTTTCCGGTGGTGTGCCAAAAAATCGCATCATGGACCGATTTCGAGGCACCGTATAGGTCCCGGGCAACAGCCGCGCCCGTTTTTGCGTGGAGCAGCTTGACCTCGGACAGTTCGATAGTGTCAGTCATAATATCATATTTACGGCATAGTTGCAACTGCTCGTCCAGCTCAAGGTGCTTTGTGATATCGTGCAGTATCGCCGCTTCATGGGCTTCATCGGCGTCGGCTCCCCACCTTTGAGCAAGCCGAGCGGCCTCCGCTTCACAGCCCAAGGTATGCTGAATGCGCTTGGGTTTCATCGTTTCGAAGGCACGCTCTCTCAGCCAGCTGAAATCAGCACGCGCTCCGTACAGTCTGTTTTTTATGATATACGCATACGTCATTTCATTCAAATATTCGCTTCCGCGGCGCTGCGGAAGCGCTTGCCGGAGCTCTGTGGATGAAATATCCGTCACGACATTGTCAATGACAATTGTCTGCGCGTTAAATTGCCTGTGAATTTTTTCGGCATAGGTCTTTATAGCCGGCAATTCTTTATCGGCGCCTTCGCCTCTGGACAGGACGCAGGGCGTGGCACACGCCAGCAGATGCTGCGCATTCTTCCAGGTCTCAAGCGAAAGATACATATCCGAGCCGACGATGAGAAAGGCTTCAGCTCCCGGATATTCTTTGAGCAGCTCGTCCAATGTTTCAGATGTATAACTTATACCCTCTTTTTTGAGTTCCAAATCAGAAACCTGCGCAAACGCCAGCCCGGAAAACGCGCATCTTGCCATTTCCATCCGGTTCTCGTTTGTCGGCGAGCCTGTCGGCAGCCCTTTATGCGGCGGTATACCTGTGGGTATAATAATCAACACATCAAGCCTCAGCTGCCGCGCCGCCGCAGCTGAGGCATTGATATGCCCGATATGCGGCGGATTGAAGGTGCCGCCGTAGATTCCAAGCCTCAAATATATCACTCACTTAACAAGTTTTATTCTTTTTTCTTTAGGAATTTCATGGTTTTCTTTATACAGCACAAAACGCGAGCCAATTGTAAAAACAGGCTCGGCACGGCAAAGCCGGGCGAGCTCGTCGGCAGCCTCACGCGCGGAGAGTCCGGACGAATCCAGCGTTCTGCCTTTAATAAGTTCCCGGGCGGCTAAGGCGTCCGACACCTGCGCGACGATGTTGTCCGTGATTCCGCTCTTGCCAATTTGCAGAATTGTATCCAAAGAGTTTGCCATTGCACGCAATTGCGCCCTCTGAGAGCTGCTTAACATGTTGTTTTGCCCGCTTTCATTAAATATTCTCTGAGCTTCGGCTCAAAGCTCCTTAAGGCTTTTCCCCTGTGCGATACTTGATTTTTCTCGCGCGGAGACAGCTCCGCTATGCTTTTTTCCATTCCGGTAACAAAAAATACGGGATCATACCCGAAGCCGCCGTGCCCTCTGGGTTCATAAAGAATAGAGCCGTTACACGCACCCTCAGCTGAAATTACATCGCCGTTCGGAAATACGCAGACAATGGATGAGACGAATTCAGCCGCCCGATGTTCCTCCGAAGACAAGCTTTTCAGCAGCAGCGCGTTTCTGCCGGCGTCATCAAGGCCTTCTCCGCCGTAGCGCTTCGAGCGTACGCCCAACACACCGCTTAAAGCGGGCACAATAAGCCCGGAGTCATCGGCTATGGCCGGCAGGCCCGTTGCTTTCATTGCCGCTTCCGCCTTAAGATACGCGTTTTCGAAAAATGTCCCGCCTGTTTCCTCGACGTCAAGCGTAACGCCCGCTTCACCTTGGGATATCACGCTGAGACCTGATTCCGACAGAATATCGCGTAGCTCAGCGAGCTTCTCTATGTTGTTGCTGGCCAGTATAAACGTCATTTAAGCAGTGCCTCCACAAAGGTCCGGCTGTCGAATTCAATAAGGTCCTCCGGTTTTTCTCCGACGCCGATGAGCTTGACCGGTACCTGAAGCTGGTCGGCAATTGCAAACACGATGCCGCCCTTGGCGGTGCCGTCGAGTTTGGTCAGAGTCAGACCGCTGATAGTAACAGCCTCGTAGAACACCCGCGCCTGGGCAAGGCCGTTCTGGCCGGTGGTGGCGTCGATCACGAGCAGCACCTCCGTGACGGGGGCGAGCCGGTCGATGACCCGCTTGACCTTGCCGAGCTCGTCCATCAGGCCGGTCTT
>DBTM01000085.1 GCA_002307055.1 Clostridiales bacterium UBA1316
CGTAGGGCGGGATGCCCACATCCCGCCGTCAGCCCGGATTTTGGCTTCGCGTTCTCGACCACAGCCATCATCTTAACAAAAAATGCGATACAGGTTATATCCCTGCATCGCATTAACAACATAACTATTATTATTGTTTATTATATGGATAGTGCGACGCTCGGAGTACCGCAGAGCTTCACGGTTTGCTCAAATTGCACAATATTTATGTATATATGTCACCATATTTTCTTTCAACTCATCATTGATATAAACTTTGCCATCTATTTCTCGGTTGTATAAATACTCAATTATTTCAACAACTGTAACCAGCGAATGAACTGTTATTCCAAACTCATTTTTCATTTCGTCGATAGCAGTAAGGCCATTATAACCCTTCTCCATTCTGTCTACAGATATAACCATATCGGTAATACTAACGTTTGCTGAAGCCTTTAACAACGGATATACTTCTCTGACAGATGTTCCAGCAGAAATAACATCCTCAGTAATCAAAAACCTGTCCCCATCTTTTGGCTGCCAACCAACGAAAATACCACCCTCGCCATGATCTTTCATTTCCTTGCGATTGAAGCAATAGCCTACATTGATGTTATACAATCGGGATAATGCAGCAGCTATTAACGTGCAAAGCGGAATTCCCTTATATGCAGGACCAAAAAGCACATCAAATTTGTCTTTTAACTTTTCATTGATTAAAGCCGCATAATACACACTAACCATCTCGACTTGTTCTCCTGTTTTATAGAAGCCAGAGTTTACGAAATATGGCGTTCGACGGCCACTTTTTGTTATAAAATCTCCAAACATCAAAACTCCACTTTTTGCAATCAACTCAATCAGTTTTGCCTTATAATTCGTAATTTCCATTATTTCCGCTCCTGCGTATTATATAAATAGCACTAAACCGTTTCGCGGTGGCACTCGTCTTTGATATATCGCGACCATTTCGTTATAATTAACTAAATATTCTAGGAAAGAAAAATACTTACCTCATAACATAAAGTGTCGGTTTCATGTTATGGATTATCTAACAAAAGGCAACCGAGTCCTTTTTCTTGGTTGCCTTTTTTGTGCTTTTGCTCAGATAATTCTCTGTTCATAACAAGAAGTTCATATGGACTGTAAGAAATATATTTAGTCCGTTTAAGAATAAACGCTTTCAATTCGGTAATGAACCTAACTGCCAGTTCAATTATTACTGAGTAATATGCACTGAAATAATTAAACAATTACTAACATTCTGAATGTGCGGGATCAAAAAACAGGTCAACTGATCGCAGACAAAATTATAGAGATTACAAGGTTGGAAATTCGAAAACAGGTTTCTGGCTTCGTTTTTTGTATTGATTAAAAGTTATTAAGAATCGAAATCATCTCATCGCTAGTTCAGGCATCATTTGAATGATTTTACCGTCAAGAGCTTTTCCGTTTGCTTTCTTATTACGCTTTACGCCATCTGAACCCCAAGTTCCCCATTGCTTGAAGAAAAATGCTGCTTTCTGTTCTTCAGCTTGGCTCATTATTGAACGTACCCATTCGGGTTTCATAGGTCTTGCCTGAACTCCGCTCTCCCCACCAACAATTACCCAATCAATTCCGGATAAATAGAGTCTTCCCAAATCTTCAATTAGCGGTTCACATGATAAAAAGCGAATTGAAGCAGGCAATTCTCTAAGAGATTCTATACGTGATTTTGCATCAACAGCCTCAACTGTTACTCCGAGCCAGACATTTTCAGGAATAACAGATTTTGAAAAATACTCTACCATTCGAGTAGCACGTTTAGTAAGAATTTGATAGCGGTGATGCTTTGTCTGCTGAATCGTGTCCATAACCCTGTCAATAAAATCAAATGATACGGACTCATGAAAAAGGTCTGCCATAGAGCAAACGAAAATAGTGTGAGGCTGCTTCCATTTTAGCGGTTCACCAAGAGTATCCTCATGCATAGTCGGTATAAACCCATTAGCATACTTAGCGACACCCATCGCCTTAAGTCTATTCGCCATGGTTTCGGCATAGCAATGATTGCAACCCGTTGACAGCTTAGTGCAGCCCGTTACCGGATTCCAAGTCCTATCCGTCCACTCGATTTTTGTTGTTCTCATAATCTAACCTCCGAATGTTATTCGCATATCATCAGAAAAAGTACCTTTGCGTGGCGGCTTACATGTTTTTGCATTAACAGCTGTAATTTTTCTATCCTCAAGCAAAGCAATAAGAACTTCTTTATAGTTCTTCCTGATATACGGTTTATCTACGCTATGCACCTCATAAAGTCGATTGAAATCAATAGTATTCCCTGCATACTGCTGTAGCAACATTCCCTGCAAGTCATCAAGTGGCCGCGAAAGCATGTCAAATAGAGAACCTTGCTTGAAGCGCACATCGCGTGGATTGTATTCAAATGATGCAACCCCACCGATATTTTCAGAGCTTTCCTTGAACATTATTTCTTTCATAATATCATACCCGCGGAAACTCTTGCTCAGAAATATCAAATGATGACTGGTTCGTGTTCCTTCATCGTTTTTAAATCTGAATGGCAGCACATAATGGCTACCGTTATTCCGCAGCGCTTCACATAACGCTTGAACTACAATTATTTCCCGTTCCTCCGGAGACTTGTTTCTGCACTCTTGTCGAACGACATCCAATTGTTCATTTCCGAACAATGAAGCCATATGCTGTCTTATTACATCATTATTAACACCCATGTTAACGCGATTATAATTAAAGAAAAAAACGCAGTCGCATCCCCAGTCCTTAATAATGGACGAAACAAGATTCAGAGAAAGGCCTTTATATCCCCATGGGTCAACGAAAAAGAATGTCGGCACTATTTGCATACCACTAAACATTTTAGCAATTTTATCGCCTACTTCTTCATTATAAAATGTAGGTGCATATTTGAGCTCTTCAATTCCACCGAGTTGGCTAATTGCTGTTTTCAGGCTCTCAATGTTTGATGTATCCTTATCATTGAACAGGGTGACCATTCGATTGGTCAAATCAGGGTTAGCAAGGATCGTCTCCAATACTAATAGCGGTGTAGATTTGCTTTGATCGTCATATCTACCGGGGCCAGCAAACAAATCTATGTAGGCCATCTTTTGAGGATGCTGGGGGTATCTCTTCTGTGTGGCAAGAATGACATTTGCCCATGCGGAGAAGTATTTTGAAACAATCCGTGCTTTTATTAAAGATTGTTCACGTTGCTCTTGAAAAAATCCATCGTTCATTGACCTTACTCCTTACCTGTGCCAACAAGAATATTATATATCACATTGATAGAATTCTCAAGTAATTATCTGGAATATTATACCACCCAGAATTCAGCATGGAATAATGAAAAAAGTGTATTTAAGCTATATACATTATTTTCTCTCTAAAAGAACCTCCCGTTAAACGCAATATCTCAATCGACTTATATCCCACTCCTCACAAAACCCCAACCAACCCCCACTCAATATCCTAATAATACATAATACCCCACAAACCCCCAAAAAGAAAGATGGCAGCACCCAAAATTTGCTGCCATCTTACAATATTCCCCCCAAACCCCTCACTCTTTCCCCGACAGCTTCAAAAACACCGCCAGCGCCTCCGGCTTCTCATCAAAGGCGCGTTTGGGGATCAGATGGGCCGTCTTGTTGTGGTAGAGGGTGTAGGCGGTTTTTGTCTGGGTGACTCTGCGGACTTCGTACCAGGGGGTGCGGAGCGTGGCGTCGGCGTAGGCGTCGGAGACGAGGGTGTCGGGGTAAAAGCGGTAGGTGACGGGTTTCATGATGTTGGGGTCGTTTGACAGGGGTTTGATGGTTTTGAAATAGAGATGGATCGGCGTGGCCAGCAGGCCGGCGGAACCGACGGTTGTCCAGGTAATCAGGTTGATGAGGTTATTGCTTGTCAGGCCTAAGGACAGAAACGCGAGGCCGATGAGGACGGCAAATATACCGACGGGGCTTGCGTAGAGGCGTTTGTAGTAAAAGGCGGTGAATTCGGCTTTGGTCAATTGGAAGGTGATTTCGGCTAAGGGCGCCTGGGCGGGAGCGGCGGGGCTGCTCGCGGGCGGGGCGGCGGCTTGCGATAGTGTTGCGGTCTGCGGCGGGGCGGCGGCTTTGAGATTCTCCGGATTTTTCAGGTTGAGCTTGGCGTGGCTGACATTTAAGGCGATGAGTGTATAGAACAAAGCCAGCTGAGCCGGGCTTGTGAAGCACCGCCTGGGGATAATCAGATAGTGCTCCGGGGAGGTGTAGATATTAAAACCGGCGCGGTATTCGTCGACTTTAAAAATGTAATGCCATTGATAGGTTTGGCTTTCGCCCGCGAAGGCCGCTGCGATGCTTTGGCCCGAGAATTCGTACCGGTGCGGCAGTGTAAAGCTTTTCTGCTTTTTCAGACCTGCCGCGATCACTAAATATTGCATAAAGGGCTGCAGCAGACTGACGGCGAGCAGCAGCGCAATCAGAACAAGAAAAGCGGCGGCAAAGAGCAGCCAGTCCAAAATACGCATAGAAGCAAACAAAACAAGGCTGAAAAGGATAACAGCCAGCGCGCCGTAAATAATGATTGTCCCTTTGATCCGGCTGTAATATTCGCCGAAAATAAAGCTTCGGATATCCCTCAGCGACAGCTCAACCGTCATTTCCACCGTTTCGAGCATGATGTATCTCCCAGTAAAAAATAATAAACCCATTTTATACCTCTTAAATCCAAAAAGAAAGCTAAAAAACATATTGAGCGAGCGGGTGGACAGACGGTGATCGTGCATCGCCATTTCGCTGTGCCATGTGGTATAATAAGCATGATCCGATATGCCTGGCTCCGTAAAAAGCCTGCTTGCAAATGTGCCGCAAGAGGGAAGAGCGGTGAAAAAATTCATATGTATATAAGGATTTTTCAAAAACGCGGAACGAAGGAATCCAGCAATTGCAACGGCCTGAACGGCATGAGGGCGGCGATTTGTTAATACAATTGTAACATCTGCAACACAATTGTAACAAATTATCGGCATTTATTGACGCATTTAAGCATGTTTAACCGCTTTTTTGGCGCAATATAGCGCAAAAAATCGCTTTATCCGGTACTCGTAACACATACAATCGCCTCAACATAGTAATGTCATGTATCAGTTAGCGGCGGCTAATAGTAATAGCCGACAGTAACTTTTACCTCATGTTGAAGCAGATTGGGAAATAAGTTATGGGAACGGATAAGAACATATATCCAACGACTGGGCTCAGGAGGCTGATGAAGTTTTTAGGGCCGGCGTTTATCGTCAGTGTGGCCTACATTGATCCCGGCAATTTCGCGACGAATATCAGCGGGGGTTCGCTTTTCAACTACAGCCTGGTGTGGGTTGTGCTCTGGAGCAATCTGATGGCGATTTTCCTGCAGATTATGTCGGCAAAGCTGGGGATTGCAACAGAGAAAAACCTGACGCAGATGTGCAGGGAAGTCTTCTCGAAAAGAACGAATGTAGTTTTATATATTGTCGCGGCTTTCGCCTCCATGGCGACGACAATGGCGGAATTTTTGGGCGGTGTGCTCGGCTTTTACCTGCTGCTCGGCATCCCTTTGCCGGCGGGAGCCTTACTGACCGCGGTGATTACCTTTTGCATTGTCTGCCTGCAGCGCTACGGCCAGCGCCTTGTTGAAATCGTCATTACGCTGCTGGTAGCCGTCATCTGCGGAGCGTACACCATCGAGCTTTTTCTCTCAAAGCCCGACTGGCCGCAGGCGGCGCTGCACACGCTTCTGCCGTCGCTGCCCAGCGGCCAGGCGGTGCTGATTGCCGTCGGGATGCTGGGGGCGACGGTCATGCCCCACGTGATCTATCTGCATTCCCAGCTCGTCCAGTACAGGAACGGCTGCAAGACCTTTGAAGAGAAGGCGCGGCACCTGCGCATGGAGAAAATCGACATTATCATCGCCATGAACATTGCCTTTATCGTCAATGCCGCGATGGTCATCGTCTCAGCCACCGTGTTTTACAGCCGGGGCCTCGCGGTCACGTCGATTGAAATGGCGCACAAATCCCTGGAGCCGCTGCTGGGCGCTCTCTCATCCGGCGCGTTCGGCGTCGCCCTTCTGGCGTCGGGCTTCTCCTCGGCAACCGTCGGCGCCATGGCGGGGGAGACGGTTATGGACGGCTTTATCGATTTAAAAATGCCGCTGTATCTGCGCCGCCTGCTCACCATGCTGCCGGGCTTCGCCGTCGTCCTCGCAGGCGTCAACCCGATGAAAGCGCTGCTCCTCAGCCAGGTCAGCCTGAGCTTCGCCCTCCCCCTGGCCATCATCCCCATGCTGATTATCACCGGGCGCAAAAACCTCATGGGCGGCTTCGTCAACAAACCCTGGGTAAAAGTCCTCGGCGCCGCAATCGCCTCCGCCATCATCGGCATGAACCTCGTCCTCCTGTACCTGACGTTTACAGGCAGCGTGTGAAGCAGACAGTGTGATGAAATGCCCTTGTCTCGTTGCCGTGCTTTTGTTATCCTGATTAGGCCAACGGGGCGATGTGGGCATCGCCCCCTACGGTGTCACCGCCCGTCTCAGGCTCCTTTTGAAAGGAGCTGTCACCGAAGGTGACTGA
>DBTM01000051.1 GCA_002307055.1 Clostridiales bacterium UBA1316
AGTTTCCCTATTGAAAGCCACCTTTTCGCCCCCGCTTTGATCATCCGATATTCTGAAGCCGTGCAAGCTCTTGCAGTATGCCGCTGTCCACCTCATCTTCATGGAAACCGTGTTCCTCAATTAATATACGGTACTGTTCCTCACGCATTTTTATGGCTTTGGTTATATCGCCTATTTCTTCATATAAAAGTGCCATACAAATACATGGATCAACGTATCTTGGAGCAGGCTGCTTATTGAACCATGATGTATAGTCTCTGATGGCATCATCATATCTTCCCATATAAACCATCTTGTCAGCCCGCCACGCGTAAGGTTGCCACTCATTCGGCGTTTCGTCAATACATTCCTGCCATAGCCGCAGTGCTTCACCGCCGTTACCCTCGGCATACGCAATGTCTCCCAGTCTGGCTTTGGCAAGAAGGTTATCCTTGAATGCTGTCGTCCCGATTACTGTACGCGCCTCGTCCAGCAGGCCGTTTCCAATCAACTGATCCAGCAGCCAGCGCCAACCCTCCTGCCACTCCGGTATTCTCTTCATAAGCCCGCGATAATAACGCACCATCCCGAGTGTATTTGTACACGTCCAGTCACCGCCGTATCCATGGAGCACATTCGTCATAACGCTGTGGCAAGCTTTCTTCTCCGGCATGAGTAATATCGCTTGCTTCGCGTAATCCGCCGCCAGACGCGTCAGGGTTCTGATACGGTGCTCATAAAGCTCCGCGAGACGCAAATAAGCGTCCCCGCAGTCCGGTTTACGGGCAGCAATGCCTTTGAGCATGCCGTCTGTCGACGTAAAGGCGTTCTCCGTCAAGTCGCGTTTCGTGCAAAGCATATTGCTGATACGCTTGAGGTTATCTTCGTCAGTCAAGGAAAACAGTTCATCAATCGTCACGCCGAATGTTACAGATAGCATGGGGAGCATTCCGATATCTGGCGCGGTTACGCCGTTCTCCCATTTGGAAATTGCCTGCGGGGATACGCGTAAAGCCTCCGCAAGAGATTCCTGTGTCAAGTTTCTTTCCGTACGCAAGGCTTTGATCTTTTTCCCAAGTTCAATGTTCATGTTTTTCTTCCCTCATCTTGTTTTCCGGCCGGTATTTATATACTAGGTGATTATTGCTGAACATTCAATAACCAGCAATTCAAGCTGACAATCCATTTGGTTGAACATGGGAAGCGGCACGCTACCGTTCCGTCTGTTCCGTCATGAGACTCCAGCGGAAACCGAATTTATCGATGAGAGAACCCATGCAGGAGCAGTAGGTTGTGCTGTGGAAGGGATATATGACGGTGCCTTCGGCTTCCAGTACGTCATAAGCCTTCTTGACTTCCTCCGCCGTGTCGAACGTTATTGTCATAAATATCGTCGTGACTTTGGTTTGCTCGCCTTCAAGCTCGTCAGCCATCATGAAACGCTGGCTGCCGATGTAAAACTCCGAATGATAAATATAATTTTTCTGCTCCTCCGTCATCGCGACATCCCAGTCTCGTTTGTCGGCATCGGAATAACGCAGCAAAATATCAAGCTTACAGTTAAACGCTTTCCCGTACAGCTCAACGGCTTCTTCACATTGCCCATAGAAATGCAGTACCGGCGTTATTATCATAACTATCCCCTCGTTTCTTAGAGCTTTCTATACCCAATATACCCTGACGATTCTAAATCTGATATTATCTCAGTTCTCATTAATACCCTTCCGGTGCTTCTGCTGGAATCAATAATCCGCACGCGAGTTTTAGCGGTATCCATAAAATCGATGAAAATCAGGACATGCCTGCCAGCCAGCAAAATTACATCTCCCGGTAAAAGCTGATTCAATGACTCCATGGGTGCTGCGATCATCGGTATCGTCTTGGTCGAGAGCTTTCTCTCAATACCCCAGCAAATCGTAACGAGTCCTGAGCAATCAACGCCGACACAGTATCGGCTTGCCCCATTATCTCTTGAATCCGGAACATTTCCGGCAAATTTGCCTTCCAAAATTCCTTTTTCGAATTCTGCCAGCGTTGAAGCTCCGCCCCAGTTATATGGAACGCCTGTATTTACCTGATCAATCTGCCACCAATTGCAGCCTGGGAACTTCGCGCTTTTGTAATTAGTATCCGGCGTGTTTACCAATATCCTATCCGTGTCTAACCCATGGAACCGGTGTTCCTCCGATGGTTTCCACGAAAAATTTGCGTACTCGATTGCCATTAATACAACATTATCTCTCCATATCTGAAGAACAGCATTCATTACATCCCCACTACTTTGTGATTTTTATTTTAAGTATAATTTCAGTTTAATTTAACTGCTTTATTATCAAACAAGAAAACAATAACGGGCAAGTAACTGCCCGTTATCTATTCTTTTATTCGTACAGCGGATGCTTGGCGGTGAGCTTACCCACTTCGCTGCGGATATAGTCGGCTTTGCTTTCGTAGTCGGAGGCTGTCAGGTAGATGAGTTCGGCGATTTTGACCATGTCCTCTTCTTTGAATCCGCGGGCGGTAACGGCGGGGGTGCCGAGGCGGATACCGCTGGTCAGGGAGGCATTTTCGGGGTCATTGGGGATTTTGTTTTTGTTGGCTGTAATATAAACCGTATCCAGAAGCTGCTCCATGTCGCGGCCTGTTTTCTTGAACTTGCGCAGGTCGACGAGCATGAGATGGTTATCGGTACCGCCGGAAACGAGGTCGAAGCCGCGCCCCATGAGTTCTGCCGCAAGAACCTTGGCGTTTTTGCGGATCTGCTGCTGGTAGACCTTATATTCGGGTTTGAGCGCCTCGCCGAAGGCAACGGCCTTGGCGGCAACGATGTGCATAAGCGGGCCGCCCTGGGCGCCGGGGAAAACGGCGCTGTTGATTTTTTTGGCAATCGCCTCGTCGTTTGTCATCAGCATGCCGCCTCTGGGGCCGCGCATTGTCTTGTGTGTGGTGGTTGTGACGATATCGGCGTATGGGACGGGCGACGGATGCTCACCGGCGGCGACAAGGCCCGCAATGTGGGCGATATCAACCATGAGGTAAGCGCCCACTTCCCTGGCAATCTCGCCAAAGGTCTTGAAATCGATGATACGGGGATACGCCGACGCACCGGCGATGATCATTTTAGGCTTATGTTTTTTCGCCAGATCGCGGAGCTGATCGTAATCGATGAGATTTGTGTCCGGCGTGACGCCGTAAGAGACGATGTTATAATATTTCCCGGAAAAGTTGGCCGGGCTGCCGTGAGACAGATGGCCGCCGTGATCAAGATTCATGCCCATCACCGTATCGCCGGGCTTTGTTAAAACCATATAGGCGGCGTAATTGGCTGAAACACCCGAATGCGGCTGGACATTGACGAAATTGGCTCCGAACAGCTTTTTGGCACGTTCGATGGCGATTGTTTCAACAACATCAACTTCCTCACAGCCGCCGTAATAACGGTGCCCGGGATAGCCTTCGGCGTATTTATTGGTCAATACTGTACCTGCAGCCAGGAGAACAGCTTCGCTCACACAATTTTCAGATGCAATCAGTTCGATATTCCTGCGCTGACGGGCGTATTCTTTTTCAATTGCCGTGCCGACCTCGGGGTCATAGCCGGTGATATAGGCCATCATATCTTTTATCACGGGTTTTCCTCCATTAATCTATTAAAGTGATAAAATGTATTATATATAAGTCATTCGACTTTTTCAACTGATAAACAGTAAAATAATTAGCTATTCGCTGACCTTCATGGTATCATAATGCATATAAACTCGGTTTTTGGAGAATTTCTATGCCAACAAAAAAAGTGATCCGCGAGATTATCCGTCTCCTGGAAATGGATTATCCAGACGCGAAATGCTCTCTGGACTATATGAAGGATTATGAGCTTCTGTTTGCCACGCGGCTGTCTGCACAGTGCACAGATGAGCGTGTCAATAAGATCACACCGGCATTTTATGCGGCATATCCGACACTTCAGGCTATTGCGGACGCGGAGATTGCCGACGTTGAAAATTATGTCCACTCATGCGGTTTTTATCATGCCAAGGCAAAGGATATCGTCTGCGCGGCGCAGATGCTGATAAGCGACTTCGGCGGGCGCGTCCCTGACATTATGGAAGACCTGCTGAAGCTGCCGGGCGTCGGCAGGAAGACGGCAAACCTTATTCTGGGCGATATATACGATCAGCCTGCCGTCGTTGTGGACACACATTGCATTCGGCTGGCTAACCGCATTGGACTCGTCAAGACAGAGGACCCCGTTAAAATTGAAACGGCGCTCCGAAAGCTCCTGCCGCCGGATAAATCCTCCGATTTCTGCCACAGGCTCGTTCTGCACGGCAGAGCCGTCTGCCCGGCGAGAAATCCAAAATGCACAGAATGCAGCATTCGCGCATACTGCGGTTATTATAATAGGCATTAAACGAACTCAATAAATACATGGATTCCCGCCTGCGCGGGAATGACACGGCGGAGATTGTGCTCCCTCGTACGTCATTTACCGCGCGGGTGGGAATCTGTTTTTAGCGACATTACTGATTTATCCCTGTTAATAATCACCGTCTTGAACCATGATTGCCTCAAGCGGCGGCTCGCCGCCGACAAGGCCGACCGCGTAAATCGAATACGCTCTCCCGCGTTCGAGAACAACATTCGGCACGGTCAATCCCATTTGGTTGCTCCCTGCCGGTTTCACCTGCAGGGTATATGTACCCGGGTCAAGGATGATATAGCGCGTATGTGCTTTATACCGGACATTTCGAAAAAGTCGGACGCCGTCCGTCAGCGTGATATCAAGAGGCGGCGCGTTCGGAGACAAATTCACAGATCGGAAATAAGCCTTGCGGGGACGGCGAATCTGCCGGTTGACATCATAGACCTCAGGTATTGCAATGAGTCCGACATCACACAGCACGCCGTTTACAGCAATGGTAACCGCGCTGCACGGGCAGATATGGAGGCATGCCGAAGCAGCCAGTGATTCACGCTTGCCTGTTGTAAAGACCTCTATTCTATATTCTCCGGGCGAAACCAGAAAGTAATCTGTAAATTGCTTGTACGGGAGATGTTTTGCGATCAGATTGCCGTTGACGTATACATCGACAGCCGGGGCATCGGGCACCGCATGCAGAATCCGGGCATAAGCCGCCTCCGGTGGGCAAGAGCAGGATAATTTACTGCATTCTATAGTGTTCATAAACATACTGATATCTCCTGTGGTTTATTTATCAGTATATAATATGAAATATTGCGCTACTCGTTCTTGAGGCTTTATTTAACCTTCAGCTTTTTCACCATTTCATCGCTGGGTTCGGCGAGGATGGTTTTGTAGTCGGTGTAGGTCACCATGCCGGGGCGGCCGCCGGGGATTTTTTTGACATATTTGACGAGTGTGTAATCGACGGGTACCTTTTTGTTTTCACGTGCCTGCGAAAACCATGCGGCGAGAGCGGCGGCTTCACTCAGCGAAGCTTTATCGGGTTCGCGCCCATTTGTTGATATTATGACATGCGAGCCGGGGATTTTCTGCGCGTGCAGCCAGACATCGGTTTTATACGCCAGCATATGGGTCAGGGTCTCGTTTTGAACGTTATTTTTCCCGACACGGATGTCAAAGCCTGCGCTTGACAGATACCGGGTGAACTGCACTTGGGGCTGTTTTTCTTTTTTTCCCGTTTTCTGCGGCCTGATGTAGCCTGTCTGCGTCAGCTCCTGTTTGATTTCAACCAGATCGCGTTCGTTTTCGGCACGCAGAATCTCTTCCAGAACACTTTTTAAATACTCCAGCTCCGTTTCTCCCAGCTTTATCTGTTCCTTTAAAATTGTTTCGGCGTTTTTCGCCTTTGAGTAGTCCTTGTAGTATTTAGCGGCGTTCTGCTGCGGCGTTTTTAAAGGATCAAGACGGATATCGACCATCCCCTCGTCCGGAGCATAATAATCCGCCGCGGTGAAAACAGACATGCCCTTTTGAAGCGCGTGCATATTGGCGGAAATGATATCGCCCAATTCACGCAGGCGTTCCCTGCCGAGTGTTTTTTTCAGCTCCGCGCGCTGATTCTCCAGCTTACGCCGAACGCGGTCATGCGCGTTTTTTATCGATTTTGTCAGCGCCTGAGACTTCTGGCGCATACGCTCGGTATTTGAGCGACGCGTGTAAAACGAATCCAAAAGCGCGGAAAAATCAGGGAAGCGTTCAAGTTTCAGCGCATTGCCGTATTGCAGGATCGGCGTGTAAGAAAAATCATAGGGCTTTCCTTCAGCGTCGATTAAAATATACGCGTCAAAGTTTCCGGCACGAATGTCGCCGATAAGGGTAAAGAAAGCGTCACACAGCGCAGCGCCGCCATCTATCCTGACGGCTTCCGGCGTACGCATTTGAGTATCAGTGTAAGCCCTGCTGACAATTTCGCGGCAGATCAGCGGCGAGAAGCCGTTGATCTGCTCGAGCAACAGCTTTTCGGCGGGTTTATCTGAAGCGTCCATGAGCGCCATAAATGCTGCCCGCGAGATATCAAGCGGATTAAGTTTACCCTGAACAGGCGGCAGATGATAAAAAAGCCCCGGCAGGACCTGCCTGAGCTCGGACATCGTACCGTCAATGCGGCGGAGGCACTCGATAATCATACCATCCTGTGCGGTGAGGATAATATTCGAATACCGCCCCATCAGCTCTATAATCAAATGCTTTTCACTGGCTTCACCCAATACATCATAGCAGTCAAGTGTCAGGTCGACGGCCCGTTCAAGCGGTGGTTGGGTGACGGACTTAATTTTGCTGCCCAATAAATGCTTGCGCAGCAGCATACAAAACATCGGCGGGTTTTGAGGGTTTTCAAAAACGGCATCCGTGAGGTGCAGACGCGCGTCCCCTGTGCCCGCTGAAATCAAAAGCCGTATGGACGCGCCAAAGCCCCGGAGGCTCAGGATAACCTGGTCATGGTCCGGCTGCTGGACTTTATCTATTTTCAGGCCTGTAATCCGGCCGGCAAGCTCATTTCGGAGTCCCGTCAGGCAAAAGGCGTCAAGCGGCATGGTTTCCTCCTTTTTGTTGGTCATTGTCGTCAGCGTAGGGCGCGATGCCCACGCCTTATTCCTTATGCTTTACGATATTATTATCTCAAACAGCGCGTTCAGGCGCGCGGTTTCGCCTTTGAGATATAAGTAACCGAAAAGTGTTTCAAAGCCTGTCGCAGTGTGATATTCATCCGATGTTGAGCTGCGCGGCACAGAGTTTACTCTCGTATTGCGCCCACGTTTGAGCACCGACAGCTCCTCGTCGGTCAGCAGAGGCCTCAGCTTACCGACTGCTTTGGCTTGTGCGGGTGCCGAGACATAGGCGATTGCTGCCCTATGAAGTCCCTTTGCCGTCGCTTTGCCGCTTTGGCACAGCCAGGACCTGATCATCAGCTCATAAACGGCATCACCAAGATGCGCCAGCCCCAAAGCCGATATATTATGAATTTCATCTTCAGTCAGCCTGATGGATAGGTAATCTGCCATATAGCATCATCTCCATACAAAATTTACTCGATTTGGCCGAACTTTTTAACATCGGTGTTTTTCTGATAAACTGCAAAATTAAACGCATTCCCCATAATAACAATGTTGCTGCAGATATCAATCCAGAACATCAGGATAATGAAAGAAGCTAAGGAACCGTATACAATCGGGTAGTTGACCGCCATACCGACCATCCGCGAAAAAATAAGGCTCACCGCGACAAGCAGCACGGAGGCGATCAGCGCACCGGGCAGCCTGCGGACTTTTTTTATTTCCTTCGGTGCGGAAACTCGATAGATCAAATAAATGACGAAAAACAGAAGCAGGAATAAAACAGCAAAACGCGCCCATTGCCACAAATTTAAAAACACGGTATAGCCAAAGCTTTTCTCGAGATATTCCAGCAGCCATTCGCCCGTAATAATCACCAAGCCGGAGGCGTAGATGGTGACCAAAAGACCTATGGACACAAGCGCAGCACAAAGTGCGCCCCAAAAGCCTTTAAAGCGCGATTTGCCTTGTATATCCGCCATGATTTTCATCAGCGAGCCAAACGCCGACATCGATGAGGACAAGGTCACTGTAATCCCGATGAAAATCATAACAGTCGAGTTATTCCCGCCGACATAACGAAAATAGCTTGTGATGATCGTCATAACGTCCGCCGGAATAATTTCATTCCAGACGCCGTATAGGCTTTCATTTGTAATATTCAGGCTGCTTAGTACCGCGTAAACAACAATCAGAAACGGAAATATCGATATGGTAATGTAATAAGACATCGCTGCTGCGCTGCGTGTGACGCGCTGCTTGATGAAGATATCAAGCATATTCCTGATAACACGTTTAACTTCATCCATAACCGCACCTCCAGTTATAAAACATGGGACGAGCAGGATTATCTGCCCGTCCCTATTTTTAACTGAAATCAGGTGTCCTATCGGACATGTCAAACATTATTTTGAATTAAATATTTTAAATATCGTATCGAACGGGTCTTCCTCCTGCGGCGGTTCCGGGGCGGGCTTCGTCTCACGGGCTTCTTTCTTCTCGACGGCTTCGGTAAAGAGCCCCGGCGGGGTGGGCTTATCAACTGCCTGCACTTGGGAGAGTGCCCTCGGCTTTTCGTCAAAACGCGTTGCTATTATAGTGACGCGCATTTCGTCATCCATCGAACCTTCAAAATCATAACCGAAAATAATATTTGCATCGGGATGAGCTGCTTGATGAACAAGATTTGCTGCTATTTCAACTTCTTCAAGGCCCATATCATGTGAACCGGTTATATTAATAATAACACCTCTGGCACCATCGATTGATGTTTCCATTAGAGGACTTGATATCGCCTGCTTCGCTGCTTCTTCCGCTTTATTTTTGCCTGCAGAACGCCCAACACCCATATGCGCAATGCCCGCATCTTTCATAATCGATGTAACGTCAGCAAAGTCCAGGTTAATAAAGCCTGTTGTCCTGATGAGTTCCGAAATACTGACAACAGCCTGGCGCAGAACGTCGTCTGCGATGGCAAAGGCATTGGCGAACGTCAGTTTCTGATCCGTTGCATTTTTCAGACGGTCATTCGGTATGATGAGCAGTGAGTCGACCTTGCCGAGCAGGCTTGTAATACCATCCTCTGCCTGCTGCATGCGGCGTTTGCCTTCAAAGCTGAACGGCTTTGTCACAACGCCAACGGTAAGTATACCTGCTTCTCTGGCAATATCGGCGACAATCGGCGCGGCGCCCGTACCCGTACCGCCGCCCATTCCGGCTGCTATAAAAACCATGTCTGTATTTTCTAATGCTTTGGCAATATTATTACGGCTCTCCTCAGCCGCTTTTTTCCCAACCTCGGGATTAGAGCCGGCGCCTTGACCGTGCGTCAATTTCTCACCGATTTGTATTTTTTGATCTGCATTGGATATGCCAAGTGCTGGCCTGTCCGTATTAACCGCTATAAATTCAACACCCTGTGTGCCGGCCTCAACCATCCTGTTGACAACATTGTTCCCCGCGCCACCGATTCCGACGACTTTAATCACAACGACGTTATCCGGACCACTCTCGAGGGTAATCGACATACTCTAATCCTCCTGTATATGATACTAATCTTTCGCAGACAATATAATTCCAATATGGTAGCATTGCCAGAATAGCTAACGAATTTCATATATTATTTCAATATTATTGTTTATTTTATAACTATTTTCCGTTCAGGTCAATAGTTCACATAATATTAATTTCGATTATCGATAATAATTTTGTATTTTTTTGCTAAATTGTGGCACCCAATCTGTCATTATGGTATAAAATGAGGCTCTCCTTCGTCCGACAAACTGATTTTTCCTTTGTCGTCCGGTGTTAACTGCGAGATGACCTGCTGCATTAATTCAAGCTTATGATCAGCGTTTTCTCCGCTGCCCAGCTCGACTGTGAAGCGATCGCTGTATGTAAAGCTGATGTTCCCGATATTCGACATGTCGATTGTACCGACCTGATTGGATAAGCCCGCTTTATAAATCGCACTGAGTATATCTGTCAGATATTGAAGCTTCGTCTGCTGACTGTCATCGACGATAATCTGCCGTCCCTCAACCATGTTAACCGGATCCATACCGGTTATTTTTATTTTACGAGCAGCATTGCTGTCGTCGGTTTTTTCAAGTACCCTCGCCTTTTGATCAACCATCCACCAGCTGCCGCTGAAGCTGACGACAGCAATCGGTTCGCTTTCGGTAACGCTGATGACAATCTTGTCGGGAACGACCTTATCAATGTCGATTTCACTGAGGTAAGGCAGGATTAAGCTAATATTTTCGGAGACGGCTTTGGCATCCAGAATAATCAGATTATCCCCTTTTTTTATGCCGGAAGCCGTCAATATCTGCTCAGCGGTGTATTTTTTTTCACCCGTTATCTCAATACTGGATATGCGGAAAAAAACACTGATTCCGAAAATCGTTATGATGGCAATCAGGAGCACGGCGATCGGCGTATAAAGTACCGTGCCGCGCCGACGGCGTTTTTTGTATTTTTCTTCGGCCATACCGTGCCTCCTTCATTCGTTCAGGTGATGTTCAGGTATAAATTCATAAAATAATCATTCGAATCTCAATATATCTGCTCCCAGTGTTTCCAGAACACCGACGATATCATCATATCCTCTGTCGATGTGCGCCACACCTGATATTTCGGTTATGCTCTCAGCACCGAGCGCCGCTACGACCAGTGAAGCACCGCCGCGGAGATCGGTTGCCGTGATAGGCGCGCCATGCAGCTTCTTGACGCCGCTGACAATGGCGACCCGTCCCTCCGTCTTGATATCGGCACCCATGCGAAGGAGCTCCGCCACATGGCGGTATCTGTTTTCGAAAATGTTTTCGACAAAGACGGTGGTTCCTTCAGCCGTCAGGCTTGCCGCCATAATCGGCGGCTGGGCATCTGTCGGGAAGCCCGGATACGGTTTTGTTATAATCGGCTTTACGGCTTTTCTCGGTTTTTCCGCATTGATAAATATCGAATCAATGCCCGCTTTGATCTCGCAGCCCATTTCCGCCAGAGTTTCCGTTACCGTCAGGATATGGCCGGGGCATATGCCTCTGAGCTCGACAGCGCCGCCGGTCGACGCGGCACATGCGAGATACGTTGCAGCAACAATGCGGTCGGGTATCACCCAGTGCTCTGTATTTCCCTTTTTGCCGCAGCCTTCTATCGTAATTATCGGCGTCCCGGCACCATGTGCCTTAATACCCAAACGCCTCAGATAGCTTTGTAGGTCCCATATTTCCGGCTCACACGCCGCATTTGATATAATCGTTGTACCCGAGCATTTAGCGGCGGCCAGCATGGTGTTTTCTGTTGCACCGACACTTGGAAAGGTCAGATTCACGCGGCAGCCTTTAAGATTTTTCGCCTTGCAGATAATTTTGCCGCCCTCTTCATCAATCTCCGCGCCCATCGCGCGCAGCGCCGACAGATGAAGATCAATAGGCCTGGGGCCAAGCTCACAGCCGCCCGGCATTGAAAGAACGGCTTCACCCAGACGCGCCAATATGGCACCCAGGAAGATAACTGACGACCGCATTTCCCGCATAAGTTCATGCGGAATATCGCTGCGAGTCAGCGTTTTCGAATCGACATAGACCTTTTCACCCTCGCGGTTAACAGTGCAGCCCAAATGGACAAGTATTTGGATTGCCGCGTCAACATCACTCAGGTTCGGACAATTATGTATCACTGTCTCGCCGCATGCGAGAAGAGATGCCGCCATAATCGGCAGAACACTGTTTTTGGCTCCGTGCACAGTGACAGAACCATACAACCGTCTTCCGCCATCAATACGTATTATACTCATAGTCAACCCCCGAAAACAGCATATAAATATCTGTATGCCGTATACTATGTCCAGAGGCTGTCTTTCGTTAATCAGCACATTGAAATAATTAGCTCCGCAATTCTTTTAGCCGAATCCGGGACGCCGGCTCGCTTCATCGCTACCGCCATTGCCGCAAGTTTCTTTTTATTACCGAGCAGTTTCTCGACTGTTTGATAGAGCTGTTCGCCGGTGCATTCCTTTTCATGGATGACGAGTGCCCCGCCTGTTTTTTCAAGCTGAAAAGCATTTTTTTCCTGATGATTGTTTGTCACATTCGGAGATGGAATAAGGATGGCGGGTTTTCCCAGATACGTGAGCTCAGCAATCGTCGACGCACCTGCCCGGGAAACAATCAGGTCAGATGCCGCCATGACGGACGGCATATTGTCTATATAGGTTCTGATATCTATCCACGACGGTATATGCATACCAACCGATTTATCGTGCAGTTTTTTCTTCAATGCTTCCGCCGACAGAGCGCTGCCGCCTGTGGCGTGGATATGGTTAAACAGCCTGCTTTCAACGTTGAGTACGATAAAATCCGCGATAATATCATTCATTATTTCCGCGCCAAGCGAGCCCCAGAAGGAGACGACAAGCGGCCGTCCATCAATACCGAGCATCAGGCGCGCGTCACTTTTATTGTTTGTGATAAAACCTTTTCTGATCGGCGTACCGGTAAACACGACTTTAGCGGGGTATTTATAAAGGTTAGAGACATCGGGAAACGCAACTAATATCTTATCAACTGTCCCGGTGAGCATCCTCGTTGTCAGCCCCGGCACCGCGTTTGATTCGTGGATAAACGTCGGCACTCCCATTTGAGCAGCTTTTTTAAGCACGGGATAGCAAACATATCCGCCGGTGCCGATGACTGCATCCGGCTTAAACCGGTTAATAATTTCGGCAGACTGCGCGGCGGCGGCAGCAAGGCTTTGTATCGTTTTTACATTTCGTATAATGTTGTTGGGGGTAATGCTTCTTTCAAAGCCGCTGATCTTAATGTTTTCAATGTCGTAACCCGCCTGAGGGACAAGCTTGTTCTCCAAGCGTCTGCCGGACCCGATAAACTTAATTTTCGAGTCTGGCATCATGCGTATCATTTCATCAGCCAGAGCCAGAGCCGGATTGATATGACCGGCTGTGCCTCCGCATGTCAAAAGAAATTTCATTTCTTATCCTCCGGCGCTCAGAGCTTAGTTAGCCCGCTTTCACGATTGGTATATCTCTTGAAACCGATAAAATAATGCCCATTTCGACAAGTTGAATCCATAACGCCGTACCGCCGTAGCTGAAAAACGGAAGGGAAATGCCGGTACTCGGCAGCAGATTCGTAACAACACCGACATTGAGAAAAACTTGAATAGCCAGCAGGCTTGTGAGGCCGGTGACAACCAGCGACCCAAATCTGTCCCTGGCGTGCAGCGCCAGCCAGAACCCGCGTACAATCAGGAGCGCAAACAGGAGTAAAATCAGAATAGCGCCGACGTATCCGAGCTCTTCGCATACGACTGAAAAAATGTAGTCGTTATGCTCCTCCGGCAGATAGAGATACTTCTGTCGTCCCTGTCCAAGCCCCTCCCCCATAAGACCTCCCGAGCCGATAGCATAGAGCGACTGGAGAATCTGATAGGAGGTGTCCCCGGGGTCTGATTCGGGGTGCAGCCAGGCTGTAATTCGGTCTGACGCGTATGAAAATTTTGTTATCGTAATAAAAGCCACGACAGCGATAAGAATACCCCCAATGACAAACCACTGCGCTTTTGTCCCGCCGGCAAACATCATGATTGCTGCGAGTGCGATAATGATAACCGAAGCTGAAAGGTGAGGCTCCTTAAAGAGCAGTCCGACAATGATGACGACGACGAGAGCAAACGGGGCAACACCATACTTGACTGTTTTCATTTTTTCTTTATATGTACATATCATCAAGGAAAACAGCAAGACTTCGGCAAGCTTTGCGATTTCGGAGGGCTGGAAGGTCGTAAAGCCAAGATTTATCCATCTGCGCGCACCGTTTTCCACTGAGCCGATGACCAGTACGGCAGCCAGCAGAATGATCGATATGACCATGAGCGGCAGAGCGAATTTCCTGAAATAAGCCACCTTGAATCTTGAAACAAGAAGCATCAATATCACGCCGCTGACGGCGAAGAACAGCTGATGGCTGAAATATTTCAGCGGGTCGGGTTTGAGAAGGTCCGCCGAGGTGTAATACGCTCTGGCAAAGCTGGCTGACAGCACCATCACAACGCCGATGGCAAGAATCACGAGTGTCAATACTAAAAACGGCAGATCCAAGCTGCCTCTTTTTACCTTTTTATCGATCCGGTAATCATCAATTTGTCTTCTGTTCGGCACCGGAGGTGAAACCGCCTGTGCTGTCTTCGTGACTGCATTCGGTGCCGCCGTCTTAGATACGGATGCGGCTTGAGCTCTATAAGGCCGAGACTGATTTGCTGCCATTATTTGCCCTCCCTTTGAGCTGCGTTTTGACGAGTTTTACGGTCAGACGGCAAATCTTGAACTGACTGCGAAAAATGACAATACCGCAAATATTGCCGAAATCGATAAGAATACAAAAAACAGCCTATATTCGCTCCAACCGCACATTTCAAAATGGTGGTGCAGCGGCGCCATCTTAAAAACCCGCTTGCCTTTTGTTAACTTGAAATAGGAGATTTGAATAACATCCGATAAAATCTCAACGACATAGATGATACCCAGCGGGAGAATAATCAACGGTATATTCATAACAAACGCCATGGCGCAGACCACGCCTCCGAGGAACAGCGAACCGGTGTCGCCCATAATGACGCGCGCCGGATGGAAATTAAAAATTAAGAAGCCGACGAGCCCGCCGCAGAGGGCTGCGGCAAAAACGCCCAGGTATGTGTAGCTCCAGATAAAAGCGATCGCCGTATAGCAGACAGCGACGGGGATAGACACACCGGTCACGAGGCCGTCGACACCATCTGTAATATTCACCGCGTTGACTGTAGCAATGATAATAAATGCCGCGAACACCAAATAGATCGGCTCTGGAATCTGGTATGTCATGTTAAAAAACGGAATGTACAGATTGGGCTGCAGGTAGCCTGCCAAACGCAACAGTAAGACGAAAACCACAGCGACGACGAGTTGAAGCAGAAATTTTTGCTGCGCTGTCAAGCCCAGGTTCCTTTTCTTCACGACCTTTTCATAATCGTCTAAAAAACCGATAAAGCCGAAAATCAGGGCAAAAACAAGAATATATATATGGCCGAATTCACCGTGACGCATATCGTTATACCCGGCAATCAAGCACGCGGCGGTTATACCGGCAATAAACATAAGACCGCCCATCGTCGGCGTCCCCTGCTTGCTTTTATGCCATACCGGCCCATCCTCTCTGATTGTCTGACCGGCTTTTTTCCGCCTGAGCATGGGTATAAGTATGAGGCCTGATATGATGGTAACACCAAGAGATATGAGGAATGCGGTTATAAGCCTCATCATCATACGTGATCCCTCTCCATCCAAGTTTATACGCTGGGCTCAGATTCAGCCGTGAGAATTTCACGAACAATCTCTCTTTCGTCAAAATGAAATTTTTCTTTTCCGATAATCTGATAGGTTTCGTGGCCTTTTCCCGCCAGGATGATGATGTCGTTCGGACAAGCGTGCTCAAGAGCCCAGCCGATGGCTTCACGTCGATTTTCTATGGCAACATACGGTGTTTTTGTATCCTTCATGCCTTCGAGAATATCACCGATAATTTTCTCCGGTGCTTCTGTTCTGGGATTATCTGTTGTTACAATGGCAAAGTCGGATAGCCGCGACGCAATTTCTCCCATAAGCGGACGTTTTGTCGTATCTCTGTCTCCGCCGCAGCCGAAAAGCGTCACCAATCTGCCGTTCGTGGTTTCTCGTAATGACATAAGAATATTTTCCATAGCGTCGGATGTATGCGCGTAATCAATAATGACTGTAAAATCCCGCCCTGTCGGGACAACCTCAATTCTGCCTTTCACACCGGTGCATACTTCGAGAGCTTCCGAGATGGCTGCCAATTCGAGGCCAAGCAGCATGCATGCTGTGATGGCAGCCAATGCGTTGTAAACTGTGAATCGAGCCGGTATATGGAGCACAATTGTCTGCAGCTGCTCCATCGTCAGCGCGCAGAATTCAACCTTATCAGCCGATAGTTTGATACGTTTTGCCACGACATCGGCTTCATCGTTTTCTGCCGAATATGTCATGACGGGGCATGAGGCGGCTTCAAGCATACAAGGTGCGTAAACGTCATCCAAATTAATGGCGGCTTTTTCAGACTGTGCAAACAAGAGTGCCTTAGCTTTTGCGTATTTGTCCATGGTTTTGTGGAAATCCAGATGCTCATGCGTCAAATTGGTGAAAACCCCGACCTCGAATTTGACCCCGTAAACTCTGTCTAAAAACAGAGCGTGTGAGGAAACCTCCATCACAACATAGGTACAACCATCGTCTGCCATTTCTCTGAAGAGCTTCTGCAGCTCGTATGATTCCGGTGTTGTGCGCTCCGTCTGAACGAGCCTGTCACCAATTAAATTATGGTTCGTGCCGATTAATCCGACTTTTGCGCCGGTGCACTTTTCAATTATCGTCTTAATCAGGTTCGTCGTCGTCGTTTTGCCGTTTGTCCCGGTTACGCCGATCATTTTCATTTCCGACGAGGGATTATTATACCAGTTTGAGGAGGCAACCGCAAGGGCGCGGCGTGTGTTCGGCGTAACAACATACGGTACGCCGCTGTTCATTTTATCGCCCACCGGCTTTTCTTCGCAGAGAACACAGACCGCGCCATTTTCGACAGCAGCTTTTATATAGTCGTGCCCATCACTCTCAAAGCCTCTGACCGCGACGAAAATATCCCCTTTGACCGTCGTCCGCGAATCATAGCTGACACCAGAAATTTCGAGCTCCATATCAGCATGATATTCTGTGACTGTAATTCCATTCAGCAAATGGGCAAGTTTCATGGTATATTCCCCTATCCGAGTGCAGATTCTTAGTAATTTCAAGTATACTTATAATCAGTGTGTGTTATTTCAATTACCGAGCCTGTAGTATGGTTTGATCAATGAGTGTTACTTCAACTACCGAGCCTATCGGCGTCTGCTCACCTTTTTTTACCGACTGCATTGATACAACGGCTTTGGCTGTCGACGATAGCGTTCCTCCGGACTTTATGAACAAGCCCGCGTTTTCCAGCGCTTTTCTGGCATCCGCAAAGCTCTTGCCATACAGATCCGGTACTGTAACCATATTCGTGGGCTTTTGCTTCCCGGCGTATAGGATAATCTGGCTGCCCGGTGCGACGGTTACATTTGCCGACGGCAACTGGTCCGTAATGGTTGAGCCGTTTCCGATCACCCTGGAGGTTAAGCCCATGCCCTCAAGCAGCTCGGTCGCGTTCTCCACTGTCTTACCGGTCAGTTTCGGTACCGCGACGTCAAGATTTTTCTTCTCATCGGCGGAGTATACGGGCTGAATACCGAGGTACGGCAATATATCAGACAGAATGTGGCCGACAACAGGCGCCGCCATATTGCCGCCGCTGATATAAATACCGGAGTCATGGCTGGGGTTATCGAGTATCAGGAGAATAACAACCTGCGGATCATCTGTCGGCGCAATACCGCAGAAGGATACGGTGTATTTTTTTTCTCCGCCTTCAGTTGCTTCCTTGTGAACATCTTCTGAGGTTCCTGTTTTTCCGCCGATTTTATAGCCTGGTACTGCGGCGTTTTTACCTGTGCCTTCTTTTCCGCCGACAACGGCTTCGAGAATATCGCACATTGTTTTTGACGTCTGCGCGCTTATGACCTGCCGTTCAAGCGTCGGCGCGTTGGCTAACACGACATTTCCGTCACTGTCCGCAATTGATTTGACGACATATGGCTTCATCAGATTCCCGCCGTTGACGACAGCTGAAACTGCCGATACCAGCTGGATGGGTGTTATGGTGAATGTCTGCCCAAAAGCCGTCGCGGCAAGAGACGATAAATTTTTCTTGCTGGCGAATTCGCTTCTCGGCCACCAAAGCGGCTTGCTTTCTCCGGGCAGGTCGATGCCTGTTTTATCAAAGAATCCGAATGCGTCAAGATAATCGTAAAACTTGTCTCCGCCGATTTTCAATCCGATACTGACGAGCGCCACATTGCAGGAATGCTGCATCGCCTCTGTGAGCGTCTGTAAGCCGTGTCCCGTTGTTTTCCAGCATTTCAGCGGGCTTGTGCGGCCAAGGACATCCATTTGGCCGCCGCAGTAGAAGGTACTGTTTAGATTTACGACATTTTCTTCAAGCGCGGTCGCGCAGGTGATTATTTTAAAGACAGAGCCAGGTTCGTAGGTGTCGGAGATGGCTTTATCTCTCCATTGCGCCTGCATTGCTTCCGCCACGGCTTTTTTATAAGCATCCGGGTCTGTTATTTTGCTGAGCTCCGCCTGCTTATCGGCACTCAGAACCTGGTAATTATTCGGATCATAATTCCCGAAGCTGGCGAGCGCCAATATTTCGCCTGTTGCGGGCCTCATGACGATGCATGAGCCGCCGTCCTGGACGTCGTAGTCCTTGATGGCCTGCGCAAGATACTTTTCAACGTAATACTGGATGGTTGAGTCGATCGTCAGGGTAACGTCGTCTCCGTTTTTCGCATCATAATAGTTTTCAAAATCCGTAAACAGCATATCTGTTCCCTTGGCGTTTTTAAGGCGGACTATTCTGCCGTCCGTGCCCTGCAGATAGGAGTTGTACTCAGATTCCAGGCCATCAAGGCCTTTGTTGTCATTGCCGACAAAACCGAGGACATGACTGGCCAGCGTGCTGTTCGGATAATACCGCTTTGTATCCGTCTCCAGGTGGACACTTTTGAGTTTATTATCTTTAATAAACTGGCGGACCTTATTGGCCAGGTCACTTTCGATTTTCGGTTTAACTGTTTTATACCAGGAATTTGTGTCCGTCATTTTGTCAAGGATCGTTTTTTTATCGACGCCCAGGATTGCCGACAGATTGCTGGCAATGAGTTCTTTATCCTCTTTATATAGATTCATCTCAAACGGGCTTATGAATACTGTTTCAACGGATGCGCTCATAGCGAGCACCTTTCCGTTCGTGTCATAAATCGTCCCTCTGGCGGCGGTCACCGTTGACTCTCTCGTTTGCTGTTCAACAGCCAGCTGCTCATATTTATCGTGATTGATAATCTGCACCTGGTACAGTTTAATAGCCAGAACAATAAATGCAACGATACCGCACACGGTCATGAGTATGAGTGTGCGGCTTAATATCGTTTTATTCGGCCTCTGAGCCGCGCTCTTATCTCGCTTTTTTCTGTTTTGCGGTTTTTCAGACATTGCGCTCCCCTTAATATGTAATACTGATCTTCAATGAAACAGTAGAATAAACTCTTCAAAAAACGCCATAAACGCAAGCATTTTTCTCAATTATATTAACTGTTTCTATTGGATATCAGTATAAGCGGATTTGCTGCCGCTGCTGATTTCGTCCGGTAAAGCATTATATTAAGGCTTTCATTTAAAATATGCCACCAAAGAGGCCAGAAATGTTGCCATGCTCTCAGTAATTGTTGTATTGCCTTTTTCGGGACTAACGACCACGGCTTTGTCGCAGGCGGTTGATTTTACTGTTCCGACCTGGCTTTCGTCCGGTTTGGACATACCGAGCACATTTGTGGCATATTGCTCGACATTATTCACGTCAAAGGCGTCCTCATAAGCAATCTTGAGCTTTTTCTCCTGCTCGGTTAAGCTGTTCAGCTTGGTTTGGAGCTGCACCGTCTCATTGGTTACCTCATTATACTTCACATGAGCCAAAAGCACAAAAACCATCATCACGCCGACAACAACAAATCCGATTATCGCAAGAAGTGAGACACTATATTTCTGCGCTGTTCTCGCGGCAGTCCGTGTCACAGGTCTTGTCTGAGTCCTTGTCGCAGGACTCGGACGGATAGCAGGATTCGGTCTGGCAGCAGGGCTTGGCTTAATGCCGGGCCTCCCTGCCGGTTTTCTTGCCGGTACGCGCTCAGGTTCGGCTGATTCGTGAACATATTCTCTAATCCTGCTCAAGTCAAACGCATTACTGCCGGAGACGGCACTGCGTGAGGCGTATTTGACTGTCGCTGAATGTGTTGCCATTAATATCTGTCCTTTCTAGATTCTTTCACCGATCCGGAGCTTAGCGCTTCTTGACCGCGGGTTTTCTTCTGTCTCTGCGGGGCTTGGTGTTATTGGTTTTTTTGTCAGTGACCGCATCGTCGGGACAAAGCCGCATACGCAGACCGGAAAATCCGGCGGGCATTTGCAGCCCTTCTCTCTTCTGGCGATTGCCGTTTTCACGAGCTTGTCTTCAAGCGACTGAAAGCTGATGACGCAGAGCCTGCCCTGATGCTCAAGCCTGTCCGGCGCTGCCGCGAGCATTTCCTCAATAGCGCCGAGCTCGTCGTTGACGGCGATGCGTATGGCCTGGAAGCTTCTTTTTGCCGGATGCTGCTTTTCCCGAAGCGCCTTGGCCGGCATGGCGGAACGGATGATATCGACAAGCTCCAGCGTCGATTCGATTTTTTTGTTTGCGCGTTTCAGGACAATCAGCGATGCGATCCGGGGGGCATAGCGTTCTTCCCCATATTCGTAAAGAATGCGTTTGAGCTGGTTTTCCGTCCATTCGTTGACGATATTGAAAGCGCTCAGCGAGGCGCTTGTATCCATTCTCATATCGAGCGGGCTGTCTGCCATATAGGAGAAGCCGCGCGCGGCGTCATCAAGCTGCGGTGAGGATACGCCGAGGTCAAAAAGCATTCCATCGGCTTTATCCACACGGGCGCTGTCAAGGATTGCGCCAATATCTCTGAAATCTCCTTGAACAAACGTGGTTTTTTCAATATAATCACTCAAAATTATTCCGGCTTCGTCAATCGCCGAGGTATCTTTATCTATGCAGATGAGTCTGCCCTTGCCCAGTCTTCGGACAATTTCAGCGGAGTGACCGGCACGTCCGAGTGTACCGTCTATATAAATACCGTCCGGCTTGATATTGAGTCCGTCGATACATTCTTTCAGAAGAACCGGTATATGGTCCATTAAAAGTCAATCTCCAAATACACTTTTTCAATATTGCCCGGCGTCGTCTCATTGGCATCCACCTGCGCCCAGGTGTCTGAATCCCAGAACTCGGCACTGTTGCCGATACCGACAACGGTAACATCCTTAACCAGCTTGGCAAAATCTCTCAGGTTCTGCGGCAGCAGGATGCGCCCCTGGCCGTCGAGCTCGCAACGCGCGGCGTGCGCAAAAATGGGGCGCGCTTTTTTCTGGTCGATCCGATTCATCGCGCTGACCTTTTGGTTCATATTTTCCCAGGTTTCCAGGGAGTAGGCAGAGAGGCACGGCTCAGAAGAAATCGTGACGTAAAAGACATCTCCAAGCTCATCTCTTATTTTGGCGGGAATGAAAAGACGCCCTTTGGCATCCAGATTGTGCTCATATATGCCGTTCATCGTTTCCCCCACCTTTCTGCCGTTCGTGGGATTTTGGTGCACTTAATGCCACTATCCCCCACTTGTATGGTTAATTATAATTGTAGTATATTAAAATTGCAAGAGGTAATTAAAAGTTTTTTACCTTTTTTGCTGTGTTTTCTGGCATAATATCATAATATTTACAGTTGAATGAGCGTTCAGCACTCACATCAGAGTGTGAACCTTGGCGTAAAGATGCCAAGCAGATCGTATGACGCAAAAAAAGCAAAAAAAAACCGCTTTCAAAACGAAAGCGGTTTTTTTTGCTTTTAGTTGTCTATGGCAATGTCTATTCTGCCGGTATCATATTCGCGGCCTGTACGCGGCGCGCGGACTGTCGAACCGGCGGCACTTCTGAAGCGGCCTCTCGTCTGGCGCATCTCTTCGAGGGCGGCAGCTAAGGCTTCCTCCGTGCGGCGCATGGCATCGTCGACATATTCGTTGGCGGCGCGCTTGAGTTCGTTTGACGAATTCTCGGCGTTTGTCATAATATCGTTGCTTTTGGTTTTAGCGGCTCTGATAACCTCCTGCTCATCTATGAGCTGTCTGGCACGCTCCTCCGCTGTTTTACGGATCACATCGGCTTCCTTTTTCGCATTTGTGATAAACTCGGCTCTGGCGTCTACAAGGCGCTTGGCTTCGGCCAGCTCATTGGGAAACTGAGATTTGATTTCATCTATCAGGTCGAGCGCTTTGTCACGCTCTATCACGCATTTTTCCGCCCCCAGCGGTATACCCCACGCTTCATTGACCATAGAATAGAGCATTTCTAATAATTCCTGCACTCTGCTGCCCATATCGTTCACCCCTTGTTGTTCATCTTATTGACGATATCCTCAATAATCTCTCTGGGTACAAATTCCCGGAGATCCGCTCCGTATTTAGCCATTTCCTTGACGACCGTGGAGCTGAGGTATGTGTATTTTTCACTGGAGGCCAGAAAAAGTGTGTCGATCGCCGGTTCGATTTTCCTGTTGGCGAGCGCCATTTGAAATTCCCAATCAAAATCCGACACGGCTCGAAGCCCCCGGATGATAACTGCCGCGCCTTTTTCTTTGGCGTATTCGACGAGGAGCCCGTCAGCTGTCTCCACCTCAACATTGTCCAGGTGTTTAACGGTGCGGCGAATAAGCTCAACGCGTTCTTCTTCTGTAAACAAGGACTTTTTCTCCGAGTTCTTCATCACACAGACATATACTTTATCAAAAATCCGCGCCGTACGCTTAATAATATTCAGATGGCCAAGCGTGATTGGGTCAAAACTGCCGGGACAAACGGCTGTTTTCATATGTGACCGTTCCTTTCATGGGGAATCAAGCGGTATGCCGTATGTTATCGGATAGCTTGTTTTGACTGACTGTTTTTACTGTAAAGCGCAACCTTTATTTTCCCGTATTTATATTCTTTTCCCTTTATATATGGCAAAATTGCTTCAGGCAGCTGCCTTTCCACATTGGTTTCGCAGATTATTATACCATTTTCTTTCAGCATGTCAAATTCAAATATATTATTCACCGCTTTTTCCATAAGACCCGAATCATACGGCGGGTCAAGAAATATGATATCAAAGCTTCCGCCCTGCCTCAAAAACGCGGCAGCGTCTCCCCTTGTGATCGTCGCTTTGTCTTCAAAGCCCAGAATTTTAACATTTTCTTTTACGAGCTTAATCGCTTCATTCGACTCATCGACGAAAACAGCGTTTAAAGCACCGCGGCTTAAGGCTTCTATGCCGAGCTGGCCTGTCCCCGCAAAGAGATCGAGAACGCGCCGGCCCTCGATATCAAATTGTATGATATTAAAAATAGATTCTTTCACCATGTCCGTCGTCGGTCGCGTGCTGTACCCTTCCGGTTCTTTTAATTTCCGCCCTCTGGCGGTCCCGCTAATTACTCTCATAATTTTCCTCTTCCCCGCTTTCGGCGTGAAAATGCTTGTAGACTTTCTCGGCGGTGTTCTTAGGGACCACCGCGGCTAATTCATCCAAAGTCGCTGCTTTGATCGCTTTAAGGCTGCCGAAGCTTTTTAACAGCGCGTTTCTTCGTTTTTCTCCAATACCCTCTATCGCGTCCAGCTTTGACTGATAGCTGTTCTTCGAGCGGAGGCTGCGGTGGAATTCGATGGCAAACCGGTGTGTTTCCTCCTGAATGGTGCCGATTAAAGCGAACACGGCGGGATGACTTGAAATGCCGATCTCTTCCCCGTCAGGTGAAACAAGCGCGCGTGTCCTGTGCCGGTCATCCTTAACCATCCCGTAGACAGGAATTGAGATTCCCGCCTCCAGCAGTATTTTTTTTGCCGCGTTGGCGTGCGCCGCGCCGCCGTCAATGAGCATCAGGTCAGACAGCTGCGAAAACTTTTCGTCCTCGCTTTTATAGCGGGCGATACGGCGGGATACGACCTCCGCCATGCTGTGATAATCGTCCTGTATATCCAGAGTCTTTATCTTAAACTTTCTATAATCTCTTTTCAGCGGTTTGCCGTCCACAAACACCGTCATGGACGCGACGATATCGGTAGACCCCGTGTTAGAGATATCGAACGCTTCTATTCTCTCGGGCGGAACTTCCATTTTTAGCGCTTTCATCAGCCATTCGAGCGTTTTTGAGGTCTTTTCCTCATAGGTTGTGGCTCGCTCGGTTTCCTCGCGGGCGTTGATATTTGCCGTTTCGACAAGCTTTGTCTTGTCCCCGCGCTGCGGGGTTTCTATATAGACACGGTGCCCGGCGCTTTCCGAAAACAGCTGTTCCAGCGCTTCTTTGTCTGTCAAAGCAAACGGCAGATAAATTGTTTTAGGCCAGACGCCGCGCCTTTCATAATACTGGCGCAGGATTTCCGAAACAGCCTCTTCATCTTCCTCAAACGGGCTTTCAAACAGCTCAAAATCCTTATCAAGCAAGCTGCCGCCGATATAATGCAGCGCGACAAAGCAGCTTTTGGCTGTCCCGCGGAAGTAGCCGACGGCGTCTGTGTCCGCCATTGAACCGGCAATAACAAACTGCCTTTCGGCCAGGTGCCCGATGGCGCGCAGGCGGTCCCGCTTTTCCGCCGCCAGCTCGAACTGCAGTGCCGCCGCGGATTCTTCCATGTCCGCCGTCAGCTTTTTTGTCAGTTCGCTGGTCTTTCCCTCAAATATTGCAATAGCCGCGTCAATGGATTCTCTGTATTCCTCTTCGGTTGTATCCTTCAGGCAATAGGCGCGGCAGGTTCCCATATGGTAGTTCAGGCACGGGCGTTCCTTCCCGATATCGCGCGGGAACTTTTTACCGCAGGTCGGCAGCTTCAGCGCCTTTTTAACGGCTTCAATCGCACTGAAGGTGTTGCCGCGCTTGCCGTACGGCCCGAGATAGCGCGCCCCGTCCTGCTCTATTTTCGATACAACCGTAAAACTGGGATACGCGCTTTTGACATCCACGCGGATGAAGGGATAGCCCTTGTCGTCCTTGAGCAGGATATTATACTGCGGCATGTGATGCTTAATAAGGGAGTTCTCTAAAACAAGCGCCTCAAATTCCGTGTTGGCGATGATGACGTCAAATGCGCTGATCTTGGAAACCATGAGTTCGGTTTTCGGTTCATGCTCGCCACGGAAATAGCTGCTGACCCTGTTTTTCAAGAGCTTCGCTTTGCCGACATAAATAACCTTCCCCGTTTTATCCATCATTATATAAACGCCCGGCTTTAATGGCAAGCCGTTCGCTTTCGCCCGCAGCTCCTCGAATGTCATAACATCACCTCGCTTGGCAGGCGGTCAAAACCGCCCGCACATTTGCACATGCCATTATGGCATAAATGGGAGAAAAAGAAAAGCCTTCATTGTCATGAAGACTTGCCTGTTATTTCCGAGTTAATCGTCCTTGATAATAATTCCTAAAAACCTGGATAATTCAGTCGCCTGGCAGGTGCTGACGATTGCGCCCTTTAGTTCTTTAAAATCATCAGAGACACAAATCGATTGCAATTCTGAGGATGAAAAATCAAGCTTACTGAGGGAGGTTCTAAAAAAATCCGTTCTGATGAATTTCGAGTCATCGAGTTCAACGGCTTTAAACGTGCATTTTGCGAAAAAAGCGTCGCTCATATCACTTTTGAGTATCGCGCAGGTATCGAATTTTGATGACGTAAAATTCGTATATTTAAAATTGCTGTTTTCGATTTTCACATTGAATAATTTGCTGGTATTAAAATCGGTGCTGATATTTTTTACAGATACAAATTCGCAGCAGTTAAACCAGCTGTCGGAAAAATTACTGTATGAAAAATCGCAGGCTTTAAAAACGACATTGTCAAAGGATGATTTTGTAAAGGCCGTATTCGTCATCGTACAGTTTTCAAATACAACGCCGTTGAATTCCAGCCCGCTAAAAGCACATTTATCCAAACACACATCTTTTATATACTTATGGTGGATGTCTTCCTCCGCCTCGTCCGCCAAACGAATGAAGTCATCAACCTCCTCCATTTCCGCGTCCAGCAGCGGCTTGCTGATTTGTATTTTTTTATGTTCGTTACTTTTCATATGAGGCTCCATTCGCGCAGCGCAGCTATATATTTAACCACAAGTAAAGAGCCTGCTTTCGCAGGCTCTTTCTTAATTGTTCATTAACTATTCGGCGAAATCGGAATCGATGAGCTGGCAGAGGGTGTCGACGGCTAAAACCTCGTCGGTGCCGTCACCGATGATGTTGACTGTCGCGCCATTGGCTACGCCAAGAGAAAGGACGCCAAGAAGGCTTTTTGCGTTGACTTTTCTCTCATCCTTTTCTATCCAGATGCTGCTCTTAAACTCATTGGCTTTTTGTATTAAGAAGGTAGCCGGCCTAGCATGAAGACCTACCTGATTCATAATCGTCGCTTTTTTAATGTACATTTGCGTTCCTCCTTAAAGAATACAGCTGATTTAATAAATTGTGACTCTTTTTGAGTGATTTGATATATATTACTTTACCAAAACCAAACCCTGACGTCAAGACGATTTTTCACAAAAATCTTAACATATTACAAAAACAGTGGAACTCGACCAAAATTCTCAGGGCGGAGCGCCCATCTTTGGTTATTGTTTCAATTCAACGATTGTTACACCGGTTTCACCTTCGCCGTAACGCCCGAGTCTGAACGATTTGACGTTGCCGTCGCGCTTCAAGCTCTGCTGAACAGCGGTGCGGAGCGCCCCTGTCCCTTTGCCGTGAATGACCGTTACGAAATTCAGCTTGCCGACTCGGGCGGTATCAAGAAAGCGTTCCAATATCGGTATCGCTTCGTCTGTCATCATACCCCGCAGATCAATTTCAGGCTTGGCGGCCATTTGGCTGAGCTTCGCCGCCGACTTTGTTAAATATTTCTTGATATCGCTCTGCGTGTCGCCTTCAATGAGGCGGACCTCCTCTTGACGCGCCGAAATTTTCATCATGCCGGCCTGCAGATTCAATACGCCGTCGTTGTTGACGGAAATTACATCAGCCGTTGTGCCGAGGCTCAGCAGCCTGACCTTGTCACCGGCGGCAGCGGGCCTTGTCGGCGGCGGCGCGAAATCCTCATCATGAGAAGCGCGCAGCGTATCCTCCGCTTCATTGAGTCTGCGGAATATTTCCGCTTTTCCGGCGTTGGCTTTCTGCCAGTCGGCATCGGCGGCGGCTTGGCTGCGCATCTGCTTGAGCTCATCCATAACGGTGTCGGCTGTGCTCCGGGCATCCGCAAGAATCCTGTTTGCCTCCCGGCGGGCAAGCACGGCTGCTTTTTCCCGTTCCTTTTCCGTCAGGTTTTTGTACTCCTCCGCCTTGCGGTTTTTCTCCTCGGCGTCTCTGAGCAGCCTGCGCGTTTCGTTCTGCTCGGTTTCCATCTCTCGGCGTGTCTTCTCCAGATTCTCCAATACCTCTTCAAAGGAAGCGCTCTCGGTATTTACACGCTTTTTGGCATCGGCAATAACTGTCTCGGGCAGCCCGAGACGGGACGAGATGGCAAAGGCATTCGACTTTCCCGGGATGCCGAGCAGCAGCTTGTACGTTGGGCGGAGTGTTTCAACGTCAAATTCGCAGGAGGCGTTCATGACGCTTTCCGTCGTCAAGGCGAAGATTTTAAGCTCCGAGTAATGCGTGGTCGCGGCGATTTTAGCCCCTGTCCGGCGCGCATATTCGATAATGGCGATTGCCAGTGCCGCACCTTCGACGGGGTCTGTCCCCGCGCCGAGCTCATCGAACAACAGGAGCGTGTCGGTCTCGCTCTCCTGCAGAATCTTAACGATATTGGTCATATGTGAGGAAAAAGTCGACAATGACTGCTCAATAGATTGCTCATCCCCTATATCCGCCAAGATTTTGCCGAATACCGGAACGGTGCTCCCGTCATCCGCCGGGATATGCAGGCCGCAGTAGGTCATGGCAGACAAGAGTCCCAGCGTTTTCAGCGTAACTGTTTTGCCGCCCGTATTGGGTCCTGTGATGATGAGCGTATCAAAGCCGTCAGGGCTGGCACCGGGACGGTTTTCACCACCCAGGCGGATATCAATCGGTACGGCTGTTTTTTTCGCCAGCAGCGGATGGCGGGCGCGCCTTAAAACGAGGCGTCCGGTTTCCGAAATTTCCGGTTCGGAGGCGTCCAGCTTATAAGATAATTTTGCTTTTGCAAATATCAGGTCGAGCGCCGACAGTACGACAAAATCGCTGCAGATATCCTCACCGTGCAGCGCCGCGTCGGCGGACAGCTCCATGAGGATGCGCTCGATCTCCTTTTTCTCCTTGGCAAGCAGTTCGCGTATTTCATTATTGAGCTGCACAACCGGCATAGGCTCGATAAAAAATGTTGCGCCCGAGGCGGAGACATCGTGCACAAGACCGGGGACAGAGGCTTTTTGCTCGGCTTTGACGGGGACGACATACCGGTCGTTTTTCATCGTGATGATCGGTTCCTGCAGCGCTTTCGAGTAAGCGGGCGACGATATGATTTTATTGAGAGACTGGCGTATTTTATCCCCGGCCACGCGCATATGCCGGCGGATATCAGCCAGCTCCGAGCTGGCCGAATCGGCGATCTCGTCAATTCCGATGATTGACGCGGATATCTTCCCCTCAAGGAATTTGTTTGAGATCAGCGCGTCAAACAGATTGTCAATCGCCGTTCTTTCGGTTCTGTCGCCGGAAGCGTACGCTATCGCGTTTGCCGAGGCACGCAAGAGTGATGCGATATCCAAAAGCTCGGATGTGTTGAGCATACCGCCCATGTCCGCACGTTTGATGGAGCTCCTGATATCCTTAATACCTGAGAACGACGGGCTGCCCTTAAGCGTCATCATTTTTTTCGCGGCGGTCGTTTCGCTCAGTCGGAACCGCACCTCATGGATGTCGTCAGCCGGAGTGAGGCTTACAGCCGCCTCCTTGGCGTCGGCGCTCACAGCCTCCTCGGCAAGCATCCGCAGCACCGCGGGCAGTTCCAGTGTTTTGAGTGATTTTTCAAAAAGTGTCATATATTCACCTTAATATTAATTGTAATTGGTTTGTGCGGCTCAGAAGCTGTCCGTCGCATTTCAAGCTTTAATGCTTTTGTAATAATCCAGCGTTCGGAATTTTCGGTCGAGCTGGGCTGTCACATAGGCTTCCGACGCGCGGGATAAACGGTCAAGAGCGTTCTCGGGCAGCTTGAACGAAAACAGTCTTTTACCGTCACAGGAGGTAATATAGCGCAGCGCGTCAAGGGCGCCCGGGCAGAGAGGGGCTGTTTCATTTGAACCGTCCGCCCGGCAGGTTTTGCAACGGATTGTGCCGCCTTTGAGATCAAAGCACGGTGCGTCGATTTCCTCCTTGCCGCAGACGGAACAGACGGAGGCAATCGGCTCGAACCCGGCCAGACACATAAGGCGCAGCTCAAATGCCGCTTTGATTAATGCATGGTTTTTTTCGTTCTGACTGAGCATGTACAGCGCGTTAAGCCCCAGAGCCAGAACCTCGGGGTTCGGGCTGTCCTCATCGGAAACCGCTTCGAGCAGCTCGGCGAAATAAGAGCCGAGCGCGAGAAGATCCAGCTCCTGGCTGAGGCCTGAAAACATTTCGATTGACTGCGCTTCCGTGAGCGTCCAGCGGTCGCGGCTGTGATACAGCGTCATATCTGAGTAAGCCAAAAGCTGCGCAGCAGACGCGAGCTTGCTCCCGCGGCGCATCACGCCCCGAGCGGAAACGGTGAGCTTTCCGTCCGTCGACGTCAGCACCGTTAATATTTTGCTGGAATCCTTATAAGCCGTTTCACGCAGGACGAGGCCGGTTGTGTTTATGTACATGGACGCGTCATCCTGTCTTTCGTTCATCTGGGCCGCAGCAGCAGTTCTGCGGCGAAGCGGATACCGCTGCGGCAGCCCAATCCTTCATATCATAATTGTTGTTTTTCCTCTTGTTCGGGTTCATTTTTTTCAGATGATACGTTTTTTTCAGTTGACTCGAGATACTTAAGATAGAAAGTAATTTCACCGGTCTCGGCGAACAAATCCCAAAATTCAGACATATTCGTATACCTCCGATGGTTCTATTTTTAATCGTCCGGAGGCATATTATCAGCGGTAATTTTTGCAACCTGATTAATTGCGATTCTTTTCGACAGATAACCTATTCGTTTGTATAGCCGAAATTTTTGATGGCTGTCTGGTTGTCGCGCCAGTTCTCCTTGACTTTAACCCATGTCTGCAGAAAAACTTTTGTGCCCATGAATTTCTCAATATCTGTTCGGGCCATCTGCCCGATTTTCTTGAGCATTTCCCCGTTTTTACCGATGATCATGCCCTTATGGCTCTGTTTTTCACAGTAGATTGTCACATCAAGGTCGATAATGCCGTCTTCCCGCTCGGAAAACTTCGTCACCTCAACAGCGGTACCGTGCGGAATCTCGCGGTCAAGGCAGATCAGGAGCTTTTCGCGGACGAGCTCCGCGACAACCTGCTTTTCAGGCTGATCGGTAACCATGCCGTCCGGGAAAAGCTGCGGGCCGTCCTGGGCGTATTTTTCAAATTCTTTGAGTAAATCGTCGATATTTTCTTTCTTCCTGGCAGAGATGGGAATAATCGCGTCAAATTTATACGCTTCGGCGTAACGCGCAATAATTTTAAGCAGGTCTTCTTTTTTCACCATATCGATTTTATTGATGACGAGTATAGCCGGGACCTCGCTGCTTTTGATCTGCTCGATGAGGAGCTCCTCCTGCGTCCCGATATGGTCAATCGGCTCAACGATCAGCGCGACGGCGTCGACATCGGCAACACTGTCTTTGACAATCTTGACCATATAGTCACCGAGACGCGTTTTTGCTTTATGGAATCCCGGCGTGTCCAAAAGGACAAACTGCGTGTCGCCTTTGTTGACGACGGCGAAAATACGGTTGCGTGTCGTCTGCGGTTTATTTGTCACGATAGCGACCTTTTCACCGGCCAGGGCGTTGACGAGTGTGGATTTACCGACGTTTGGGCGTCCTGCTATCGTAATCATGGCTGCTTTTGTTATCATTTCCATATCTCCTGAACACTAAAAATACTGCAGCCGGCAGAGAGATTATTATAAGTACGGACAATGCGATATGCCCCCGGGCAAATGAGACCGCTCTCATTATCTTATCACTGTTGAAAAATATTATCCCGCCGATGGCGGCGCTCGATACGGCAAACATCAGAACCGCACCCGCCGTCATGTCCTTAACCATGCCGATGCCCTTACTCCAATTCGGATGGAGCGTGTCGCACAGTTTTTCTATCGCCGTGTTGAATATCTCGGCTCCCATGACGGCACCGATGCAGATAAGTATAAGCAACCATTCAGTTTCCGTGAGCTGCGTTACGATTGCCGCGATGAGCACGTAAAACGCGAAAGCCATGTGAAACCTGAAATTCCGCTCTGATTTAACGCAGGCTAAGACACCCTTAAACGCAAATATAAAGCTCTGCTTCATCCGGATACCCCCGTGCCGCTCAGGCTGCAAGCCCTGAGGATTTCTTCTTCCCGGGCGCGCATTCTGTGTTTTTCTGCCGATTCATCCATGTGGTCGTAACCTAAAAGGTGCAGCACCGAGTGGATGGCGAGATAAGCCATCTCCCTGTTCATGCTCTGACCGAATTGCACGGACTGTTCCGCTATGCGATCCGCCGAAAGAACAATGTCCCCGAGCGGCAGGCAGCCCGAATCACGGTTGAGCTCCGTCATATCCGGCTCGAAGCGCCCCGCAATAAGCTCCTGCATTGGGAAAGAAAGCACATCGGTCGGTATGTCTTTTTTTCTGAACTCTTTGTTAATTAAACGTATACCGTCATTATCCGTTATGAGCACGCTGATTTCACAGAGGATGTCCACACGCTCGGCGTCCAGTGCTGTCCTGATGCAGCGGCGGAGCAAACGGATGTCCAGCTTAATGCCGATTGAAGGCAGCGTACTCCTGACGTAAATTTTATGCTTATACTTTGTCACTTGGTTTTCTCCTGTGCGCGGGCTGCTTGGTTGCGTTTGTCTCCGGCTTGTTTTTTTCATAATGCTCGTAAGCCGTAATAATTCTCTGGACCAGCACATGGCGCACGACATCGGCTCCCGACAGGCGGCAGACGGCAATATCGTCAACGCCGTCGAGAACCCGCACAGCCTCCTTGAGGCCGCATACTTTATCCGCGGGCAGGTCGATCTGCGTGACATCCCCTGTGATGACGATTTTGGAGCCGAACCCCAGACGCGTTAAAAACATTTTCATCTGCTCGCGCGATGTGTTTTGCGCTTCATCGAGTATGATAAACGCGTCGTCGAGCGTTCTGCCGCGCATGTAAGCCAGCGGCGCGACCTCGATATTGCCGCGTTCAAGATATTTTTGGTAGGTCTCAGCTCCTAGCATTTCAAAAAGCGCGTCATATAACGGGCGCAGGTAGGGGTCGACCTTACTTTGCAAATCACCCGGAAGAAAGCCGAGCCGCTCACCGGCTTCAACAGCGGGCCTGGTCAAAATTATTCTGTTGACAGACTTGTCCCGAAACGCGGCGACGGCAGCGGCAACGGCGAGGTATGTTTTACCCGTCCCGGCAGGTCCGACGGCAATTGTAATCGTTTTTTTACCGATTGCCTCGACGTATGTCTTCTGCCCGAGCGTCTTCGCTTTGACGGGCTTGCCCTTGGCCGTGATGCAGATAACGTCACGGGCCAGTTCGCCTATTTTATCGTCCTGCCCCTCTTTGACAAGCCCGATGATGTACCGCACGCTTCTGGAGTCGATGCTTTCACCTTTAGCCGCGAGTAATAAGAGGCCGTTAATCGCCCGCTCGGCGTACATGACGTTCTCGTCATCACCCGAGAGGTTCAGCTCTGAATTTCTGTCGGTGATCTTAACGTTGAGCTCGTCTTCTATGAGCCGCAGGTTCTCATCAAATGAGCCGAATACACTGATAATATGCTCAAGCCTGTCAACGCTCATAGTTTTATCCGCCATTTTTCAGTTCCCCGTTTCATTTGTTTTTTTAGATTCAACAGCCGTCGCATTCTGGATTTCAGCCGCCGTGAAGGGCCGTTCCGCCGCAATCTGCTCCAGGCACTCCGCCTTGAGCGTCACCTTAAGTACGTTGTCTGCAATAGTCGTATCAAACGTCGTTTTTACGACCTCACCGTCTCCGATTTTCAGCTTCAGGCGGTCCAGCAGGCGCTTTTGGAGCAGCTCCTCCGCCGCCAGAATACTCAGCTTCGCGTCAGCCGGTTTATATTCGGCGTATTTTTCCTTGACGATAGATATGGGCAGCATATTGCCCGTCGGCAGAACCGCTATTTTTTCTGTTGTAATTTTATCATAGTTCTCAAAGGAAATTCTACCATTAAAATATAAATTTATCCTTTTACCTGCGAATATTATTGCTGTTTTTGTTTTCGTTTGGCCGGTATAGTCTTTTTTTGCCGTCTCAAGCATCATTTGGGAGGACAGCTCATACCAGGTTCTGGCATAGACCTCCGCCATGGCATGTACCATCCGTTTACCGTTGGCAATAGAATCCATCACCCCGGTGACGATGATATCTCCGGCCTGAACCGTGCTGCCGACCGTGAGGACGCGGGCCCCTTCCAGGACACTCATTTTTGTTATTATACCCGATTTCACCGCACAGACCATGACCGGCGCGTTTTCATCCACAATAGCGGGCTTTGGAATGCGCTCGCGGACGAGAACATCGGCGTGACTGCCGCTGATATTGACGGCAATCCATGCCAGGTCCGGAATCTTCAAAATCATGTCGTTTGAAATTGCCTCGGACTTTATCGACGGGCCGAACGCGCCGATGCCGACATCCAATTCCTTCAGCGCCTCAAGTATCTGCTGAGACGACACACGGTTATTGCCGCGTACATCGATCTCCCACACAAAAAGCGACAGGCTCCAGACAATGATGAACATCATCAGCATCCCAGCCAACAGAACATAGCGCTTTCTGATTTTCCACAAAAAGAAAGGGACGCCTGTTTTTTTTGCCAGGCTGATTTCAAAGCCGGCTTTATCGGCTAAGGACCTGAGTTTTCTGTATCCGCCGATATGCATGGAGATATGGACGGTTGTGGGCGAAAACCGTTCAAGATCCCAGAATTCTATATCATTATGCGCGCAGATATTGATAAAACGCTCGGGGTATGGGCACTCTGCATGAACACGAATATTGCCGCGAAAGTAGTTAACCGCTTTTTTCATTCCAACACCTCCATACGGCATTGTTCAGTCAAAATCAATGCCGGCAATGAAACCTTTGATTAAAATTTCTTCAGCGCTCATGGAGCAGATATCGAGTCCATCGCCCCGGATTGTGATGATAACGGACCCGCCGTTAATAACAATCAGGCTCGCGCTGTATTCAAGTATCCCTTTGTGGCATTCGATATAAGCTCTTGTATTTCCGGTAACCGTCAGCTTCGGCATACCGGCTAAAACCTCTCCGGGCAGATCAAACGCGTCGACGGCACGGTCGAGGATACTCTTTTTGCTGTTGTCTGCTTTCAAACAAATGCCTCCCAACTCAACCAAACGTGGTCTATCGTTTATATTTATGCGCGCAATGGAAAAAATACGCCCCCATGCGCATATGCTTTCATTGGGCACTATGGCGGTATTGGAGGGCTTCATGCGTAGAATAAAATTTCACCGAAGCGTTTTTGACGCGCTGATATGTCTGGCGCTTTTCGCTGCCGTCGCGGCACTCGTTATATTTCCGAAAGAATCTATCGAAGCGGCGGAGAAAGGACTGACGCTGTGCATCAATGTGATCATACCGTCGCTGTTTCCTTTTTTTGTGCTTTCTACACTCATTGTTCAGCTGGGAATTGCCCGCTATTTCGGCAGAGTGCTCGAGCCCGTCATGCGCCCGCTGTTCAATGTCGGCGGTGCGTGCTCCACGGCGTTTGTGCTGGGCTTTATCGGCGGGTATCCCGTCGGAGCCAAAACGGTTATTGCGCTCTATGAAAACGGCAGCTGCAGCAAGGCGGAAGCGGAGCGCCTTTTGTCCTTCTGCAACAACTCCGGACCGGCCTTTATTTTCGGCGTCGTCGGGGCGGGTGTTTTCTCGAGCAGCATCGTCGGTCTGCTTCTGTATCTGGCACATACACTCGCCTCCATCTGTGTCGGCTTTATATTCCGCAGCTGGGGTGTCGGGGACGACAAAAGCAATAACGCACGGCTGCCTCAAGCTGCCGCCAAGCGGTTTACGATTGCCTTCACCGATTCCGTCAAATCCGCATTTCAGACGACGATTAATATTTGCGGCTTCGTCATTTTCTTCACCGTCTTTATTAAGCTTCTCTTTCTGTCGGGGCTGATTCCGCTGCTCGCCTCCGTCATCGGTGCCATCTTCTCGCCTTTCGGGTTTGACGCGTCCTGGGCCGAACGCCTGCTCACGGGGCTTATTGAACTCACATGCGGCGTGACGAGCCTGCAGGGAGCCGCCGGCACGCTGGGCACTTCAATGGCGATGGCCGCTTTCATGCTGGGCTGGGCAGGTTTATCCGTCCACTGTCAGGTGCTCTCCTTCATCGGAGACAGCGGCCTCTCCGTCCGTACATATATTTATGGCAAGTTTTTTCAGGCCAGCATCTCCGCTGTCATCGCTTACTTCATGTCGCATCTCTTCGTCTTCAAGCTCCCCGCCGCGCTCTATCTCGCCCAATCGGTCAGAGATATCGCCTCGCTGAACTTCGGCTCCGCCGCCGTCATATCCTGCCTGAGCGCCCTGCTCCTGATGCTCCTCTTTGTCCTCGGTGCCCGAATGTCCACGATGAAGCGGAGTCGCTGCGGTCAAAGATTAAAGCCGCACCGGTAAAGGCGCGGCTTTTTTAAAATTTTTCGCATCATTTGCGTTTGAATTTTATCGTCTTTGCTCAAAATAAAGATATACCATTGCTTCGAGGTATTTTTTGGTATAGAATGATATCAGAAAGAGGCGATATGAAATCAAATATTTTATAAAGGACAACAAGGTTCATAAATATCCGATTCCAGCTACCTGTACGGCTAAATACACCGTTGGCAGGTTAGTGGATATCAAACCTACTACGTATGATGAATGTGCGAACTGTTTTAAGAAAGAAAAAGAGAAAGCCTAATAAAAATGGATGAGGATTACAGAGGAAGCCGCCCCGGAGGGCGGCTTGTTTGTTATATGCGTTTTACTGGGGTTAACGTCTAGGGTGTTGTAGTTGCCGTCGTTTTCTCTCTAAAGTCGATGATCGGAGTACTGTCACCCATCACCTGCGGCAGCTCGCCGTTCCATTTTTGGATTTTTTGATATTCGATATACGCGCCGGATTGCGCCAGTTGTTTTTGAATGATATCAATGGAATACGCCTGAGCATCAGCTGCTGCCCTTGTGGCGTCAGCTTGCGCTTTGGCGTTGACGACGGTCTGCTCGGCTTCAATCTTGATGCGGTTCAAGTCCTGCTCGGCTTTCAGCGCTTCCTGCTGTGCGGTCTGCTTTGCCTCAATCGCAGCGTTGAAGGAATCGGAAAATTCAAGATTTGTGATGTTGAAGCCTTCGATAATGAGCCCGTACGAATTTATTTTTGCCGACAGCTTCTCGGCTATACTTGTGCTTACCAATTGCCGTTTAGTAATCAGCTCCTCGGCGCTGTACTGCGCGACGACGGCTTTGACGGATTCCTGAATTGCAGGCACAATAATAACTTTCTGGAAATCGCGTCCAACGCTCGCGTATAGTTTTGGTGCTGTTGCTTCAGTGACATGATAATTGACGACGATAGTTGTACTGATGGTCTGCAAATCTTTCGACGCTGCCGCGCAGACAGCCTCAACGCCCTGTGTCCTGGTATCCATTTTTGTCACGGTTGTCACAAACGGTATGACCGTATGCAGCCCCTCGTAGAGCGGTACTTCCTTAACGGCGCCGAATATCGACACGACACCGACTGAACCCGAATTGATGGTCGTTACGCTTGACATGGCCATAATGATGACGAATACAACAATGACACCGATAATAATCAGCCTTCTGGATTTTTTCATTCTGTTTTGTGCGGCTGTTTCCTGCATGAATTATCTCATCCCCTTATCTTTTAATAAAATGATTATATCAGGAGCCGGCAAAGCGCGTCAACTTTACCGCTTCAAACTATATTATGTAAAGTAAGGCGGTTCAGAAAGCTACTGAACCGCCTGTTCTTGCATAATTTATATTTTCAGCTCAAAATCAACAGTAATGCCAAAATATTCTTTGAGCGCCCGCTTCATTTTTTCAGGCGTATCAAGGAGTACCTCCTCAGCATTGCCGTCTTTATGAATTTTCAGCATATTGCCGTTGATGGCTGCACTGCCGTTTTCAAGCGAAATATTAAGCATGCGCATCATCTTGAAGCCGGAATTTCTGCTCTTTGACTGATATTCGTTGGGTGCGAGGAAATCGACGTTTTCGCATGGTCTGTCCGAAAATTTTAGGAGCTGCTCTCTGCCGCCGTCCGTCAGTCTGTATATTATAAAATCACTGTCAGGTGCTTTATCAAAAACAAAAAGATTCGTGCCGGACCGTTGCGGATTCTCCTCGTCCAGCTTCAGCGCTCTGTTGGGCGAGGGGCCGCCGAAACCGACATCGCAGAAATAGCGTTCGCCGCCGGTCAGGACGATCCCCGCGCGATGGGATACGGGCATATAGCCTGTGGACATCCAGACGACACGCGCGGCTACGGGATAGCATTCAAACCCCAAGCTTTTCAAAAGGCTCATGAAAAGCGCGTTGAGTTCAAAACAATACCCGCCTCTCCGGCGTACAACGATTTTATCATAGAGCGACGCGATATCCAGAAGGACCTCGGCTCCGGCGTCACAGATATCGAGATTCTCAAACGGTACCGACCGCTGCTGCGCCGAGATGAGCAGATCGAGTGTTTTCAGGTCGGGCTTATCAGCACCGGACAAACCGAGTCTTTTTAAATATCCCTTGCTGTCCGGGAGCGGTGCGTTAAATTCTTCAAACATACTGCCTCCTGTGTTTTATTCAATATAATGCACTGGATTTTGTTGAAAGTCAATGTCAGTAGTTGTATAATAAGCACAGCTGCAGCGCGAATCCCCATTGCCCGGAAAGAAATAATTGACGCGGAGGTCTTGATATGCTGTTTCGCCAAAATATTGAACCATCGTGCTCCTATTGCCGTCTCGGCAGAAGTATCGGGAACGGCGAGATCGCTTGTGTAAGGCGCGGAATTACCTCGTGCAGCAGCTCCTGCAGGCGATTTATTTACGACCCGTTAAAGCGCGTACCGGAACGGCCCCAGTTTTCAGATAAAAAAAAGGCGCCGGAGCAGCTGACGGAAGAAGATTTTGCGATTTAACCTCTTGTTCCTGCGCGGACGGTAAGGCTGCGTTTTACCTGCCTTGTTTCACAATATGACAATTGATAACGCCGTGTTCGATTTCGAGCACGGCGTATGTTTTTGGCTCACGGCCGATACTGCCGGGGTTGACGATACACATTTTCTGCATGACTTTATTAAAAGAGATATGCGTATGACCGAACAGCAGAATATCGGCATGCTTGAGAAATCCCTCGTTAAGGACGGAATCAAAGCCAAATTTCACACCGTACAGATGGCCGTGCGTCATAAATACGCGTTTGTTTTCGACAACAAACTCGTCATATTCCGGTTCTCTCACCCGAAAATCACAATTGCCTCTGACAGCGCGCAGCATGATATTCGGATAGACCTCACGTATTATATCGCAATCCTTTTCGCCATCACCGAGGTGGAGAATAAGCTGCGGGTTTTCATCAAATACAGCGTCAATAACTGCCTGTGTATTGCCGTGGGAATCGGACACAACGATTATTTTCATATATATGGCCATTCCTTTTAGTAACCGCAATTCGTGTGCTGAATATACTGATTTAGAGTACAAAATGCGCGTATGCCCGCAATGCCGATGCGCGTTGCGAGTTTATAATGAAAAGAAAGGGTGATCATCTTAAATGGCAATTAATTTTAATAAAGTATCAAATGATTTTTTGAACACGCCTGCCGGGGCAATACTGTCTGGGAAAAAAGAAGAGCTCGGAAAGCTGATTGATTCACCGGAGGGCCGGAAGGTTAAAGACCTGCTCAGCGGTGATGAGGCTAATGTTTTAGCCGCTATTGAAAACGGCGATATGGCCGTGCTGAAGAAAACGCTTTCAAGCATACTGATGACCGAGGAAGGCTCACGCCTGGCAGAACAGCTGCTAAAAATGATGAAATGATATTTTAAATAATTGTAATGGAGGTGCAGCATGAGCGAGCTCGAAGATAAACTAAATAAAATCCTGTCATCTCCTGCTGATATGGAAAAAATCATGGGCATTGCCCGCTCGTTATCCGGCTCTCTCGGCTCGCAGACATCCACTGAGGCTTCAGCCGAAGGGGCAAAGACGGCTCCCGACCTTTCATCTATCACGTCGTCTCTTAAAGATATTGACCCGAAGATATTCCGGCTGATGACCCGTCTCGTCGGTGAGTATTCTTCAGGCAAAAACGATAAAGCCGAGCTTTTGAATGCCATCAAACCATACCTCAAGGAGGACCGCCGCGCAAAAGTCGACAAGGCTGCCGAAATTGCGAAGCTTGCCAAATTGGCGAAGGTTGCGCTTGCCGAATTTACCGGAGGTGACAAGGGTGTATAACAAATACATCGGGAATTCCGGCAAGTTTATCCGCGTAGAAGAGCATCCCAGGGTAAACGCGCATAATGCAGAAAGATCGGCGGCAAAACCCCCGCCGCAGCATTCTATGCCGCAGCATATAATGCCGGAACACTTGATTCCGGAGCCTGCGGTGCCGCAGCAATTGTCCGCACGTCCGGTGGGAGGCAGTAAAACCAAGCCGACACTATTCGGCGGTCTCGGCGGCGGTTTAAGCAATCTGCTGGGCGGTAAAGGTCTCGGCGGCGGGCCGGGCGGTTTGACCGATGGTTTCAGAGGTATGTTTGATCATTTGCCGTTTGGCCTGGACATCGGAGATATCCTGCTTTTTCTTTTACTGCTGTTTTTCTTCATTGAAAGCGGAGACGAAGAATTTATCATCATTCTGGCCGTCATTGCCTATAGTATGTTTAAGGAGCGCTGACGGGATTCCGGCCGTTCGGCAGGGTGAAAACCGACAGATCGGGTGCCCCCGGTTTGTAATCGGATGTTGTCATCCTATATATAAGCGTATTGCCGTCATATTGCTCGGCACCTATCAGAAGACCGGAATCGACCGATATATAGCAGTCCGTTATGTAGCCGAGCGGCTCGTCAGCGTACTGGACATAAATACAGTTCTCGTCGTAATGCTCCATATAATCGGCAGCTTTAATGCTGCTTTTGTCAATCTTCAGGACATCTTCGTATGACATCATCTTTTGATATTCATCCGAAGTGTTTTTTTCATCACCGAATGAATTAATGGGCCGTTCATACGGCGACTTATCGCCGTCATACCAGATGTAAAGCGTGTCGGGGGTGACAAGGATATTTTCATTGATACCGGCATTGCTCACTTTAAGCGCTGCGGTATCGTTGTAAACGGAGCTATTAATTTCATAAACGGCACTGCCGGTCGTGTTGACACTCTCTACCTTAACATGCCGCGAATAGCTTGTCTGTCTCTTCATGGTTGCAATAACGGTTTGGACATTGTCTGTCGTGATTAAAACATGCTTGAGCCCGTTACTTGCCGCGGCGCCCGTGCCGTCGGACTCACTGGCATACGCGCTTGTTTCAGGCAGCGGGATCTGATGGGTATCCTGTAAAAAGGCGTTGATGAGCACGCTGGTACCTATAATAAGCGCAATAAGAATAATGCCTGTTAAGAATATCAGACGCACTCTTTTAGAACTCATTTTTTTCCTCCGAACCGGGGGGTGCCGCATCGAATTCCGGATTTGCGTCTGTCGGCTCCGTATCAATCGGGCAGCTGTTTTTTTTGTCTTCGGGTATTTTGCTCTGCTCAGAGGCTATCTGGGCGGAATCAAGCTTTGATTGGTCCGGCTTGTTTCCGCTGGCATTATCGTGCCCGGTACCCTTGATAACAAACACAACGATAACGGCCGCGACGAAAACCGCCGCCAGAAGAATAATCGCCCTGATCTCTCCGTTTGTTGTGATAACGACTGCCGAAAGGCCCAAAATTCCGCTGATGGCATACGCAATCGCCACAGCTTGTTTTTGGTTGAAGCCCATATCGATGAGCCTGTGATGGAAGTGCCCTCTGTCGGGTGCCATCGGATTCTTGCCGCTGAGAATTCTGCGAAAAAACGCAAATACTGTATCAAACAGCGGCAGACCGACGACAAGAAACGGAACGGCAAATGAAATAATCGCATAAAACTTAAAAAGTCCGATAATGGACACTGTCGCCAGGACATAACCCAGGAGCAGCGCGCCCGTATCGCCCATGAATATTTTCGCGGGGTTGCGGTTATACGGCAGGAAACCGATACATGAACCGGCAAGTGCCGCCATAATGACGGCAACATTTAAGTCTGCGACTATAATCGCAATGATCAGCATCGTAAAGGATGAGATTGCCGAAACGCCGGCCGCCAGACCGTCGAGTCCGTCAATGAGATTGACAGAGTTCGTGATAGCGACGATCCAGATAACCGTGATTGGTACAGACAGATACCCGAAAATCAAATATTGTGACGCGCTCCAGATATTCGGGTTGGTGATGATGGTTACGACGACACCGTGATAGACGGCAATGAGCGCCGCGAAAATTTGGACGACGAATTTAACGAGCGCAGGGAGCGGCACGATATCATCAATGACGCCGACGATCACAACAACAACACAGCCGAGCAGAATCCCCTGGACTTCCCTGCTGATTTCGGCAAACAGCACCACGCTGAGGAGAAAACCCAGGAATATCGCCAAGCCGCCCAGGCGCGGGATTGGCTGCGTATGCATTCTCCGGCTGTCTTTTGGAACATCAATAGCGCCGACGCGATTGGCGAAAGACTTAACAATCGGCGTCGCTGCAAAGCTTATGACAAAAGCCGCGAGGATAGCCAGACCTACCTGTAAAAAAAGATCTTTCTGCATCGTTACTCCAATCGGTTTTACCGGACCCTCGATATCATAGCGGTTGGTATGGGTCGGGCGGATTATTTTTGGACGAAACCGATCTTTTTATAGACTTTTCTTAATGTTTTATTGGCAGTATAAGCTGCTTTCTCGGCACCTTCGGTGTAAACCTTTTCGAGATATGCCTTGTCGGAAAGCAGGCGCGCCGCTTCCTCGCGGACAGGACGCAGCAGCTCCACGACGGCTTCGCCGACAGCTTGCTTAAAATCACCGTAGCCTCGGCAATCAAAGTCTTTCTCGGTTTCTATAACGCTTTTCCCCGCAGCGACGGCGTAAATCTGCATCAGATTTGATACGCCGGGCTTTTCTTTAACGTCATAACGGACGCGCGTATCGCTGTCGGTAACGGCGCGTTTGAAGGCGCGCATAATATCCTCCGGCTTATCCATAAGGCAGACGCAGCCGCCTGTGTCCTGCTCGGATTTGGACATTTTGCTCGTCGGGTCCTGCAGGCTCATGATCCGCGCGCCGACCTTCGGTATAAACGGCTCGGGCAGTTTAAACACATCTCCGTAGATGCCGTTGAAGCGGCCCGCGATATCACGCGTCAGCTCGACATGCTGCTTCTGATCATCACCGACCGGGACAAGGTCGGCTTGATAAATGAGTATATCGGCAGCCATCAGCGCCGGGTATGTAAACAATCCCGCGTTGATATTGTCGGCATTTTTTGCGGATTTATCTTTAAACTGCGTCATGCGCGAGAGCTCGCCGAACATGGTATAGCAGCTTAAAACCCAAGAGAGCTCCGCGTGCGCGGGCACCTGGCTCTGTATGAAAATCACATTTTTATCGGGATCAAGGCCGCAGGCGATATACTGCGCAATCTGCTCAAGCGTCGTCCGGCGCAACGCTGCCGGGTCCTGGCGGATGGTGATGGCGTGCATATCGGCCATCATATAATAGCAGTTATAGGTATCCGAGAGCTCGACCCAGTTTTTAATCGCACCGAGATAGGAGCCGAGCGTCAGCGCGCCGCTGGGCTTGATGCCGGAGAGTATTATTTTTTTCTCATCCATATTTATGTCCATTCCCTTCAGAAGAACTCTTATGCCGTTCACAGTATTAATTTATCAGCTTTTGAGCCCATACTCCTCGGCCAGTTTTTTAAACGACGGCAGCGAGCGTTCTATTGTTTTTTTCGCGACGCAATAAGCGATGCGGACGTATCCGGGGCAGCCGAAGGAGGCGCCCGGCACAACGAGAATGTTGAATTTTTTGGCCGCGTTTGAAAATTCCTTATCATCCGCCGGCGTTTTCATCCACATGTAAAACGCGCCTTGCGGGTAAATGCACGTAAAACCGCTGTCGGTCAGTCCTTTGTATAACAGCTGCCTGTTATTGTCATAGGCGTTCACATCGGTCATTTCATTCACGCATCTGGCTACGACGAGCTGCTGCAGCGACGGCGCATTGACGAAGCCGGAAACACGCGTCGCGATGCAGGCCGCGTCGAAAACGAGCCGGAACTCGTCTGCTTCCGAAGGAACGACGATGTATCCGATGCGCTCTCCTGGAAGTGACAGCGATTTAGACCACGAATAGCAGACGATTGTGTTTTTATAAAACTTTGTGAGATACGGTACGTCCACACCATCATACGCGAGCTCGCGGTAAGGCTCGTCGGAGATGATGAAAATGGAGGTTCCATATTCCTTTTGCTTGGCTTCCAACACCGCCGCTATTTTGCGGATTGAATCCGCCGAATAAACAACGCCGGTCGGGTTGTTCGGCGAGTTGATAATCACCGCTTTTGTTTTTGCCGTGATACAGCTTGAGAGCATATCCGGGTCGGGCTGGAAGTCTTTCAGATTGGGCTCAACGGCGACAAGCACGCCGTCATAATTGCGCACATAGTTGCCGTATTCAACAAAATACGGAGAAAATGTCACGACCTCGTCACCTGGGTTGAGCAGCGTTTTCAACACAACGTTCAGCCCGCCTGCCGCACCGACGGACATGATGATATTGCCGATACCGAACGCGGTGCCGAATCTTTTATTCAGCGATAATGCCACAGCCTCTCTCGTTGACTCAAAGCCTGCATTGGACATATAGCCGTGAACAAAAACAGAGTCCTCGCTGCTTATTATATCGGTAACCGCTTTTTTAACAGCAGCCGGTGCCGGGAAATTCGGGTTCCCGAGGCTGAAATCATAAACATTCTCGCGCCCATACAGCGCCGCCATCTGATTTCCCTCTTCAAACATCGCCCGAATGGCACTGTTGTTTTGGGCAAGCTTAATCATTTTCTCAGATATCATTATAAATACTCCTGTCAACGCGCACGCGCGCCGGATTTACATATTATAAACTGGTATTATAGCATAATAGGATGAATTTGCAATGAAAAATCACAGACGAGCCAGCAGGAAAGAAAGCCTGCGCAAGGTGCTTCTGCCGTAGGGCACAACGACTCGGCGTGCCGTTTTTTATAAACCTACCTTTGATAATCGAATTCCAGGTTATAGATGCTGACGGTGTCGCCTTCTTTGATGCCGAGTTCTTCAAGCCTTTCAAAGACGTGGGCGTTGCGGAGGTTCTTGTCGAAATACGCCATGGATTCGGTATCTGTGAAGTTGGTGTTTCGGACAAGCTTTTCCAGCCATTTGCCTTCAATCATCCAGACATCGTCGATGACCTCGATTTTGATATCCTCCGGTTTCGTGTCAAGCTCGGGCTTTTCAACGTATTCCGGCTCGTAGACAAGCACCGGCGGCAGATGCGCCAGCTTGGCGGCGGCGGCGTTGACAAGCTCTTTGACGCCGCTGTTTGTGGCGGCTGAAATTTCAAAGAGCTCAAGTCCCTGTTTTTTGATAAATGCTCGGAACTTTTTAAGCATATCCGGGTCGCCGACAATATCGATTTTATTCGCCGCGACAATTTGAGGGCGTTTGTGCAGCTCCGGGCTGTACTGTTCGAGTTCCGAATTAATCGTCTTGAAGTCTGTTATCGGGTCTCTGCCCTCGCTGCCGGATACATCCACAACATGGATGAGCAGGCGGCATCTGTCAATATGGCGCAGAAAGTCGTGGCCGAGGCCCGCGCCTTCCGACGCGCCCTCAATGATGCCGGGAATATCCGCCATGACAAACGATACGCCCTCTCCGACAAACACAACGCCGAGATTTGGGAACAGCGTTGTGAAATGGTAATCGGCAATCTTCGGATGCGCTTTTGATACGACGGACAAAAGCGTGGATTTACCCACGTTGGGATATCCGACAAGGCCGACGTCCGCGAGCAGCTTAAGCTCCAGAGTCACTTCCCTGTCTTCTCCGGGCAGGCCGCTTTTGGCAAAACGCGGGGCTTGCCGGGTCGGTGTGGCAAAGTGCCTGTTCCCCCAACCGCCGTTACCGCCGCGCGATAGGACAAAAGCCTCTTCGCCCGTCATGTCCTTGATAATCGCCCCTGTCTCCTTATCTCTGATTAAGGTGCCGTTTGGGACTTTGATCACTAGGCTCTCGCCGTCTTTTCCGGAGCAGCCCTTGCCGCCGCCGTCCGCGCCGTTGAACGCCGCGTATTTTCTTTTATAACGGAAATCCATGAGTGTGGACATATTATCATCTGTTTTTAAAATGACATCTCCGCCCCGTCCGCCATCACCGCCGTCCGGCCCGCCGGCAGGGACGTATTTTTCTCTGTGGAACGAAACGGCACCGTTTCCTCCAGCTCCCGCCTTCACACGGATCGATGCTCTGTCAACAAACATATATTTTCCTCATATTCTTACTCTTAAATTTGTGATTTATTTTACCCGAAACAAAGCCAACATAAAATCTTGGCTCCTGCCAACATAAAATTTTGGTTCTGGCTAAATCGGACTTATTGGATATCATTCATAGCCGCGTAGAGTATTTTTGCCATTCCGGCGCGTGTGATGGCGTCTGAGGGCATCAGCTTTCCGTCAGACCCGGAGACGATCCCCATGCTGACAAGCGTGGATGTCGGTGTCAAGGCGTAGGCTGATACCAAGGCTTCGTCCTGAAAGGTACTTATGCTGTCGGGAGATGCGTCGGTATACGGTATTTTCAGAACACTGAACGCGCGGTATAGCAAGGTAAACGCCTGTTCCCGCGTGAGTGTTCCTGTCGGATTGAACAGCCCTGTCCCGTCGCCCCGGGCAATATTGTTTGCCGCAGCCCAGGCAATTGCCTGCATATAATAATCATTCGGATTAACATCGGTAAAAGCCGAGGAACCGGTAACCGCCGGTTTGCCGGCAGCTCTGTAAAGCATCAGGACGAAATCGCCTCTTCTGATACTTTGGTCCGGTGCGAAGGTCGTCGGCGAAACACCTGTAACGATTCCCAGGGCTGAAAGACCCTGGACAGATGTTTTTGCCCAATGGTTCGTAATATCCGAGAAGCCTGTGATTGATACGGGGATTACGACAGATTTACTGCCGATGGACACGGTTATGGTACCTGTGACACCTGATGCTGTACCCACCGTAAAAAGTCCGGTATCCGATACCGTGCCGATATCGCCGCTCACAGTATACTTCGTTGCCGCCTGGTCGGCAATAACAGGAAGGCCCCAATAAGCGGCTGCTGCCGCGAGTTGGACCGTATCACCCGGCCAATCTGTCAGCGCCGTTACCGGGCTTTCGCTGCCATTTGCTGTCACGACCATATCCGTCGGGTCATAGATAATATGAATTGTCGCAGAACCTGTCGCCCCTGTTGACGGCGATGTCAGAGTCAATTTATCGACGCCGTGCAAAGCGCCCGCCGTATATATTGTACCGCTGACAGCTCCGAGTCCGGAGGAGACGGCGGTCACGTCGTTTGGCGCGGCGGCAGGTTTATAACCGCTGTCCGTACCGTAATAGCTCAGATTAACGGAAGACCCAGCCAATACGACAGGCCCATCGTTCTGCATGGCGAGGTATTTTACCTGAGCATCCGACGTCTTGTCGGTCACAAACAGGAGATATGCCCCGCATTTGCGCTCTGAACCATCGGACGGGTTGTTGACAACAGCGCATTCAGCCTGTCCGGGAAGCCTGACACTGATCGCCGAGGAACCGCCGCCGTCAAGATTCACCGCATAAACACAGCCTTTATCCAGCATCTCCGCCGCCAGATCATCAAGGGCCAAGCCCGATGAGTTGTCCGATTCTCTGCCGTCAATGACATAGCTGATAATCGTGCCGTCTGCCTTCACGCCGATAGCCGTCCTAGGATTTTTTTTGAATATGGCCTTGTCCCATACTGACTGATCGGTGACAGTGCCGTCTTTAATTAAAATATCTCCGCCGCCTGTTGCCCATTTGGCATCATTTAAATTGACATCGGAACATGTAGTCGTCATGGTAACACTATCGCCGACTTCGAATTTTGCGAATTCATTGCCGAAACCCGCGACTGTTGCCGCTGATAGTACAAGATAGCCGTCCCCGATTGTCATTGAACTGTCTGAGGGCACAATGTCCGACACCTGAAGAGACATACTGCCTGCTACAGAGGGTTGTCCGCTCAGTATTTTGAATCGGACGAACCAGCCGTCCGACGACGTACGAGTGGAAACCGTCGAGAAAGCGGAGCTGAACAAATACATACCGCCCGTATCTGTCCGGTATTTATTAAAATGGGTCAGTGTCACTGTGTCGCCGGTTCTATCACCGCTGCTCGTTGTATCGTCGGTGTCTGATGGGCTCGCGTCGGCAGTTGCCGACGCATCAGCCGTACCGCTGCCGCCATTGTTGGTCAGTGTGATGGTCACCTCAGGGCTGTCGGAAAAACAGACGCTGCCGTCGGCTTTGAAGGCGACGGCTGTATTGCACTCCGGACTTGATTTATAGATGCCGTCTTCAACGACAAGTCCCATCGGGACGCCGGTTTTCATGGAAAAAAAGTCAGAATTGACGGCAGCCAGAACATTTTTACCGAGCCCCTCGGCATAAGAAATCATCTGGTCAATTGTCAGTCTCCCGTAAATCGTATCGCAAGCCATCAGTATCGGATACGCGTCACCCTTCCCTGTCAGGCTGAGCGCATAGCTCTCCTGCCGCTGTGTATCATTTATGTAGGATATGGTATTCGTATAGCTCAGATTGTTGGCGATTTGCTGGGTATTTCTGTATGCTGCCGTGCCTGCGCCGACTGCCGCGGCTGTTTGTATCTGAGCAATCGATGCGACAAGGCTGAGCGCCATTGAGAATGCGAGAATGCCGGTGAATATTCTTTTCATTATGTACCTCAATCAAAAATGCGGAGACTTATATGCCTGTACTTATTGCTATTATACAAAATTTCAGTCGGCTTTTCAACTTAAAGCCCGAATGTTTAGACATATTTAGTAAATCCGTTTGAATTGATGTTGAAATATCCAGTTGGTTAGGGTAAAATACTACAGTTATTTCATTTCCGTCTGGTTTAATTTACCTTTTGCAAATACGAGATTGGGGTTATATTTTCATATGGCAGAAAAAAACAAGAACCCCCTAAAAGCAATCAGTCTTGTCATGATCCTCACGCTTATCGGAAAAATACTTGGTCTTCTGCGTGACAGGCTCCTGGCAGTCAATTACGGCAGCGGTATGGAAACAAACGCCTTTTTAGCCGCCAGCCAAATACCGCGCAACTTTTTTGATGTCGTTTTCGCCTCGGCTGTCGCCGCGAGCTTCATTCCGGTTTTCAACGAATATCTTACAAAAAAAGGTAAACGCGAAGCCATTATATTTTCAGGCAACTTTATTACGGTAATCGGCCTCATATCGCTTCTGCTGACGGGGCTGGGCATCGTCTTTGCGGGACCTTTGGTCACCCTTTTCGCGGACGGCTTTGACGCGCAGACGACAGCGCTCTGCGTTTCACTCACGCGCGTCATGTTTCCTACCGCACTGTTTACGGGCATTACCTTCTCTTTCGTCGGCATCCTGCAGTCATTCGACGAATTCAACATTCCGGCGCTCATCAGTGTGCTCATGAATATCATTGTTATCGCCTATTATTACACGTTTAACACACGTTTCGGCATATACGGCCTCGCGGGTGCTTTTCTGGTCGGTTTTTTCATGCAGGCTGCCGTGCAGGTACCCTCGCTTGTTAAAAAAGGTTTCTTCTACAAGCCATCCTTGAATTTGAAATCGGATGGCATGAAAAAGGTTTTCGCCATGATGCTGCCTGTTCTCATCAGCACATGGGTACAGCCGATTAATCAGATGATCAATACAAGATTCGGTTCTCATCTTTTTAACGGCGCGGGCGTTTCCGCCATTACAATGGCGAATAATTTATTTCTCATTATCACCGGCGTCTTTATTCTCTCGGTGACAAACGTTATTTTCCCGCGGCTGTCCAGACTGACGGGCGAGGATGATAAGCTGCAGTTTAAAGACACAATAAGCTTGACAATTCACGCTTCCATGTACTTTGTTATACCGATGACAGCAGGACTGATGGTCCTGGCCCGCCCTCTCGTCAGTCTTATATACGGCGGCGGCGAATTCACCGGTTTTTCCATTACGATTACATCGCAGGCGCTTCGGTTTGTAAGTCTGGGCATGATCGGCTACGCGCTGCAGATGATTCTGTCCCGGGCGTATTTTGCGCGGCAAAACGGAAAGACGCCGCTCATCGCCGGCATTATTTCCATTACCGTCAACCTCGTGCTTTGCGTCCTTTTGACGGATAGCTTTAATGTCACAGGATTAGCGCTTGCATCTGCCGCTGCCGGAACGGTGAATGCAATTATCCTGATTATCCCGCTTCAGAAAACCGGTTCAGGTTTTATTACTAAATCATTCATCATCGATATGGTGAAGATGCTCCTGTCCACCATTGTCATGACAGCCGCTGTTTTCTTTCTCATGTCTTTCTTTGCGGGAATGGGCGACGGCAAGCTCATGCAGGCAGTGATGTCTGTTGTTCCGGCGGGGGTTGGATTTGTTGTCTATTTTGTCGTTACGGCTATCTTTGGGCTCAGCGAGACCAAAACTGCTATAAGGTATGTGAAACGCCGTTTTTCTGCGCGGCGCGCCTGATGTCGCATCGTCTCGGCGCTTTTACGGTCAATACGAGATTCGGGGGATAATTATAAATGCAAAAAATTATTGAAGCGAGCGTTCTGTTTCGTTGGCTGACGGCGTTTTTCGGGTGGATCAGCGTCAAATGGCACCAAAGCCGCATTGTCACCTGGTTTTTGAGACTCAGCGGCAGTCAAGATATATATGATAACAGTATTTATGGAAAAACCGGACGGTCTCTGCATAAGAGCCTATGCTTTGTCTTTGAAAAGCTTCATTTGGACAAGCTTTTTAAGGGAAGTATTTTTAAACAGGTTTTTTTCTGGTGCCTCATCCCCGCCGCGTTAGCGCCTCTGCTCCCCACAATGGCGGTGCTCTGCCTTGTCATCGTCGGAATTTTCTCCATCGCAGTGCGTTTCGGCTCGGATTCGGAGCAAAAGCTCTTCTATTCTCCGGTTAATAAGTACATCGTCTTATTTGCCGTTATTTATCTGATTGCCACATTGACATCGGTTTCCGTATCCGGAAGCATTTTCAACGGGCTGCTGACCATCGTATTCGCGCTGTTTGCCGTTGTACTCACGAACGCTGTCACATCAAAACGTCAGGTTGACCTGATGATCGGGCTGTTTGTGCTTGTCGGCACGGCGGTGTCCCTGTACGGTATATACCAGTATTTCTTTTATGATCCAGCCAGTGCCGGTGCCTGGATCGACAATGACATGTTCTCCGATATTACCAACCGCGTCTACTCGACGCTGGGAAACCCGAACGTGCTCGCGGAGTATCTCCTGCTGATTACACCGTTTGCCGCGGCTTGTATGCTGACGGCAAAAACAGGGCTGAGGAAGCTGCTGTTTTTACTCTGCTTGGGTGCGATGCTCCTGTGCATGCTTTTCACCTCATCGCGCGGGGGATGGCTCGGCCTCATTATCGCGGCGGCAATCTTTTTGATTATGCTCGACGCCAGATTTCTGTTGCTCGGCATCGTCGCTTTAGTTCTCCTCTACTTCACCATGCCGCCCTGGGTTATCCAGCGTTTTACGAGCATCGGCAGCATGTCCGACAGCTCGACATCCTATCGCGTCTATATCTGGATGGGGACAATCGCCATGCTCAAGGAATACTGGCTTTCCGGCATCGGCCCGGGCACAGCCGCCTTCAACCTCATCTATCCGGCTTACAGCTACAACACAATCGCGGCGCCCCATGCGCACAACCTCTTTCTGCAGCTCGTCTGTGACGCCGGAATTATGGGGCTTGTCATATTTCTTCTGCTGTTATTCAGCTTTTTCAGAACGACATTGTCCGCCTTCTCCCAATGCGCGCGCAAGGGCAGCGACAGAACAACAAGAATTTATCTCGCCGCCGCTGTGTCGGCAGTTGTCGGTTTTATGGCGCAGAGCATGACGGATTATTCGTTTTACAACAACTGCGTCGCCCTGTTTTTCTGGGTTGTTATCGCACTCGGCTCCATATTGGCCCGCCGGCAGAAGATGGAGGAGGGTTATCGCCTATGGTCAAAGTACTAAATATCATCAGTGATTTGAATATCGGCGGCGCCGGTCATGTCCTGCTCAACTATTTGAAGTATTACGACAAATCTGCTTTTGATATCAGCGTCTGTCTGCCCGAAGGAAGCATGCTGGCTGGACCGCTGAAGGAGATGGGCGCGGCGGTCTATGAACTCGCCATCAGCGGCGATAAATCCTTCGACCTGAAGGACATCCGGAAAATAAAGAGATTGATTAAAAGAACCGGCCCCGACATTGTCCACACGCACGGTTCGCTATCCGGGCGTATCGCCGGCAGGCAATGCGGAAAGATCGTTATCTACACGCGCCACTCCGTTTTTCCTGTCAGCCCGCGTATAAAATCCGGCCCCGGACAGCTTATCAACAAAATAGTCAACGAGCATTATGCCGACAGAATTATCGCCGTCAGCCCCGCGGCGAAGGAAAACCTCACCGACGGCGGGATTCGGGACAGCCTCATCGATATCGTCATGAACGGCGTTGAGCCGCTTATACGCCGGGACGATAACAAACGCCGGCAATGCCTGGCGCAGTACGGTATAGAGCCCGGCTGCTTCGTACTCGGGATTGTCGCCAGAATCGAAGAGTACAAGGGGCACATGATCCTGCTGGAAGCTTTAAAAATTTTGAAGGATGAAGGCTGGTGCGTCAAGCTCCTCATCGCCGGAACAGGGACCTATGAGGAAGCTGTCAGGAAAAAAGCAGCGGAGCTTTGTCTGACCGATGACGCTGTTTTCCTTGGATTTGTCTCGGATGTCACCTCCGTATTAAGCATCCTCAATGTCCAGATCAACGCGTCTTACGGAACAGAGGCCACAAGCCTGTCGCTTCTGGAGGGCATGAGTCTCGGGCTGCCGGCTATCGTCAGTGACTACGGCGGAAACCCCTATCTGATCGAGGATGGAATCACCGGCCTCGTTTTTAAAAGCCGGGACAGCGGCAGTCTCGCTCAGTGTATTAAGCGCCTGGCGGACGATCCCGTCCTCTGGAAATCGATGAGCTGCAACGCCGCCGAGACATTTTCAAAACGGTTCACCGCGCAGATTTTTGCTGAAAACATCGAAAAAATTTACATCAAAGCACTGAAAGGATATACAGATGGAAAACAAACAAAGTAAGCCGAGTTGGAAGCTCAATATTTTCGACATTATCATCATCGCGGTCGTAATCATCGCAGCAGGCGCGCTGATATTTTTATGGCGCTTTTCCGGGAAAAGCAGCGCAACTGTCAATTACAAGCCTGTTCATTATACGATTGAGCTCAACAGCATGCGGGGTGATTCCGCTGAAAAAATAAAAGAAGGCGATACCATCATGGACAGCACCAAGAAGTTCATTATGGGAACCGTCGTCTCCGTATCGGTCGGACCGGCAAAAATTGCCGAGACCAATCTTGAAACAGGCGATATCGTGCTCTCTGAATTGCCGAATCAGGAAACTGCGACAGTAACCCTCGTATGCAATTGTTCTGCATCCGATTCACAGATATCAGCGGAAAGCGGATATCTGGTCCGCATCGGCACAGAGGTCAGCGCAGCCGGTCCAGGCTACGCGGGCAGAGGCTATATCGTTGCGATACAGAGGGAGGATTTGGAACAATGAAAAAAATTATCGATGAGCATGGAAGAGTATTCGGGAAAGTCAGTATTATCGATTTTTTTGTCGTTCTGATTGTTCTTATCATCGGCGCTGCTCTTTATGTCAAGTTTAACGTCCTGGAAGTGACGAGCGTCACGGCAAAAACAGATACCATCACGTATACAATTAACATCTATGGTGCCCGGCAATTCACTGTTGACGGCCTCAAGGTCGGCGACGCTCTTTTCGACAAAACCAGCAGCGGCGGAAATGCTGTCGGAACGATAACTGATATTAAGGTAACCGCTTCAAAACAGCCTTCTCAGACATTGGACGGGAAAATTGTCATGGGAAATTACGAGGGTCATTATGATCTTGTCGTCACCCTGACGGCAAACGGCACAGTCAGCGACGGCCGATATCTTATCAATAAAACATACGAGCTCAATACCAATTCCATCCGCATATTCAACACAAAATATTGTACGTTCGAAGCGTCAATCGGGCCGATTGCGACGATTAATTCAAGCGCAGCGCCTGCACAGGGCGCAACGCCCGTTCCGAGCGCAACGCCCGTTCCGAGCGGCGGTATTTCGTAATGGCTCTCAAAATTTTGATGGCCACGATGAGTCTCGGCATCGGCGGCGCTGAAACGCATATTATCGAACTGGCCTGTGAGCTGAAGCGGCGCGGTGTGGATGTGCTCATCGCTTCAAACGGGGGTGTCTATGTCCCTGATATTGAGGAGAACGGCATCCGCCACTTCTCGGTTCCTATGAACAAACGTAACGCCTTTTATATGGTCAGATCCTATTTTATGCTCCGAAAGATCATCAAAAAGGAAAAGCCGGACATTGTACACGCGCACGCCAGGATCTCAGCCTTTATTTGCAGTATTCTGCAAAAACGCCTCCACTTTCCTTTCGTCACAACAGCGCACGGTGTCTTTCAGCTTGGCATCGGGCTCAATCAGCTGACGAATTGGGGACAAAAGACGATTGCCGTTTCCGAGGATATCAAAGAGTATTTAATCAGCAGCTACGGCGTCAACAGCCGTGACATCAGTGTCACGATTAACGGGATTGATACCGAGAAATTCTCTCCGTCCGCGAGGCAGGCCGATGTGCTGCCCTCGGAGATTTCGCCAAAAGCCGCCAACGAATTCGGCTTTACCGCTGGTCAGCCCGTCATTTGCCATGTCAGCAGAATCGACGAAAGTTCCTGTCTGGCTGCGCGGCAGCTGATTGCGCTGGCGCCGCGCCTGAGCGAGGAGCTGCCGGGCGTGTCGATCCTCATCGCGGGCAGCGGCGATGTTTTTAATGAACTCAATGAGATGGCGTCGGCCGCCAACACAAAAATAGGCCGCCGTGTGGTCATCATGACCGGCACGCGCACCGATATCAATGAAATCCTCAATGTCTGTGATCTTTTCGTCGGTGTATCCCGTGCGGCGCTTGAAGCTATGGCGGAGGCTAAGCCTGTCATACTGGCAGGGAGCCAGGGCTATATCGGGCTTCTCACACCGGATAACCTTTCTGAGGCGCAGGAAAGCAACTTCTGCTGCCGCGGATGCATCCTCCCGACGCAGCAGCTGCTGCTGGATGAAATTTTACGCACACTTAAGGATATACCGGCGCCCGAGCGCGCCGCGCTCGGGAATTTCGGCAGGCAGATCGTTATGCGCGATTATTCGGTAAAAAGAATGACCGATGACTGCCAAAAGGTTTACGAGACTGTCCGGCGGCGCCGTTATAATGTTGTTATGAGCGGTTATTACGGCTTTGGCAATGCCGGAGACGAGGCGATTTTGCAATCCATCCATCAAAACATCGACAATTCCGGCGGTGATATTTCGGTCACCGTTTTATCAAATGATCCCGATGACACAAAGGAACGGTATGACTTTAACGCCGTCAACCGATTCAAGCTGATTGCCGTTATGAAGGCGCTTAAAAGCTGTGACGCGCTCGTTTCGGGCGGCGGCAGCCTGCTTCAGGACCACACCTCGACGCGTTCGCTCTTTTACTACCTTATGATTATTCTCGTCTCAGGGTTCATGAATAAAAAAATCATGATCTACGCCAACGGCATCGGACCAGTCCAAAAAAAGATAAACAGGCTGCTTGTCCGCCATATTATCGGACGTGCCGATGTCATTACCCTCCGGGACGATGTGTCTGCCCAGGAGCTAAAAAACATGGGTGTCAAAAGGGACGATGTCCGTGTCACAGCCGACCCCGTCTTTACGCTGCACGGCGCGCCCCGCGAAGAAGCCGTTACGCTGCTGAACGACTGCGGTATTCCCTGCGACATTCCGTTTGTCTGCGTCTCTGTTCGTGATTGGACCGGCATGGGTCCGTTCAAAGAAAATGTCGCAATGCTTTGCGATGACATCCATGATACTTATGGCAGAAATATCGTCCTCATCGCCATGCAGACACCAAACGACATCGGTATCAGTAATGATGTGCAGCGCCTTATGAAGAATAAAGCCTATGTGCTTGATGTCCGCTATACAGCCGAGCAAATCATGGGGATTATCGGAATGGCTGATTTCGTTCTGGCTATGCGCCTGCACATGCTGATCTTTTCAGCGCGGATGTGCACTCCCCTGATCGGTATCATCTATGACCCGAAGGTTGCCGCTTATGTTAAAACGCTCAGCATGCCGTCGGCAGGGGATGTGACGGATTTTACGGCAGAGACAGCGATAGCCGCAGTTAAATTAATTGTAAACGACCGTGAAAAGTATGCCGCCGCGCTCAGGCAGAAATCAGCCGACCTTGAAGCCCTTGCTCACGAAGATGCCCAGCAGCTTTTAAGGCTGCTGGAGACAAAACACAAACGCCGGACGATTTAATCCGGCGTTTATTTATCAGTCGGTTTTTAGCAGTACACAATAAGAGAATGACTGGACGTATAAATTAAGCTTGCATCCTGAAGCTTGTTTGGATACACTAGGATCAATACCTTATACAAAAGCAGGCTTAAGAAACAAACTTATTGTACCTCAGGGTGTTGCGGCATTCGGCGGCAGCATTATGCGGGTTCATGATATTGAACATATTAGGAGGGATCACCATGCCATTATTAACGGCAAAATGCCCCAGCTGCGGAGAGACCATTCAAATACCGAGTGAAAAAAAAGAGACCTATTGTGCTTATTGCGGCAAAAAGTTTCAAACAAAAACCGCAGTAGCCGTTATTATGCCTGAAAAATACGTACCCGACGGGGAAGCCGGCGTGCAGCTGACGAATGTCAAAAAGCTGAGAGAAACGGAATTGAAAGCTTTCCTCAGCGGCCCCGGCTTTACCTCGCTTTATCAGTATTGGGAATTTCCCGTCACATATAACGCGCAAATAGAGCATTTAGACCCGGATGATATACTCTCGAAAGAAATGAGGATATGTGACGAAAGCCGCCGTATTCTGCTCGAAGTCTGCAGTGACGACGGTATATTCGCTCCTTCGGGGATCAAATTATTCGGGAATAAAATTACTGTAATACTTGATAATGAACTGGCAGTCAAGCTTCACCTCCAAAGAATAAACAGAGATGCGGAGCTGATACTTCAAGTCGAACCGTACTATGACTTTGCGTCAACACAAAAACTGATGATGGACATCATAAAACTTGACAAAACCGATGAGCTCTACAGCCTGTTCAGCAATGGCCTGTCCATGGCGCTTGTGGCGCTGCAGAACTATCTGATTCCGGTTTTCAAAAAAAATATCCAGACGCCGCTGGGCGACAAGTTGGCGGACTGTATGACCTATATTGCCCAGCTTATTACCGACCGGATTGGTGCAGAGCAGCTGCAGTATACACAAAAAACGAAGATTCTGGAACTGAAGCATCTGCATTTACTTAAATAAACGCTGCCGATTTATCACTTAATTCATATGATTATGAATGGGTCACCTCTTATTAACAAGAGGTGACCCATCTGTCAGTTATTCGTCTTCAGCTTCGCCCGCGCCATCCTCTCGAATATTGGGGACGCCGGAACCGCACATTTTTTCTACCAGTTTTCTGAGTGAATCCTCCAAGATATCCCCGTTATTCGGGGCTTTCGGTGTGCGCGGAGGCTTCCCGCCGAACCAGCCCTTTTTGCCGTTCGGTGCTTTTTCAGAATTCCAATTCCCGTTCGTGTTAAAATCGGCGAAAGGCGGTTTGGCTCCGAACTGCTTGGCAAACATCTGGCGCATGATATCTTGGATGATTTCCGCCAGGCTGTCTGCCTCGAGGTAATCAGCAAAGCTTTGCAGTGATTCAATGATAGGCACAACCGCCCGTAATTTGACGATATCCTCCGATTCTCTGTACGGTGTCAGGTTGTCATACATTTTTTCCAGCAGCTTGATGAGCTGCTGATTGGTTGTCTCTCTGGCCCACACGATATTGGAGACGGATTCCGCTTTGTTGGCGGCTGAGTAATCATCCTTCCCGCCCTGCAAAGGAATTTCGGATATAGATTCGAGCGCTTTATGGATGTGCGCGGTGTCCTTGATGATCGAGTCAATGCGCTTGAGGATGCCGGTGACAGAATATTCCGCGGTTTCCGCCCAGGAAGTTTTCGGTACTTCGGGTTGGGGATGTTTTTCAGGCCTGGGATAAGTATCGGACTGCGGAGGGTATGTCTCAGGTCGTTGGGGTAATGTATAATCGTTCATAATGCGATCCTCCAAATTTTTATTTGGCGGACGCGCCGTCAGGCATATTTTGTTGCTACCAATGAAGCGCGCCCTGCCGTTTTTAACAAGACCTTTTGCCCGTTTGGGATAGGTCGCTTCATAGTCGTTTCCCTGCTCGTCTACAACAATAATGTTTTTTTCGATGGGTGTCCTCCCCTTTGCTGTATTCTGCGGTTTGCTGTCTGCGAACACTCTGTTTTTTATTATGGGTGTCCTCCCCTGCTCGCAGAGGAACTTCTGGTTTCAAAGGAACCTTCGGTTCCTTTTGCATACTAGCACATACTGTAAGAATTAGCAATAATATTACATGTTTGATTGTCATGTTTTTTATAGTTTACATAATAGGAACCCTATGTATTCGGCGTTACGCGCGGCAGGAGCCACCTCATCAGGCGCTTCGCGCCAGCTTCCCCTCGATGGGAAGCCAAGGATTAATTCTGTGTTTTCCTGCGTTTGTATCGCGCTGCACTATTTAATGCAACAGCTTAGAAAATGCTTCGGTTTCGCGGCAGAAATCGAATACCGGATCGTCGAAAAAGGCCATAAAGCGCTCCTTGTCGAAGCCCTTTCCGAAATCGCACGCGTCATATTTGAGCGCGTTGACAAGTGCGCCGTCTAATTGATGAACCTGCGCGGCAGCCATGGCATCGGCTTGTTTAATAATCAGCGCGGTATATATTACTGTATTTTCGGTATCCTCTATTTTGGCGTAAAGACGAGTGATATCCATATAAACGCCCAGCAAATAACCGCCGTGATAAGCCCGGTCACCGTCGTTATACAGCACCTCAAAAAGCTTCGCGACCGTTTTCCACGCCTCTGCAGCTTCTTCCGGCGCGTACTCTTTTGCACTGAGCATCCAGGTTACTGTATTCATCACATCTTCAATTCTGTCAACGATGTAACGCTGGGTATGCTCGAGCAGCGCCTGGCCTTTCAGGATAAACGGGAGCATTCTTTCCTGCGTGTATATATAGGACGGCAGCATGTTGGCATATACGGTCGCCTGCTCACTATTATTAATAAGTACACAGGATAGGCAGGAAAAATAGATTGCTTCATAACGAATGGCACTATCCGTGCATTCAGCAAGAATTTTTTTACCAAGGGCGATTAATTCCGCATGATTCTGATGCGCATGGGATAATAATGCTTCCATTAAATAACGCATCACTCTGAAATCGTTCGGGAATTCCTTATAAATTTCCCGCATACGCGTTATCTTATCATCGTTTCTCTTGAGCGCGCTCGCTTCATCGAATTCCTTAATATCGAATTCTTTAATATCGTCGTTCTGCTGCGCCTGCTCCAGCAGCTCGGTAATACGCTTCTCTTTCTTCGCGGCATCGACCCCTAATAATTCATCGACTGTCACATTATAAAACTCCGATATCGCGGGCAGCAGCGTAATGTCCGGGTAGCCTTCGCTCCGCTCCCATTTGCTGACAGCCTGAACGGTAATATTGAGGTACCCCGCAAGCTCCTCCTGCGTATTGCCTTTTTGGGTTCTGAGCTTTTTTATATTATCGTTTATCGTAATCGTCATCTTAAGCATGCTCCCTTTTTAATCAGTTGCTGTGTCCGGCTTCAATCTACCACTCATTTCCGTCTTTAACAATAACCATGTCGTTCATATCCGGTTAAATTTATCAACCAATGGTTGATTGTAGGCTGTGAAAAATGGACTGAAGCGGTAAAGCAGCGCTTTTGGGTTCAACAGTTCATAATAAGCCTATATTATTGCTCTTTCCATTTTTGATATGCGAGGCGCCAGATCTCGTTGCTGGCGGGCTGCGTCGGTTGGCCGAAGCTTTCGGCAAGCGCATGAACATGACGAATAAAAAAGGTCATAATATCCTCGGCGCGGTATAGACTGTCAATGATGATATCACTCCAGATGGCTGCTTGCTCGTAAAGTGATGAGCTTCTGAGGCCCTGCGCCGCAGCCTCGAGATCGTAGGTAACTCTGCGTTCGGCAACTGCCCAGGCACCGTTTATATACTCGATTATTGTATACGGCGCGTTGGCTTCAAAGTCTGACGGGACGCCGCAGGAGCCGGGATTGACATGCAGTGTGTCTCCATATTGCATGTACCATTGTAGGTGATTATGGCCAAAGATGTTAACGCCCGGAGGACATATATTTAGCTTTGCTGCGGAAGCAGGATTGCCGCAAACAGCTTCACGGGCATATTTTAAATAGTTTTCATGCGTCAAAGAAGCCGCTTTCATCTTTGTGACATAATGCGAGCTATAAAACGGCTCGATTCGTGGTTCACCGAAAAAAATGTCGGACGTGTGGGCGATACGCAGGATACCGCCGTTTTCATCTCGCACCTCGGCTTCTCTCGGTAACGCCAATAGAAATGAGAGATTTTCCGGCGTGAGCTCGCGGTAATTCCAGTAAGTCGGCGCCATTTGCTCATAAATCCAGGTTCTCTCGTCGGTACCATGAAGCTTATTAAGATAATCCTCTTTGTTTCCGCGGACGATCACCGCAGGTGTTAAGGCTCTCAAGGCGTTAACCACCTCATTCGGCCATGGAAAATCCTGTACATAATCTCCAACGAGTATGTATTTTTCAACATTTTGCTGCTTTGCGTCCTCCAGCACGGCTTTTAGTGCCGGATAATTGCCGTGTATGTCCGATATTAATGCATATTTCACGAAATTATACTCCCTGTTTCTACGTCATTCATCATTTCCAGACATATACCAATGTGATATGTTGATGTTATAAATAACACCAAATACATGAATTTTTTATGAGGAGATATGTTATGGAGCTTTCTTTAATAGAGACCTCGAAGAAACTCACAGAATTTCTTATCAATGGCGATGGCGAAAACGCTCTGGCAATGATGAATGATGCAATGCGCGAGGCGCTCGGCAGCTCTATATCGGGTTTATGGGGGCAGCTCGTCTCCCTCGGGGGTACATTCGAGGGTATGGGAGAAATTGAGTGCTCCGAGCAGGATGGCTATAGGATTGTCATGATAGAACTGCGTTTTGCAAATATGCCGCTGATTCAGCGCACTGTCTTTGACAAGGAAGGCCGGATTGCAGGGCTGGGCATTAACCCGGGCCGATTGGGCGCGGCGGTATCAGCGCCGCCCTCTGGGCCGATATCGGACACGATTGAGGAATTCGAGGTCAGCTTTGCGTCCGACGAGCGCTTCCCGCTCCCGGGCACATTAACGCTGCCGCGCGAAGGGAAAGCTTTCACCGCAATTGTGCTTGTCCATGGCTCCGGACCTCAGAACAGAGACGAGCGCATTGGGGCGAACCATCCCTTCTCCGACCTCGCCCATAGTCTGGCTGAACGCGGCTTTGCCGTGCTGCGTTATGAGAAACGGACCTTAATGTACGGCGCGCAAATCGCAGCAGGCGCGGATTATGCGAAATTCACAATCGACGAGGAAACGGCGGAGGACGCGGCGGCGGCGGTCCGCTATCTGCAAAATGACACGCGCATTGCGTCCGATAAGGTCTATGTGCTCGGGCACAGCCTCGGCGGTATGCTGGCGTCTTATATCGGCACCAAGGCCGATTGCGCGGGTTATATCGTTATGGCCGGCACACCGCGCAAGCTCTGGCAGATTGTGACCGATCAAAACCTCATTGTGGCAAGCGATCTTGCGGCAGCAGGAAACGCGGAAGCGATTTCGGAAATAACCGCGTTTGTCGAAGCCGAGAGCAAGAAGGCCGCTTCACTGACCGGCCTGAGCGATGACCAAGCCCTGAACTGTACACTTTTCGGCATGCCCGCGTGGTATCTGCGACAGCTGGAAACCATTGATACGGCGGCGCTGCATATGGCCGATGGCAGACCCGTTCTGCTTTTATGGGGCGAAAAAGACAGGCAGGTATATGAAACAGACTGGAAGCTTTGGAAAGAGCGCCTCTCCGGGCATCCGGATGTTATTTTCAAGTCCTATCCCCGCTTGAACCACCTCTTCGGAGACTATACGGGTGATCCCGTTCCGCTTACCCGCCTTGTATCCGAGGAATACGCCGCCCAAACACCAATCCCCGAAGAGGTTATGGACGACATCGCCGCCTGGCTGAGAGCGCACGCGTAACGCAGCTCTTTGCATGCCAATTGAAAATTATGCTTGCCCTAAAACAAAGAAATGCTTACCCTCGTGGCAGTGCCCGTCAAAATAACAGTCGTCAATATGCCGAATTTTTAATATTGTCTGGTTCTTGAAAAGCGCGAGTATATCCTCGCGTGAAGCAAAAAAGTGCGGTACGTCTTTTTCGGGACCGTCATCCGTTTTTATGACGGTATTGTCATCCAGCCTCGGATAACCGGCTTCTCTGTAGCCCCAGGCTTCCTTGGAGCACAGCGTCAGATAAAATTCTCCGCTTTTTTTCAGCACACGCATCATTTCGCTGATGATTTTCACGATACCTCGGGAATCCGTGTGCGATATCACATGGTACGCAAAAATGCAGTCAAATGAAGCATCCGGATAGGGCAGGCTCAGCATATCGGCAACTTCAACGTTTATTTTGAGCTGCTTGTCTTCAGACCACTGTTTAAGATGCTGGGCACCTTCGGCAGACAAATCAAACGCAGAAACCTTAAAGCCTTTCTGCGCGAAAAATATAGAATGCCGGCCCAAGCCGCAGCCAAAATCAAGCAGCTCACAATATCCGTGTGTTTTCCACCGCTCGGCCAGATAATAGCTCTCCTCGCTCGGTGTGAGCCAGACCGGATTTTTTTCCTTGCTCCATTCCCAGGCTTTTGATATGGACATAAACGCTTCCTCCAACTTTGATATTTGCAGAGGACGGGACGCCAAAGCGTCCCGTCCTCTATATCCTTGAAGCAATCTCGCCGATGAATTCCTCGGTGTTCACCATTGTCGCGTTAAAGCCGTCGCCGGTAAGGGCGGCGAGCTCTTTGGGCATTTTTCCGCTGTCGAGTGTGTTAAAGCAGGCGGCTTCGAGCTTATCGGCGAAGGTCATAAGGTCCGGCAAGCCGTCTAGCTCTCCCCTTTTACGCAGCGCGCCCGTCCAGGCAAAAATCGTCGCCATTGGGTTGGTGGCGGTCTTTTCGCCTTTTAAATATTTATAATAGTGCTGCGTCACCGTGCCGTGCGCGGCTTCGTATTCGTAGATGCCGTCCGGCGAGACGAGGACGCTCGTCATCATCGCCAGTGACCCGAATGCTGTTGAAATCATGTCGCTCATCACGTCGCCGTCGTAATTCTTCAGCGCCCAGATGAAGCCGCCCTTCGAGCGCATAACGCGGGCAACGGCGTCGTCAATAAGCGTATAAAAATATTTAATGCCAAGCTTCTCGAAATCCTGTTTATAATTCTCGAATACTTCATCAAAAATTGTTTTGAACTGCCCGTCATAGATTTTTGAAATCGTGTCTTTCGTTGAAAACCACAGGTCCTGTTTGAGGTCAAGGGCATATTTAAAGCAGGATTTGGCAAAGCTCCGGATACTGTCCTCGGTATTATGCATGCCCTGCCAGACGGCGGGGCCTTTGACTTTCTGGACGGTGACTGTTTTTTCGGCGCCGCTCGCGCCCTTGAAGGTCATGGTGCATTCGCCGGGCTCATCGGTGCGCATTTCGGCGGCTTTGTAGACATCGCCATACGCGTGTCTGGCGATGGTGATCGGCTCCAGCCAGGTTTTCACGACGGGTTTAATGCAGCTGATTGTAATCGGCGTTCTGAAAACCGTCCCGTCAAGAATGGAGCGGATTGTCGCGTTCGGCGATTTCCACATCTCGGTAAGCTCTGGGAATTCAATCATACGCGCGTGGTTGGGCGTGATGGTCGCGCATTTGACTGCGACTCCGAGCCGTCTGGTAGCGTTGGCCGCGTCAACCGTCACCTGATCCTTTGTTTTATCGCGCGAGAGCAGACCAAGATCGTAATACTCTGTTTTAAGCTCGACAAACGGCAGGATAAGCCTGTCCTTAATCAACTGCCATAGGATACGCGTCATTTCGTCTCCGTCCATCTCGACGAGCGGTGTTGTCATTTTAATTTTTGCCATTATGGTACCTCCTGGGATATATATTTAACGTCGGATTTTGCAATTTATAATGCCGTGATCGGCTACCCTAATCACGTAGGGCACGACGACCTCGGCGTGCCGTTTTCCTCGCTGCAGAATCCCTATTTCCCATAACCGGCGGCGTAATAGTTCATCAGGCAGCCTTCGGTGAGGATGCGCTTTTCTTCGGGGCTGAGGGCTTTGCAATGGAGGGTGATGTCTTTGACGCCGTCTTTTGTGATGGTTTTGGCGGGAATTGTTTCGGCGCCGTTTAATATAGCCTCGCGGAGGGCGGGGATATAGACATAGTCACAGTCGGTATAGGCAAACGGCTCGGTTTTATCGATGGTGAACGGGACGATGCCCCAGTTGAGGCAGTTGGAACGGTAGCGCTTTGTCGCGAATTCATAGCAGATGTTTGCCCAGCCGCCAAGGACCTTCTGGCAGGAGGCCGCCTGCTCGCGGGCACTGCCGTCGCCGGGCTTGTTGGCAAAAACGCAGGAGCCTATCGTTGTTTTTTTGATGTCTCCTCCGACTTTCTTGAGCACATCCGCTATCTCCGCGGGAGTTTGACCCTCTCTTCTGGCATCCTCCAGAGCCAGGACTGCCTTGCTGCGCTTTACATATTCCGGTACACGGCGCGAGAGGGTTAATTCCGATAAAGCGATGGGGTTGCTCCGGTAGGAGGACGACTCGCCGGAGGGAATGAGCTCATCTGATGTAGTGACCTCATCGCGTATAATGGCACAGAGCCTGACAAGCAGATTATCGTCCATGCGGTACATTTTCGGCCAATCGGTAATATTCGGCCCGAGGCGCAGCAGGACGGACGGATCGGGTTTGCCATAACCGTTGTAAATGCGTTTTTCATAAATTGAGGGATCGTATTTATAATGACGCGGTGTAATCGTGTAATCAATATCTGTCGCCGCTGTTAAGATACCGCCGTTTGCCGCTGTTGCAGCGATTGAGCGCGCGTCCATGAGCGCTATCGCCGCAATCTGGCCGTCTCCGGGCTTGGAACCTTCACGGTTGGCGAAATTCCGTGTGGCGTGGCGGATAGACAGCGTGTTATTTGCCGGCGTATCACCCGCGCCAAAGCACGGGCCGCAAAACGCCGATTTGATGAGCGCGCCTGTTTCCATAAGCGACGCGGCGATGCCGTCCTTGGTCATGGCAAGACCAATCGGCGCCGAGGACGGGTAAACGGACAGCGAAAAATAATCGTTGCCGACGGATTTGCCTTTTAAAATATCTGCCGCTTCAGAAATATTTTCATACATACCGCCGGAACAGCCGACAATGATGCCCTGCTCGACGGTGACCTGCCCCTTATCGTTGATGTTGCGGTGCAGATCCATATTGACGCGTCCTTCAAGCTCCTTATTGCAGGTTTTCTCAATCTCGGTAAAGATACGCGCGGGGTCCTGCTGCAGCGCGTGGATTGTATAAGCTTTCGACGGGTGGAACGGCAGGGCAATCATCGATTCCATTTCGCTGAGATTGAGCTTGATCATCGAATCGTAATAAGCGCCGTCACCGGGTTTCAATACGGCGAATTCATCGGGGCGTCCGATGTTTTGATAATAATTTTTGACCTTATTATCCGTAATCCAGATGGAGGACAGGCATTTTGTCTCCGTCGTCATAACATCGACGCCGATGCGGAAATCCATCGTGAGCGATGCGATGCCGGGTCCAGCAAACTCCATGATTTTATTTTCAACAAAATTGTTTTTATAGGCCGCACCGACAAGTGCGATGGCGACGTCGTGCGGGCCGACACCGTGCGGCACACTGCCCTCGACCCAGACGAGCACGACCTCGGGCGCGTCGACATCATACGTATTCTCTAAAAGCTGCTTGGCGAGCTCTCCCCCGCCCTCGCCGACACCCATCGTGCCGTAGCAGCCGTAGCGTGTGTGGGAGTCCGAGCCGAGGATCATTTTGCCGCAGCCGGCAAGCGTTTCCCGCGCGTATTGATGGATGACGGCCTGATTGGCGGGGACAAATATCCCGCCGTATTTTTTAGCGGCTGAGAGGCCGCACACATGGTCATCCTCATTTATCGTCCCACCCACGGCGCAGAGTGTGGTGTGGCAGGTTCGC
>DBTM01000030.1:0-24215 GCA_002307055.1 Clostridiales bacterium UBA1316
CTGCAACGGCAGCCCCCCGGACTGCCGCAGAAAAAAGAAAGCCTGAACCGGAGAAAAGGCTTCCGGTTACTGAAACAACATCCGACAAAAACGACACTAAGCATATCGACAGCATCATTGCCGCGGTAGAAAAAACAGTCGGGATCGCCAAACCCGCGACGATTAAAAATATCGTGGCAGATATGGGCGCAGCCGGTGCCGGTAAGGTTAAAACAATCATCGAAATGGCGGAGAATCCCAGCCGTCAAGAGTCAAAAAAGAGAACCCTGCCGGAAGTCAATACGCGCTGCAATCTGATCTGGACCAGCATGAATGTCCGCACCGGCTGGAGTATTACAGCGGAGGAGGCCTCCGAATGGTTCAGGTACCTGACGCGCCTGCGCTACGGAATCGGCACAGGCGAGCTGACCCCTGAGGCTCTGGACAAATTCCTCGATGCCACCCTGGAGGTCTACAAGCTCCTGCCCGAAAACGCGTAAATCAGGTTTGCCTCAATACCCCTACGCGTTCGCCACAGAATAGCCAAATACGTTATAATTTTAACAATCTTCTTGCGCTTTATTAAGTGCGGTGATATAATATAGGCACTGAGCTGTGAGTTTCGTCTTGCGGCAAAGTGAATTAATTTTTCATACTGACACGAAGAATTTTCTGAAGTGAAAGGCATATGAATCTATAGTATTGTATGGATGTCGTGCGCCTTATTGGGCGCATTTTTATTTGGATTTATTTGGAACATGGAGGGAATTCATATGGAAACAAGAGTGGCTGTCATCGGCATTATCGTGGAAAGCGGCGAATCGGTAGAGAAATTGAACAGCATTTTACATGAATACGGAGAGTTTATTATCGGGCGGATGGGCATACCCTACCGCCAGAAAAAAATCAATGTCATCAGCATCGCCGTGGACGCGCCGCAGGATGTCATCAGCGCTCTTTCGGGGAAAATCGGCAAGCTCTCCGGTATCAGCGCCAAAACCGCGTTTTCCAATATTGTGACAAAACAGGAAGAATAATATGAAAAACCTGATTGACAAGCTTAAAAAAGAAAAAATACTCAGCCGCGAAGAGTACAAAGCTCTGCTGGAGAACAGGAATGACGAAACGGCTGAGTACCTGTTTGCAGAAGCCCGGGAAGTCCGGCACGGCGTCTATGGTCATGACATCTATATGCGCGGACTCATTGAATTCACGAACTATTGCAAAAACGACTGCTATTACTGCGGCATCCGAAAGAGCAGCGCAAGCAGCCAGCGCTACCGGCTGACGCAAGAGCAGCTTCTGGACTGCTGCGCGTCGGGTTATGCGCTCGGATTCCGAACCTTCGTTTTACAGGGCGGGGAAGACCCATATTATACCGATGAGCGGATGACGGATATCATACGCGCGATTAAAGCCCAATACGCCGACTGCGCTGTGACACTGTCCATCGGTGAAAAGAGCGCGGAGACCTATCAAGCCTATTTCGATGCCGGGGCCGACCGCTATCTCCTGCGCCATGAGACGGCAAATAACGCGCATTATAAAAAGCTGCACCCGGAAGCTATGTCGCTTGCTAACAGAAAGGAATGCCTGTATAACCTTAAAAAGATCGGCTTTCAGGTCGGCTGCGGTTTTATGGTCGGCTCGCCGCATCAAACAACGGACTGTATTATCGACGATTTGCTCTTTATTAAAGAGCTCGACCCGCACATGGTTGGCATCGGCCCGTTCATCCCGCACCATGACACGCTGTTTAAAGCTGAGGCAGCCGGGACAATGGAGCTCACGCTGTTTCTGCTTGGCATCATCCGTCTCATGCTGCCAAGCGTCCTGCTGCCGTCGACGACGGCGCTTGGCACCATCCATCCGCAGGGGCGCGAGAAGGGGATTTTAGCCGGTGCCAACGTCGTGATGCCCAATCTCTCACCTGTCGGTGTCCGGAAAAAATATATGCTTTATGACAATAAAATCTGTACCGGCGACGAAGCCGCCGAATGCGTTAAATGCATACAGAGGAGAATGGAGGGCATCGGTTACCACACTGTTGTATCCAGAGGCGATTACAAATTATAAAGGATTAATTTGACTGACAGGAAAGAATTTCTGACCTGTAAGAAAGGAATGGCAAAAAATGTATAACCCAAAGTCACTCATAGCCGAAGAATTTATCGATCACCAGGAGCTGCTTGAGACACTCCGATATGCCGCCGAAAATAAACATAACGCGCCGCTCATCGACAGCATCATCAAAAAAGCCCGCGAGCGCAAAGGCTTGACGCACAGAGAGGCATCTGTTTTATTGGAATGTGATATCAAAGAAAAAAATGAGGATTTATACGCCCTCGCCAAGCAAATTAAAAACGATTTTTACGGTAACCGCATCGTCATCTTCGCACCGCTCTACCTTTCGAATTATTGTGTCAACGGCTGCGTCTACTGCCCGTATCATCTTAAGAATAAGCATATCCCGCGCAAGAAGCTCACACAGGAGGAAATTGCCCGGGAGGTTATCGCGCTTCAGGATATGGGGCATAAACGGCTCGCTATCGAGTCTGGTGAAGACCCTGTTAACAACCCGATCGAGTATATTCTCGAGTCGATAAAAACAATCTACAGCATTCATCATAAAAACGGGGATATCCGGCGCGTCAATGTCAATATCGCCGCGACAACCGTTGATAATTACAGAAAACTCAAGGAAGCGGGCATCGGCACATATATCCTTTTCCAGGAAACCTATCATAAACAGAGCTATGAAAAGCTCCATCCAAATGGCCCGAAGCATGATTATGCTTATCACACCGAGGCGATGGACAGGGCAATGGAAGGCGGCATTGATGATGTCGGCCTCGGCGTTCTTTATGGACTGGAGTTTTACCGTTATGAATTCGCCGCGCAGCTGATGCACGCGGAGCATCTCGAAGCCGTTCACGGCGTCGGCCCGCATACCATCAGCATGCCCAGAATCAAGCATGCCGACGATATTGATCCCAGCAGCTTCGACAACGGGATTGACGATGAAACGTTTGCAAAAATCGTTGCCTGCACCCGTATTGCTGTACCGTATACAGGGATGATTATCTCGACCAGAGAGGGCAAGGAATGCCGCGAGCGTGTCCTGGGCCTTGGTATATCACAGGTCAGCGGCGGCTCCCGCACTAGCGTCGGCGGCTACAGTGAACCGGAACCCGAAAATGAAAAAACCGAGCAGTTCGACGTCAGCGACAAACGGACCCTCGACGAAATTGTCCGTTGGCTCATGGACATCGGCTTTATCCCCAGCTTTTGCACCGCCTGCTACAGACAAGGCCGGACAGGCGACCGTTTCATGAGCTTCTGTAAAAGCGGCCAGATTCTGAATTTCTGTCACCCCAATGCCCTCATGACCCTCATGGAATATCTGATGGACTACGCCTCACCCGAAACCCGAACAACCGGCGAAGCCCTTATCAAAGCCGAAATCGAAAAGGTCCCCAACGAGAAAATCAAAGCCAAAGCCATACAAAACCTTGAAGCCATCAAAAGCGGCAAACGCGATTTCCGCTTTTAACAAAGGCTCCTTTGGCAAAGGAGCTGCCGCCCGCAGGCGGCTGAGGATTGTATCTTGTGCCGCGTAATGACGACGCGCGTGGGTGATTCATGAATCGCCCCTACAAAAATCTAAAAAAGAGGTGAAATTTTTATGTCGCTCAACGAAACTCCGTCAGCCGACAGGGTGCATATCGGTTTTTTCGGTAAGCGGAACGCGGGTAAATCCAGCGTCGTCAACGCCGTTACCGGGCAGGATCTGGCGGTGGTGTCCGACGTGAAGGGTACGACAACCGACCCGGTCTATAAAGCAATGGAGCTCTTACCGATGGGGCCTGTCATGGTCATTGATACACCGGGCATCGATGACGAGGGGCAGCTGGGTGCTCTGCGTGTACGCAAGACCAAGCAGGTTCTCAACAAAACGGATGTCGCCGTCTTGATTGTTGATGCCGCCCTTGGAAAGACGGAAGCGGACAACGCGCTGATTTGCCTCTTCGAAGATAAAAAAATAAACTATATCGTCGCTTATAACAAGTCCGACCTGCTGACGGAAAACAAAAGGCCGTCGAAAGGGGAGATTTACGTCAGCGCAACGCAGATGACAAATATTGAAGCCCTGAAAGAGATGATAGCCGCGCTCTCACCGGCGGATGAGCAGAATCTGAGAATCGTCGGTGACCTCATCAGTCCGTCGGACTTTGTTGTGCTTGTAACGCCGATTGACAAAGCTGCTCCGAGGGGCAGGCTTATACTCCCCCAGCAGCAGACCATCCGAGACATTTTGGAAGCGGATGCGACGGCGATCGTCGTCAAGGAATTTGAGCTCAGGTACACGCTTGAGAATCTCGGGAAGAAGCCGAAACTCGTCATCACAGACAGCCAGGTCTTCGCCAAGGTCTCTGCGGATACGCCGCGGGATATCCTGCTCACCTCGTTTTCAATCCTGTTTGCCCGTTATAAGGGGCTGCTCCATGAAGCGGTGAAGGGTGCGGCGGCGCTTGAAAAGCTTCAGGACGGGGACATTGTTTTGCTCTCGGAGGGCTGTACCCATCATCGCCAGTGCGATGACATCGGGCGCGTCAAGCTGCCGAGATGGATTAAAAATTACACCGGAAAAGAGCTCAATTTCGAGTTCACCTCAGGCTCGGAATTCTATGACGACTTGTCGAAATACAAGCTGATTATCCACTGCGGCGGCTGTATGCTCAATGAACGGGAAGTGAAATACCGCCAGAAGTGCGCTGTCGACCAGGATGTACCGATCACGAACTACGGAATTCTCATTGCTTACATGCAGGGCATATTAAAACGGAGCCTTGAGGTGTTTCCAAACATCATGGCGGAAATTGAGACTGCAACAATAAATTGAACATTAATTCAATATAATAAAAGCGAGGTGCTGCAAGCATGAGAACCGAGAGAGACAGCCTTGGAAAGATGGAAATTGAAGACAATGCGCTGTATGGCTTGCAAAGTGCCCGTGCCGGAGAAAACTTTGCGCTTTGTTATAAAAGGATGAACCTGAGGTTGATTTATGCGATTGTTAAAGTAAAAAAAGCGGCGGCGCTCTCGTATTTGAAGCTTGGCATCGGCAGAGAAGGCGTCTATCGTTGGATTGTTGAAGCCTGTGACAGAATCCTCTCCGGTGCGGCGGACGATCAATTCATCGTTGATGCCCTACAGGGCGGAGCCGGGACATCGGCAAACATGAATGTCAATGAAGTTATTGCAAATCTCGCCTTGAAGCTGTCGGGGCGGGAATGCGGCGCATATGACTTTATAAACCCGCTTGACAATGTAAACCGCGGGCAGTCCACAAACGACGTTTATCCGACAGCGCTCCGCATCGCCGCTATTGAACTGCTGCGGGCGCTCAGCGACGGCTGCGCAAAGCTGCAGCAGTCGCTGCAGCTCAGAGAAAACGAATTTGACTCGATCAAAAAGCTCGGACGGACCGAACTCATGGATGCTGTGCCTGTAACGCTCGGATCAGAATTCGGCGCGTACGCGCAGGCTATTGCCCGAGACCGCTGGCGGCTCTATAAAGCGGAAGAGCGGCTCCGGCAGGTCAACCTCGGCGGTACAGCTGTCGGCACGGCAGACAATGCGGAGAGAAAGTACCGATTTGAAGTGATTGAGCAGCTCCGGGAAATTACGAATATCGGGCTGGCCGCCGCCGAATATCCTATGGACATCACGCAGAATAATGATGTGTTTGTCGAAGTGTCAGGGCTCCTAAAAGCCCTGGCCGTTAATCTCATGAAAATTTCAAACGATCTGAGGCTGATGAACTCCGGCCCGCACGGCGGGTTCGGCGAGATCAAACTAGCCGCCATGCAGCTTGGGAGTACCATCATGCCCGGCAAGGTCAACCCCGTCATCCCTGAGATGACGATGCAAGCCGCCATGAAGGTCATCGCCAACGACACCGCCATCACGATGGCCGCCGCCCACGGTGAATTCGAGCTGAACGCCTTTTTCCCCCTCATTGCCGACACGCTTCTGGAAAGCCTGTCTCTACTCGAGAGAACTGTTTTCCTGTTCAGAACAAAGTGCATTGAGCTTCTTGAACCGGACACAGAGCGATGCCTGCAGCTCTTGAACGGGTCTTACGCCTTTGCGACCGCATATACGGCAAAGCTTGGGTATACCAAAGTCAGCGTAATCATCGCCGAGCATCAGGGAAATCCGGAGAAAATCAAGAGTGCGCTTGAAAAAGCAATACAGCCGACAGAGTAAACATCAGCCGGACAGACAGTATATTCAGCTTGAAATTAATCCTGCGAATCAATGCTTTCGCAGGATTAATTTTATTCATTAGTAATATAGCTGTTCATAAGCGCTTGTGTTATGATGGGAAAAAATCATAATGGAAAGCGGGTTCGGCATTATAGCAGATGGGTATTTATAAAAAATATTTCAGTAAGTATAAAGTGCTTTTTATTACGGCTATTTTGTTTGTCCTTCTCGAAGCGCTGTGTGACCTGATGCAGCCGACAATCATGTCTAAAATTATTGACGACGGCATCAGGAACGGGCAGCTGGCCCTCATTCTCAGATACGGTTTGCTGATGCTGGTTATAACAGCTTGCGGCGCGGTCTTCGCGGCTATGCGGAATATTCTGGCGAGTAAGGTTTCTCAGAATTTCGGAGCGGATTTGAGAGAGGATGTTTTTAAGAAAATCATAATCTTTTCTGAAAGCAGCGCCGACAGAATTGAGAGCGGTTCCCTTATAACCCGCATGACGAACGACACCTCCGTCATCACGCAGTTCATCAACGGGCTGATGCGGATTTTTGTCAAAGCGCCTGTCATGTGTATCGGCAGCATTATCCTGGCAATTATACTGAGCGTGAAGCTGAGTGTTATCCTGCTTGCAGCCGTTGCCGTGGTGACGGTGCTTATTGTCATCAGCATGAAGCTCAGTTATGCGCGGTTTACAAAAGTCCAGTATGCGATTGATAAGATCAATTCGGTGGTTCAGGAATATCTGATGGGCGTGCGGCTTGTCAAGGCCTTCGGGCGCTATGAGGACGAGGAGAAGAAGTTCGACGTTTCAAATACCGGCCTTGCGGAAAAGAGTATTGCCTCGCAGCTTGTAATCGCCTATTTCTCCCCGCTGATGTCACTGTCAATCAACCTCGGCATCGTGCTCATCGTTTTTTTCGGCAGTGTACTTTTTTCCGGCGGCAGTATTGAGGTAGGTAAAATATCGGCGTTTTTAAGCTATATGGCCCAGATTCTGGCCTCGCTCATCATGATCACAAACGTCTTCAATATGTTTGTCCGAACGAAAGCTTCAACAGAGCGCATCAAAGAGGTGCTGACAAGCGAAGAGGATTTTAAAGCGGAAAAGAGCGGTATAAAACCCGATTCGGCGGAAATTGAGTTTAAAAATGTCACCTTCGCGTACCCAAACGGCAGCGGGCTGCCCGCGTTAAAGGACCTCTCTTTTAAGCTTGAGCGAGGAAAGACCCTGGCGGTCATCGGCCCGACGGGCTCCGGGAAGTCCACGCTGGCTTGGCTTTGCCTGCGCTTTTATGACGTCAATAACGGTTCCGTCTCAATTGATAATGTGGATATCAGAGAGATGGATACGGAAATCCTGAGGGAAAGCGTCTCGCTGGCGCCGCAGAAAAGCATGTTGTTCTCAGGCACCATACGTGACAATATTTCCTGGGGAAATCCCGGAGCGGCAACAGAGCAGATTATCGAAGCGTCCCGGGCCGCGCAGGCGGATGAATTTATAGCCCGCATGCCGGAGCAATACGACAGCCTGCTCGGGCAGGCGGGGGTCAATCTATCGGGCGGACAAAAACAGCGCATCTCGATTGCTCGAGCGCTTGTCCGGAAATCACCGCTGCTCATACTCGATGACAGCACAAGCGCGCTTGACGCGGTGACCGAAGTCAAGGTGCGCAGAGGAATTGCGCAGCTCAGCGTGGGGACGGTCATCATCATAACGCAAAGGATTTCAACCGCCATGAATGCCGACAGAATTTTGGTTCTCGATAATGGCGTGCGCGTCGGCTTCGGCAGCCACAAAGAGCTTCTGGAATCCTGCGCTATATATAAAGGCATATTTGATTCGCAAATCGGCGAAGAATTTATGCAGTAAGTGGGGTTGTTAATATGGCAGAAGCAAGTAAAAATTATGATAAAATGCCGGGGTTAGGCCGTGTGGCCGGCGGAGGACCGCAGCGGTTTCAGCCGCACGAAAAACCAAAAAATACGAAGGGTACTATTAAGCGGCTGCTGACGCTGCTGATGAAATGGCGCGGTACAATGATCGCTGCTATCCTGTTAACGATATTGTCTTCAGGTATTTCGATATTTCTGCCGTTCTTAATCGGCAGGGCCATCAACGCGTTTAATATAAAAACCGGTATTATTGACACGGCGGGCCTTTATGTGATCCTTATCATCATCGCCGCCTGTTTCTTGACGGGGTGGGCGACAGACACCATAAATGGCGTCATTATGGCGAATGTCACACAAAAGCTCGTCAAAAGTATCCGCACGCAGCTCTTCGGTAAGCTCCAGAAGATTCCCCTGAACTTTTATGATACACGGCCCAACGGCGATACGATGAGCCGGATTACAAATGATGTCGATAATATCAGCAGTACGGTTTCTCAGGCGACGACACAGCTCATATCAAGCTGTATTACGATTATCGGGACGCTGATTATCATGCTGACGTTAAACGTCATCATGACAGGCGTCGCCGTCGTCGCCATTCCGCTCTTCCTGCTGCTCACGCGGACCATATCCAAACGCAGCCGTGATTATTTCCTGGGGCAGCAGCGCAAACTTGGCGCGCTCAACAGTATCATCGAAGAAAATATCACAGGGCTTAAAATGGTTAAAGCGTTCAACCGTCAGGAAAATGTGACGGCGGATTTTAATACCGTCAATGCAGAATTGCGTTCGTACTCGACAAAAGCGCAGACCTGGGCAGGCTTCATGATGCCGTTTATGAATGTCATCAACAATCTCAGCTTCGGGCTGATTGCCACGGCGGGCGGTATATTGTCGGTTAACAGCCTGCTCTCTGTAGGACTCGTCGTCAGCTTTTTGACATATTCAAGGCAGTTTGGTATGCCGCTTAATAATATCGCGGGCATGTTTGCCAATATCCAATCGGCTTTAGCCGGTGCCGAACGTGTCTTTGAACTCATGGATGAAGCGGAGGAGAACCCCGATAAACCGGAGGTCCTGGATTTAACAGAAGTCAGAGGCAAGGTTGAATTCAAGGATGTGTCGTTTTCGTATATTCAGGGCAGCCCGATCCTGAAAAACATCAGCTTTTCTGTTAACCCCGGTGAGGTCATCGCTCTGGTCGGCGAGACGGGTGCGGGAAAGACGACAATTGTAAATCTGCTCACGCGGTTTTATGAAGCGGGAAGCGGACATATCCTGATTGATGATACGGATATTCAGGACATTTCAAAAAAGACGCTCCGCAGCTGTTTTTCCGTCGTTTTGCAGGACACATTCCTGTTCACCGGCACGATAACAGACAATATCAGATACTCACGGCCGACTTCCTCAATTGAAGAAGTCAAAGCGGCAGCAAAACTAGCGCATGCCGATGAGTTTATATTCCGCCTGCCCAAAGGGTACGATACAATTGTCTCCGGCAGCAGCGATACGTTAAGCCTCGGTCAGCGTCAGCTTATTTCAATCGCCCGCGCGATCCTGTGCAACGCCCCCATCCTGATCCTCGATGAGGCGACCTCCAGCGTCGATACAAAAACCGAAAAAGAGATTCAGCAGGCGCTCCTGACCTTGATGAAGAGCCATACGAGCTTTCTTATCGCCCACCGTCTTTCAACAATACGCGACGCCGACAGAATTATGGTCATCGGCAGCGGAGAAATCCTCGAGAGCGGCTCACATCGCACGCTCATGACGAGAAAAGGAGCGTATTATGAAATGGTCATGAGTCAGCTCGGCATGGGTGATGACGCAGCGGTTTAAACTTCAGTCAACGAAAAAATGTGTAATATTTTATGCCAAGTACGCTGGTTTTGATATCAAAATCAGCGTACTTGGCATAAAAGAGGTTTTTTGTACGAAAGCTATATTAGTATTATGAATGGCTCGGCCATTCTGTCACGACTTATATAAAAGGTGGTAAATTCATGAAAAAAGTAATGGCAATCCTAATAGCGGCCTTTATGGTTTTCTCGCTGTTCGCGTGTAATGCGGCACCGGCAACAACATCACCCAGCGCTTCTGTGAGCCCGACACCAAGCGCGGCTGCTACATCGGCAGCACCCGGCACATCCGGGAAAGTGGAAATAGGCTTTTTTGACTCATCAGTTGACTATACAAAAGCCAAAAGATATAAGGTTGCTTATATGTATTCCGGCACGAGTGTTCTGTATGATATGTTCAGCAAGGCTTTCCAGGCTTGGGCTGACCGCATGAATGTTGAATACAACAGCTTCTCGGCAACAGATGCCGACCAGTTCCTTACGACGATTCAGACGTATGCCGATCAGGGCTACAACGGCCTGCTGCTTGACCCGGACTCAACGACATATCCGGCTGTTCAAACGCTTATGGACACACTCAAATTGCCGTGGATGGGCTGCATGGGCCCTGCGACGGATGCGACAACCGGCAAACTCACACATCCGAACGTGGGTTTTGACAATGTTGGCTTCGGCCATGATATGTTCCAGTGGTGCATTGATTATGCCAAAAAGAACTGGCCGGACGCAACTGTCGATAATACCGGCGGTATCTTCGTCGGCTACTCGGTCGTCCCGCTGCTTGAACAGCGGCATACAGGCGCCCATGATGCGTTTATAGCAGCCGGCTATAAAGAAGCGAACTTCTTCTTCTGCGACGGTGTTACAGGCGATATGACCGCCCAAACCGGTTATAACCTTTCGGCGACCGTCATGGCGAGTAATCCAAATATCAAATACTGGATCGGCTGCGGATTCTTTGATGACTATACCGACGGTATAGTCAGAGCCGCTGCGGACGCCGGCAAAGCGGACACTACGGTATGCTCCACAGCCGGCGGTTCCGCTCTCATCAATCACTGGGATGCCGGTGAAACCAGCTCCTGGAAGTCCGCAATCTTCACCGATCAGAGACTTTATGGCGAACCGATCTTCTGCGGGCTGTATGCGATGATGTCCGGTCAGGCAACAGCTGAGACACTGTGGTCGGAATGGATTGACCACTCCAACGGCGAGACCTATGCCAGCCTGAAGCTCCCGTCAACGACGATTACCCAGGATATGTATAAGGACTACCTGTCGTTTGTTGATAAGTATACCGGAATCGTGCAGTATCATTACGGTATCACAGACCCGAAAACGTATCCCACAACGATGAGTCCTCCCGCTTCCTACAAGGGCTAATCAGCGCATTAATCATTATATCCTATAAGACAAAGGGCCTGTGAAATATAAACTCGCAGGCCCTTTATGTCAAGCCGAAAGCATACGGCGGATTGTTCGGACACGATATAATGATGATATTACTTATAACGCTACAAAACGTAGCGCCAATTCGTTTAACTTTCTTAATATTGAGCATTTATTGTTATCTTTAATAAATCTATAATAAGATTGTTAATAAATTGTTAACGGATGACAGAATGGCAGCGTGAAATTTTATCAATTTTAACATAACCATCCATGAAAGTGTAATACCAATAGTGTAAGTAACCCGAAAGGGTTAATATAAAAGGAGGGCAATTCATGAAAAAAGTAATGGCGATCTTAATAGCAACGCTCATGGTTTTCTCGCTATTCGCATGTAGTTCGACACCGGCATCAACATCCCCAAGCGCCAGTGCGTCTGCGAGCACAGCACCGAGCGGCGATACATCCGCGTCTCCCAGCGCGGCTGGAAATGTAGAAGTAGGCTTCTTTGATTCCTCAGTTGATTACACGAAAAACACGAAATACAAAGTTGCTTATATGTATTCCGGCACAAGCGTCCTGTATGATATGTTCAGCAAAGCTTTCGAAGGCTGGGCAAAACGCATGAACGTTGATTACAACAGCTTCTCGGCAACAGACGCCGACCAGTTCCTTACAACAATTCAAACGTACGCCGATCAGGGTTACAACGGCTTACTGCTCGATCCGGATTCAACGACTTATCCGGCTGTTGTTTCTCTCATGAAGGATGTTAAGCTCCCGTGGATGGGCTGCATGTCCGGTGCGTATGATGACAGCGGCAAGCTGGTTCATCCGGCTGTCGGTTTTGACAACGTCGGCTTCGGCCATGATATGTTCCAGTGGTGCATCGATTATGCCAAGAAAAACTGGCCGGATGCTACTCCTGAAAATACCGGCGGTATCTTCGTTGGCTACTCGGTCGTCCCGCTCCTTGAGCAGCGCCATACAGGTGCTCATGATGCGTTTATAGCAGCCGGCTATAAAGAATCAAACTTCTTCTTTGCCGACGGTGTCACAGGCGATATGACGGCTCAGACCGGTTATAACCTTTCTGCTACCATTATGGCTTCCAACCCCAATATTAAATACTGGATCGGCTGCGGATTCTTTGATGACTATACCGACGGTATCGTCAGAGCCGCTGCGGATGCCGGCAAATCTGATACCACTGTTTGCTCAACAGCCGGTGGTTCAGCCCTCATCAATCACTGGGATGCCGGTGAAACCAGCTCCTGGAAGTCCGCAATCTTCACCGATCAGAGACTCTATGCTGAGCCGATCTTCTGCGGTCTGTATGCTATGATGTCCGGTCAGGCAACAGCTGAAACACTTTGGCCGGAATGGGTCGACCATTCCAAGGGCGAAACCTACGCCAACCTGCAGCTCCCGTCAACGACAATCACACAGGATATGTATAAAGACTATCTGTCATTCGTCGATAAATATACCGGGATCGTTCAGTACAGCCAGTATAATATCACAGACCCGAAAACATACCCGACAAAGCTGGAAGCTCCCGCTTCCTACAAAGGCTAATCAGTTTATTAATAATTAAATCTTAAGAGGACCTGCGAAGCTTGCTTCGCAGGTCCTCCGGCGTCAATACGAAAAGCATAAGAGTTCAGCTGCCGGATGACTTAACTTTATCAAGGAACCTGAAAGACAGCTCAATATAAAGATTAACATCAGGGTCATTCATATTTATTTTTGTCAGCTCGGCGATGCGTTCAATTCTTTTTATCAATGTTGTCCGATGTATATACAAATCGTCAGCTGCGTGTGTATAGCTGTATTTTTTGTTATAAAAAGCCCGGAGCGTTTTATAATATTCGGTACTATTTTCCGTGTCATAGGCGATGAGATCTAAAACGACCCTGCTGCAAATCTGCTCTGGCGTGAAATTCAAAACACCGTTATTCAGCCAGCATAACAGCGCATAGTCGTCGAAACTGTAATGCCAGCACATAGGGTCTGTATCCCTTCCCAGGGACACAGCAAGCTCTGTCTGCCTGTAATACGATGCAATTTGGGTAAAGCCGCGGAAGGTTCTGCTGATACCCGCAAGCATCAAGCCGTCCCGTAAAAAATATGCCAGCTCCTGCATAAAGCTTTTATCGCTTTTCGAAGAATAAATGGTCTGATTCAATAGGACGACAACATACTGATCATTTTCGATTGCACAAGCCCCCGGCCACATTCTTTCTATAAGCGGAATCAGATATGTCGCGTGAAGCTGCCACTCATGCCGGAATTCCGGCTGGAGCCTGATGAGCATATACTCGTCGTAATAAGACCAGCCATTTTCATTGAGCTTATACTCTATGTATTGCTTTTCCGGCGGCATGTTTCTTAAGCAGCCGGTTAAAATTTCGCGAAGTGATGAAAATATCTGTTTCTGTATCAAAAAAAAGCCGAATTTTCTGAGCATAATTTCTATTTTTTGTGCGAGGAAACGCAGTAAAAATTTATAAGCGTCTTTTGATAATATCTCCTTGTAGTAAAGCGTAACACGTCCTTGATATTTACTTTCTTTTTTAAAGTTGTATGATAAAAAGAGTTCACCGCCGACATTGAATTCGAAGACATCATAATTATGAAGACCTTTGCTGAATTGAGGATCAGAGATGATGTCGTTCATTATGGAGGCGGAGATTTTATTCTGGTCAACGATATCTCTGAAATCTCCGCCGAGATTATCGGAAAAGGCGATGATGGTAAAGTCATCGTCAACGATTGAAATAGGGCATTTTAAATATTTCGTCGCGCATTCAACAATTTCCGTATACCCTTTATCCTTTTCAATAATTTCCGTCAGCTCATTTTCCCAAGCGTCGTAATAATCAAAAATATCCTGAAGACAGTTAAACAGAGCACTCAGACCAGTATCGAAGGGAACTGTCAGGAGTTCAATGCTTTCTAAAGCGAAGCTCGGCAGTAAATCTCCCACGGAGATGAAAACGCCATTATCGAGCGTCGCAAACGGTGCATTCTGAGGTGATACAATACATAAATGACCTGCTATGTCGCAGTTATTCTGAAAAAACACCGGCCGTCCGATGACGGTATTACTGTTGTTGGAAACGGTGTACCGCACATTAAAATGCTCAGAAAGACGGTCAAAGATCAATTTGGCAGTCAGCTTCATTTCTTCGCCCTCCATGCTGTTGATATTTTTGTATCGATCTTCCGATATTTGAGTCACTTGGTTCGCAGTCATCTTATTTCCTCATCATACAGAAGAATCGTATTTCTTTCAATAGCGCCCTCTACGATATCGGCAGCCAATTATTATGAAAAATTACGATAAAATGAAAGCAAGGGGACGGTTCTCCTGCTTTCATTAATATTGCATGACTTTGGTAAATAAAATGTGATTAATTCTCGCACTGTCTTTAAAAAACTCGACTATATCGTTATTGCCGGTAAAAAATGTAGTATCGTCAAACTGCGTTAATTCCATGTTTTTATAGAACAGCTTACCATATCGAGGAATGATTGCAGCACGTATGTTATCATCATCTGCGAGAATATAATCGTCAAGTTGATAAATCCCAATATAATTATTTAAAGAACAATCTGCGAGCTGACAGCAATCATTTTCACCTTCGTACTGCATCGCAAATAAATCTGCGGCGATATGACGACAAATCTGATGATGGATAAAGGGATGATTTGCTGAATTTGTTAAAACAACAATCCCTAGATTATTCTCTGGATAAATATCTTGTATTGTCTGAAATCCATAACCTCTGCCATTATGATTAACGCATAATTTATTATTTACAAAGCCGACATCAACCCCGAGATGGTATTTCCATTCATTATTCGCTGTATACTCTGAGTATAATTTTCGCAATGTATCGCTTCCAACAACTTTGTTATTCCGGAATCGTCCGCCATCTAAAAAGCAGGAGATAAATTTGCCCATATCATTAACAGACGAATACATACCTCCGGAACCATAAGGATTTTCTGGAAATTTTACTAATGGTATTCCTTTATTATGACCGATCGCACTTTTATAATCTAGGAGAACATTATTGTAATCAAACGTGCTATTAAGCATTTCCAAAGGTTCAAAAACATATTTTTTCATATATTCATAAAATGGCATGTCAAAAATCAAGCCAAGCACATAAGCGATAATATCAAACCCGGCATTTGTGTAAGAATAACTGCTGCCTGGGATAAACTTCAGATATGTATTATATATGCTTTTTATCCGTTCTGTATCTGGTTCCTTACGCCCAATATAATTACCAATCGGAAATTCCCGCAATCCCGACTGATGTTGTAAGAGCTGCTTAAAGGTGATTAAGCTCGAGTAATCATTGCCGTCTCGGCTTTTAACTGAAAAATCAGGAAGATATTTGATCAGTGCATCGTTCAGCTGCACTCTTCCTGATTCGACAGCCTTCATAAAGCCAAACGCTGTATATGTTTTGGATACAGACTGAACACCGAAGGCTGTATCAGCAGTAATACTGTAGGTTTTGCTTAACGACGTATGACCAAACCCTTCTGCGAAAAGAGTGCTGTCATTATTAACGACAATAATTGACATCCCGGGAATTTTATATTCCTGCAAGATCAAGGGCATTGATCTTTTAATCTGATCGAAATAATTATCATAAGCCATAATTGAATCCTCCTGAAAGAAAACAGGGGACGGCTGGCATAATACCGCCCCCTGTCTATTCTATTAATCCGGTATGTTTCCCGTACAGCCCTTGAACAAACAAAATGCCCTCGTGTTCTTTTCCTCATCCGGCGCGATATTGAGCACCGCCTGATCGTTCAGCCGCCGCATGACATGCGATGCGATATAGAGCAGAGACAGGAATGCGTGGGGGGTCGTCTGGTCTTTCAAATTGGCAGGAACAGCGCTGTCAAGCAGAGCGGTTATCATATGCAGCAGTGCTCGCAGCTCGTCATAAATGAAGGCTCTGTCCGATTTATCGAGGGCGATTCGCTTTAAATGCTGGTCGCGATCGAAGGCGATGCAATTGAGCGTGTACGTTTGGTTCTCCTTTTTTATGAAGCCCTGGTTGATGAGGATAGCGGCTGTTTCAAGTTCTTTTTCGTCGAATTGAGTTAAATCACGTGCATTATGAAACAGGGTACTCAGCAGCCGCAATTCGTCATCATTCGGCCCGTACACAGTAGAGGTGCGTTTCGGTGATATATGGAAGGTACAGGACCAATAACCAAGATTGCTCTCAGAATCATCATGTGAGCATACACCGAAATCCCACGGCTCTCCCAGGCGTTCCCGTGCATTTACCCAGCCATGGACGCCTGTCTTAAGTAAAGGCTGCTCCGGCAAGGCTTCAGACTGAAGCTCGCTCAAAGCTGAGAATAGAGATAACGGAATCAACGTCCATAAAAGCTTTTCCCATTTGAAATCCGAGCCGATAAAGCCGATATTGCGTATTTCCTGCTCGTTCTTATTAAAGCTCTCAAGCAGCCGCGCGGTGAAGGTTATACTTTTTTCCGCGAGCAAAGCATCAATTTGTTCTTGTAAATCCTTGAGAACAATGATGAATTTGGTTTGGTACAGACCCGCTTTGCTTTGCGCCATGACATCTGCGTCGACAAGAATCTTGAGCTCATCTTCCAGGTATGGCCTGGGAATGCCGATATCCATGCTCATTTCTTCAATTGAGATGGGTTTTTGGTATGCTGACAGAAGGATGTTTTTAGGGAGCTTACGTTCAAGCATTTTAAAGTATGGAGCATTCCCTTCACCCCAGAAGCCAATGTTTAAATTTTTAGGATTATAGCTTTTTTCGCCATATTCTCTTATCATATCAATGCCTTCCTTCAAGTTTTTTCTTGCTTTAAATAAGTGCTGCCTGACCATTGCTTCCGATATGTTCAAGGCCTCGGAGATTTCTTTGCAGTTTTTATCCTCGATGTAATGCATTATTGTGACGCTTCGCTGGATTTGCGATAATAGAGCCAGCTCTCTTCTGAGCAGCTGGGTCTCTTCTTTTATCGCCGCAGTATCTTCCGGGCTTTCGTGCGTATCTGTAATTACATAATTCAAATCTTCGTATGACGTAATTGGATGCGTCGTTCTTTTATAAACCCATCTTTTCCATGTGTTTTTCGCAATCGCCCATAACCACCCATTCAAGGCCTTCGGGTCCTTGAGCGAGGATGCCGAACGGAGTACCTCATAGACGATATCCTGAGATAAATCCTCCGCTTCGTGCCGGTCCATCGTCCGCTTTAACGCAAAAGCGAAGATTTTATCAACATAATCCTGCAGTATTAAGTTGATCATTTCTTTCGAACGCTCATTTTCGGGTAGCACCATAATACCTCCTCAGCCTGTCACCTATATAGTAACGCAATCGGCAGCTCGGTTATCGCATCGTGAGTAAAAATTTCGCATATTGAAAGAAAGCAGAGGCGTGTGCCTCTGCTTTTTATTGGTGTATTGCTGCTTGATTATTAATTATCTGAGCTTTTTTCTTGCTGTTGCTTCCGCGGCTTTATCATCTACCAGTGAAAAGCCTAGCTTTTCATACATCGAAAATGGTCCGCCGCAGTGAGTGGAATCAAAGCTGCCAAGTGCAGGATACGCTTCAATATAATCAAATTGATTTTCGGCGGCATATGTACAAACGCGCTCAAGCAACGCCGTTGCCACGTCTTTTCCGCGAAGCCCGACATCAACAACATAGCAGACAATAGACAAAACCTTGTCATCATCGTTCAAACCCACCCATGAATCCGGTCTGTTATTTCTGCTGAGCCTATAGTATTTTTCCTTGAAATCAGCATTACAAAAGCCAACCATTCTGCCGTCAAGGTAAGCCGCGAAACCGTTGAGCATACCCTCTTGTATCAGCTTGATTGCGTAATTCCTCTTAGCAAATAGCCGCTCATTTACAGACAGCTGACGGCGTTTATCCTCGTGCTGAGCAGTCCAATGATGCCAAACACAGTAACAGCCCTTATTCATGTTACCGTCGTTAAAACCGCGGTTGTCAAATAAATCCGTATAGTCGTCTGCCATTTCCGGTGCGAGTTTTTTTATGACAAATTTCATGAAAAAATTTCTACCTTCCGATTTATTGCGTAACCCTAATAATACTCATCCACAACGAGCTTGCCCATGTCCTTGAGGCTTTGCATAATCAGTTTGATGGTCACGTCGCGGGGGCGGATGCCGAGCTGCTTGAAGACGAGGTCTGTGTGGGCGTCGTTGACGGAACGGCCGACTATGAAGTTGATGACGTCGGCTTTAACCAGCAGTGCGCAGAGGCGCTCAACAGGGGAGCTGAAAGCGAATTCGTCGGGGTTTTCGCCGAGTATATTGTACATCTGGTTGAGGATTACCGCGCCCTCGGTGATCATATCCACACCGTCCATCATATACTCCGGCGGGCTGCCGAAGGAGGTGCCGGCGTTTTTCAGCTTTATTTCCTTTTTGAGTTCTCTGGATAAAATGTCCGCTGTCGTTGAGCCGCAAACGACGCGCGTACCCGGTGCCTGCATGAAGCGCTCGACGAAGGCGCGGTCCTTTGATTTGACGGACGGCGGCCCGCTGAGCATGGTGATCTCCCGGGCGTCCCGGCAGTGGAGGATGGCAACCGTTGTGTCGTCCTCATGCTTTCCGGCTGAAATCGCCGCGGTCATCTCCGTGATTTTACCCGGCAGTTCCGGCAATGTTACACCGCGCCCGAGACATTGGTTTATAAAATCGGCAAGTCCGTCTGACCCGATACCAAAGGTATAGCCGTGACCGAGCCCGGCCTGTGTGGCGCCATCCGAGCAAAGAACAAGGCTGTCGTCCACACCGAGTGTGCCGGAGGACTCGCCGATAACCTCGTAGCCCGCTGTGTAAAAATGCGGTTTTAAAACACCGGCTGTTCCGTTTTCTATGCAAATCGGCGCGGGCGCTTCATAAGAATAAACGGTAAACTGGCCGTCATGCAGAATCCTTGCGGCAGTAAAGGCGGAGAAGGGGATATCCTCTTTCCTGGCTCTGTGCATCGAATCGGCCACCATTTCGCAAGCCGCGCCCTGCGATACGCCTGCTTTAAAAAGTTCGATGAGCCTGCTTGCGCAGGATATGGCGGCGATGTTGGCGTAGACGCCGGAGCCGATACCGTCGCACAGGACAAATTCGGTATAGTCAAAGGTCCTCTCGCAGAGACATGAATCGCCGCAGACGATTTTTTTATTTTTTATTTCCTGGCCGATAATATCCTCAAAGAATTTCATGGCGCATCACCACCGCTGCAAACCCTACAGCGGCCCCTGTTCCTCATATAAATCCATCAGGCGCGTCACAAGGTCCTCGCTGCGCGCGGTGCTTTTCCCGAGAAAATGCGCCATCTCCTGCGAAAACCGGATTTGATGGTCTAAAAGCTCTTTTGCCTGCTCGACGGTCTGCTTTTTAATCAGGTCGATCTGACTCTCGTCAAATCTGATTTTAGTCACATCCGTATACATGCCGACGAACTGCTTTTCTGCGGGCAGCTTGTACAGCTGCTCATGATACTTCTTGCCGTACTTGCTTTTTATAGCCTCGTATTTATCGACGGAGCCCGAAGCCATTTTCTCATAGCCGTCGGCATCGACAAGGTACGAGATCCGGCGGCCTAAAATGCTGGTGTTGCACATGAACATGCGCTGGAATGCCGGGTTCATATGGATAATCGTCAGCTCGCTGTCAAGGATGACGACACCGTTGGGGCTTGTTTCGATAATCCTGTCCGTCCGCTGCTGCGCGAGGCGGCGCATATACGGGATGCACATTTCCGGCTCCGCCATGCCGCGCGCGACCGCAATGGCATTGTCGCGGCATGACTCGTAGCCGCAGGCGCCGCAGTTGAGCTGCAGCTCCGGGTTGAGCTTTCCCTGCGCTTCAAGAACCTGATTGATTCTGCTCTCATCGATGTCTTCAAGTATCAAGCCCGTGTTCTTGCTTTCGAAAACCATCTCGGACGAGATGTCCCTGTCGATTTCGCTCAAAGGCAAGGCCGATGCCTTTTCGGCGTATGAAATGATATCCTGCTTGCGCAGAAAAATGTTCTTATCCAGAGAAATGCCCGGGCCGTTGATGCAGCCGCCCGCGCAGAACAGCGGCTCAACGACGGTGAAATTCCATTTGCTCGGAGGGATGTCCAGAAGATTGATGACATCCTGCGCGCCGCTGACGTGAATGATATCGGCATTCGTCCCGTCGCATTCGACATTGCCTGTTTTTAACAGGCCGCCCTGCAGCGGGAACAACCGCGCCTTGTTCAGGTCGCCGAAGCTTTCAAACCCGCTCTCAGAGCACGTCGAGAGATCGATACCCTCCTCATCAAGCCAGCTGAGGAGTTCTGTAAATGTCAAAACAGCGTCGACGGCATCGGCATTTTCCGGACGCTGTGCTTCAAGCTTCTTAGCGGCGCACGGACCGATAAAAACAACGGCGGTGCTCTTGCCGAGTCTCTTTTTGAGCAGCCTCCCGTGCGCGACCATGGGCGAAACGACAGGGATGAGCATGTCGACATATTCAGGCCGGTATTTTTCAATATAGTTGACAACGGCAGGGCAAGCCGTGCAGATATTGCCTTCTCCGGTGTGCTTTAAGGTTTCCTCGGTTACAAGGATGGCCCCTTCCGCCGTTTCTGAAACGTATCGGAAGCCGAGACGCCGGAGCGCTGCCGGCAGCCTGGTCGCGCGCCACCCGTCAAAAACGGCGGCAAAGGATGGGGCGACGCTGGCGGCTACCGTTCGGCCGAAGGCCATCAGCTCCTTGACCATATAAAGGCTCGAACGGATTGTTTTTGCGTGCTGCGGGCATTCACGGACGCATGTACCGCATTTAATGCAGAGGTCGTCCTCAATGCAGGCTTGCCCGTCGCGCACACTGATGGCTTTGACAGGGCATACCCGAACACACCGATAGCAGTCCTGGCAGTTCGCCGTCACAGTATAAACAGTGTTAAGATTTGATAGTCCGTTTGACACGCAAAAACACCTCCCAAAAAATTCATATATCATGATTATATCAGATTATTTTATGTAAATCAAAATGAAAATCAAAGCTGCGGCAGAAGAAATGACGGGCGATTCTCAAATCGCCCGCCATTTTGTTAAATTATTGAAATAAGATGATTTTTTCGATTTCAACAATCGCTTTTTCAATCGTGCAGTGTTCGATGGTCTCATCGTTGACGGAGAGAATCGGGCCTTTTTTGCACTGCTCGCTGCAAAAGGAGACCTTGAATTCGGTTCTGTCGGCGATACCACGGCTCTTTACATAATCCATCAGCTCCGTGTAAAGGTCCTGCGCGCCTCTGATAAAGCAGCTTGTGCCGAAGCAGATATTTAGATTGAGCTGAGCGCTGTGTGTCTCGTTGGACAGCACAATTTCTTCTCCGGATATCCGCTTCCTGTTTTTGTAATGCGTATGCAGGAGCTCATGCGCACGATGGGTGTCGAGCTCTTCTTTATAAATCTTCTGGACATATGGGTTTTCCTGCGAAGAATGAACCTGCAGCATTTTATCGTTGTCATACAGGCCCTTCGCCCGGGAGCGCACCGTGTGGTGTTCCTCGCTCACGGGCTGACCGCCGCCGTTGATACAGCCGCCGCAGCAGGCCATGACCTCAACGAGGTCAAAGCTTTCTTCGCCGCGCCGAATCTTATCAATCAGATTGCGGGCATTGCCAAGGCCGCTGACGATAGCAAGCCGCAGCTTGGTGCCGCCGATGTCTATTTCCGTTATTTTAATCCCTTCATCGGCGCGCAGCTTGTTGAATTCCTTGAAGGTGCCGGTCCCGGCGTTGAAGGAAGCGTATCGGAGGACGGCTTCGCTGACACCGCCGGAGGTGCCGAATATAACGGCAGCGCCTGATTTGAACCCGAAGGGCATATCGAAGGAGCCCGGCTCGAGCTTGTCAAATTCAATACCGCGTTCTTTGATCATCAATGCCAGCTCCTGCGTTGTCAGCACGAAATCGACATCCTTGTTATCCTCAACGCGGAACTCGTCTCTGTTGGCTTCATACTTTTTCGCGGTGCAGGGCATGATGGATACGACGACAAGGTCCTCCCGAGAAATATCGAGTTCTTTTGTCAGCTTATCCTTGCATAATGCGCCGAACATTTGCTGCGGCGAACGGCAGGTGGACAGGTTCGAGAGCATATCGGGATAATACTGCTCGGCGAATTTAACCCAGGCCGGGCAGCAGGAGGTGAAAAGCGGCAGATTCTCGCCCTTTTCAAGACGGTTGAGGAATTCATTGCCTTCTTCTATCACCGTAAAATCGGCGGCAAAGCTTGTATCGAATACTTTGTCAAAACCCATCATTTTAAGAGCGGTGACGATCTGCCCCGTGGTGGTCGCTCCGGGCTTAAAACCGAAATATTCACCGAGCGCGACGCGGACAGCCGGCGCAAGCTGAGCAACGACGTGTTTTTCGTCGTCGTTGATGGCGTGCCACACGTCCTCTATCTGGTATTTCGGCGTTAAAGCGCCGACCGGGCAGACCTTGACGCACTGCCCGCAGTTGACGCACTCAACTTCGCCGATGCCCTTGTTGAAGCAGGGGGCGACCATAGCAGCCGCGCCGCGGTTGATGAAATCGAGCACACCGACGGATTGGATTTCCTTGCAGACGCGGACACAGTCCCCGCAAAGCACGCATTTTTTTGGGTCCCGCAGAATGGCGTCGGAAGATAAATCAAGCTCGGGGAAAGTCTTCCGCTGTTTAAAACGTACTTTAGAGATGCCCATCTGCCTGGCGATTTTCTGGAGTCTGCAGTCGCCGCTTTTGGGGCATGTTGTGCAATTCTGGTCGTGATTGGCAAGCATGAGCTCAACGGTCATCTTGCGCATATCTCTGATTTGCTTCGTGTTTGTTTTGACCACCATACCGTCGCTCACCGGTGTCGAGCAAGCGGGGACAATTCCGCGGCCCTCGACCTCGACCATGCACATGCGGCAAGCGCCGTAGATGCTGATTTCGGAATGATAGCAGAAGGTAGGCAGCTCGATATGAGCTTTTCTGATGAGTTCAAGCAGGTTGCGCTCATCCTCAATCGTCACTTCAATCGTATCAATAACGGCATTTTTTACTTTAGCCATATTTATATCTTATCCTTTCTCGGGAGTTGTGCTGCGTTTAAACCTCATGCGTCTGTTGAAATCGCGCTGAACTTGCAGCTTTGAGCGCAGGCACCGCATTTAATGCATTTATCTGTATCGATTTTATACGGCGCACCCTTGACACCGCCGCATGCCTCATTTGATATCGCACCGACGGGGCACTTTTTTGAACAAAGGCCGCAGCTCTTGCAGAGCGCGGGGTCGATAATATATTTATTAAGAGCCTTGCACTGTCCCGCGGGGCAGCGCTTTCCGATAACATGCGCGTCGTATTCATCTCTGAAATAGCGCAGTGTTGACAGGACGGGGTTCGGCGACGTTTTACCGAGTCCGCACAGGGAACCGACCTTGACGGTCAGGGCGAGCTGCTCAAGCAGCTCGAGTGTTTCGGCGGTTGCGCGGCCTTCAATGATGTCGTCGAGCAGATTCAGCATCTGCTTCGTGCCCTCTCGGCAGGGGACGCATTTTCCGCAGGATTCGTTCTGTGTAAACTGCATAAAAAACCGTGCGAGCGATACAATGCATGTCTGTTTGTTAATTACCACAAGCCCGCCGGAGCCGACCATCGCGCCGACGCGCGTAAGGTTCTCGTAATCCAGCGGCATGTCCAGATGTTCTTTCGTCAGGCAGCCGCCGGAGGGGCCGC
>DBTM01000030.1:24471-24853 GCA_002307055.1 Clostridiales bacterium UBA1316
AGCCGCCGGAGGGGCCGCCGATCTGTACGGCTTTGAAATCAACGCCGCAATTCGTGCCATCGTCGTTCATTGCCCCGCCGCCGATGTCGCCCACAATCTCCCGGAGCGTTGTACCGAACGGAACCTCGATGAGCCCGGTATTGGCGACGTGACCGGTGAGCGCGAAGGTTTTCGTCCCTTTTGATTTCTCGGTGCCGATGGCGGAATACGCTGCGCTGCCCATTTGCATAACGATGGGCACACAGGCGAGTGTTTCAACGTTATTGATGACGGTCGGTTTCCCGAACAGTCCGGCTTCGGCAGGGAAGGGCGGCTTGGGGGTGGGCATCCCGCGCTTGCCCTCAATGGAGGCGATGAGCGCGGTCTCTTCGCCGCAGACGAA
>DBTM01000030.1:25100-57207 GCA_002307055.1 Clostridiales bacterium UBA1316
TCGCCGCAGACGAAAGCGCCCGCGCCCTCCATGACCTGGATGTCAAATGACTTGCCGATGCCGAATACATTCGTCCCCAGGATACCGGCCCGGCGCGCATCCTCAATGGCGATGCGCAGCCGCTTTACAGCCAGGGGATATTCGGTTCTGACGTAGATATAACCCGCCGTGCCGCCGACAGCCTTGGCGGCGATAAGCATACCCTCGAGCACGCTGTGGGGGTTGCCCTCCATGACGCAGCGATCCATAAACGCGCCGGGGTCTCCCTCATCGCCGTTGCAGATGACATATTTGACGTCGTTTTTCTGGACGCGCGTCAGATCCCACTTTTTACCCGTGGGGAAGCCCGCGCCGCCGCGCCCGCGCAGACCGGCTTCGAGCATTAAGCTGCATATTTCTTCTGAGCCCATTGTTAAAAAGGCTTTGCGCGCCATCATATAACCGCCGTTTGCGATGTATTCGTCGATATCCTGCGCGTCAATGTTGCCGCAGAGCTTTAAAACGGTTCTCTGCTGCTTGGCGTAAAAGGGGATGTGAGCAACATCCGTACTTGCGGTGTTGTCAAGGGCTGAATGATACAGAAGACGCTCGATCAACTGCCCGCCTAGTAAGGTTTTGTCAACAATCTCCGCGACATCCTCGGGCTTGACCTTCGTATAGAGCACACCCTGCGGATAGAGCGTGACGAGCGGGCCCATCTGGCAGAAGCCCTGGCAGCCGCTCTGCGAGATGATGGTGTCGGCTTTTTCCTTGTGCAGCGTCACAGCGACGGAGAGCTTCTTTTCTTTTATGTAATCCAAAAATTTGTTATAGATCTCGATAGAGCCGTTCGCGACACAGCCTGTACCGGCGCAGATGACGATTCTGGCTTTATACTGCGCCATGCAGCCGTCAAAATTCTTTTTTCTCTCTTCGAGAGACATATGTTCAGGCATGGAGCGATTCCTCCTTTTTAATATCTTCAATCAGAGCGAGGGCACTTTCGGGTGTCATCAGTCCATGAACCTTATCGTCAATGACAACGACGGGAGCGAGCCCGCAGGCACCGAGGCAGGCGACTGTCTCAAGTGTGAAGAGCATATCCTCCGTCGTTTTGGTTTCCCTGTTTAGCCCGAGATTCTTTTCGAGTGCATACAATATACCCTCTGATTTTTTTACATGGCATGCCGTGCCGTCACAGACCTTGATGATATGCTTACCCTTTGGTGTCAGCGTAAAGTGCGCATAAAACGTCGCCACACCGTAGACGGTGGACGGCGATATTCCCAGAGCAACGGAGACGAATGTCATGATTTCTTCGGGCAGGAATTTGTATTCCTCCTGCATATCCTGAAGGATCGGTATCAGCTTGTCCGGGCTGCGTTCATATCTGTCCAGAATCTCACACGCGCGGCTGAATTTCTTTGTGATGCTGTTGCCCATTTAGATTTCTCCCTGCAATATTAGTTTTCTCTGCTGATTTTCTTTTTTAGATGTTTGGATAAAATGGCAAGTGACGATGCCATATCCTCGTTATGGACAAGAATATGCTCCGGTACATTGAGATTTACCGGGGCAAAATTCCATATGGCGAGGATACCGCTTTCAATCATCAGATTGCAGACCTGCTGTGCCTGCTCGCAGGGTACGGTGATGATGCCGATATTGATGTGCATGCGCTTGCATAAGCTGACCATCTTGTCCAAGGGCAGAACTTTTTTACCGCTGACCTCTGTCCCAACCACCGTCTCATCCGTATCGAACCCAACGATGATGTTCAAACCGTACGCGTCAAAGCCTTTATAGGACAGCAGTGCCCGGCCGAGATGGCCGATACCGGCAATGACCGCTTCGTTGACGTTGCCGTAACCCAGGTATGTGTCGAGATCGGCAATCAGCTTTTCAAGCAGATAGCCGGTTCTCGGCCGGCCGCCGCTTTTTATGGCGGCCAGGTCCTTGCGTACTTGAACTTCGTTCAGCGCGAGCGCCTTGGCAATGACAGGGGACGATATGATCTTTGTTTTTTCCCTGTCGAGCGATTTCAGGTAGTTTAAGTAGATCGGCAAACGCTTGAGTGTCTGAACGGAAATAGATGTATATATTTTTTCGTTTTCGGCCATTTTGCTACCTCTCAGACATTAATAAGTATAGAAATATCGATACAATTATACTTATGCAAACACATGCGTGTCAAGCAAATTATCCTTAATTATAAACAAGAAAACACTTTCGTACAATGCACAAATAATAAGAATTACCGGTGGATTTTGTGCAGGCAGTTATATTATCTGATGCCTGTGTGGTATAATCAGCTTAAAAGCAGTCTCAACAAGAAAGCGTGATGGAATTGCAGCGGAAATATCCAAGCTTATTCAGCCCAATAAAAATCGGCGGTGTTACCTTGAAGAACCGCATTATTTCAGCGCCGATGACATACCCGATTTTAACCTCGGACGGCTGCCTGACGCCGGAAGCGATTGCCTTTTATGAGCTGCGTGCCAAGGGCGGCGCTGCCGCCGTCACCGTCAGCGAAGTCATCGTCGACAGCAAAACCGGTAAATATTACCCTATTCAGGTTATACTCGACGCCCCCAACGCGAAGGACTCTCTCGCGGCGGCAGCCAGAGCCATCAAACGCCACGGAGCAATCCCCAGCATTGAGCTCTCGCACGGCGGCAAATATGCGATGACAGAAGGTGTGCCCTTCGGCCCAAGCGACGATTATGAAGACGGTAAAATGACCGCCCAAGCCATGACAAAAGAGAAAATCAATGAAATCATCGCATGCTATAGCCGCGCGGCGAAGCTGATGAAAGAAGCCGGCTTTGAAATGCTGCTCATTCATGCCGGACACGGCTGGCTCCTTCAGCAGTTTTTATCGCCGTCCACCAATAAACGGGCGGATGAATACGGCGGCAGCCTCGAAAACCGCGCGCGCTTCGCCCTCGAGGTTATTGACGCAATCCGATCAGCCGTCGGGCCGCGGTTTCCCCTTGAGCTTCGCATCAGCGCCGATGAATATCTTGAGGACGGATATTCGTTTGACGATATCATAGCGTTTGCGCTTTTGGCTGAAAGTAAAATTGACCTGCTGCAGGTTTCAACAGGCGCGCACCACGGCAGCTTTGACAAAACGCATCCCTCCATGTTTGTGGAGCGGGGCGTGAACGTCCATTTCGCCGAGGCGCTCAAGCAGCATGTGAAAATTCCCGTTTCGACCATCGGCGCGCTCAATGAGCCGCAGATGATGGACGATATCATCGCCTCAGGCCAGGCGGACGCGGTTGTCATGGCACGGGCGCTTTTAGCTGATCCGTTTCTGCCGAAAAAAGCGTACATGGGCAGAGACGACGAAATTGTCCGCTGCTGCCGCTGCTTCACGTGCATGGCCGAGCGTATGACGACGGGGCTGCGCATCTGCGCTCTTAATCCGGTTATCGGCAGCGAATACGAGCTGAGCTTTGCTTACGCATCGACAACGCCTAAAAAAGTCCTCGTCGCGGGCGGCGGACCCGGCGGTATGCAGGCAGCCCTGACAGCGGCGGAGCGTGGTCATACAGTCATTCTCTGCGAAAAAAGCAGCGCGCTCGGCGGCGCGCTGAAAGCAGAGCAGGGCATTCCGTTCAAAGCCGACCTGTACGGCTTCATCGGCACCAAAGCGCGCCAGCTTGAAAAGGCGGGCGTCGAGGTGCGTCTGAACACCGAGGTGACGTCTGCGCTTGCCGAAGCTCTCAGCCCCGATGTGCTCATCGTCGCCGTCGGCGCGTCGCCGATTATCCCCAATATCCCGGGCATTGACGCGAAAAATGTCATAGCCGCCAATGATTTATATTTGCGCCGCGATGAAGTCGGAGTGAGTGTTGCCGTTCTGGGCGGAGGCCTTGTCGGCTGCGAAACCGCCGTGCATTTGGCGCATGAGGGCAAGGATGTCACCGTCGTCGAGATGCTCAATGATGTCTGCCTTGACGCGAACTGCCGTCACCGGCCGTTATTGCTGACCGAGCTTCAAAAATCCGTCACCTGCCGTACAGGCCTGCGCGCCATCCGCGTCACGGACAACGGCCTTGTCTGCGCCGATCAAAACGGCAAAGAGATCCTGATAAAAGCCAACACAATCATCTGCGCCGCCGGTCAGCGCCCGCTGCGGAACATCGCGGAAGCTCTTGAAGACAGCGCCCCCGAGGTTATCGAGCTCGGCGACTGTGTCAAGCCCGCCCAAGTCACCCAAGCCGTCTTCAGAGCCCATTTCGCCGCCCTGGATATATAAACATTTTCCGAACAGCGTGTAAAAAATGTAGGGCAACAGCTCTGCTCTTGCCTCTCTGTGCCGATTGACAAAATCATATGAATATGATTTGGCATGATCACATATTTGTCAATTTTAATATTGTGATACTGTTCATTTAATTTGCTGATTTCGCTGTCAATGACAGTACCAATTTCTGTTAGCTGGCAAAAGCAGAGCCCTTGCTCTGCGACCACCTCACCCAATAAGTACATTCGAGCATATGGTGATAAAGTAAGCACCGTTCTGATTGTAACTATAACCTTCTAAGCGGATGTGTTTTCTCCTCGGAAAATCAATCAACAAAATCACCCCAAATATTAGATATTATGAGTAATTATACCATATGGAATATTCTTTTGCATATATACCGTCAGATTTGATAATCTAAACATATTCAACACGATAAAGGGCTGGTGGGCGACAATGAAGAAGGCGCAGAAGGCGCTGCGGGAGTTCGAAAAAATCGCCTCGCAGCTGGCGCAGACGGAGAATATTGTCAGTAAGACAAAGGACGCGAAGCTGTGGGATCACGAGGCGATTGTCCGTAAGAAAATCAGGGCGCTCAAAGAGCTGGAATACATGCAGTTCAAGGAATTCCAGCATGTTTACGGGGGATACCTCGCGCTTCTGGATGAAATTTCGGTCCGGCTGCTGAACCATTATAATAAGAAAAAGGGCACAAGCTATCAGTTTGAAGATATTATCGGGGCGGATAAAGCGGGATATATCAGCTCCGGCATCATCTCCGTGCTTGTCACAAGCCATATACCCAAGCTTGTCGCCAATGAATTCACGAAATTTTTCCCGGAAAATCCGCGGGATGAGTACGAAAAAGCAAGAGTGATGAAGCGCTGCTTCATCCTGCATTTAGGCGATACAAACACAGGCAAGACATACCGTGCGATTGAACGCCTCAAGCAATCCAAAAACGGCGTCTATCTCGCGCCGCTCCGCATTCTGGCGCTCGAGAATTATGAGCGGCTGAATAAGGAAGGCGTACCCTGCCATCTCCTGACCGGCGAGGAGGAAATCCTCGTCGAAGGCGCGCATCACGTCTGTTCCACAATAGAGAAACTTGCTATTGACAAGGAGTACGACATCGCCGTCATCGATGAGGTGCAGATGATCGCCAATACCCAGCGAGGACAAGCCTGGACGCGCGCCGTGCTGGGTCTCCGGTGTGCCGAGATTCACATATGCGGCGCGATTAACGCCAAAAATCTGCTTGTTAAAATCCTGGAAGACTGCGGCGACGCTTATGAGATTATTGAATATAAGCGCGACACGCCGCTTGAGGTATGTCCGGCGCCGTTTACACTCCGGGAGGTAGAAAAAGGCGACGCGCTCGTCGCTTTCTCAAAAAGGCGCGTACTGGAGCTCTCCAAATACTTTCAGGATCGGGGCATCAAAAACAGCGTGATCTACGGCGACCTGCCGCCGGAAGTGCGGCGGATGCAGTATCACGCCTTTATCAAGGGCAAAAACAGAATTCTCATCACAACGGACGCCATCGGCATGGGCGTCAATCTCCCCATTCGGCGGATTATCTTCATGGATCTGCAGAAATTCGACGGTGAGGAACGGCGCTTTATCACCTCGCAGGAGGTCAAGCAAATCGCCGGCCGGGCGGGGCGGAAGGGCATTTACGATGTCGGCTATGTCGCCTCAGCGAGCCTCGACCAGCTTTTCATCAAAGAAAACCTTGAAACCGACGATGAGCCGCTCGAGCAGGCTGTCCTCGGCCCGAGCGAGGTGATTCTAAAAATCAAAGGCCTGCCGCTGCGCGAAAAGCTCGCCCTCTGGAGCACAAACGAAGAGACACTCGGTTATTACCGCAAGATGGACGTGAGAGATTACCTGCTCGTGCTCGAAAGCCTCAAGCAGTACAAGCTGCCTGAGGCGGATGAATATAAACTGATGAAGCTCCCGTTTGACGTGAACAACATGGAGCTGCTGTCCGTTTTTCTTGATTATGTCGACGAATACTTCATAAAAAAGCAGTCCCAGCTTTCAAAACCTAAGCTATCCGGGCCGAAAATCTCATCACCGTACGCTTCGCCGTCGAAATATCTGCCACCGAAGGCATCCGACAGCCAGCTGCCCGAGCTGGAAAGATATTATCAAAAGCTGGGCCTTTACTACTCGTTTTCCAAAAATTTCGATATCGATTTTGACCCCGACTGGGTTTACACAGAAAGAATAAAAACGAGCGAACGCATCAATAAATTGCTGATACGGCTTTGAAAATTAAAGCGAAACGCTCATAATAAACCAGCATAAAAAATTCTGTTTGTCTGAAACTAATAGTGCTTTGAAAACGCAAAGCATCGATTTGCGAACAAAGCACTGCATCGCAGGCGAAATGTACCACGAGTGAAAGTTTTCTTTGATATTTTGAGGAGGATACTGGGATGAGTGGACGAAGAAGCATAATGTCTGATAGCCTAAAGACAGAAATTGCTAAGGAACTCGGCGTTTACGAAACCGTCAGAGGCGGCGGCTGGGGCGAGGTCTCGTCCAGAGACTGCGGAAATATCGTCAAAAAAGCCATCGAAATAGCGGAGCGCAGCGTCGGCGCCCAATAGTATAAACCAACAGCGCCTCACGGGCTGCTGCGAAATGCATGCGCGAATATAGGGAACGACACCCTCGCCGCTGCGGCATTTTGCGGCAGCCCCAACTTTCGTTGTTGACATTATTGTTTTTCACCTTTATAATTTTATTGAACTGAATAACGGGGTGCTGAGTATGCTCGGCTGAGATGCGGCGGTTTGACGTTGCGGACCCATAACCTGATCTGGATAATGCCAGCGTAGGAAATTTGATGAAAAATTCTGCACTCTGATTATTTACAGGGTGCATTTTTATTTTTCCGGCCAAATAAGGTTTACCGACACACTGCCGTTAGGTTCAAATATTTATGATTTGGAGAAAAACATGAGAAAGAAAACAACCCTGATTTTAGTGGAATGCGCGATGATGATCGCCATGTCGACGGTATTGAGCATATTTTTCAAGATATTCACGATGCCGCAGGGCGGCTCCGTCACACTCGCCAGTATGGCGCCGCTCATTCTGGTATCGTACCGGCACGGGCTTAAGTGGGGGCTCGGTACGGGATTCACACACGCTCTCCTGCAAATGGTTATCGGGTTTTACGCCCCCCCGGCAGGGACATTTTTAGCGTTTGTCGGCGTCATTGCCCTGGACTATATCCTCGCGTTTACAATACTCGGCTCCGCGGCATTCTTCGGCAGACCTTTTAAAAACAGAGCCGTCAGTGCGGCGGTCGGGACGGCAGCCGTCACCTTCCTGAGATTTATCTGCAGCTTTTTATCCGGCATTCTGATATGGGGCAGCTTTGCGCCGCAGGGCACACCCGTCTGGGTCTATTCTCTTACCTACAACGGCAGCTACATGCTCCCAGAAATTATCATCACAACCGTCGTGGTGGCGATCCTCGTCCCCGTCCTCGACCGTTTACCCGGCAGCAATTTTAAAAAAGCGCTGTAGGGGGATGTAATCCACAGGGCGGTATGGAGGCTGCCCGCTACGGTAAAACTCGAATATTCTGTAACGGCGGGCTTCCACGCCCGCCCGTCGTTCATAAAATCACAGCCAGCGTAGCGCATATTTGAGCAATATGCGTTTTTTGCTTTTTACATAAGGGTACAATATGGTATAATGTCGGTATTAACGCAAATCGAGGTATTTTATGGATATTATGGCGCTGCTGTCGGCAGAATTTAAGCTTAGACCCGAGCATGTTAAAAATATCGTTTCCCTTATTGACGACGGAAACACGATTCCGTTTATCGCCCGTTACCGCAAGGAAATGACGGGTTCGGTCGACGATCAGGTCCTCCGTGAGCTGAATGACCGGCTTTTATACATCAGAAATCTTGAAAAACGCAAGGCTGAGATCAAAGAAAGCATTGCCGCACAGGATAAAATGACGGACGAGCTGTCCAAAGCAATCGATAACGCCGTCACACTCGCCGAGGCGGAGGATTTATACCGCCCGTACCGCCCCAAACGCCGCACCCGCGCAACGATTGCCCGGGAAAAGGGCTTGGACCCGCTCGCGGTCCTCCTGATGGCGCAGAATATCCGCAGGGGAACGCTTCAGGAGCTCGCCGCCCCCTTTGTAAATGAGGAAAAAGGTGTTTCGTCCTGTGAAGAAGCGCTCGCGGGCGCTGGCGATATTTTAGCTGAGGATATTTCTGATGACGCCGAATGCCGCAAGCGCCTGCGCGTTCTGATGCTGCGGGAGGGTAGGCTCGCGTCAAAAGCCGCCAAAAACGAAAAATCCGTGTATGAAATGTACTATGATTTCGCCGAGCTTGTCAGCAAAATCCCAAGCCACCGTATTTTGGCCATCAACAGAGGCGAAAAAGAAGAGTTTCTTAAAACGAAGATCGAATTGAATGAAGATTCAGCCATAAGTATTCTGTATGACCGCTTTATAATCAATGGGTCCATCACAACAGAATCCGTCAAAGCCGCCGCGCAGGACGCGTGGAAAAGGCTGATCGAGCCATCCCTCGAGCGTGAGGTGCGCAATGAACTAACGGATCGGGCGTCCGAGCAGGCCATCCGCATGTTTGCGCTGAACCTAAAGCCGCTGCTGCTTCAGCCGCCTGTCAGGAATAAGGTCATCCTCGGGCTGGACCCCGCTTACCGGACAGGCTGCAAAATCGCCGTCGTCAGCGAGACCGGCAAACCGCTTGATACCACGGTTATATACCCCACGCCGCCGCAGAATAAGATAGAGGAAGCAAAAAAGGAGCTCAAGCAGCTCATCAAAAAATATAATGTTGACGTGATCTCCATCGGCAACGGCACGGCTTCGAAAGAATCGGAAATATTTGTGGCTGGGCTCATTTCGGAGCTCGACCACCCTGTCAGATATATGGTCGTCAATGAAGCCGGGGCGTCCGTGTACTCCGCGTCAAAGCTGGCGGCGGAAGAATTCCCCGATTACGATGTTACGCAAAGAAGCGCCGTGTCCATTGCCCGTCGCCTTCTGGACCCGCTGGCTGAGCTCGTTAAAATCGACCCCAAAGCCATCGGTGTCGGTCAATATCAGCACGATATGCCGCCCGCGCGCCTCGATTCTGCTCTCGGCGGTGTCGTGGAGGACTGTGTCAACAGCGTCGGAGTTGATTTGAATACCGCTTCAACTCACTTGTTAACGTATATAGCGGGGCTTAATATGTCGGTCGCGAAAAACATCGTCGCCTACCGCGATGAAAACGGCAATTTTAAGAGCCGCCCGGAGCTGAAGAAGGTCGCCAAGCTCGGCCCGAAGGCTTACGAGCAGTGCGCGGGCTTTCTGCGTATCCCCGGCGGCAAAAATATCCTCGACAACACCTCCGTCCATCCCGAATCATACGAGGCTTCAGAAAAACTCCTAAAATTGTTTTCACTCAGCCTGAAGGATAAGAACAGCGGCATAGAAAATCTTGCCCTGCTCGTCAAAGAAGCAGGCGAAGAGAAGGTCGCCGCTGCCTGCGGTGTCGGCCTCCCGACCCTGCGCGATATCGTCAAGGAACTCCAAAAGCCCGGGCGAGACCTCCGCGACGAGCTGCCCCCGCCGATGCTCCGCACAGATATCATGGATCTGGGCGACCTGATGGCCGGTATGGAGCTCACAGGCACCGTCCGCAACGTCATTGATTTCGGCGTGTTTGTCGACATCGGCGTCCATCAGGACGGCCTCGTCCACATCTCCGAGCTCTGTGACCGTTACATCCGTCACCCCTCCGAAGTCGTCAAGGTCGGCGACATCGTCAAAGTCTCCGTCCTCAGCGTCGACCCCGTCAAAAAGAGAATCGCTCTGTCGATGAAAAAACAAAAAGAGCCAAACGTTACATTATGAATGTACTCCTGTGTATGCTGAACTCAAAATATATTCATTCCTCGCTGGCACCGTGGTATCTGCTGGCGGGGATTGAAGCATATGGGCATGAATCGATCAGCGCGGAGGTTATCGAGGGGACCGTGAATATGACCCTACAGGATGCGGCGGACAAGCTTATTGCGAAAAACCCGTCGGTGATCGGCTTCTGCTGCTATATCTGGAACATCGCGTATATAAAAAAGCTTCTGCTAATCATAAAAAATGCATTGCCGGAGGTTGTCATAATACTGGGCGGCCCGGAGGTCAGCTTCAACGCCGGAGAAGTATTAAATTCCGAGCCTCTTGCCGATTACATCATTTCCGGGGAGGGCGAAATGCCGCTGGCGCTGCTGCTGGACGCGCTCAAAACAGGTCACAGCGCAGCTGACATTCCGGGTGTGTGCTATCGGGCGAACGGAGAGCCGGTCGCTGCGTTGCCGTATTGCCCGGCGGAAGCCCCCCCGAACCCTTACACAAAAGCATATTTTGAAACGCTCAGCGGTCGGATTGCCTATCTCGAAACGAGCCGGGGCTGTCCGTTTTCGTGCGCCTTCTGTCTGTCCGGGCGCATAGGAGGCGTCCGCTTTTTTGACGTGGAGCGGGCGAAGCGGGACATCGTGCTTCTGGCAAACAGCGGCACGCAAACCGTTAAATTCGTTGACAGGACGTTTAATGTCAACAAGAAACGCGCTCAGGAAATATTCAGCTTTATCATCGACAGCTATGGGCAAGCCATACCGAAGGGCATCTGCTTCCATTTTGAGCTGGCAGGCGACTTGCTGGATGACGAGACGCTGGCGCTGATCAGTAAAGCACCGGCGGGTGCCATGCAATTTGAAATCGGCTTGCAGAGCTTTAATCCTAAAACACTCGACAGCATCAACAGAAAAACAGATATCGGCCTCCTGAAAAGGAATATCCGGCGCCTGATTTCCTTTGGCAGCGCCCATGTCCATATCGATCTGATTGCCGGACTGCCGCAGGAGGATATAAAAAGCTTCGCAGAAAGCTTCAATACGGCATACGCGCTGCAGCCGCACATGCTGCAGCTGGGTTTTTTAAAGCTGTTGCACGGTGCGTCCATGCGGGAGCAGGCGGAATTATTTCCTTGCCGTTACTCAGAGGAGCCGCCATATGAGGTGATCCAGACGCCGTGGCTGTCGGTAAATGACTTCAAAAAACTGCATGACGCCGAAGACGCCCTTGAACGTCTTTATAACAGCGGGCGTTTCCGCCGGACGCTGCGTTATGTACTGGGGCAGACAGGCTTGACACCCTTTGAGCTGTTTGTGCGCACAGGCAGTTTTGCGGCTAAAAAAGGGACTGAGTGCATTTCCCTCGATCATTTCACAGCACTGATTCTTGAATATTTCGCATCGTACAGCGGCATTGATAAAATGGCGCTGCGCGATGCCCTGGTTTGCGACAGACTCGCAACAAATTCGACAGGCCGTCTCCCGCCGGCCCTGCAGGTTAAGGACCCCGGCTTAAAAAAGGCTGTTCAAAGCCTCGCCCTGAATGAAGCGACACGGCCTGCTGACGGCATAAACCGCGGCTGTGCCATTTTATACAGCGAAAATGTTCTCGTCTATGCTGATTACACGGCGAAAGACCCCGTCAGCGGGGAATATGAACTTAAAAAGCAAGCAATTTAATGACAAGGGGGCGATTCTCCTAATTTGTTTATTATGCTGCATAACCGTTAAAACGCATCACCCATACATCAACCTTGCCGGTTAAACATGATTTCAATGCCGGCAGGCATTTTTTTTTGCGGTTTGGTTAAAATGTGAGTAATCTGATTCAGCATTATGCATCGAATACTTACGAAAACAGGCGGGGTTTATGACATTTAACGATTTATATGAGGGGATTTTAAAGTCGGCGGCGGAAAACAGACGCGGTCAGTATCTGAAAACGCTGGGAACCGAGGACGTCGGACACGGTATCGACTGCCTGCTGCATCCGGACAGATACGCGCCCGTCTGGAAGACCGAACCGTGTGACTGCGGGAGAGACGGGGCGCCGGACTGCGTCAAACGCTGCATTTTCAATGCCATCAAGCGTGATTCAGCCGGAGAACTCATCATTGATAAAGAGCAGTGCGTCGGGTGTTCGGATTGTGTCGATGCCTGCGCTTCGAGAAAACTGACGCAAAGCCGTGATGTTCTGCCTGTGCTTGACGCGCTCAAGAGCGCCAAAGGCCCCGTCTACGCTCTGGTCGCACCGGCGTTCATCGGGCAGTTTGGGGATGTCCCTCCCGGTCAGCTCCGTTCGGCTTTCAAATCCCTCGGGTTTGCTGGGATGGTCGAAGTCGCGCTGTTCGCCGACATCCTGACCCTGAAGGAAGCACTTGTTTTTAACAAAAAAATTAAAACAGATGAAGATTTTATGTTAACAAGCTGCTGCTGCCCGATCTGGATTGCCATGGTACGCCGGAGCTTCACCCAGTATACGAAAAAAATACCCGACTCTGTCTCGCCGATGGTAGCCTGCGGCCGTGCCGTTAAAAAAATGGAACCGTCGGCTGTGACGGTTTTTATCGGCCCATGTCTGGCTAAAAAGGTTGAAGCCCGCGAAAAGGATATTGCCGACGCTGTCGATTATGTGCTGACATTTGAGGAAGTCAGGGATATTTTCCAGGCCTTTCATATCGCGCCTGAGGACATGGCTGAGGATGGGAAGGAGCATTCCTCAAAAGCCGGGAGGCTTTACGGCAGAACAGGCGGCGTCAGCGAAGCCGTCAAAAACACCGCCCGGCAGATGAATCCCAAGCGCACTATTGACGTCCGGGCGGAGCAAGCCGACGGGACAACGCGCTGCCGGGAGCTGCTGCAGCGCCTGATGGAGGGGAAGGTTACAGCGAATTATCTGGAGGGTATGGGCTGCGTCGGCGGCTGTATCGGCGGGCCGAAGGTATTGATTCCTCCGCAGGATGGAAAGTGCTATGTCGACCTATACGGCAAGGCCTCCGTCTATGAAACACCGCTGGATAATCCAAACGTCCGTGAAGTGCTCAAAAGCTTAGGGTTTGATTCGATCGAAAGTCTCCTCAACGATAACGAAATATTCACCCGCCATTTCGATGAACTGGCGCTTAAGTGAGACGAGTGGGCGATTCGTGAATCGCCCTTACGGCGTAAGCGTTCTTAGGCTCCTTTTGTCAATTCTCTGCGTAAAACGCAGAGAATTTGGGAGCTGTCACCGAAGGTGACTGAGGATTGTCCCTGTACTGCGTAACGCCAGCAATTGCAGGAAGAGCGTAGGGGCGATCTGTGATCGCCAGTCAAAGACGTTATGAACATAAAGGTTGCGCGGATTACCGTAACAACCCTCTGTTGACACAAATGGGGACGGGCTGTAGAATTAATTGTATTAAAATAATAATGCGGCATTTTAATCCGATTTTAATTTTAATCATATTGTTCTTTAAGTGTTCTCTGTTAGGATGAGTCCATCAGCCAGAGAACAACTAAAGGAGGAAAATAAAATGGCAACACTGGAACAGGTAGAAAAACTTCGCGAGAAAGCGAATGTCAGCTTCGAAGAGGCAAAGGCGGCGCTTGAATCGTGCAATAACGATCTGCTCGACGCGCTCATCTATCTCGAGCGTCAGGGAAAGGTCAACGCCCCGTCGGGCGGCGGTTATTACACCAGCCAAAATACGGAAGAGGAAAAGCAGACCTACACCGGGAATAATTACAGCCGGCAAAATTGCGGCGGTACCTTCAAGGACGCCATGTGTAAATTCGGCCGCTTCTGCGCAAAGATTTTTAATATCGGCAACACCAATTATCTCGTCGCCGAAAAAAACGGCGCAATGCTCTTTGAATGCCCGGTGACGGCGCTCATACTGCTGCTGATCTTTTTCTTTTGGGTTGTTGTGCCGCTGTTTATCCTGAGCTTATTCTTCCGTTTCCATTATCACTTCCGCGGCAATGAAATGGGCACCGAGCAGGTCAACAAGGTCATGGACGGCGCATCCGATACGGCGGAGGACATTAAGAAGAACTTTACGGGCGAAAAATAAGAGTAATAATTCTTAAAGAGCGGGGCTGAGGTATCTCATGGGAGCTAAGATTTTACTGATCGAGGATGAGGAGAAGCTGGCGCGTTTTGTGGAGCTCGAGCTCAACTTCGAGGGTTATGCCGTCACAAAGGCGTTTAACGGCCGGACAGGCAGCGAGCTGGCTCAAAACGAGCATTTCGACCTCATACTGCTGGACATTATGCTTCCCGAGCTCAACGGCATGGAGGTACTGCGGCGCATTCGCCGCATGTCCTCCGTGCCCGTCATCATGCTGACCGCGCGCGACAGTGTCACCGATAAGGTGGCCGGCCTCGACCTCGGCGCCGATGATTATATTACAAAGCCGTTCGCCATTGAGGAGCTGCTCGCCCGCATCCGCACAGCCCTGCGGAAGACCGCCCCGGTTATGGAAAACGACGTTTTGTCGGCCCAGAACGTTCAGCTCGATTTAAAACGCCATACCGTCACCGTTGACGGGAAGCCGCTTGAGCTTACCAAGCGGGAGTTTGACCTCCTGCATTATCTGTTAAAAAACAAGGGTATCGTCGTATCGCGTGAAGCGCTGATGGAGAACGTTTGGGATTTTGACTTTGACGGGGGCACAAACGCCGTTGACGTCTATATCCGTTTTCTGCGCGGGAAAATTGACGAGGCGTTTGATATTAAGCTTATTCACACGGTGCGCGGTGTAGGATATGTGATTAAGGATGAGTAAATGAGTGAAAGTAAAGCCGCGCCTGAACCGACCGGCAGAGTCCGGTATTCTATCGCGAAAAAGCTCAATTCCAGGATGTTTTTGCGCCTTGTCGGCGTTTTTATATCCATTGATATTATCCTGTGTCTGATCACGGGCGCGGCGCTTATTTACAGCAGCGAAATCAAGGCGGAAGCCGCCGCGAAGCTGCTGACAGCGTCGGGTATTCCCGACACCGAATCGGCGGGCTGGCTCAGAATGACAGGGATTGAGACGGCTGTTTTGATTGACGAGCCGCCGGGAATAAAAATACCGAAGCCTTTTTCATATATGCTGCCGAAAATAACGCAGGACGCCAAGCGGAGCATCACGGTGACAAGCGATTTAAACGCGCCGTTTTTGGAGAAGCTCGAAGGGCTGACCTATGTCGTCTGCCCGGTGCTCGGTTCTACAGCGTATCAAATTTCCGTATCACTCGGGCCGTTTTTCCACATATTCCGGTATGTGCTGGCAGTGCTGCTGATTTACGAGTTTCTCGCCGTACTCGCCCGCATGAGAAAAGACAGGCGCATCATCAGGCGGACGCTTGACCCCATATCGGAGCTGACAAGAGCGGCACAGAGCCTGAACGCCGTTTCAAAGCAGCTGGACCCCGAGAAAATGGCGGCGCTCGCCGGAAAGCTCGAAGGCATCAACGCCTCGCGCCTGGATACCCGGATTCAGGTTGACGACACGCAGGATGAGTTGAAAAATCTCGCCCGCGCCATTAACGGCATGCTCGACAGAATTAACGAATCATACCGGGCCCAGGTGCGGTTTGTATCCGACGCGTCCCACGAGCTCCGGACGCCCATTTCGGTGATACAGGGGTATGCCAACCTCCTCGACCGATGGGGTAAGAACGATGAAAAAACCCTTCAGGAATCGATTATCGCCATCAAGGACGAAGCCGCCAACATGAAGGACCTCGTCGAACAGCTGCTGTTTTTGGCGCGGGGCGACAACGACACGATCATGCTGCAGACGGAGACGTTTAACCTGGCGGAACTGGCCCGCGAGGTCTATGCCGAGACGAAGATGATTGACGCGTCGCACGAGTTTGATATCAGGCTGGCAGACGCCTTTGTCAGTGCCGACAGAGCGCTCATCAAACAGGCAGCCAGGATACTCGTTGACAACGCCGTTAAATACACCAACTCCGGCGGGCTCATTACGCTGTCGACGGAAGTTGAGGGCGAAAACGCGAAGCTGAAGGTCACTGACAACGGCATCGGCATCAGCCCGGATATTGTCCCAAGGATCTTCGACCGTTTTTATCGGGCCGACGAGTCGCGAGCGAGAGCCACCGGCGGCGCCGGACTGGGCCTGTCAATCGCCAAATGGATTACCTCACGGCACGGCGGCTTTATGGAAGTCCTCAGCCGCGAAGGCCTCGGAACCAGAATTTCAATAGTTTTGCCCAAGACAGAAAAAGCAGCCGATCTGTCGGTCCGGTAAAATGCATATAAACAACAAGAAACGCACCGATAGTGCGTTTTTTGTCGTCTGGAATTATTTCGGTTTTATGCCAAATTTTAAACTTATTTTCAGTATCGCGTGTTAACCTGAAATCGGTTTAAGATTACAGAGAAAACTGGCGATGATGAAGATAACTGAAAGGGGCGGATGTATTTGAAAATTAGCAGCACAGACAACAGTTATAACTACCTAAGTAAACTGTTGCAATCAACGGAGCGGACCGCAAATTCTTCGACTACCAAAAAAAGCACTTTTTCCATTGGAAACACATCACAGTCGGATTCAATCGAGATAAGCAGCGAAGCATATGGCTCCCTTACTTCAAGCAGTGATTCCAGTACGGGGCAAACGCGCCTATCGCCGATGGAAAACGCAGAGAACGCACTCAATGACCTTGTTGATGACGGAACAATCACAAGTGAACAGGCCACCACCATTTCAGATGCCATGGCGAGTTCGATGAGTTCTTCAGGCACCTCCAGTACATCCGGCACATCAGACGACGGGTCGAACCCGCTCGAAGACCTACTCAGCGGTCTCGTCAGTGATGGTACATTAAGTGAGGATCAGGCATCGTCTGTTGCAGACGCGATGAAACCGCCCCCACCTCCGCCACCCCCATCTTCCGACGATCAGTCCGGCAGCTCCAGCGCGCTCTCCGATGCGCTGAGCAGCTTGGTTGATGACGGGACAATTACAGACGATCAAGCCACCGCAATTTCAGACGCTATTACCGACGCAATGAGTTCATCCGGCACATCAAGCACATCCGACACATCAAGTACATCCAGCACATCAAGTACATCAAGTACATCAGATGAGACGAATTCCCTCGAAAGCCTGCTCAGCAGCCTCGTCAGCGACGGTACATTAAGTGAGGACCAGGCATCGTCCGTCGCAGACGCGATGAAGCCGCCCCCACCGCCCCCACCTCCCTCCTCCTCATCGTCTTCCGGTCAGTCAGACAGCACCAGCATGCTTTTAGAGGCGCTGAACAGCCTGGTTGACGACGGGACGATTACACAAGATCAGGCGAACGCCATTTCAGAGGCAATAAGCGCGTCGAGTGACTCAAGTTCATCGAGTTCATCGAGCACCACAAGCACATCAACCGACTCGAGCTCAACGAGTTCATCGAGCACCACAAACTCCACAAGCACGTCATCCGAGTCGAACCCGCTTAAAACGCTGTTGGACAAGCTTTACAGCGATGGGACGATCACGCAGGATCAGGTATCTCTGATTGCCGCCGCGTTCGCGCCTCCTACGAATTCTGATAATGGAGTAACAAATACATAATTTGCTTTCAACAGAGCAATAAACAAACACACCGGCGGCAACCGGTGTGTTTGTTTATTATAGACAACATAGTGTATGCGGTTTCTCAATGTTTTATAAAATTATATATAATCGTCATAGTTTGTTAACAATGGAGATTCGGCATTAACGTATAATCTGGTTTGGAAGCAGCAGACGCACCGATAGTTGTCTTGACGGTAAACCTGTTCGGTATAATATCTGGAACGGGGAACAGCGCCAAAGCCGATAAAGGCGCCGGGGTTAGCTGCCATAATGTGTCTATATAATGACGAGGAGATGGCGCTAATGCTCCAAAAAATCAAGGCACAGCGCGGGCGAATATTTTTATTTCTGATCTTGCTCCTTACGGCGATGCTAACCCTTTCTAAATTATCGTATCAGGGCCTTGGCAATCAGTATTATACAGCGGCCGTGAAAAGCATGCTGTCGAGCTGGCATAACTTCTTCTTCGTCTCTTTTGACAAGGGCGGGTTTATAACGGTGGATAAACCGCCGCTCGGCCTGTGGCTGCAGTGCCTGTCCGCGCTCATCTTCGGAGTGCACGGCTGGAGCGTCATCCTGCCGGAGGCGCTGTGTTCCATCGCATCTGTCGCCGTCCTGTATCATATCGTCAAAAAGAGCTGGGGGGAGCTCACCGCGCTGCTGGCTGCCCTCTTCATGGCATTAACGCCGATTTTTATCGCCGTCAGCCGGACGAACAATGTTGATCCGGCGCTCGTACTCGTCTGCCTGCTGGCACTCTGGGCGCTGATGACAGCCGCAGAAAAGGGAAGCCTCAAGGGTCTCATCCTGTCGATGGCACTCATCGGCATCGGGTTTAATATCAAGATGCTGCAGGCGTATATGTTCCTCCCGGCTATCTATCTTGTGTATTATTATTCGGGGGAGACAAAGAAATCAAAACGCGCGCATCTGCTCATTGCCACCGCGGCGCTGGCTGTCATCAGCCTCAGCTGGTGTGCTGCCGTCGATCTGACTCCGGCGGCAGACCGGCCGTATGTCGGGAGCAGCGACTCAAACAGTGAGCTGGATCTCGCCCTCGGCTATAACGGTATCCTGCGGATTTTGCCCGCCCAGCAGATGTCGTTCCAAAGCATGGATCAAGCGATTACCTTTGTACCCAACGAAGGCGCGAACGCGGGCCTTTTCCGGTTCTTTAACGCCGAGATGGCCGGGCAGGCCAGCTGGCTTTTGCCTCTGGCTGTTTTTGGAATCATTGCGTTACTCATCAGGCGATACCGGGAGGATAAAACGGATCATACGTTCGTAACGCGGCAGCTTCTCTTATGGGGCAGCCTCTTTGTGCCGATGTTTATATACTTCAGCATTTCGGGGCATGTCCACAGATATTACCTCATTATGTTCGCGCCGTGCCTGGCGGCTCTGGCCGCCATTGCCGTCACGGAATATTTCAAATACTTCAAATGCGGCTGGGATACAGAGGAAAATATATGGCACAATGTGATGCTGCCGCTGAGCCTCATCGTCACCGCCGGTGTGCAGGTATTTGTATTATTAGCATACTACGGCCAGTTTGCAGGTGTCCTTGTGCCGGTGATTGCCGCCGCCACGCTTGCCGCCGTCGGCTTGTTCATCGCGGCCAAGTATCTGACGAAATATCTCAAGGTCATCACAGGCTTTGCTTTGGCTCTGGCTCTTGTCGGGCTCCTTGCGGCACCGGCTTATTGGACCTTGGTGTCAATCCATGACACCGCAAATGTCATCACACCGTTCGGCGGGCCTCGGGAAGTCTCGTCACCGACAAACAACGGCATCCGCATAAAAACAGATGACAAATTATCCTGGAACAATAAATGGTCCACCGGCGGCGATATGAACGGCGATCTCATCCCCCTGAATATGCTGAACTACATGATGGCGCACGACAATGGGTCGCGCTTTCTGTTTGCTGTCCCGAGCGCCATGTACGCGGCCTCAACTATGCTTGACAATGACGTTTCCATCATGCCTCTGGGCGGCTTCTTCGGCTTCGACAACCCCATCACAACCGACCAGTTCGCCCAGCTTGTTCAGAAAGGCGAGCTCCAATACTTCCCTGTGTTCCAGATGCAGGACGTCAAAATTGCCGCCTGGGTCAAAGCCCACGGCTCGCTCGTCGATTCGTCAGCCTATACGACAAAGCCGCAGTCCCCAATGACCTCTGCCGCGCTTTATGATTTGTCGGGGCTGAAGATGCAATAATGATCAATGAAAATGTTATAAAGTAGGACAGATATTACTGATATTCGGAGTTGCGCGGCATAAGTCCACCTCATCAGTCACCAGCGTTATGTATGGGATAATAGTGGGAACATGCCTTTGGGGAGGGCCAGAGGGTGCTTGGAGCGGATGAAGAGCGTGTCGTTATCATCTGACTGAGCGGTGAAATGATAATCATTATTATCGCACTTGGGTGTAAAGCCGAAAACGATTTTCTTTTCAGGCTTATCCGCCAGTGCGTTGACGAGGATATCTAAGTCGAGGTCATTTTGGCTGAAAATTTCGCGGATATAAAGCACATCGCCGGTATCTTCTGCCACAACGGCGGCGTCCAGCTCCGGCAGATAGGTGACGTGATCTTTATAAACTGCCGAACAATAAAACATAACGATGCCTATATTGTAAGCACAGCCGATTTTGCCGGCTGGTGTCATGTTTTCAATCAGGCGAAACAAAATAGCTTTATCCGCGGCATTGTCAAGATCAAGCTTCCGATGCCGGCGGCTTTGAGCAATGCCGCTTGCTTTGGTGCTGCATTCATACTCCAAGGTTTTTTTGAAACCAAACTTCGGATAAAAATCCAGGACGGTGTCGTTGGCAAATAAATAAATAAAATCGGCTTTGTCTTCATATTCTGAAAAAATGATATTCATGAGCTCCCGGCTGAGGCTGCGGTTTCTGTACGCTTCGTCGGTCATGACCGTGCCGAGCTGTATGGCATGCATCCGGATGCCATTGATAACGAGGGTCATCTTATTAACTGATACATTTGCTATGATTTTTCCGTTATCCGCGAAGGAATAGGGGTTATATGCATCACACCAATAACCTTGAAGATACCAGTTCTCAAAATCAAAGCCGAATATCCGCTGCGCCAGGTCATTTAAGCTGTGCCTGTACATGCTGATATCGCGGTAATCCTTAATAAAAGTAAAATTATTCATCTTATTCCGCCGACGCGCCGATGAAGATGGAAGCGACGAGGCCGTTTTCAATGCCGATGCCGATACCGCCGAAGACGGAGCCGATAACAATCCAGGAATCGGTGTCATCGTTGGCATCAGGGTTAATTTCGTTTTTATAGGCGGTGAGCACCGCGTCCTTGGTGTCACCGAGCTTGATGCCGCGTTTTGTAGCCAGATCGCACGGTGCGGTGGCTGTGAGAGAATCGATGACCGCTTCAGTGTCGTCGGGCTGCTTCGCCATGCCAATTTCCAGACCTTTCGAGGTGTAGGTCCAGTCGGAATGCTCCAGTCCGTCCGCGCCCCAGACCTGTGCTTCTGTTTTCGAGTCCGGCTGACCCATCAGCTTAACAAGCGCGCTCTCGCTCATCCGGAGCTTAAGAGAACCGAGACCGTCGTTATCCAAAAGCGCCGAGCCAAGCGCGTCGTAATCCTTGCTTTTAGTGCTGTCGGGGCTTGCAGAAGGCTTTGCCGAGGGTTTCGCTGAAGATTTTGGCGAAGGTTTTACCGAGGGCTTCGCGCTTGTATCCGCCGAAGGCTTGGCGCTCGGGGAGGCTGAGGGCTCCGGCTTAATGCTTGGAGACGCAGCATTTTCCGTCACGACGGCTGCGGGCGTCACTGTGGCTGTTGACTCCGAAGAGGCCGTATCCGACGCCTTCGAGCCGCAGCCGGCGCTCAATACGAGGAGTGCCAGCATCAGCATCGATATCAGCACTATATGGATGTTTTTTTTCATCTTGATACCCCACTTCAGAAATATTAATATAAAGCTAATGATTTGAATTATGACGGCGGTCGGACAGCATCCAGGGAAGGTAGAGGATGGCCCAGATGAGGAGCAGGAGGATGAATTCGGGCAGCTCGTAGCCGGGGTTGCCGAACCAGGTTTCGAAAATGACGAGGGTCGTGTCGCGGGGGACATAGGCCAGGAACATGTAATTACTGCCAAGGTGCAGATTGGCCGCGACAGCGGCGGCGATACAGACGATTAACAATCCGCAGACCTTCGGCAGCCGACGGTAATCCGGGCGGAACCCGTCACCCCAGACAATCAGAACGGGGATGAGGACGAGCAGCGTGTGCGCGAGGGCAGGCTCAAGATACTGAAAAGTAAAAAACGGCGCATACCAACCCGGAGTGATCAGCGCGGCTAAAGCAGAGGGCATGCTCAGCGCGTAGGCAAATTCCTTAACTAACGCAGATTTTTTAATGAAGACAGCGCAGAATTCAATAAAAACAGAAATATTGCAGAGCTGAAGCGGCAGCGAATACCGGATGTCATAATGACCTAAAACACCTTCCCAGACCCATAGGGAAATCTCAGCGATTATTATAAAGATGACGGCGGCTTTTTTAAAGCGGTCTTTCACCCGCTGAGTCCAGCGGCGGTATATAAGAAGCGTTACGAATATCAGAAGAAGTGCCGTGCTCAGCCAGGCTATATGTGCCGGGCTGAAATTCGGTGTATACAGCGAATTCGGGATATCCGTAGAATATTTAAAAAAATAGTCCGGCATTCTGAGGACCCCTTAAATAAATAGAAACACTCCAAGTAATGATAACATTTTCTTGGAGTGTTTTCAACCGTATGTACACGCGTTTTTGAACTCGATTGGAATTATCTGCTATAGACTGCACGGAGCAGGAATCAATGCAGCGCGACAAATCTGCAGAGGACGCCGTCGATATTATCCATACCGAAATGAACAGATAGATCGGTGTTGGCATTGTAGTAGACATCGACATTACCTTCGTCGTTCGTATACGAGCTCTGCCACGTGAAGCCATTTTGCTTGAGCTGGTCGATATAGCCGTCAACAGCCTTACTGTCAGGGACCGTGATGTCACTGAGCTTGTAGAAGAAAGATTTAACGCTTGTTGCCGCGTCAAGCTGCGACTTATACGGAAGCGTTCCGACGTAAACGCCGTAATCAGGGACGGGATAATAACCCCTGTAATATATTATAGAGCCGGAATTTGCGGCAACGATCGAAATCAGAGAGACACAGCCCGTCCGGCTGAGCGCATCCATTTTATTAATAGGTACGGCAAAATTAAGCGTTTGCCCGTTTGTGACCGTCAGGCAGGTGACACCGACAGCTTGGCCTAACGTATTGATAACCGGCCCGCCGCCGCTGCCCATGGAGATTGGCGCTGTGTACTGGATAAAGTCCGTACCGTTAACCTCGCGGCTTGTATTGGCGATAAGACCGTCTGAGATTGTATTGATCAGGCCGAACGGACTGCCAATCGCAAAAACATTCGCGCCTGTCGTGAGCGTACTCGAGTCTCCGATACTCAGGTAGTTAAAGCCGCTGCCGTCAATTTGCAAAATGGCGAGATCAGTTGCTTTGTCGTAACCGCATATGCCTTTGACGGTATATTTGACACCGGTTGACGTTGTGATAATGGCAGAAGACGCACCGCTGATGACGTGATAATTTGTGAGGGCCAGCCCGTCGCGCGAGATGAAGAAACCGCTGCCAATCCCGAGCAGGACACCCTCGGAATCATAACGCTCCACATAAAAAACCGCGGAGGAACACTTTTGAAAAATTTCCTCAGCATCGAGTTCTCTGGGGAGAACAATCGATTTTCTGAAAGCAGCGTCTGACGACCGCGTGATAATTGCCGACGCTTCGGCCCGGCTGAGGTAAAAATCGGGATGGAAGGTGCCGAACGCGTCACACCCTGTGAGGACGCCCGCTCTGTAGAGCGTGTAAACAGAAGAACCGAAGCTGTCTGAAAGCGCGACGTCCGGTATCTCATTGTCCGCTACAGAGTTTACCGCAGGAAAAGCCTCCGCGGGAAGCGCTTTGGCGATCATATCAATATAAGCCTCACGCGTGATATATGTATTGTAATCGCTGAGCGGCGTTTCTATAATGCCGTTTTTCAGGGCATACTCCACATACGGCTGATACCACACGGAAGAGGATGCAAATTCAGCTTTTCCCGTATAGTAAATGCTACTGAGACTGACGGCTGTTTTAATGGCTTCGGCAATTGTCATCTTATCGTCCGGATAAAAAGCGTCGGGCGATTTCCCGCTGACGATACCGAACTCATAACCCGCCTGGACATACATGGCATACCACGCGTAGTCGGCAACATCGATAAACTGCCCGCTGCTGAAGGTTTTTTGAATCTTGAAGTTGGCCAGACTGCCGACGGATACCGCCGCTGAACCAGAGGCCAGTGCCGAAAGCGAAAGCGAAAGCGCCAAAAATAGGGCGAGCAAGGCGGAAAAAAAGCGCTTTTTCATTAAAATCCTCCGATATGTAAAGGGGGCTTGGCACCCCCTGATGGTATCTGCTTGACTTTTCTTTCAACATTATAAGACGTAATCCCTTTCAAAGCAAGTCGATAATGTAAATCGAACGCTAAATATTCCCCGTTATTTCATGGGAATAAACGGTAATTCGACAAAGCTGGCCAGAAAAGACGAATTATGGGTGACTAGAAATAATGTTGAATGCACTACTTTAAAACTTTATATAGCTTTTGAGCTGCGGCAGACAGCTTTTGAACAAAATATGCCGCCTCTTCCTGCGTCGAAAATTCAGAAAAACTCACACGCAGGGCGCCGTCGATGACAGCGTTGGGGAGTTTCATCGCATCGAGGACATGGCTGCGCGCGCCTTTTTTACAGGCGGAGCTTTTGGATACATAAATGCCCTCGGCTTCCAGAGAGTTCATCAGGACTTCACTCTTATAACCGGGAAGAGAGATGCTCAGAATATACGGTGATTGCCTGAGGCAATCGCCGGATGACAGGATGACGGCGCCCGGCAGCTGTTCCCGAAGAAGAGATACCGCAAAAGCATGGATTTCGCGCACACGGGCGGACGTTTCGGCGCGTTCATTTTCGGCCAGACGCACCGCTTCGCCGAAACCGGCGGCTGAGGGGAGCGCCTCCGTGCCGGAGCGCATTTCACGTTCCTGACCGCCGCCCAGCAGGAAGGGCGGCAGCCGGAGGCCGCTTTTAATATAGAGCGCGCCGATGCCCTTCGGGCCGTGTATTTTATGCGCGCTGAGGGAAATCATGTCCGCGCCGAGTGATTTGGCGGTGAAGGGTATTTTCATAAAGCCCTGAACCGCATCCGTGTGGAACAGTGTGTTCAGGCCGCGGCGCTTTATTTCACGCGTCATCTCCTCAATTGGATTGATGGCGCCGGTTTCATTGTTGACCAGCATGACGGACGCGAGGACGGTATCCTCACGCAGCGCCGCAGCAAACGCTTCGGCTGTAATCCCGCCGGTTTTATCGGGGCTCAGGCAGGTGACCTCCCAGCCCTTACGCTCCAAGTGCTGCACGGGCTTCCGGACGGCGTCGTGCTCGATTTGTGTTGTGATGATATGGCGGCCCTGGCGCGAGCAGAGCTCCGCGGCGCCGAGAACCGCCCAGTTATCCGCCTCTGTGCCGCCGGATGTGAAATACACCTCGGCCCCGGTACCAAGCGCGGCGGCGATATTCTGGCGCGCCGCGTCGAGAGCGGCTTTGGCTTGCCGCCCCATTGTGTGCGAGGATGACGGATTGCCGTAGTCCCGCGTCATCATTGTGATCATCAGGTCTTTTACTTCGTCGCGGACACGTGTCGTCGCCGCATTGTCAAAATATACAGTAATTGCAATCAGCCCTTTATAATTTGTTTAATCCTGTCACTTGTATGAAAACAGACGGTATTGTATGATTGTATGATATTATATATGGTGTACGACATCAAGACAAGGGGATGGCAGCAATCAGATTCTGTTTTGAGACGCTTGGCTGCAAGGTCAATCAATATGAGACGCAGGCGCTTGAGACGATTCTGGCGTCTCACGGCCATACCGCGGGCAAAGCGGGCGAGGGGTGCGACGCCGTGATTGTGAACACCTGCGCCGTGACGGCGGAGAGCGGGAGAAAATCGCGCCAGGCTGTGCGCCGCCTTAAAAAGCTCGAGCCGGACGCCGTCGTCGCCGTCTGCGGCTGCTTTTCGCAGGTGAGCCCGGAGGAGATCAAGGATCTCGGCGCAGACCTGATCTCCGGCAGCGGGGACAGGCTGCATTTCATCGGCGAGCTCGAAAAGCTATGTAAAAGCAAGCATACCTGCACGGAAAAGACTGCAATAGAGTTCGTTGACGACGCGCGTCAGCGGCGGGTGTTTGAAGAGCTGCCGGCGGGCAGCTCTTCGGGAAGGACGCGGGCAATGCTGAAAATTCAGGATGGCTGCCAGAACTTCTGCGCCTACTGTATTATCCCGTATGCGCGCGGGCCTGCGCGGTCTCTGCCGCTTGACAGGGCGGCAGCCGAGGCTGCGCGGCTGAACGGCGAGGGTTACGGCGAGATTGTTGTGACAGGCATTGAGATATCGTCTTACGGAAAAGATTTCGGTATGTCGCGAGGCGACGACCTGTCGCCTCGCGGCGGGACGCCGCTTTGTGACGCCATACGGGCTATCAGTGCCGCCGCGCCGGACGCGCGGCTCCGTCTGGGCTCGCTTGAGCCGAGGACGATTACGGAGGATTTCTGCGGGGAACTCAAAACACTGCCCAATATGTGCGATCACTTCCATCTGTCGCTCCAGAGCGGCTGTGACGAGACGCTCGCGCGCATGAAGCGCCGCTATAATACCGATGACTTTACGCAGGCTGTGCGGCGGCTGCGGCGGTATTATCCGAACTGCGGGATCACGGCGGACCTCATCGTCGGATTTCCCGGTGAAAATGACTGGGAATTTGAGAAAACGCTGGCTTTTATAAACAAATGCGCCTTTTCGGCGATGCATATCTTTCCGTATTCCGTACGGCCGGGGACTCTGGCAGCAAACATGCCGGAGCAAATCGGCAAAGCCGTCAAGCAGGAGCGGGCACACAGAGCGGCGGCGGCGGCAACCGAGATGGCAAGGGCTTATGCTGCCGGGTGTGTGGGCACGGTCCTCGATGTGCTGTTTGAGAGAGAGTATGACGGTTCACGCGACAGCGTGTCCTTTGGACACAAAGGGTTCGCCGGACATGCGGGCAATTATCTGGAGGTCTGCGCAGAGGGAACCGGGCTTAGAAACCAGCTGCGGCCTGTCCGGATCGAATGCGAAAAAGACGGGCTCCTTTTTGGCAAAATTATCAAGCCATGATTTGACATAATCAGATGGCTATATTATAATATTTTAATCTTTAATAATAAGGCTGGTGCGTACAATGTTCAAAGAGAGAATTTATAATTTTTCTGCAGGCCCATCCATGCTGCCGCTGTCTGTTTTAGAGCAGGCTGCTGCCGAGATGACAAATTACCGCGGAAGCGGTATGTCGGTTATGGAGATGAGTCACCGAAGTAAAGTTTATATTTCCATCTTTGACGAGACAAAGGCAGATTTCAAGAAAATACTGAGAGTGCCGGATACACATGAGGTTGTCTTCATGCAGGGCGGAGCATGGCTTCAGTTCGCTGCCGTACCGATGAACCTGATTAGTGCCACCGGTAAAGCCGATTATGCCGTTACAGGCAATTTTTCATCGCTGGCGATGAAGGAAGCTAAAAAATACGGCGAAATCCGCGTTGCCGCGAGCAGCGAGGATAAAAACCACACCTATATTCCGGCGCAGTCGGAGCTGAAGATATCACCCGACGCCGCGTACTTCCACTACTGCGCCAATAATACGGTTTACGGCACGGAATGGAAATATATACCCGAAACAAACGGTGTAACGCTTGTCAGCGACATGTCGTCTAATATCTTAACGAAACCGGTTGATGTGGCCAAGTATGGCATTATCTATGCCGGCGCGCAGAAAAATATGGCTCCGGCGGGTGTGACCGTCGTCATCATCGACAAGAAGCTGGCGGGTAAAGAGCTCCCGTATACGCCGACGATGATGCGTTATCAGACGATGATCGAATCTGATTCGATGCACAACACACCGCCGTGTTATACGATTTATATGCTCGGCCTTGTTTTGAAATGGCTTGACGCGCAGGGCGGTATAAAGGGCATGGAGAAAATCAAAACGGCAAAAGCAAAAATCCTCTACGATTACCTCGACGAAAGCAGATTATTTAAAGGCTGCGCCGCGCGCGAAGCACGGTCGGATATGAACGTGACGTTCAGGACCGGAAACGAAGCGCTGGATGAGACCTTTGCTAAGGATGCAGCTAAGGCGGGCTTTGACAACCTGAAGGGGCACCGCGCCGTCGGCGGTATGCGCGCTTCCATCTACAATGCGATGCCAACGGAAGGCGTGCAGAAGCTGGTGGAATTCATGAAGGACTTTGAAATTAAAAATAAATGAAATAATAGGGGCAGGGATAAAAATGTACAGGATAAAAACACTCAACAGCATCGCGCCGGTAGGACTCAAGAATTTCGATAAGGCGAAATATGTCGTCTCCGGGGACGTTGGAAATCCGGATGCGATTCTTGTCCGGTCGGCTGATATGCTTAAATATGAATTCAACCCTGAGCTATTATGCATCGCACGCGCGGGTGCGGGGACGAACAATATTCCGGTCGATGAGTGCGGCAAAGCGGGGATTGTCGTATTTAATACGCCCGGAGCGAACGCTGAATCTGTAAAAGAACTCGTGCTGTGCGCGCTGCTTCTGTCCTCAAGGGACATCCTCGGCGGTATTGAATGGGTGAAGAGCATCGCGTCAAAGGGTGCGGCTGTCGAGGCGCTCGTGGAAAAAGGTAAATCGGCTTATGTCGGTCCTGAAATATTCCATAAGAAACTGGGTGTCATCGGCCTTGGCGCCGTCGGCGCGAAAATCGCCAATGATGCCATCGCGCTCGGTATGACGGTGTATGGGCACGACCCGTATCTCTCCGTTGAAGCGGCGTGGCGCATCTCGTCCAATGTCATTTACACCAAGGATGTTGAGACCATTTATAAAAACTGCGATTATATCACCATTCACGTGCCTTACATGGAGTCAACGCATCATACAATCAACAGAGCCAGCATTGCGATGATGAAAAACGGTGTCCGGATTATCAATCTCGCCAGAGGTGAGCTTGTGAACGATGACGATATCATCGAGGCGATTGATGCCGGTAAGGTCGCTTGTTACGTGACGGACTTTCCAAATGCAAAAACAGCCAATGTCCCTAAAATCATTGCCATTCCGCATCTCGGCGCGTCGACACCGGAGAGTGAGGACAACTGCGCTATTATGGCAGCACATGAAATTATCGACTATATTGAAAACGGCAACATCGCCAATTCCGTCAACATGCCGTCAGCAGTGCTTGCCAGAACAAATGACGCCCGTATCTGCGTTATCCATAAGAATATACCGGATATGATTGCTAAAATCACCGGAGCGGTCTCTGCCGCGGGCATCAATATTGAAAACATGGTCAACGCAAGCACGAAGGGGCGTATGCAGGCTTATACGATGATTGAGGTACAGTCGCTGGCTCCCGGGCTGGAACATAAAATAAGCGCCATTGACGGTGTCATCAGAGTACGGGCAATCGGTAATAGGAATGTTTGAATTTATTCGATTAATATTCCTTTTTACATAAAAAGGAGTGGATAGCGCCATGCCAAAAAACCTGATGCTGATTGTTAACCCCTATTCAGGCAGAGGGCTTTCGCCCAATACCCTGGGCATTATTGTTTCGCAGTTTTGCAGCGAGGGATACGCGGTTACAGTTTACTCGACGGAGTCCGGCAGCCCTGAGTTTTTAGCACGGGTTTACAGTGAAAACTTTGACCTTGTCGTCTGCGTCGGCGGCGACGGTACGCTCAGCGGCGTCGCCGCCGGACTTATGCGCGCCATGGCGCCGCCGCCGTTTGGTTATATCCCTGCCGGTACGGCGAATGACATGGCATCGACACTGGCGCTCTCCAAAGACCCGAAGACAGCCGTGCGGTCCGTCATCAACGGACATCCTGTGCCGCTTGATATCGGCTGCTATGACGATAAATATTTCACGTATATCGCTGCCTTCGGCGCGTTCACGGGCGTTTCCTATACGACAGCCCAGAGCGCCAAACGAGCGCTTGGGCATTTGGCCTATGTCATTGACGGGCTGGCAAGCATGTCGGCAATCCGTCCACAGCACACAGTAATCGAATATGACGGCGGGATGATTGAGGGAGACTTCATATTCGGCGGCGTGACAAATTCGACGACGATTGCCGGCTTCGTGAAGCTCGACAGGAAGGATGTTGACCTGGGGGACGGGCTGTTTGAGGTCATTCTCGTCAGCAATCCGGTTAACGCGGCGGAGCTTACGAACATCATCACCAGTATCCTCAATCAAACCTACGACAGCGAAAATGTGCTTCTTCTGCACACAAAAAGAATTAAGTTCAGCTTTGACGCGGATGTCGGCTGGACAAAAGACGGGGAGAACGGCGGCACATATAAAGAACTGGAAATCACGGTCTGCCGCCACGCGCTGCAGATTATCGTGTGAAGGCACAAGGAGAATTATGACCGTCAATATATTGGCAATCGGCGATGTTTCCGGCAGCGCAGGTCTTGATGTTTTAGCAAGAAGGCTCCGCACAGTTAAAAAAACGAAAAATATAGCGTTCACTGTTGTTAACGGCGAGAACGTCTCCTTGTTCGGCGTCAGCCCGGCGCAGGCGGACAGCCTGTTTGAAAGCGGTGCGGATGTTGTCACACTGGGCAACCATACCTGGGACAGACGGGAAATTATCAGTTATCTGGAGGACTGCTCATATATTCTCCGCCCGGCAAACTACGCTTCACAGGTGCCGGGGCGCGGCTGGGGGGTCTTCGACACCGCATTCGGAAATGTCTGCGTCATCAATCTGATCGGCCGCTGCAATATGGATTTCGGGTCGGAAAACCCGTTCCTGGAAGCGGATAAAATTCTTAAAGAACCGAAAACGAAAATTACGCTTGTCGATTTCCACGCGGAGGCGACGAGCGAAAAGCAGGCGATGGCGTATTATCTCGACGGCCGGGTGTCTGCTCTGTGGGGGACGCATACGCACGTGCAGACGGCAGACGCCTGCGTTTTCCAAAACGGGATGGGTTATATCACCGACCTCGGTATGACGGGGCCGGTTTTCTCCGTTATTGGGATTAAGCCCGAGCAATCGATTTCCAGGTTTCTCGGCAATCCGCCGCAGCGGTATGAATCGGCAGCTGGGCCGGCTAAAATTGAGGGAGCTATTTTCGAGATCGATACGGAAACCGGCAGATGCGTCAGCGTTGAACCGCTCCGGATCACGGACTAAAGAGTGACACAAGAGGAAAATACGACACGGAGGAACCGTCCCCTTGTGTTTGAGGTGCGACATGGGTAAGAAAGTTTTGGTTACGGGCGCGTCGCGCGGTATCGGCGCAGCGTGCGCGCGGGCGCTGGCGAATGACTGCGATTGCTTGGTTATTAATTATTTGAATACAGATTCAACGGCAGAAACCCTCGCTGCCGAGCTCGGCGGAACCGCCGTCAGGGCGGATGTTGCCGACAGCGCACAGGTGAGGCAAATGTTCGAAACGATGGACAGGCTTGATGTCCTCGTCTGCAACGCGGGCATATCGCTTGTGAAGCTTTTTACGGATACAACGGAGAACGAATGGCGGAAGCTGCTGGACACAAACCTCGGCGGCGTTATCAACTGCTGCCAGGCGGCGATACCGCTGATGGTCCGGCAGAAATACGGCAGGATTATTATCATCTCATCCGTCTGGGGGGTCACGGGCGCGTCCTGCGAGGCGGTTTATTCGGCTTCAAAAGCGGCGCTCATCGGCCTGACGAAGGCTCTGGCCAAGGAGCTCGGCCCGTCCGGCATCACAGTCAACTGCGTCGCGCCGGGCGTCATTGAAACGGATATGAACGCCGCGCTGACGCCGGAGGATAGAGCAGCCTTAATCAGCAGCACACCGCTTGGCATGATCGGCGAAGCGTCGGACGTCGCCGCCCTCGTCCGGTTCCTGGCTACCGACGAAGCGCGGTTTATCACCGGACAGGTCATCGGTGTCGACGGGGGATTTGTGGGGTAACACGGAAATCAACGCGCCTTGAGAGTATGGATTCCCGCCTGCGTGGGAATGACATATAGCGCGGGAATACTGATTGATGAATAAAAGCAGGCTGCCCCGAAAAAGTCTTTGAGACTTTGACGGGGCAGTTGTTGATTATTGGAGCGGAGACAATAAATTAATTTACAGCACATAGGTATGGATAAAGGAATCAGCTTGATTTTACGTAAGCGTTAAATAATCAGGTGC
>DBTM01000067.1 GCA_002307055.1 Clostridiales bacterium UBA1316
GCAAAACAGATGTCAGCACAAAAAACATGGAAACTATCGGCTACACCACCGTCAACAAAGAAGCCGCCACTGAATATACAAAGACACTCGACGCTGAAACGGCAGCGATCATATTCCCTTCCGATGACATCCTGAAAAAATGCCAGCTGTACATCAATCTCCCGCAGGATACACTCGACTTATATGACGCGCTCTGGGTAAAGCTAAAATCGTAATATAATCTCCAGCAAAATAAGAGAAGCTGTCATTCGATAACGAACGGCAGCTTCTTTGATTTTCACCCGTATTTACAGCTCGTATGCACTGCACCTGTTACTTCAATATAAAATATTATTGAAGTAACAGGTTGCAATAAATTGTATTAATGTTATAATTATGAAATGCAAAATATATTATCAGTTCAATCGAAAAAACAATTCAGCAATTAAGAAAATTCAAGGATGTAAATTATGAGTACTAATGCGAGAACTGAAATAGTTATTCCAAGCATCGTAAAACGCATTATACCCGGCCTTGTTAAATCAACCATAAAGGAATTAATAGATCGTAAGAAAAGGACAACCCCTCAGCCTTACCTCTCCTATCTTATTTTGAACATACTGGATCATTGTAATCTGAACTGTATAAGCTGCGATCATTTCGCCGCAATTGCGAAAGAACGCTTTGTATCATCAGACAAAATTACATGTGATATTGCGCGTATGGCAGAGCTTTTTAATGACACAATAGGCCGTATAGCAATTATGGGCGGTGAACCTTTACTGCATCCGCAGCTCAAGGAGATACTAATAAAAGCGCGGATGTATTTCCCGAATACATTGATTCAATTGGTGACAAACGGAATTCTGCTCTTAAAACAGGATGTCGGATTCTGGACTGTTTGCCGTGAGAATAATATCGTAATCGTCAATACAAAATACCCGATCGAGCTTGATTATGATGCAATATGCAATATGGCAAAAAAGTACGAAGTAATATTTGAATATCGTAATAACACTGAAAAAAAGATAAAAACAATGTATAAGATACCTTTAGATATTTCGGGCGTTCAGAATCCAAGAAAGAGTTTCAGCAAATGCTTCCATGCAAATAGCTGTGTATTACTTATGGAAGGTAAAATATATACGTGCACAATTGCGCCAAACATTCATATCTTCAATGAGAATTTTAATACCCATATGGAATTGGAAGCAGAAGACTATTTGTGCATCAACGCCGTAAACAGTAAAGAGGACATATTGAAATTTTTGTGCGTACCAAAACCATTTTGCCGTTATTGCAATGTCAGCAAGCGATCTTTTGGGATTCCTTGGGAAAAGTCAAAAAAAATAATGAATGAATGGCTAGTATGAATTCAAGAAGATACAGTTAAACAACAGGACGTTAATAGTTGTCAATTTTTGAGGAGTCACATATGAATGCTTTATTTAAGAAAGCGCAAAAAACATTGTATTCTGACGGTGTCAAGAGTCTTTTAAAATTAACATATTGTTGGATAAAAAAATTGGTAATTAACTCTTCTGTTTATATTGAATTATCTGTCGGATATAGATATAAACATCCTCATTTATTCAACCACATTGAAATTGAAACATTAAACCGGTGTAATGGTTTATGTACATTCTGTCCAGTAAATATTAATGAGAATCCGAGGCCTTACGCTAAAATGAGTGAAATACTATTCCATAAAATCATTGATGAATTAAAAACTATAGGTTACAGCGGCGATGTTTCATTATCCTCAAATAACGAACCATTTCTTGATGAAAATATTATGGATTTTATAGTTTATGCAAGGGCTCAGATTCCGAATGCTCATATATATATTAATACAAATGCTACAGCCTTATCTTTCGATAAATTTCTAAATGTAATTCCATATTTGGATAAACTTAAAATCAATAACTATAACGACGATTTCATTATGCTTCCTAACGTAAAAGAGATCAATGAGTACTGCTTAAATCACAGTCAGTTGAATAAGAAGGTTTTTATATCTTTAAGAAAGCAAAATCAAATTCTAACTTCAAGAGGCGGCCAAGCCCCAAATAAGATGAACCAAAAAGCGTCGAGTAAAAAGTGTAATAAACCATTCAAGCAGTTAATAATACGCCCCGACGGTAAAGTTAGTCTATGCTGTAATGATGCTTTGGGTGTATATACGATGGGGGATACAAATAAACAAACATTACTGCAGATTTGGAATTCAGAGTATTATTGTTCCGTTAAAAAAGAGATGCGGATGAACGGACGCAAAAACTTGGAATTGTGTAAGTGTTGTGATGCTTAAAATATCACCATTTTATTCTACTTTCCAGTTCTCCGTTCGACAAAGCCGGGCATCTGATTTGTAAGACGCCCGGCTCGTATTTTGCTTTATTATTCCTCTTCCCAGTTGTGCCAGACGTTTTGGACATCCTCGTTGTCTTCCATGAGCTCGAGCATGGTTTGCATTTTTTTGATGTCGTCGGGGTCGGTGAGCTTGATGTAGTTTTGGGGGACCATCTCGATTTGGGCGGAGAGGAACTTATATTTCTTTTTCTCAAGGGCGGTGTTGACCGCATTTAAATTGTCAACCGTGGTATAGACCTCGAAAACGCTGTCGTCTGTGATGAGATCGTCGGCACCGGCATCGAGTACGTCGGCCATGACGGTATCCTCGTCGAGATCGCCGTCCTCATTGTCGATGATGATGACACCTTTGCGGTCGAAGGACCAGGAGACACAGCCGGTCGCGCCCATGTTTCCGCCGTATTTATCGAAATTGTGGCGCACTTCGGAGGCGATCCTGTTGCGGTTGTCGGTTGTGGCTTCGACAATGACGGCAACTCCCTGCGGGCCGTAGCCTTCGTAGGTGACACTGACATAATCGTCCCCGGCGGCACTGCCGAGACCTTTTTCGATAGCGCGTTTAATGTTATCATTCGGCATATTGACCGCTTTTGCTTTAACTATTACGGTCGCGAGACGCGAGTTGTTCGCGGGATCTCCGCTGCCGCCCTCGCGCACCGCTATAATCAATTCGCGGGCGACTTTTGTGAAAGCTTGTCCTCTTTTAGCGTCCGCTGCATTTTTTGTTTTTTGTATGGTTTTCCATTTTGAATGTCCCGACATGCACGCATCTCCTCGTCACTGATATCTAAATTTTTATGAATGATCTTGTTTACGCCATAAATGAGCATCGTGATTTTAACACATTTTTTTGTATGTGGCAAGCCTTACCGGCAGAATAAAAGGTGCGCTGTGATATTTTTCCTTTTTATCATATTTTAGGTATAATTATTTCTCCGCTTGTGCACAATACTGGTAATTCAGTGAAAAGGAGGTGGGTCCTTATGCCCACAAAGGGCAAAAATCCGCAGTCGGATACGAACAACAGCGCAGCGCAGCAAAACCAGCAAAACAGGAATATAAACCAGAGCCAAAGCCAGCAGAATATAAACCAGCAGCCGAAGAAAAACCCCAGCGCAAAATAACAAATACCTAATTAAGGTAGCTGAGAAGCTACCTTAATTTTTTGAAGCAGCTGAGTAGCTGCTTCGATTTTTTGAGGCGGTTTAATCGATGCTTGTGTCTATATCGTTTTCATCCTTATTCTTTTTCGGCAGAGCTTTTTTGAGCTCTGTTCTGCTCATCCCAAACGCCCGCATCGCATTCATGGCGACGCATATCGCGACAGTGGTGTCGATCAAAACTGCGATCCACATGGAAGCGATACCGGCTAGAACCAGTATGAAAATAAGGCCTTTAAACGCCAGAGACAGCATAATATTCTGCTTGACAACCTTATCTGTATTTTGAGCGAACATGATGGCGGCGGCAACTTGCGATGGCTCATCATTCATAATGATCAGGTCGGCGGCGTCACTCGTTTCATCAGCGATAAGCTTACCCATTGAAATACCGACATCCGCCATTTTCATCACCGGGGCGTCGTCAATACTATCCCCGATGAAAATCAGTTTATCTCCGGCAAGCTGCATATCCATAAGGCCCTTGAGCCTGGTGATTTTGTCCGCGGGGAGACACTCGGCGTAAAACTCACGGATACCCAGCTGGCTCGCCACATCTGCGGCTACTTCTTTTTTATCACCTGTAAAGAGGACGATTCTGTCAATCCCTATAGTATGGAGGTCTTTCACCGCTTTTTTTGAATCGGGCTTAACCGTATCGGCGAGTAAAATACGTCCCGCATATTGCCCGTTAACAGCAACGTACACGGCACTGGCTTCTGACTGCGAAATATCGGGTGTAATTTTCAGCTCAGTCATAAGCGCGGCATTCCCAACAGAAATGGTGTTGCCGCCCATCTCAATTTCCGTGCCCATTCCTTCGAACGCGCGGTAATCAGAAACCTTCGTGAAATCGGGTATGATATTGGATGCCGCAACAATCGACTGTGCGATCGGGTGACTGGATGAAAGCTCGGCATAGGCAGCAAGCATTAAGAGCCTGCTTTCCGAAATGCCGTAGGAATTAATATCCAGCACATCGAATTGACCGCTCGTCAGCGTTCCTGTTTTTTCAAATACAACGGAAGTCGTACGCGCCATCGTATCAACGATGTTCGCGCCCTTGAAGAGGATACCCTTTTTAGACGCGCCGCCTATGCCCGCGAAATATGTAAGCGTCATCGAGACTATCAGAGCGCCGGGGCTTGACAGCACCAGAAATCCAAACGCTTTATTGAGCCACAAGCTCAAGGGCAGGCCGCCGATCAGCGGGATAATAATACCGACGATGACGGCTGCCGCTGCTACAGCCGGTGTATAGATGCGCGAGAATCGCATCATCTGCTTTTCCGGTTTGGAATTTTTCCCTTCAGCTTCTTCAACCAGCTTCAGCACGCGTGTTATGGTAGAATGATCAAAATCAGCTGTCACACGGATATTGAGTACACCTGTCAGATTGACGCTGCCCGACAGGACTTCGCTGTTAACGGTGACTTCAAGCGGTTCAGTGTCTCCGTATAAGGCGGAGGTATCCAGCTCAGAGCTGCCGCTGACGACAACGCCGTCAAGTGCGACGCGTTCTCCGGGTGAAACGGATATAATATCGCCTACTGCAATTTTGCCGAGCGAAAGCCGCACAATGGCACCGCTAATAACGGCGTTGACAAGCTCTGGCCGGAGATCCATAAGACTTTCAATGGTGTCGGCAGACCGCTTAACCGCGGCTTTGTGCAAAACCTCACCGATCCTGAACAGCAGAATAGCAGCAGCGCCTTCTGCTCCCCTGCCGATGATAAAGGCACATCCGGCTGCGATAACAATCAATAGGTTTTCAGTAAAATCGTGTTGCTTCAATATTTTCATAACCGAGTCGATAACAAGGTCATAACCGGTCAGAATGACACAGGCTGCGAAAATAAAGGTTTTCAGCCATAATGCGACAGGAACGAATAGACCGGCGGCAAAAAGAAGCGCTGATACGATGATGCACACGATTTTAAGTAAATCCGGCGGCAGGTTCAACATCGGAATTCTCAGTTTTTTCTTTTCGTTATTCAATTTTTGCTCCCCTATTCCTCACAAGAGTGTTCCAGCGCTGTATTCAGGAGCTGCGTGATATGCCCGTCAGCCATGCGATAATAGACGGTCTTGCCCTCACGCCTGCTCCTGACGATATGTGTCTGCTTAAGTATTCTCAGCTGATGCGAAATTGCGGAATTTGACATGCTCACAAGCGCCGCGATATCACAGACACACAGCTCGGAAACGGATAGCGCCGCAAGGATGCTGACACGGGTTGTATCACCAAGTATCTTAAACAGTTCCGCCATATTTATAATGTGCTGAGCTTCGATCATTTTGCTTCTCACATCATTTAAAACATCTGCATGAGTCACACTGACATCACAGGTATCGTCAGCTTCTTCGCTTTTTTTCATGCGCAGGCCTCCGCGTTATTGATATATGAACATGTGTTCAACTGTAGTTATAAAATACAGCCTATCACTTCACATTGTCAAGTTTTATTTTGACAGACATCGCAGCAAACCAACAGGAGCGCCTCCGGAATAAATCCCGGAGGCGCTGTGTTTACATCATATTTCGTGAGTTGACGGCTTATTCTTTATCGTCCTCGTCGTCTTCATCAAACTCGAACTCCAGCTTTTCGCTGCATTTTGGGCACGTAATGGAGCCCTTTTCGAGATCCGCTTCCTCAATGACGATATCCTCACCGCAGGAGGGGCATGTTACTTCATAAGCACAGTCGTCATCTTCGCAGCAGCAATCGTCGTCCTCACAGCCGCAATCGTCGTCGCCGCAGGAACAGCCGTCCTCATCGTCTTCTTCATCGTCATCGTCATCGTCGCCGAAGAGAACTTCTTCAACATCCGCAAGATCGTCCGACATGGCATCGAGTTCTTCGCCGATATCAAGAGCATTTTCATTGAGCTCTTCAAGCTCAAAAGCTATATCCTCAAGCGTATCAATGATAACCGATATGAGCTTTCCTTCTTTTGTCTCTGTATCAAGTTTGAGTCCTTCTGCAAGCCCTTTTAAATACGCTACTTTTTCAGATACTGTCATAATGATACCTCCTTCAGATATGTGGAACAGTTTTGAATTAATAATTGCCAAATTGCGAACTTTTATTCGCGATGCGAACAAAAGACGCCTTGTGCTGCTAGCCCTTTGCACGCTCCAGATATTCCCCGGTTCTGGTGTCTATTTTGATCTTTTCTCCCTCGCTGATAAACAGCGGCACTCTCACTTCCGCGCCGGTTTCCAGTGTGGCCGGTTTCGTCACGTTGGTCGCCGTATCACCCTTGAAGCCGGGATCGGTCTGCGTGACGGTGAGTTCGACAAAATTCGGCGGTTCGACATTATAGACCTTGCCTTTAAAGGAATATATTGTACATACCATATTTTCTTTGACAAATTTGAAGTTATCGGCCAAAATGCTGCCGTCAATCGGCTCGAGCTCAAACGACTCCATATCCATGAAGTAGTAGAGGTTGCCGTCATTATAGCTGTATTCCATATCCCGGCGCTCGACAAAAGCATTTTCAAATTTATCCGTGGGATTAAATGATGTTTCAACAACGGCGCCTGTGATGACATTTCTGATTTTCGTGCGGACAAAAGCCGCGCCTTTACCTGGCTTTACATGCTGGAACTCGACGACCTGCATGACTTTTCCGTCCATCTCGAATGTCACGCCATTTCTGAAATCACTTGCAGAAATCATATTTTATCCTCCCGTTTATTGTCTTCTCCATTATTGATTTTATCCTATATCCAAGATGTTTGCAAGGACAATTTATACAATTAAGAGCTTCTTTGACAAAGTCGTTATGTTTTCGCACCCATCCTGCGTAATGTAGATAACATCCTCAATCCTGACGCCGTACCGATTTGGTATATATATACCGGGTTCGGCTGAAATAACCGCGCCTTCCGGTATCTCGCCATCGTTCGAGGGAGAGGCATTCGGCGCTTCATGAATTTCAAGACCAAGACTGTGTCCGAAGCCATGCCCGAAATAATTCCCATAACCCGCGTTTTCAATGACGCGGCGTGCGGCGCCGTCAATCTGGCAGCCTTTAACACCCGCTTTGGCCTCAGCGATACCGGCCAGCTGCGCGTTCAGAACAGTCTCGTAAATGCGGATCATTTCGTCATCGGGTTTGCCGACGCAGAGCGTCCTGGTTGTGTCGGAGCACCAGCCTCCCAGCTTCACACCGAAATCAATGGTTAAAAAACCTTTTTGTATCAGCGTATCTGTCGGAACGCCGTGGGGCATGCTTGACCGTGTGCCTGAAACGACAATCGGGTCGAAGGATTTATCATCGGCGCCGTTCTTATAAAAGCGGCACATCAGCTCTGCCGCGAGCTCTTTTTCGGTTATTCCGGCGGATATGAGCGGCAATATCTCTTCGAAGGATTTTTCCGAGATGCGCTGGGCTTTAATCATATTGCCGAGGTCATCACGGCTTTTTACGGCGCGGAGATCGATGAGCAGCTTCTGCGACGGCAGAAGTTTGGCTGTCAGCTTGGCGCTCCACTCGGTAAATTCCGAATAGGTCAGGCGTTCATCCTCAACCCCTAATACTTTGATATCATCGTCATTAAAAATTTTATTTATACGCTTGCTGTAGGTCTCTTCCCTGTCAACGATCAGTACCTCGGCACCCTGAATCTCTTTTTCCGCCGCTTCGACATAGCGGGAATCGGTAAAATACCAGGCTTTTTCCGCTGTAACGACGACAACGCCCGCGGTCGAATGAAAGCCCGCGGCATAAAGTCTGTTTGCCTCGCTCGTGATCATCAGCGCATCCGCTTCGCTGTTTTTAACAGCGGCTTTTATTTTATCGATATTGTTCATTTAATCACCTTTTTCTTGCATTATATACAGCCCGGCTGCTGGCATATCCCACGTCTGCGTACGGGGCGATGCCTACATCGCCCCGTACGGCGAGATTGTTATTTCCGGCGCTCCCCCGCACCTTGTTTTTGCACATCGCACGGAGGGGGGCTTCGAGCCAATAACGCAGATTCAGCATCGGATTTCTGAGTTTCAGGGGTTCTACAATAATTGAGAGAACACCGGCGGCGTTGGCGGCAATGATATCCGTATACACCTGATCACCGGCAAGCGCTGTCTCCCCTGTCTTTCTGCCGAGCTGCTTGAGTGCTTTTTTGATGCCGGCGGAGAAGGGCTTGTTTGCGCCCATGATATAAGAGACATTAAAAGCGGCTGCTAAGCTCTCAACACGTTTTGAGCCTCTGTTGTTTGTAATGATAAAGAGCTCTATGCCGCTCTTTTTCATATTCTCAGCCCATACGGCAATTTCCTCCGGCGGTAACACGGTGCCGTAAGGTGCCATCGTGTTATCCAGATCAAGTAAAAGGAGGGTAATGCCGCGTCTTTTCAGAAACTCGGGCGTTAAGGCACATATACTGCGAAATGAGTAGTTGGGTATCAAAGAAAAGCTCATAAAAGGCACCTTTGAATCATAATTAATAATACCATGATGATGAAGACGCGCTGTCCAGCTCAGCGGATGCAGCGGATTGATATTACCACGTATTTGGAGGAATGTACAATTGGACAATATGACAAATATTATTATAGCCGCTCCTCCGGAGTTTATTGAGGCTGCTTCACGGTCAGGTTTTGCCGTCGCTTATATGATATACAGAATCGGCCGCGGCCACCATCTGTTCCGCGCGCAGGGCATCAGCCGCATCAAAGGCGGCTTGATGGTCCTGGATACGGACGGGTATATCGGCGGCGGGCCGTCCTCGGCGCTCATCATGGAAATATTGGGAGAATGCGAAAAAAATAACTTCACTGGTATTGTTTTAGACACCGGCGGTAAAGCCGCGATGCCGCTCATGTTACTCGCAGGGCACCTGGCGGCTGAACTCAAAAAGCACGGACTGAAGCTGTACATTCACGAAGTTCTCTCCGGTGCGAGCGACCTGACAGTCGTTTTAATACCGACAGCTTTGTCCGGCGGAACACTGTCCGGTCATATCGGCGACGCCACTGCCAAGTATGGCACAGGGAGAGTCGCGCTCGAAATTGAACGGGTCCGAATGGACTTCACGTTGCCCGCCAAGACCGGTACCGGTACGGAGCTTACCGCTGATGAGCTGAAGAACCTCATGGACGAATATCATCCGCAGTCATTTCTATCAAAGGATCTCTGCGCGTATTACTTTACATACCATGACAAAAAAGGGACGCATTTTGTTTTATACGACAACGATACCAGCATCCGGCGCAAGCTCACAGCCGCAGGTAAGCTGGGCATTGAAGACGCCTTTGTATTCTACCCGCATGTGTCCGATATCATCGATAGGCTTACCGATGTATAATAGAAATTTTTGCATCTTAGGGACGGATGACCTGTCCCTTACGGTATGGTTTGTTCCCTTGTAATTTTTTTGATGCTCTTTTCTATATTGCTCCTCGTGCTCATGATTTCATGGCCGCAGCCTGTGCATTTGAGCTTGAAGTCCGCCCCTATTCGAAGCACCTGCCAGGTGAACACACCGCACGGGTGCTTTTTTTTCATTGTCAGTATATCACCCACACGCACATCCATAAACACAGCCCCCATAAATCAGTCAGTTTCTGTCGGAGCGATTCACGAATCGCCCCGACAGTGATTAAATTCTACTCACTGTTTTTGATTAAATCCCAGTATTTTTTTGCGGCTTGCTCCGTTTTATTATCGCCGTATTTGTAATATATCGCGTTTTTGATTTCGTTTGGCAGGTATTGCTGCTCGACCCAATGGTTTGGATATGCGTGCGGATACTTATAGTTTTGTGCCCGTTCCATTCCGGCTGAGTCCGCGTGGACATTCTGCAGCTCGCGCGGTATATCGCCGCTTTTACCGTTTTGTATATCAGCGCGAGCCGCGCTGATAGCCGTAACTGCGCTATTGGACTTCGGCGCTGTGGCCAGAAACAAGGCGGCTTCCGAGAGCGGTATCTGCGCCTCGGGCAATCCGAGCTGCAAGGCACTGTCGACGCACGCTTTGACGACTGTAATCGCCTGAGGATGCGCAAGCCCAATGTCCTCGGCTGCAATAACCAGCAGCCTCCGGCAGGGTGATAACAGATCACCGGCTTCCAAAAGACGCGCCAAATAGTGGACGGCGGCGTTCGGGTCTGAGCCACGAATTGATTTTTGCAGCGCCGATAATATATCGAAATGGCTGTCGCCGTCCCGATCATAGCGCATGGCGCTTTTCTGCGAGAGTGCGGCGGCATCGTCCATGGAAATGCGGATAACATCGCCGTCTCTTGCCGATGCTGAAAACAGAAGCTCAACGCTCGTAATTGCCTTGCGCACATCGCCGCCGCAGGAAGCCGCGATATGCTCGACGATACCGTCCTCGAGCACAGCCTGAACGCTTTCGCGTTCCTCCATAATTTTAAACGCCCGCAGAATTGCAGGCCGGATGCTTTGCGCTGTCAGCGCTTTGAATTCAAATACCGTGCTTCGGCTGAGTATCGCATTATAAACATAAAAATAGGGGTTCTCCGTCGTCGAGGCAATGAGTGTGATTTTACCGTTTTCTATAAATTCCAGCAGCGACTGCTGCTGTTTCTTATTAAAATACTGAATCTCATCGAGATAGAGGAGCACCCCGTTGGGCGTCAGCATCGTGTCGAGATCCGCGATAATGTTTTTAATATCGGCTGTGCCCGCCGTAGTGGCATTGAGCTTATGCAGGGCCCTGCCCGACTTAAGCGCAATGATATTAGCTACCGTCGTTTTCCCCGAGCCCGACGGACCGTAAAAGATCATATTCGGAATTTTACCGCTTTCAATAATCCGCCGCAGCAGCCCATTCTTCCCCAGTATATGCTCCTGCCCGACCACCTCATCCAGCGACATCGGGCGTATCTCGTCAGCCAGCGGCCGGTACATAAAATCATCGCCTTTCTAAAACAATCTAACCGATTATTGCCAAAATATCAACAATGAATATAAAAAGAACACCCAAAAAACAAAATGGGGGGCTTAGACGGCTTTCTTTCGTTTTTTAATTGAACCATGGGTACGGTTGTAACCTATCAGTATAAAAGAACTATGTGAAAACCTATGTTAATAAAATCTTGACAATAGTATATACTAAAGTATATACTAAAGTATATACTATAAACGAGGTGACTATAAATGGAAACTGCAAAATTATTTGTCAATGGCCAGAGTCAAGCTGTCCGGCTACCGAAAGAATACCGTTTTTCTGGTAACGAAGTATTTATTCAAAAAGTGGGTAATACTGTTATGTTG
>DBTM01000059.1:0-183 GCA_002307055.1 Clostridiales bacterium UBA1316
TTGCGCCCGTTGCCCCGGTCGGTCCTGTTGCTCCTGTTGCGCCGGTGGTTCCCGTCGCTCCCGTTGCTCCTGTCGGCCCTCCGCTCGGGCCGGTCGCTCCGATGGGTCCTGTTGCTCCTGTTGCTCCCGGCGCTCCCGGCGCTCCCGGTGCTCCCGGTGCTCCCGGCGCTCCCGGTGCTCCCG
>DBTM01000059.1:479-31127 GCA_002307055.1 Clostridiales bacterium UBA1316
CTCCCGGCGCTCCCGGCGCTCCCGGCGTACCCGGCGTACCCGGCGTACCGCTTGGTCCAGTTGCGCCTGTCTTCCCTTGCGGTCCAGTTGCTCCCGTTGCACCTGTAGCTCCCGTTGCTCCCGTTGCTCCCGTTGCTCCCGTTGCTCCCGTTGCTCCCGTTGCTCCGGCAGGTCCGGTTGGCCCAGTTGGGCCTGTGCATTTTGGCGGGCATTTACATTCACAATGGTCATGATGACACTTCCAAATTTTCATGCCACCCTCGCCACATATAAAAATACATCTGTTGTCTTTGACTAGAACGTATTCATCGCAGATACGTTCATCACAGTTTTCATGTTCTAAGATTGATATAGTAACACCTCCTTGCATAATATTATATGATGTTGCAATGGTTGTGTGTAGAGAATACAGATCGGATAGTCCCGGTACAGTACGGCAGCAAGACGCCGGAGGGTAACCCCTCCGGCGTCTTGAAAAAGACTCTGCTGTAAGTTCATCTGCGCGTTCAATAGTTTAGCAGGTAATCAGTAAAAGCATCCGCAAGATGTGCTGTATCCAAAATGTTCTTCAAATATGGTATATGCACGAATAGCATTTCAGTCGGTATATTGGTTTCATATATATCCTTAAGCCCATGATAATAAACATGATTGCAAAGATAGTTCCCGGCGTTGTCAGAGATCTTCACACTGTAACCACTGGCTTTCAGGTGCTGCGCAAAATCCGAAAAATCAAAGCTCGTCTGAAATTCGGATGTTGAAGAACGCCCCATACGCTCTATATAAACCGCTTTGACGTCTGGTTTCTGTCCCAGAATTAAAATGAGGTCATAATGTTCCACTACAGCAGCCTGCATCTGAGATGCGCACGTATTAGAATCATTTTCCAGGTATAATTTTGGCAAGCGCGCAGAGCATTTGTCAAGAATCACTTTTGCAGAGTTATTATCACCCATAAACCCAGCCAGTAATACACGTTTCATAAATTCCGCCATCTTTCGAGGATCTTATACGGTGTCCTGATCAAAATCACCGTAAATAGAGTGCAAGCAGGTGAATCAATGCCAAAATTCCGACTTGTTACGATATCACCCCTCGGCAAGCGAACAGAGCTCCTCACAAGCTTTGAGTCCGTCAGTCTCATCGAAGCCGGCGTGCTCCTTGCTAAGAAAAACCCCAGCCTCCAATTTGCCGTAGCCGATGATCTCGGCTTTATCATCTGGCCCGATAAAATAAAGAAGAACACGGTTAAGGGATAGCATCGCGCGTTACGGTACACTATTCACCCAAGCTCCGTATACGTCAGCCTGCCATCAATCCTTTCGGATTTCATCAGGCTGATTTTTGTTATTTTAGCGGTGATTGGGCGTACATTCTTCGAATACCCAGAGAAATCAAATTCTTGGCGGAGCTTCGCCTCGCGTGCCAGTGTAAGATGCGGGGTGAATTTCCGTTTATCGAAATCAAACCCCGCTCTTGTTATTTGTTCCGACAGCTTATTATAGATCGCTGTGAGATCTTTATTATCTTCAATACCGATCCATATGATATCGCCGCCGTCGCGTCTGAATCGGCCGATTTCGCGAAGGGTCATATCAAACGGCGTCACCTGAAAGCTTTGGGCAATTTGCCGCAGCGGTCCCGCCCGGTCCGAGGTAACCTCACCGATAAACGCCAGTGTCAGGTGCAGATTATCTGGCAGAGAAAAATTACCCCGCAGCGTCTGCGCCCTCAGCTGGTTCTGGATATCGATGAGCTGTCGCTTGACGTCACTATTGAAATTCATCGCATAAAACAGCCGCATCTGTGTCCTCCTGTTTTTCTAATCAAAACCGACATTTGATTCATTTCCCATATTCAGCATTATATTGCAGAATGGGCGTATATGTCAAAGGCATAATAGCATTATTCAGATTTTGACGAGGTATATGGCTTGAATAAAAAATGTCTGCTTAATTGTGCTGTATCAGCCCTTCTGCTTGCTGTTATTATAAACACCGTTTCGGCCTCAAACGCGCCGACGCCTGACGAGACACTCAAGACACGGGTGAATTTGCCGATCATCATGTATCATGAGGTCAAAAATTATAATCTCGGTAAGGATGTCATTTCACCGTATGATTTTGAAAGCGATCTAAAATACCTCCAAAAGCAGCACTATACAACAATTACAATGCACGCGCTGATCAATTATGTTACTACTGGCTCCGCCCTTCCGGAAAACCCCATCATCCTGTCCTTTGACGACGGTTATCTGAGCACCTATAAATATGTACTGCCATTACTGCAAAAATACAACATGAAAATCGTGCTCTCCCTTATCGTCAAGAACACCGATGATTTTACGTGGGCGCCCGACAGCAATATCGATTACTCCCATATCACCTGGACGCAGCTCAAGGAGATGCTCGCCACAGGCTTCGTCGAGGTTCAGAACCATACGTATAACCTGCATGTTATCAAAAATGGCCGGTATGGCTGCGAGCAGAAGAAAGGCGAACCGCTGACCCAATATGAGGCACTCCTGACAAGCGATATCTTAACCGCCCAGGATAAAATCATCATGATGACAGGCAAAACGCCGTCCACCTTCGTGTACCCTTACGGCAAATACAGCGACACAACCGATCTCATTCTCAAAAAGCTGGGCTTTCAGGCGACACTGTCCTGCCGGTACGGCATTAATACGTTGTCTAAAACAAACCCGGACGTTCTGTTCCGCCTGAAAAGGCTTTGCCGTGCTCACAGCCAGAGTGTCGGTCAGCTGCTCAATGAAGCGTACAAAACGATAAAAAGCAAGCCACCTGCCGTTCAAAGGCCGTATGATTATCAAAAATAAGAGCCGTTTCCTGTGTTTCAGGAAACGCTCTTATTTTGAATATAAGTTCAATATATTTTTTATTCTGCTCTTAGCCCATCGACCAAACTCTGCGCCGCTGTCTGAGTTTTCGGTTTCAAGAAACCGCCGCTGTCGGAATCCGCCAGCATCTTCATATGATAAGCGCTGAAATCGCCCTGCATTTCACGGCTCAGCTCGTCGAAATCCTTATGGTTGCGCCATTCATCCAAAGTCATAAACACCCTCCTTTACAGAAATCTGCATCGTTTATTCTTCTCCAAACCGCCAGATTTATGTAATGGCAGTCGAGAACAATACGCTCACGCAGATCAATACCGGTTCAGCGTCCTACAGTACCTCCCGCAGATACCGCCCCGTATACGATGTCTCTACCTTGGCTACCTGCTCGGGTGTTCCCTCCGCCACGATATATCCGCCCATGTTGCCGCCCTCCGGCCCCAAGTCAATGATATAATCGGCAGACTTGATGACATCCAGATGGTGCTCGATGACAATAACAGAATGGCCGTTTTCGACAAGCTTGTTGAGACAGTCGAGCAGCTTTTGGATATCGGATAAGTGCAGGCCGGTCGTCGGCTCATCGAGTATATACAGATTGTGCGCACCCTTTTTGATCTTCGCCAGCTCGTAGGCGAGTTTGATGCGCTGGGCTTCACCGCCTGAGAGCGTTGTCGAGCTCTGGCCCAGGCATAGGTAACCCAGACCCAGCTCGTTCATGATATTCAGCTTATGCTTGAGATAAGCATTGTCTTTAAAAAAGCCCAGCGCCTCCTCGACTGTCATATCCAGTACATCGGCGATGCTTTTGCCGTGGTATTTAATCTCAATACCCTCTTTGGAAAAGCGCAGGCCCTTGCAGACGGGGCAGATCGTCTCGATATCTGCCATAAACTGCAGATTCGTCACGATGATGCCGTCGCCTGTGCAGTGCTCACAGCGCGTCCCGTTGGCGTGCGTTAAACTGAAATCGATAGCCGTATAGCCCCGGTCAATTGCCTCCGGCTGTGCGGCAAAAAGGTCGCGGATTTTATCGTACAGACCGATATAGGTCGCGGGGTTGGACTTGCTGTTTCTCCCGATGGGCGACTGGTCAATATTAATGACATTATTGAGCTGTGTTGCGCCAAACAGCATGTCATGCTCCCCTGCCGCAATTCTGGCTCCGGTCATATTGACCTTCAGCTGTTTATAAAGAATCTCGTTGATGAGTGAGCTTTTGCCGGAGCCGGACACACCGGTGACGCACAGAAAAAGGCCGAGCGGAATATCCACACTCACATTTTTTAGATTGTTTTCCCTCGCGCCCTGAATGGTAAGAACCATTTCACCGGGGTGTCTCCTCTTTATCGGTACAGGTATCCGGCGCTTACCGGACAGGTACTGCCCGGTCACAGATGCCGCTTCGTTCATGATGTCTTCCAGCGTCCCAGCTGCGACCACATTGCCACCGTGAATTCCCGGCCCCGGTCCGATTTCGATGATATGGTCGGCGCTCCTGATTGTATCCACATCATGCTCGACGATAATAACGGTATTGCCGATGTCCCGCAGCTTCTTAATGGTCCCGATAACCTTATTGGAATCCCGCGGATGCAGTCCGATGCTCGGCTCGTCCATCACATAAAGCATCCCCATCAGCTCGCTGCTGATCTGCGTCGACATTTTGATGCGCTGCATCTCCCCGCCGGAGATACTGTCGCTGCGTCTGGAGAGTGATATGTAATACAGCCCGATTTCAATCAGCAACTTAGTCCTCGTGCTGATCTCTCCTATTATAGTCTGAGCTACATCACGCTGGCCTTCCTCGAAGCTCAAGCTTTCGAGAAAAGACAGCAGCTCGGGCAGCTGCAGCCTGCATAGCTCATCAATGCTCTTTCCGCCGACGGTGATTTGAAGCCGCTGCTTTTTTAGTCTGGCGCCGCCGCACTCCGGACAAACCTTCTCCACCATGCATTCTCTGACGAAGTTCGGCTCGTAGGATTCAACCGCGGCCGGATTGCGCAGATATCGCTTATACCACCCCTCAAGCTCATTCACGAAGCCGATAAAAGGCAGCTCGCGCCCGGCTAGCCAGTTTTTTTTGCATGAATTCGGCGGCTGTGTCATTTTGACGGGCTCACCGTTCGTCCCGTAAAAAAGCATATCGATCACATGCTTCGGCAGCTCATTATACGGCGTTTCGAGGTTGAAATTGTACTGCAGCGACAGGCTGTACAGCTGCACGGAACGGTAGCTTTCCCTATTGGCGGGATTATACAGGAATTTTTTCAGCGCGCCCTTGTTGATGCTTTTCTCTGGCGCAACAACGAGAAACCTCGGCTCCACCATATAGGACAGCCCAACGCCCATACAGGTATTGCAGGCGCTGTTCGGCGTATTAAAGGAGAAATGAAACGGCTGCATTTCGCACAGCGTAAAGTGATGCTCCGGGCAGCCGAAACCGGAATAAAACTCCTTATCGACACCGCCGGCAATTTCCGCCTTAATTATTATATCCTCATCGAGTGTCAGCATCGCCGCCTCGATTGTTTTGGTGAGCTGAATGTAGGTATCATTTTTCAAAGTAAAACGATCAATAACAAGCTCAATGCGGTAATTCTTTGTTTCATCCAGCTCTCTTTTTTCAGACAGTGAAAACGGCTCGCCGTCCACGAGCAGATTCTTATAACCCTTTTCTCTGATTTTGCTGAATAAGTACTCGTAATCCTCGCCGTATATCTTATAAACCGGCGCGCGCAGCTCGACAACGGTGTTTTTCGGCAGCGCGGAGATATGCTCGGCAATCTGGGCGGCAGACATCTGCCGGAGCGGGTAACCGCATTCGGGGCATTTGCCTTCACCGGCTGTCGCGTATAAAAGCCGCAGATAGTCGTTGATATCGGTGACCGTCCCCACCGTCGAGCGCGGATTGTTGTTACCCTTTTTTTGCTCGATGGCAATGACGGGTGACAATCCGCGCACACTGTCCACCTTGGCCTTTTTCAGCTGACTGATCCGGCTCTTGGCGAAATTCGATATAGAATCAAGGAACCGCCTTTGACCTTCCCCATAAATCACATCAAACGCCAGCGAGGACTTCCCTGAGCCCGACACGCCGGTTATAACCGTCATCTTGTCGCGCGGTATTTCAACGGATATATTTTTTAAGTTATTCTGCTTCGCGCCGGTAATCTCTATCGTTGTTCGGACAGGCATATTAGTATTATTCCTTTCGTTTAAAGCTGGGGTACATATAAATAGGCGATTTCCTCGACGGACTTCTTGCTTTTGGGTGTTAAGCGTATTGTCTCTGAAACCTTCTCTATAATTCCGCGCTCGGCGAGGAAATCAAACACATAGGTCAGCGCGTCGCCGGAGGAATGAAAATGCTTGTTGAGCATCGTGACCGTTTTCACTTCCTGATCGGATAAATAATCAATCACCGGCTGCTGAATCACCTCGATATTCCGCACCAGATACGCGTCTATGCTTTGAATAGCCTTCATTATTTCCTCTTCGCTGTAATGGTGAGACATCGCGTCCTGATAAAAAGGTCTTAAAAGCTCAGGCTCGAGCTCCAGCGCTTTTTTGACGCCGTCACGGTTGAACGGGATGCCGCGCAGGCAAAGCTCCATCCGCGCGATCGCTTCAGCCGCCATGATGAGAAAATACTGCGCATACAGCGGATCCTTCCGTGCCATAATCCATTTCATGCTTTTTTTCCTGTAATGGAAAACCTCCGCGGCGTTATGCAGCGCCGTCAAGGGGATATCGTCGGCTCCGATCTCCTTCATTTCCTCCAGGTATTCATATAAGCTGTCATCTGTCGTATAAATCAGCCTCGCGTTTGCAAAATAGGACTGCATAAACGACCCGCCGATTGTCCACGAGCCCTCCATAAATCTTTTGAACCTGCTTCTCGGCATCAGCTCCGCGTGGATGGTAATCCCATCCTCCAAGACGCAGTAATCACCGGTTTGCAAAGTCTGGTCGCGTATGATGACCGTCATGTCAATATCGCTTTTCTCCCAGACCACGTCATATGTCACACTGCCGCTGACAACAACAGCGATCACATTTTGGTCGCTCCGAACCTTGTCCACAAAGCTGTTAATGGCGTCCAGGTACCTTTTCTTATATTGCTCCTGAATATCCTCACCCATTTGGTTTCTCCTTTCATGTCCATAAAAGGCTGTATCTTATAAGTCAAATGCGTTAAAGGTAAATTATACCCTGCCTATTTTAGTTATTCAAGGCAAAATGTTACATAAATTTCACGATAAATTTTACTATAGAATATCAAACCCTTTGAGTTATAAACCGGACTTCATTTCTTCCCGCTATCATTTTCGCTGTCATTCCCGCGCAGGCGGTAATCCATACGCTTGGTGGGTATGCACGCAAAGAGAGAAACCCCACTTTTCAGCGAGGTTTCTTTTATTCTTGTTCTATAATAATGCTATTTTATAATTTCCCTGTATAATGGCATAAGCTTAAGCCTTTGAATCTCTCCGGCAACCAGTCTTGCCATTTCCGTTGCGCCAAAGTCGCTGAAATGCGTATCGTCCTGGCTGCCCCGCGGATAATGCACCGCTTCACCCGGCTCCAGCCAGAGAAACAGCTCTTTGGAACGCACCGGGCCGAGCTGCTCGAGCAGGATCCTGCTGATTGCCGACATATCAATAAGCGGTACAGAAAGCCGCGCCGCGAGCTCTCTCATTGCGCTGGGATACTCCCCATGTGTTTCTGATAACGTCCCATCCTCGTTAAACTTTCGCCTCTGTATCGGCGTCAGCAAAACAGGCTGCGCGCTGAGCTCCCGCGCTTTTTCGATGTACACTGTGAGCATCACCTGGTAGGACGTATACGGGTCTGTATATTTCTCCGTTTGCTCCTTTGAGTCGTTATGCCCAAACTGGATAAATAAAAAATCGTTTTTGTCTATCTCTTTGAGTATCAAAGCAAGCAGCCCCTCCTCAATAAAGCTCCTAGAGCTTCTGCCGTTAAACGCAAAATTGCGGACTGTAACTGCCTCACTAAAGAAATCCGCGAGCTTTTCCCCCCAACCGGTTTCCGGTCTCGCTTCATCCTTTTTTGTCGCCGCTGTCGAATCCCCTGCAATAAAAATCTTTATTTTTTTGTCCATTATAATCCTCACAACCCGCAGTGTAATTCAAAGCATAATGCGTTTGCCCGCATCTGTCAATAATTCAAGCATTTTTATCGAGCAATCAGGCTGCTTGTGTTTTTCGCAGGCTGTTGTATAATAATGGCATATAGTTAAAGAAGAAGGATAAAAATATGGGCATACACCACAGCATCCATGACGCGATCAGCCGGAGTGTTCAATATGCCGTTCAAATGGCTGCGGGCAAGTTTGATAATGATATCATAGACTCTATTCGTCAAAAGAGCATACCCGTTACGGCAGAGATGATACAGCCGATATGGGAACACACTGTCAAAAGTATCGGTGCATATAAAGCAGTCAGCCGCACCGAATATACCCTCATTCATTCCGGATATATGGTAACAGTCATCTTAAAATATGCGCGAGGTAGCCTTAAAGTTGATTTCGAGTATGACACCAACGATAAAGTCAGCAACTTTTCAATGGTTCCATGTGTTGCCCCCAAAGCCTCCGCATTATCAGAATCTGATATTTTCATTAAAATCGGCGAGTATCCGGAAAAGCTTGACGGTATTCTGTGTTTACCTAAGGCGGTTCAAGCGCCGCCGTTCGTCATCTTTGTGCACGGCTCCAGTCCGCATGATTACGATGAAAACATTGGCCCGAACAAACCTTTTAAAGACATTGCCGACGGTCTTGCCAAAGATGGCATTGCTTCCCTCCGGTATAACAAGAGGACTTTCCAATACCCGGAAACTGCCCTTAAATACTCAAACCTAGAGGATGTGGCAGCACAGGATGTTGGCTTTGCCATCGACTTCATCAAGCAGCATGACAGCTTGAAAAACAGCGCTGTTTATATTCTCGGGCACAGCCAGGGTGGTATGCTCGCGCCCTACATTGCCAACAAAATCCCCGGTATCACCGGAATCATCAACATGGCTGGGCCTACGGGCAGTACAGAAGCCGCTATTTTGGAGCAGCAAGCAGCTATTTTAAAAGAATTCGATGAAAAATCCGAAACCGGCATGGACGCAGACACTCTGAATGAAATTAATAGTATTTATAACCTTGGAATTGATGTCGGCACATATCCTGTCGAAAAAGCGCTATTGCTCGAAGCGATACAAAATCAAACGGAGCTCATCCGCGCCTTAAAAGACGATTCACCTGAAACCATCCTTTTAGGTATCCCCTCAAAAACCTGGCGATTCCTGAATAGGACGAACATATCAGAAATCTGCAAAAAGCTGACAATCCCAATTTTGATTCTCCAGGGCAGCGCTGATTTTCAGGTGCCGTTTATAAACCTAAGAAAATGGCAGGTAATTTTAAACGAGAACACATTTGCCGTCTTCAGATTATATAATAACCTCAATCATCTTTTAATGCCCTCAAACGGTAAACATAATGCCCTTGAATATGACGAAAAATCAACGGTTGACGCACAGGTCATAGACGATATCGCTGCATGGATAGCATTAAAAAGCAGCAGGATTATAGAAGAAAGGACGTAAGATTTTATGGATAAACGAACGACAATCACCATGAGTCAAACCATGCTGCCAAGCCAGGCGAATCATGCGGGCAATGTGCACGGCGGAGAGATTATGAAGCTGATGGACAGCGCCGCGGGTGCCGCAGCACGCCGGTATTCCCACAGCAATGTCGTCACGGCGCGCGTGGACGAAATGCAGTTTCTCTTCCCGGTTTTTGTTGATGCCTTTGTCACCTGCATCGCGACGATCGCTTATGTCGGCAGAACCTCGATGGAGATCATTGTCACTGTGGACGTCGAGGATCTCAATTCTGAAGATCCTCCAATAAGAGCACAAACGGCATTCTTCACGATGGTCGCACTTGACAAGGCCGGCAAACCCAAAGCTCTCCACCCTCTTGTACTCGAAACGGAAGAAGAAAAAATCCTGTTTGAACAAGGCCGGCAAAGAAGGTTCGCCAGAGAAAAAAAGGCCTCGTCTTGACCGTCACTTTCTAAGGAGGAAACACCATGCAGACACGTTTTGCCGTACCATGCGATATCCCCGATCTCATCCGCCTGTGATTTGACTTTTTTAGTGAGCAGGTAGAATTAGCCCTCAGCGAGGCTCAAAAAACGATCTTAGGTACTCAACTGCAAAGTTATTACGCGCAGCACTTAAATAAGACTTCTTCGCCGCGCTGAAGCTACTGATTGAAAAAGCTCGGCTTCGAAATGGCGGAAGCCAGATGATTTACAGCCATGAAATTAAAACTGTTATGACCGGCAAGCATATCAAAACTGATGAAAAAGCCCCGAATTCGTATGAATCCGGGGCTTATATAATCTTATAAACGCAAAGATAACACGAAAAGCATATATGAATCATAAATATAGCATAGCGAGGTATTGCTTAATAAATTAATCAATGAATTGAGGGGTCTTGAATGCCGCAAGAAGCTGAATTAACCGGGACGGTCATACGGAAAAATGATCCGGGGTACCAGGAAGCACGCCGGAACTGGAACCCATACACAAATGCATATCCTCTCGTCTTTGTTTTTGCGCATCGGAATGAAGACGTGGCAAACGCCGTCAAATGGGCTCGCGAGAATGATGTCCCGATTCGAATGCGCAGCGGAAGGCATGCTCTGGCAAAGGATTTTAATCAGACAGACGGCGGGATCGTGATCGACACCGGACTCATGGATGGCGTCATACTGCATCGGTCACAAGAAACTGCTATCGTTCAAGCCGGTATACGCGTCGGCAAGCTTGTTCGGATGCTCGCGCAGGAAGGCTTTCTTGCACCCTTCGGAGACAGCTCCACTGTCGGCATCGGCGGCATCAGTACCGGCGGTGGCATTACAGCGATCCAGCGGACAGCCGGCGTGATTTCAGATAATATTCTCTCTGCCACAATTGTTGATGCCAAGGGTGACAGCTTACACGTCAGCGCGCACGAGAATTCCGATCTGTTTTGGGCTATCCGCGGCGGCGGTGGCGGTAATTTCGGCATTATTACCTCCTATAAATTCAAAATACGCCCGGCGCCGCGCCGTGTCGGTATATTCCAAATTATTTGGCCGTGGGCGCAGGTGGAAACCGTTGTGGACGCCTGGCAGAGATGGGCGCCGTCTGCCGATACCCGGTTGGGTACGATATTGGAGGCCTATTCGAAAACAAACGGCTTGCTCCGCTCGCAGGGCATTTTCCTCGGTTCCAAGGCAGAGCTGCGGAAAGTGCTGGAACCATTCGTCGCAACAGGGACGCCCATCACGACTCGTGTTGACGAGGTGACCCTGCTTGAAGCCATCGATTTCTGGGCGCCGAACGAACCGCCGTTTGACAATCAGAATTCAGTCTGGTCATCCGCCTGGGAGGAGGACCTTCTGCCCGAGGAAGCGCTTAAAGCCATACATGATTTCCTGGAAAAAGCAAAAGGCACCGAATCCAATTTTTTCTTCCTCAACTCCGGCGGCGCCATGAACCAGATTCCGCCGAACGCTACAGCCTTTTTCTGGCGGAACACAAAATATTATCTGGAATGGGATGCCTCCTGGACAAATGCCGCTGATGCGCAGCGAAATATTCAGCTTGTTGATCAGACCAGAGCCCGGCTGCAACCCTACATTACCGGCTCTTATGTCAATGTACCTGACCTTAAAATAAGAAATTACGGCGAAGAATATTACGGCAGTAATTTTACCCGTCTCAGAAAAGTCAAAGCCAAGTACGACCCCGACAATGTTTTCTGCTTCGCCCAAAGCCTATAAAGCAAGGGGACGGTTCTCCTGCTTTATTCGCACAAGCAGGAGAACCGCCGCTTTTAATACATATTCAATCAATCTTAACATTATTTAAGTTATGCGTTTTTCCGGTATTCCGCGCCTTTTCCGGCTCTTGTTCAGCGAGCGTTTCACCGACGGTGTCAAAGATAATTCTAACGTATGCCCTAAGTTTATGAATTGTCTCCTGCGGAAGACGATTCATAAACTTTTCTGCTGTTTCTAATTTAAACCTGACGGCACACCTGAGCAGTTCTTCATTCATTGTCTTGACCTCCGAACCAGATTTTGAGCTTATTATCTTCAAATTTTGCTTTTTTGACAGACAGTGCTGTGATCGTTCTGGGTAATGTGATGTTTCTTTTAACATTTCCGACCTTAATGAGCAGCTCGTCGCCCTTCTGATTCAAGGACAGCGCCTCTTTCTCCACAAAAGACATATTGATCGAAAGAATGTACTCATTTCCTTCCTTCATTACCTCCTGTGCCCTGCCGACATACTTAATTGCGATGGGGTCTTCATCTTTGAATATCTCCGCCGCCAGCCGTTCAAGAATCGGCAGTCCGACTACCTCTGTTTCGAACAAAGGCGCGTAATAAATGGGGATGGGCGAAAAGCTGTCCGTAATTTCGGCTTTGTATTTTTTCTGTATATCCTTCCAAACCGTAAAATAGCTGTCGGTGACATCATCGGATATTACGCGGTTGACGACAACGGCATCCACATTGAAATTATAAATATTCAGATAGGTAAAGCTGCGCTGCGCCTCTTTAACCACCATCTTCTCGGGGTTGACTACGATTCGAATACTCGTTATCTCTCTGTCCGAAAAGACTTTTTTCATTTCGTCCAGCTCATAATACATCTTATCAATCTCATCGAGGACATTATTAGACGGCATTGGTATTTTGAATAGCGGTTCAATTATCGGTCCCACGACTTTCAGCGCTTTTTTCTTGATGGGGAACAGCTTTTCCATCCACCACCGCAGCATTTCCGGGAAGCTGAGCAGCGCCAGTGTCTCGCCGGTCGGTGCGCAGTCGATAATAATCACGTCAAAGCGCCCTTCCTTGTAGTATTTTAAGATGCGCAGCAGGCTCAGCAGGTCTTCCATCCCCGGGAAAACAGTCAGTTCCTCTGTCGTGATGTCCTTAATCGCTTTTGAGGTGAAAAGATCCGTGAAGTATTTCTGAATTACACCCCAGCCCTCCTCCACCTCGTGGATTGTGTCAATCTCCTGTGCCCACAGGTTTTCGCGCAGTTCCATCGGTTCATTAGACAGCTTGATGTCAAACGAATCCCCCAGACTATGCGCCGGGTCCGTGCTGACGACAAGCGTTTTTTTACCCTCAGCCGCACTTCTGACAGCTGTCGCAGCCGCAATGCTGGTTTTTCCGACGCCGCCCTTGCCTGTATACAGTATAATTCTCATATTCTCTCCTTCATCATTATGTTTCTATTAACGAATACTTCTTTTTACGAAATATTTGTCCTGAAATAAAGCAGGGGATGGTTCTCCTGCTTCACTCAATCGCAATATTTTTGATTTTGTTCGCCTCGGGCAGCTGCTCCGTACGCAGCCTTGACCGGAAACTTTGCACAACCTTGAGAATAATTCCAATCATCGTCTGTACTTCATCCTCGCTGAGCTCCTCGAGTGCTATTCTTAAGTACCCGGTGACGAGTTCCTTGAGTGCGCCAATCATTTGCGAGCCCTCGGCTGAGAGCCGCAGTACAACAATCCGCCTGTCCGTATCGCTCCGTTCCCTGAGAATATAGCCTTTCTTCACGAGCCTTTCGATAATGCCGTTAGCCGTGCTCATCGGTGCGTTGATATATTCCGCAGCCTCCGTCATCGTGATCTCTCCGCGCTTATCAATCAGCAGCATCGCAAAAATCTCCGACTTGGAGAACTTCAAGTCCATCTGCAGCCAGCTCTCCGGGAAAAACAGACCTTTGATATTCTCATAAAATAAATCGATGAGCTTGTCACTGTCGACCATTACTTCTCCTCCGGAATATTTCTTATACCGAAATAATAGCACCGGTTTAGTCCGCTGTCAATACCTCCATGTAAGTTTCGATGTGAATGAGACCCTATTGACAGGAGTCGGTCAGTTGTGGTATATTTTACCTATAATCGTTAATGGGGTGGAAGTGTGATTTAGTAATCTGTATTAATCCGTTGACTATGGAATGCACCGTTTTAAGAGCACCGCTGTTTATAGCGCTTGCTTTTACTTTGTGTTTCTGCTGCCGGGATACAGATTATATGGAAACAACCGCCTTATTTAAATGAGGTTTGTTCGCTTTACATATCTTATCGTCTGTTTTCCGTTGCGGAAAACAGACTTTATTTTTTGGAGGTAAACGCATGACGGTCACATGCAGAAGATATAAGCTATTGCAGGATTTTGAAACTGTCAGCGAATTTCTGCAAAATAATTACAATGCAGCCGATCTCAATGAACAACTGATGCAGCCCTTTTGGGAGTATGCCCATACGCATCCGCATTTTGACCATAAACTGACGCACCGCATGGGCCTATGGGAAGCGGACGGAACACTCATCGGCATCGCTTGTTATGAGCTGACCTTGGGAGTAGCCTTTTTCAGCGTCAAGAGAGGCTTTGAGCATCTAAAACCGGAAATGCTCCAATGGGCGGAACGGGAGCTGTCATTCGTCGGTGACGGCAGGCATCGACTTGGTATTTGGGTTACCGATGCTCAGACTGACGACAGCAAATTTCTGGAGGGGAATGGTTATAAAGCCATTCAACGCAGGCCTGTCAATATTTTTCCGTATGACAAAGTTTTTGTTGATGCGAAGCTGCCCGAAGGCTTCACGATTATCTCGCTCGAAGATGAAAATGATTTCAAAAAAATCAACGCGTGTCTCTGGAAGGGCTTTGATAACGGGCCGGAGCCTGACGATGACATCGATTGCCGTATGCTGATGCAAAGCGGACCGCATTTCAGAAAGGATTTGACGACAGTGATCAAAGCTCCGAACGGTGATTATGCGTGCTTTGCCGGAATGTGGTTGGACGGTAAAAATGCTTGTGCGTATCTTGAGCCGTTAGCGACCGTTCCCGAATACAGACGCATGGGCCTTGCGACCTGTGCCCTTGCCGAAGGGATCAGGAAAACAAAAGCCTTCGGTGCGACGTACATGCTTGGCTGTGAACGGGAATTTTATAACGCCATCGGTTTCGAAACAACAATGCATCGCGAGCTGCTGGAGAAGGTCTGGTAAACTGACAGCAATTATTTGACTTTCACCCGATTGTTGCTGTATTATAACATTTACTGCTGCGCGCCAATTCGCGCGCGCAGCAGTAAATGACAAGAATTTATAGAGGATGTTACACTTAATGATAAACGACCAAATACAAGCCGAGGTTAACCGCCGGAAAACCTTTGCGATTATCTCCCACCCGGACGCCGGCAAAACAACCATGACCGAAAAGCTGCTTCTATACGGCGGGGCTATCCGGCTTGCCGGAACCGTTAAGGGCCGCAAAGCGAAGCAATACGCCGTTTCCGATTGGATGGAAATCGAAAAGCAGAGAGGCATCTCGGTCACCTCGAGCGTTCTGAATTTTGATTATGACGGATACAGGATCAACATACTCGACACACCCGGCCATCAGGATTTCAGCGAGGACACCTACCGCACCCTCGTTGCCGCCGACAGCGCCGTCATGCTCATTGACGGGGCCAAGGGCGTCGAGGAACAGACGAAAAAGCTGTTTCATGTCTGCCGTCTGCGCGGCATCCCCATCTTCACTTTCGTCAACAAGCTCGACCGCGCTTGCAAAAATCCGCTCGACCTCATGAAGGAGCTCGAGGATGTGCTCGGCATTCGCTCCTACCCCATGAATTGGCCCATCGGCACCGACGGCGACTTCAAGGGTGTGTACGACCGCGTGCACACAAAGATTGAGCTTTTCGAAGGCGGCGGCCATCACGGCCAGAATATCGCCGCCTCAGAGACCGGCAACGTTGATGACAAGCGCTTTGAAGCCCTGCTGGGCGAAAATTTATACAAAAAGCTCTGCGATGATATCTCCCTGCTCGATATCGCCGGTGAGGAATTCGACATGGAAAAGGTTCTCGCAGGCGAGCTCACCCCCATGTTCTTTGGCAGCGCCATGACGAATTTCGGCATCCGCCAATTTCTTGAGGCTTTTCTCAAAATGTCACCCTCTCCCGGCTCCCGCGCCCACAGCGAGGGTGTTATCACCCCGGACGATGAGGATTTCTCCGGCTTCGTCTTTAAAATCCAGGCGAATATGGACCCTTCCCACCGCGACAGGATGGCCTTCATCCGAATTTGCTCCGGCAAGTACGAAAAGGGCATGGAGGTCACGCATTACCGGACCAGGAAAAAAGTCCGCCTCGCCCAGTCCCAGCAGTTCATGGCCCAGGAGCGCACCGCGGTTGAAGAAGCCTACGCCGGCGACATCATCGGCGTTTTTGACCCCGGAACCTTTAAAATCGGCGATACGCTCTGCACGGGTTCCAAGCTCTTTAAATTCGAAGGCATCCCCATGTTCCCCGCCGAGCACTTCGCCGAGGTCATGCCCAAGGATTCCTCCAAGCGCAAACAGTTTCTAAAGGGTATCCAACAGCTTTCCGAGGAAGGCGCCATCCAGGTTTTTAAAAACCCCAATATCGGTGTCGAGATGTTCACCGTCGGCGTCGCCGGTGTCCTGCAGCTTGAGGTTCTCGAATACCGCCTCAAAAACGAGTACAACGTCGAAATCCGCATCAGAACGCTTCCCTTCACCGTTGCCCGTTGGGTAATTTCCGCCGATAAATTCACCAAAGAAAACATCGGTTATTATGACGCCGTCGTTGTCGAAGACCAATACGAGCGCCCCGTCGTCCTGGCCAACAACCAGTGGACCCTCAATTATATCCTCGACAAAAACAAACTCGTCTCCTTCCTCGACATCGCTCCCCCCGTCGAGGAATAACTCACTCGTAATACTTTGCCTGCGCCGACCACAGCGCGGCGTACTCGCTGCCCTCGTCACGCAAGAGCTCGTCGTGCGAGCCGTACTGGACAATCGAGCCGTCCTTGAACACGGCGATGCTGTCGCAGAAGCGGCAGGACGACAGACGGTGCGATATGTATATGGCCGATTTGTACCCGATCAAGCTGTTAAAGCGGCTGTATATATCGCACTCGGCTATCGGGTCGAGCGCCGCCGTCGGCTCGTCGAGGATCGTAATCGGCGCGTTTTTATAAACAGCCCGCGCTATTGCGATCTTTTGGCTCTCTCCGCCTGAGAACTCAATACCGTTCCTGTCAAAGTCCTTGTACACCGCCGTGTCAAGGCCTTTTTCAAGCTTATGATAACGCTCTTCAAAGCCGGCTTTATCTATGGCGTCAAGCACACGGTCATCCTCGGCATGCGCGCCGGCAGCAATGTTCTCGCGCAGCGCGAAGGAAAACAGCTTGTAATCCTGGAACACGACGGAAATCAGCTCCCGATAGCTGTCCAGCTCATATTCCCGGATATCAACACCGTCCATCAGTATCTCTCCCTCTGTCGGATCGTATAAACGGCAGAGGAGCTTGATAAAAGTCGTCTTCCCCGCGCCGTTCTGCCCCACGACAGACAGCTTTTTCCCGGGCGTGAGCGTAACAGACACGTTCCGGAGCGCATAATCCTCAGCATTCGGATATTTGAATGACACATTGCGGAATTCGAAGATATGCTCTTTCGAATTATCCGCAATTTTTTCTCCCGCTCTGGTCGTGTCGGGCAGCAGTATAAAGGTCCTGTAATCATTCATATAATCGGCAAAATTGGCGATATTGATCAGCGTATCGACGACGCTTCTAAGACTGCCCGCGAAGCTGAGCGCCGCGGTAACAAGCATCTGAAATTCACCGATCGTAATCAGCCGCAGCACGACGCGGACGCCGATATAACCGTAAACCATTGCCAGCTGCAGACCTGTCAGCACCGAGGAAAGCGCGACAAAGCGGTTTTGCTTCCTCGTAAAGAGGAATTCCGGGTCCCACTCCTCCTTCAGGTATTTTCTGATCCGTGTTTCTATAAGGCTTGCCGCACTGTACAGCCGGATATCCTTACCGTACTTGAAATTACCCAGTTCGCGGCCGTAATACCAGCCTCTGCGGTTCATATCGGCAAGCCCCTTGGCGTGGTCTGTCCCGTCCTTCGTCGTCTTGGCCACGATGAGCATATTGGCGACGGTGACCGCCACCAGCACCAGCAGAATCAGCGGAGACAGCTGCGCGATGACATACAGTGTCCCCGCGAAGGTGATGAGCCCGGAGACAAAGGCAATCAGCGCCGAGCTGAAGCCCTCGATGCCGCCGGAATAAAACCCGATACCCTGAAGAGCCTTGGTGCGCTGCTGGAGAGCTTTCGGATCCTCGGTATACTTAAAATCCATGGTCATGCATTTCTCTGCCAGCAGCGCGTCCCACTTCTGCTCGAGCCTGAACTGATATTTGCCCGAGAGATACTTGATTATTTGATTCGCCGCGGAAACTGCCAGATTGAGCAGCACCAGCAAGGCCACCAGTGAAGCAAGTCTGGGTACCTGGCGGCTTCCCAGCAACTCATCGATAATCAGCTTTGGTACATAAATGTTGATAAACGGCGCGAGACCGGTCACCAGCATGTTGGCAATGACCGTAAAGATATACGGCTTGTGGCACTGCCATACAATACTGTAAAAGTAGCGGATTACCGGAGGGATATTTTTAAATCGTGTAAGCGAGCTCTTTAAGCCGGTCATACCGTCGCCTCCTCTTCTTTTTTATCACGGTAATACTGCGCCTGGACGTTGAAAAGCTCTGCATATTTCGCGCCCTGCGCCAGGAGCGCGTCGTGCGTACCGCTTTCGGCGATTGTGCCGTTTTCAAACATCAGCACCCGATCGCAGAAGCGCGTGCTGGCCAGTCGGTGTGAGATGTATACCGCCGTCTTGCCAGAGGCGAGCCTGTCAAATTCCATGTACAACCGCTCCTCCGCCAGCGCGTCGAGGGCGGCGGTGGGTTCGTCGAGCACAATGAAGGGCGCATTCTTGTACAGCGCTCTAGCCAGCGCCAGTTTCTGCGTTTCGCCCCCGGAAAACTCGACGCCGTTGACATCTATAATCTTCAGCATCGTCGTGTTCAGGCCCGCCTTTAGGGAATCGAGCTTTTTATCCAGCCCCGCGAGCTCTGCCGATCTCCTGACCCCGGAGAGATCGGTTTTGTCCAGCTCCTGCATGGAAATGTTTTCGGCAACCGTGAACGCAAACACATTGATCTCCTGGAACACAGCGGAGAAAAGCTTGAAATATTCGTCCCGCGCATAGGCTCGGATATCGATGCCGCCGAGTAGGATGCGCCCGCTTTCGGGCGTGTACAGCCGCATCAACAGCTTAATAAACGTCGATTTCCCGGCGCCGTTCAGGCCGACGACGGCCAGCCGCTCGTGCGGCTCAATTCTCAGGCTGACCTCACGGAGTGCGTACTGGTCGCTGCCCGGATACCGGAAGGAAACCTTTTCGAATTCAATCGCTGCGCCCTCCGTATCAATGCTGCGGGGCGGCGCCTCCCCGCCCGACAGCGCATCCGGCAGGTCGAGGTAGGCGCGCAGATCGCTGACCCGGCGGCTCTGCTGCTGCATATCCGCGTAATCGTCAAGCAGGCCGCTGAGGGCCGAGCAGAAGGTGCGGATTGCCGCGATGTACATCACAAAGCTGCCGATAGAAAGCGCGTTGCTGAGAACGCGCCAGCAGAGCCACGCATACATGACGATCTCCTGTGCCAGCGTCGTCACCGAACCGAGGAGGCCCGCTCCCAGCCACAGCTTCTGGATCTTGTTGCGTTCCCTGAAGTAGAAAGCCTGCTCCGTTGTCAGCCGGGAGAGCAGAAAACCCTTCAGGTTGAAAAGCCGGATATCCTTGCCGTACTCAAAGCTGCTGGTTTTGTTCGTCAAATCGTCAATCCTTCGGCTTGTCGCGGTCAGCTCGTCGTCCTTTTCTTTATCGCGGCGGCGGATTCGGACGGAAATCAGATAGTTGACCGTCAGTACAACCAAAGCAACCGCCAGCACCCAATACCCCATGACGAACACCGCCGACACTGTCATGATCAGCGTCAGCAGGTGCCCGAGCATTGTCAACACCAGCCGGGCAAGGCCCTCAATCCCCACATTGACCGAGCCCATGGCTCTCGACGCCTTTTGCGACATATCGAGCACCTCGGGATTCTCAATATTCTGAAAATCCGTGGTCATCGTCTTCTTCGTCTGCTTGAGATTAAAGTACATCCGCCACGCCATAAAATGTTTTGCAATCGTCCCGAGCGGGATGGGCGGCGCGCCGTAGGCCATATCGGTGATGCCGCGCGTGATCATGATGCCCGCACCGAATAATGCCGACAGCACAATCACCCGCGTCACGCTGCCGCCGCCGCTCAGCTCGTCAATAATGAGCTTCGGGAAAACGACAGGCACCATACTGCCCAGTGCTGCCATAACCGCGTGCAGCAGCATCCACCCAAGCAGCGGCGGGTCAATCTCGCGGACGCCGTTGAGCGCGTATATCACATTGCTCCACAGGCTGTAACGGGGCTTCTCTCTCCTTTTCATCGGCAGACCTTCTTTCGTCATGAATAGGCAGAATTATACCATAAATTACATACAATCATCCGATATCCCATATTTGTAATAATCCTGTAATTTTAAGTATCTCCTCACCTTCTCCCCGCCATCACTCCCTCTTCTGCTTTGTATTGACAAAACACCCTCATCCAACTATCATGGATGAGGGTGTGGCATTTTATGCCAACGCAAGCGGAAGCGGCGATACTGAAATAGTTGCATTAAACTGCGCGTACAGATAGAGGTTTTTTAGATATCTTCGGCAATTTTTCTGAATATATCTTCTATCCGTCGACAATCAAAATTCCCGGCTTTTTCTCCTCGGAAAGCCACTTTAAGATTTTAAGTATCGAGTCCTGAGGCGCGGCGACGCAGCCGGTGGTCGGTTCGGTTTTGCAGTGGAGAAAAATGGCGGAGCCTTTTCCGGGGACCGTATCCGGCGCCATATTGTAGTCCACGACAACGGCGTACGCGTAATAGCTCTTGCTGTCGGACAGATGCTCGGCGCTGTGCCAGTCCGCGTTTTGCTTGCCCTCGACCCATTGATTATAATACAGTGAATTCGGGTCATCGACCCAATAGCTCTCTTTGGTGACCGCCCTGAATTCCAGCCCGGTCGCAGGCTTCGCGCTGTTTCCGAAGGCATAGCCCAGTCCGAACAGGCCCGCCGGTGTGCAGTTGTCTCCTTCGCTTTTATTGCTGCTGACCCCGTTTTTGCCGACATAGCCCTTTATGTACCCAGTCGTTTTATTGAACGTCCACAGCCCGTCCCTGCCTTTGTCATAACAATAAATTTCAGCATTCGACCCGGCAGCCGAAACAAGCACGAGCTGCGAAAAATTTAAATCCTCAAAGGAAAGCCCCGCTTTGAGTACCGCCTGTGTCAGCAGCGGCGGCTGCAACAGCTGCGGCTGCACTTTGGCGCTGTTGCCGGAGCTTTCCGGTTTTTTTACCGCATCAGTATCTTTGGTTGTGCTTATAGGACTGACCGCCGCCGAAGGCTTGGCTTCCGGCACAATACCGGCCGAGGCTTCAGGCGAAGCTATAGGTGATACTGCCGCGGCAGTACTTTCGGAATAAGCAGCTTTCCCCGAAGCGGAAAGTGCCGCGTCCGATATCTGCGCGCTCGCTGAAACCGCCCCATCATCTTTATATATATAACTCATGCTTTTACAAGCCTGAAGCACCATAATCGCCGCAGCGAGCACAAACACCATTATAAATCGTCTCATGCCGCGCACATCCTCTTCCCTTTATCCTAAATAACAGGCTGTTTATGTAATAGTAGCCTAATAGCGGCTGTTTATCAAGTTGAAGCTAAATCTGGATATAACAAAAAGGCACCCAAACTGTTTTTTGAGTGCCCTTTTCTATGCATCTGATGTATACCTCTATGAGATGGAATAAAAGATATTAATATATATAATATCATTATCAGCTTGTGGACTTAAACTAATTTCATAACCAAGTTTTTTATTCTGAAATGTATATATATCGCCGTTTTCACCTGTATCAGTATCCGAGTAAATGAATCCCCATTCTTCTAAAAGGGCACTGTATGTTGTAAAAAATGTCGAACCATAACCTTTAGCGGTTAATGACGTCAAAGAATACTCATAATATGAACCAAACTTAGTTTTACCAATATATATATCCGACGAGGCCAGTGCCTTCACTCCAAAAAAAGCGCCGAAGTCAGGTGCTTCAGGACACAAAGAGAATCCGGTTGCTGCGGCTATTTGGCTTGTTATAATTTTAACGAAAAGGCATTTTTGATTATCAATTATCGTAACGCCAAAGTGTAATTCATACGATTTTGATGTTGTCATCATGTTATATATGTAATAATAAGTTGAACCTTCCAGATAATCACCTGTTTTACTAAATCCACAATCCGCTAAAACTCCCTGGTAGTTTGAATAATTCACCCCATCTTGCCACACAGTTTTTATTAACGACGCATATGTATAATAATAAGTTGTCGATGAATTATCGGAAGTGCTTTTATATAAATCGACACCATGATACGCTCCGCAATCGAGGACTTCCGGATAGTCGGCGTACGGAATAAGCTTAGAATTCGGACTCTCCATTATCGCAAGCAGCGTTGAATAACTGCTCGACGAATATCCGCTTATATATTTGAGCGGCAGCGCCAAGTTTAAATTTTGTCCGTTTACATATGAAGCTGAAGTAATCCCTATGACTTCTCCATATTTATTGATCAACGCGCCTCCGCTGCTGCCGGAAGAGATTGACGCGCTGGTCTGGATGTACGTCAAATCACCTTCTATTCTGCTAGAATTCGAAATTAAGCCTTGTGAGATGGTGTTTTGCAGTCCCAGTGGACTTCCTATGGCATATACGGTCGCGCCGCCAACAATCGAGGTTGTATCGCCTATGTCTAAACAAGAAAAACCAGAGCCGTTAATTTTTAATACAGCCCAGTCCTCATCCTTATTATAATCATATACGCCGAGGACATCGTATACCGCACCCGTATCTGAAAGCGTTATTTTTGCTGAATATGAACCTTTGACTACATGGAAATTCGTAACGGCAGTTCCATCGCTTGAAATAAAGAACCCGCTGCCCGAAGCAATCGGCGCGCCTTTTGAATTATAGACCTCAATATAAAACACTGCCGGAGAACACTGCGCATAAATTTCCTCTGCAGTCAACACCGTCTTTTGCGCCGTTGAGGCTTTTAATGTAACGCTCTGCCTCAAATCCGCTTCTGCCATGCGTGAGATAATGGCGGAAGCACTCGCACGTGAAATCGAGCTGTCGGGCGTAAAGGTTCCGCGAGTATCGTTTCCTGTTAAAATACCGGCGCGATATAGTTTATATACTGCGGCACTATTTGTGTCAGGTATTGCTCCATCTTCAATAGTATTTATTGATTGTAAGGCTTCATCAGGTAAGGCTGATGAAAAAATTGTTGCGAATTGAAGACGGGTCGCTATTGATGTATAGTTTGAAAACTGATTTTGAGTAATTATCCCACTTGTTACAGCATAATCTATGTAAACCTGATACCATGGATTACCCTCAGAAAAATGCTCTGTCCCAGTCGTATAGATGCAGTGCAATCTGGCTGCCATCGCAATTGCTTCTGCAATTGTTACATTTCCATCCGTGTTGAATTGTGTTTTACTGCTGCCCTTCATGAGCCCCAACTCGTAAGCTGAAGCAACATTACCTGCATACCACGAAGACGCAGAAACATCAGCAAATTGCCCTTGGGTATACGTGTTTACGCGTTTAAAATTGTCAAGACTTCCTGCTGCAAAGGCTGAAGGAACAATCCCAATGAGAATAATGAGTACCAGGAAAACTGATATAATACGTTTTTTCATAGATATCTCTCCTCGGTTTTCATCTTAATTAATTCAGAACCAAGTCTATACTATTAATCGCACACCTCTATTTCCTCCGCGCGGCTTTCCGCGCCGTCTATGCTGTTCTCCATCTCATTGATAAAGAACTGCTTCATATTTTCCACGCTTGCTTGATATTTACCAGCTGCATATTCCATATCTTTGTATTTTATATCGTTAATTATAGCATATATGGAATGTGTTTCAACTGTTTTCGCGCCTGAAACCGTGGCTTTTGTTTACATTTCAGCATATCATGCATCATTATTGCAATTCTCCCGAATCTATGTCGTGTTAACTGCGGGGTTGGTTTTAGTTTACATAATTATAGAGCCTGACAATACGGACAACGCCGTCACGCATCTTCAAAATGATCTGCCATCATATTGACAAACCACTTCTCGCCGCCTATAATAATCCCAATATCATATTGGTCGATGATGGGGAAATAGCTTTTACGTCTGTTCACAGAGAGCCGGTGGTTGGTGCGAACCGGAAGCAGCGAAGGCGATCATTCCGCCCCTGAGACGCCGGCGACGAGCCGGCCCGGTACGCCGGATAGCGCGTTAAAGCCGTATAGGAACAATTAGTTCCCTGCGGGAATAAGGGTGGCACCACGGGTTTTCTTCCCGTCCCTTTCATTAGGGACGGGATTTTTATGTCTGGAGGTCTTTTTATGCGCATAACTGTTCAAATCTATCTGTACGCCGCGCTGGTCTTTCGATCTCGTCATCTGCTTATCGGAATCCGCTGATAAATAAATGATGAAGGAGAATTACCATGCTGGATATTAATTATATACGTCAGAATCCTGAACTCGTAAAAAAGGCCGCCCGTGACAAGCTGCTGCGCGTTGATATCGATCGGCTGCTGCTGCTTGACAAGGATATACGCCGTCAGCTCACCGCCTGCGAAAAGCTGCGTGCCGAACGCAATCTGCTGTCAAAGAGGATGACTCACATGATCGGCAGCGATAATCCCATTGAGCGCGTCCGTGAGATAAAGGCGGAGCTATCCTCGCTTGATGCCGCTCTCAATGGGTTGAAAACCGAGTATGACGCACTCATGCTCTCTGTTCCTTCTGTCCCCGCGCCGGAGGTACCCGTTGGCAGAGGTGAAGCTGACAATGTAGAGCTGCGCCGTGTCGGTGCGGTGCGGGCGTTTGACTTCGAACCGCGTGACCATGTGGCACTCTGCGAGAAGCTCAGTCTTCTTGACATCCCGCGCGCTGTAAAGTTCGCGGGCAGCCGCTCCTATTTTCTGAAAAATGAGGCAGTGCTGTTGGAAATGGCTGTCTGCCGGTTTGTTTTGGATTTCCTGCGTTCGCGCGGCTTCACCCCCATGACCGTACCGCTGATGGTCAAAGAGAGTGCCATGCAGGGAACCGGCTATTTCCCGCTTGGTTATGATCAGGCTTATAAGCTCACCGAGGATGACCTATACCTGATCGGCACATCAGAGGTATCCCTTGTCTCTTATTATCAGGATGAAATGCTGGATTTGGGAAGCCTCCCGATCAAGCTGGCCGGATACTCAACCTGCTTCCGCCGCGAAGCCGGTACGTACGGCAAGGACACACGCGGCTTATACCGCGTCCATCAGTTTCAAAAGGTCGAGCAGGTCATCATCTGTGAAAATGACCCGGAAAAGGCCGAAGCGCTGCATTACGAAATTCTTAGCAACACCGAAGCCATTCTGCAGGCTTTGGAGCTTCCATACCGTGTTTGCTTAGCCTGTACCGGAGAGCTCAGCCTCGGGCAGCTCCGCAAGCACGAGGTCGAAACCTGGATGCCCAGCCGCGGCGCTTATTGCGAAACGCATTCCTGCTCAACGCTCGGTGACTTTCAAGCCAGGCGCTTAAATATTCGCTGCCGCGATGCCGATGGCGTCGTTCGCTACTGCCACACACTCAACAACACCGGCATCGCCTCCCCGCGCATCTTAATCCCGCTCCTTGAAAATAACCAGAACGCCGACGGCAGCGTCACGATCCCCGAGGTAATCCGGCCTTATATGGGCGGTTTGCAGAAAATCGAGTAAACCAAGCTAAAACCAGGGCGAACGGCTCCTGTACAGCCTGCGCAAAATAATAGCATTGCAGTCAAACTTGAAATGCACTATAATAATGCTGGTCCGATGTTTAGCTATTGGTATGAGCAAGCTATTACTCATAAATTTACAAATTTACACTGGGAGGTCGTTTTCTATGTTAACCAAAAGGCAGAATATGATTGAAACAATCCGCGGTGGGAAGCCTGACCGCTTCGTCAACCAGTATGAAGCGTTTGCTATCATGATGGGTTCGCCGCACAACACGAAAAACAAGAATCCGGCATACGGCGAGCTCAATGTTGTTAACGCCTGGGGCGTTACAAAATCATGGCCGATCGGCACTCCCGGTGCGTTCCCTGTCCACGATGCCGCGCATGTCGTTATTAAAGACATCACGAAATGGCGCGAATACGTCAAAGTACCGACCCTCAAATATCCCGCGTCCGCATGGGAGCCGTATATAGCGGAAATGGAGAAAATTGACCGCAAGGAACAGTTCGTCACGCCCTTCTATGCCCCGGGTATCTTTGAGCAGTGCCATTATTTATTGGAGATTGCCAACTGCCTTATCAACTTTTATGAAGAGCCCGAAGCGATGCACGAGATCATCGACATGATCACTGAGTTTGAGCTTGAATACGCCGAGAATGTCTGCAAATACCTCAAGCCCGACGCGCTCTTCCATCACGACGACTGGGGCAGCCAGATTTCCACCTTCATCTCCCCCGATATGTTCAAAGAATTCTTCCTGCCGTCCTATAAAAAGCTTTACGGCTATTATAAATCCCACGGCGTTGAAGTCATCCTCCACCACTCCGACTCCTACGCGGCGACGCTCGTCCCCTATATGATCGAAATGGGCATTGACATCTGGCAGGGCGTCATGAGAAGCAACCACCTTGAGGATTTGATTAAGCAATACGGCGGTCAGATCAGTTTCATGGGCGGTATCGACAGCGCCAACGTCGACTTCCCCGGCTGGACCCGTGAAATCGTCGCCGCCGAAGTCAAGCGCGCCTGTGAAACCTATGGCAAGCTCTACTTCATCCCCAGCGCCTCCCAGGGCCTCCCCCTCAGCAACTACCCCGGCGTCTACGAAGCCCTCACCGCCGAAATCGACCACATGAGCAAGGTCATGTTCAAATAGCAAATTATAAACAACTGGTTTCTCTGTTTAAAACACCGCACCTTATACTATAATTAGTACAAGGACGGTGATAACGTGAACGATTCTAAAAACAAACCCCAGCTATCAGACTTAAGCTTCAGCAGGCTGACGGAAGCAGATTTGGAGATCATCACCGAGGCGGAGCTGAAAATCAACAGGCAGCACAACACAAATCACGCACTCATCGCATACGATCAGCCAAGCGGCGCAGGACAGTCCGGCGCACGTATCTAAGCCCGAAAAACAGCGCATGCCGGAGCTGCATGTGCTGTTTTTATGTAATTCAGCGCTCATGCAATTTCTAACACAGCATAATATGTTCTAAAAAACATACCAAGCCGGAGCCCTTTTGCAGCGCACTGCGCAAGAAGCTCGCGGCTTCGGCGCCGGGCTGTCGCCATCACGCTAAGGGCACGGATTATGACTGCCGGAAAGAAAATGAAGAACCGGTATCCTATGAAATGGTTCTCCAAACGATGAAAGAAAATGCCGAAAAAGTAAAAAAGCAGCTCATTAAAACAGCTGATTAAAATAATTATCATCCGCTTTTTTTGCACTGTCATCTCAAAGCTCTGTAACCGCAATGGTTACAGAGCTTTTTATGTTTCATCCTGAAAATATTGTTCATTGAATCGATATTGTATTAACCCTGTCTATACCGTATACTCAGCTAACGGCGAAAATACACCGTAATATGCTGCATAACATGCAGGAGGAACACATGAAAATTCTTAACGACTTTGATAACTCATTATTGGCAAACGATAGTATGTTCACTGACGACTTCTTTAAAAAATTCAAACTGCGCAAGCGCAAGGTTCAGCTCGGTGACCAGATGGAGAAGGAATATTCCTTCCCGATATTCTACAGTGATGTCACCTGCGCGCAGGCTGTTTTCTTATGCTCCTACGATGAGGCGCTCAAGCTGATGCCTCATGAAAAGATCAAGCCCGTACGCGCCCGGAAGGACCGCGCCCTCCTTGCGATTTCTGCTTATGAATATAAAAACATCATGGGGCTCCCCCCCTACAACGAGATTGCCTTCACCATCGCTGTTCAGGCAGACAACCCTAAAAATACGGGCCTGTTGCCGATTATACCAAAAAACTACAGCGGCTACTACGTTTTCTCCATGCCCGTCACCTCCCGCGAGAATTGTCTGAGAGGCAATAATATATGGGGTCTTCCGAAGATAACGCAGGAAATTGACATCAACGGCTTTGGCTCCGAAGTCGTTATCACATGCCGCGAAGCCGATGAAGGTGAATATTTCCGCCTGCGCGTTCCCAAAGCCGGAAGTCCGACACATGTGGAGGAGACCACCTATCACTATACGAAGCTGAACGGTAAAATCCGCAAATCCCGTACAGATTACACAGGTGATTTTTACATCACAAAAAACAGGAGTGTGCTGCTCAACCCTGATGTCGTCCCGGAAAAGCTGTACCTCACGTTCGGCGATACACCCTGCGGCAACGCCATCAAGGATTTGAAGATTGATCCGAAACCCCTTCAGCTGCGGTATGTTGAGCATATGAATTCCTGCTCTGATTTCTACGACGAGAATTATGATCTGAAATAGGGTCGATTATAAAAGCCCTCTTTGATACACCGGATTGAGTCATCCATAAAGCATTTTACGGCACTTCATAAGAAGTGCCGTATTTTTGTCTGCCTAATTACCATAAACTTACGGCTTATCAGGCGGCTTTAATATTGTATAATATAGATAATGTTCCTTCATTGGATTTAGAGAAAGTGACGCTCATGAAAAAGAATATGAAACCGCTGCTCCTACTCATACCGGCTTGTATCCTGATCGCTGTTTTCATCATTATTGCGCTGCAGCAGCCTAAAGAGAAAACAATGCTTTATTCCGATGTCGTCGGTTATTTTGAATCAGGGCAGGTCAGCTCCTATACTTTAAATATTGTCAGCGGCGAACTTCACGCCGAGCTGCGCGGCGGCGGCAAGCTTACATATACCGTTCCGGAGATTGATCTGTTTATTAACCGGATTGAGCCGCTCGTTACCGATTATAATACCGCGCACCCCGACAGCAAAATTGTTTTTGATTACGTCCAGTCCTGGCAGAACGCCTCGTGGCTTAATAGCGTACCCTATCTGCTGCTCTTAGGCATCGGGGTCACCTGGCTCGTGCTCCGCCGCGGCACAGCGCATAAAAAAAGCGGCAGTATGCTGCCGTTCGGCAAACCGAAAGCGGAAACAACCCCGATTATCAGATCCAGCAAAACCTTCGCCGATGTCGCCGGTGCCGACGAGGAGAAGGAAGAGCTCAAAGAAATCGTCGAATTCCTGAAAGAACCCGAGAAATTCAATGGCTTAGGTGCCCGGATTCCAAAGGGCGTCCTGCTTATCGGGCCTCCGGGGACAGGCAAAACCTTGATTGCAAAAGCCGTCTCCGGTGAGGCCGGCGTCCCGTTTTTCCCGGTCTCCGGCTCGGACTTTGTCGAGATGTATGTCGGTGTCGGCGCGTCACGCGTGCGCAGCCTTTTCGAAAAAGCGAAAAAAGTAGCGCCCTGTATTATCTTCATCGATGAGATTGACGCCGTCGGTCGGCAAAGAGGCGCAGGCGGCGGCGGCAGCGACGAACGCGAACAAACGCTCAATCAGCTGCTCGTTGAGATGGACGGCTTTGAAGCGAACACCGGCGTCATCGTCATCGCCGCCACAAACCGTGTGGATATCCTAGACGCCGCCCTGCTCCGTCCCGGACGCTTTGACCGCCAGGTTTTCGTCGGCATCCCCGATATCAAAGGCCGAGAAGCCGTCTTAAAGGTCCACGCGCGTCAAAAACCATTTTCCTCCGATGTGGATTTCAGCGCCATCGCCAAGGACACCGTCGGTTTTACCGGCGCAGACCTCGAAAACCTACTGAATGAAGCGGCTCTTCTCGCCGCCAAACACGGCAGCTCTGTCATCGGCATGCCCGACATTGAAGAATCCGTGCTCAAGGTACTCGCCGGCCCCGAAAAAAAATCCAGAGTCATCAGCCCTAAGGAAAAGCGGCTCACGGCTTATCATGAAGCCGGTCACGCCCTGGTGACAACCCTGCTGCCTTCTCACAAGCAGGTTCAGCAGGTTTCCATCATCCCCAGAGGGCAGATGGGCGGTTTTACGCTCACCCCTCCCGAGGAGGATAAAAACTTTGACACGCGCAACGAAATGCTCGAGCAAATATGTATTCTGCTCGGCGGCCGTGCCGCCGAACAAATCGTTTTAAACGACATTTCCACAGGTGCCTCAAATGATATCGAACGCGCCACGCACATTGCCCATTCCATGGTGACAAAGTTCGGTATGAGCGCCCGCCTCGGCCCCGTCACCTACGGCTCCGGCAAACCCCGCGGCAGTGATCCGTCAAAATCCAGCGGCTGCTCCGACCGCATTTCCTCGGAAATCGACTCCGAAATCCAGGAAATCGTCAGCGCCGCCTACGATGAAGCAGAGGAATTATTGTCAACCCATATTGACAAGCTTCACGCCATCGCCGCCTGTCTCTGCCAAAACGAAAAAATGTCCGGCACCGAACTGCGCCATATCATCAGCGAAGATTTACCGGACCTTATCCCTGCTTTTTAACTCTTATAACAGCACATGCTCGGAATCATCCCGTAGCGGCGGGCTCCCACGCCCGCCCGTTCCCTGTCCT
>DBTM01000059.1:31361-49009 GCA_002307055.1 Clostridiales bacterium UBA1316
CGGGGCTCCCACGCCCGCCCGTTTTCAATCCCTAAGCTAAGGCGGCACGGAAGCCGCCTGCTGCAAAAACTGAGTATATATAGCTCGAGCCGCTCAACCATTGGTTGAGCAATGCTCAAGTATTACGTTTTTGATTTGTCTGCCTTTTTTTGTTAAGCTGTACGCATAAAAGCTTTTAAAAAACAAAGGAGGCACGGCAATGGAACTTTCCGGTAATTTAAAACGCCTGCGCAAAGAGCGCGATATGACGCAGGAGGAGCTCGCCGACCTGCTCGGTATCTCCTTCCAGGCTGTCAGCAAATGGGAACGCGGCGAAAGCTATCCCGACATCACACTGCTGCCCGCCATCGCCGGTTACTTCAGCGTGAGTATCGACGAGCTGCTGGGTATGACTGTCCAGGCCAACAAGGAAAAACGCGGCGCCGTTCTCAAGGCGTGGCAAAAGCTGGTTATCCCTCCGGATTGGTCGCGGGCAGCAGCCGCCGAATACCTCCGCAAGCAAATGCGTAACTTCCAGCATGATTGGGAACTATGGCTGAAGCTGGCATTTTGCCTGGACGGTATGTTCGAAGCCGGACTGCCTCTTACAACAGAAGCAGACCACCTTGAAGCTATCGAGATCTATGAGCGGATTCTTCGGTTTTGCGTCGATGATGCCATACGCATGAATGCGCTGACCGGACTGGCGCGTGTTTACCGCAATATGGGTCAGCTGGACAAGGCTGTTGAAGCAGCACGGAAACTGCCCAGCTATGTTAATTCGCAGGAGCATACACTTCCCGCATTATTAAGCGGCGAAGAGCAAATCCAGCAATACCAGTTTATACTGACAGGCATTACGAGCTGGTTCATGAGCATAACGCAAAGCCTGGCGCTGGAGGATAAGTTCGGCTACACCCTCGAAGAACGCATACGGCTTTTAGAAAAAGGTATCGCTCTGCACGATCTGATGACTGACAGCGGCGACGCGCCCTTTTTGCCGGGCACCATGAAAAATTTTTACACCCTCATGGCGAATTTGTCTTTCGAAGCGGGCCAGCCCGACCGTGCGCTGGCGTACCTTGACACCGCCGCGGACTACGCCCTCAAGTGGTCAGCGCTTGGCCGGGAACATCAGTATACCTCCGTCCTGCTAAACCGCAGAAACCGCAACAGCCAATGGGCGCTCGATCCGCTCGACAACCCCATCGAAAGCCTTCTCTTTGTTCTCACCTCCCGCACCGCCGAGAAAGACTGGCCCGCCCTCGACCCCTATCGCAATGACGAACGCCTCATCCGCATCATAGAAAAGCTGACGCCATATATAGAAAACACGGCGTCACAAAAAATCCCGTAGCGGCGGGCTTCCACGCCCGCCCGTTCCCATTCCTTGAGATAGGGCGGCGTGGAGGCCGCCCGCTGCAACAGGTTGGATAAACGATAGTTAACGAATGTTCACGTTTTATAACAATAACCATTGACAAGCATTAATAATACTGCTATTGTGCTATTTGGATAGACATGGGTCGACACATATCATCCAATATTAATCCATAAGGAGTATTGAAATGTTTATTGAAGAACGCCATCAGGAAATATTAAACCTGATTAAGCAAAATGGACGAATTTCAATCGGTGAGATTCAAGAGAAATATAATGTGTCCGTTGACTCCGCCCGCCGCGATTTACGCATTCTCGAAGAAAAAGGCTTATTGAAAAGGACCCACGGCGGTGCGATACCGATGATGCAGGTGGGCTGGATACCGCCGAGAATCAGGGATATGAAGAATATGGATATTTGGGAAAATTATGCTGCAATCGCAAAACGAGGGGCATCATTCGTCAAAGAAGGCGATATTGTATATCTCACAAGCGGTTCAGTAGGATTTATCATGCTAAAATATCTACCTAGAAATATTAACTATACGCTCGTTGTTAACTCTGTTACCTTAGCAGAAGAACTGAAATATTGGGATAATATAACACTGTATATATGCGGCGGCAAAGTCAGATCACATGGCACCGCTTCTCTTGTTGACAGCCTGGCGACTTCATTTATAAAAAATATGCATTTTGACTTGAATCTTATTACCGGTGCAGGCTTTGACGCAGAATTCGGATTTTCAAACGGAACGGATGAAACTGCTACTTTTCAACGAACCGTAATTGCAAATTCACGTAATAATGTCATGCTTATGCCGAACCAAAAAATCGGTTTTAGAGCTTTTATTAAGGTTTGCGATGCGGTGTGCTTTGATACATTAATAACCGATTGGGACGCTGTTGAAGATGAGCTTACTAAAATTGAGGATTTAGGTGTTGATGTGCTCGTCGTCGAAAAAGAAGCCGACTAAACCAAGGGGGACGGTTTGCGGTTTTACAAGTTAAGTTTGTTATTGACATTCTGGTTTAATGGTGTTAGACTCAGATCGCGGTCTAATGCTATTAAACTAAGAGGCGATATTATGGAAGATTATAAATTGGGCGTTATGGAAGCAAAATTCGCCCAGCTCATGTGGGACAATGAACCCATTTCATCCAACGAATTGGTGAAGCTGTGCGAAAAGGTACTCAGCTGGAAAAAGTCAACGACATACACCATGCTGCGCCGGCTTTGCGACCGCGGCATATTTCAGAATAGGGACGGCACCGTTACTTCGCTGATGAGCAAGCAGAAATTTGCCGCCCTGCAGAGCGAAAGGTTTGTGGAGGAGACCTTCGACGGGTCGCTCCCGCAATTCCTGGCGGCGTTTACTCTGAGAAAGAAGCTGTCCGAAAAGGAAATTGCTGAGCTGCAAAGGCTGATTGATGAGAACCGCGGTGACTCCTGATGTGGATGTGGGCGCTGTTTCTTAAAATCCTGAATATGAGCCTTACGGCGGGTATTGTCATCACTCTTGTACTGGTGACCCGCCTGCCGTTGAAAAAAGCACCTAAGATATTTTCATACGCCCTCTGGGCTGTCGTATTGTTCCGGCTCGTCTGCCCTGTGTCGTTTTCGTCACCCTTTTCGCTGTTTAGCCTGCTTCCTGCGCTCGCCTCAACACCAAACAGCAGCATCTACGCCGGTATAAGCTACATTCCCTCAGACATTGTCAGCAGGCCGTCGCCGCAGGTCGATTTTGCGGCTCCTGAAGGCGGCGATACTATTACCGCGCCCCAAGGAGAGGCACAAACTACCGGGAACCCGGCGGAGGGGTGGATGACAGCCGCAGCGTTTTTGTGGCTGTCAGGCGTCGCTGCGATGCTGATATACAGCGCGTCGTCTATATTTCAGCTGCGCCGAAAGCTTATTGGTGCCATAAAACTGCGGGATAATATCTATCTCGCCGACCATATCGCGTCACCGTTTGTCATCGGCCTCTTTCGCCCGAAAATTTATCTGCCGTCAACACTGCAGGAAAAAGAGCAGAGCTATGTCATCCTGCACGAGCAGACACATATCCGGCGGCTCGACCATATCTTTAAGATTCTGGCTTTTCTCGCGCTGGCCGTGCATTGGTTCAATCCGTTTGTATGGATAGCTTTTATATTCTTCGTCAAAGACATGGAGATGTCCTGCGACGAGCGCGTCTTAAAGCAAATGGGCGGCGATATCAAAGGCGCGTATGGAGCATCTCTGCTCTCCCTGGCGACAGGCCGGCGTCTCATTAACGGAAGCCCTCTCGCGTTCGGAGAGGGGAACCTAAAGGGGCGCATCAAGAACATCATGAACTTCAAAAAGCCCGCATTTTGGATAATAGCCACAGCGGCTGCCGTTGTCATCGTCGCGGGTGCTGTGCTGCTCACTAACCCGGCCCCGAAAGCTACTCCGGCTGCGTCAGCAGAAAATACAGGTCCGTTTGTGGGCTATGAGAGGGACGCAGCCGCCGATACCTTTGACGTTTACACGGACGAAGGCGGTAGATATATCATGAGTCTGCCCTTGTCGTTATTTGAAAAATTTCCCGCGAGCGACCGTACAGACCCAAACTGGCAGCCCGGTTGGATGAACATCGATATCTACTGCGGCTCAATCAATGGCTTTACTTGGGCCGTCGTTTGTACCGGGCCATCGTTGGGAACGGGAAACGCCAACGTCTGTACTTCCATGGACGGCGGAAAGACCTGGTGGGTCGGCGATAAGAACGCGATGTATACCGGGACAGTGACCGGCGCCGGTTTCGCTTCCTCAAAAGTCGGCTTTATGAGCTACCGCTACTTTGTTGACCAGGGCCCCGAGATAAGCCGCACGCTTGACGGCGGAAAAACATGGGAGCGAATGACGGTAGATATTCCTGAAGAATTAAAGGAATATAAAATGACGCCGCTGATTCCCACCTTCACCGGCGCATCCGGCACCTATCCGATTGAACTTTTCGACAGCGACGGAAACACTTCCATTGTGTCGCTGACTACTGCCGATGGCGGGATGACATGGCAATGGACGAGCGAAAATGTGATGGTGGCGTATGTGGATGAGGCGCTGTCGGAGACGCAGGCGCGGACTCTGCAGAGTATGATTGAGCAGCTTCCCAATGTGAAATACGCCACATTCGTGACCCGGGAAGAGGCGATGAAACAATTTGAAGCCAAATACGCGGACAAGTCCCTGTTCGAGAACATCGAACCCAGCATTTTCCGCAGCAGATACTGCATCTATATGCGCGATACCTCCCTGGCTGAGCAGACGGCGAAAGATATTGCGCTCATAACCGGCATCACGAAGGTCAACACCGGCGGGTATTAAAACAGCGGTTAACCATAGAGAGGGTGCTTACGGTCATAACCGCAAGCACCCTCCCCATGGTTTAAAGCAAATTTATTCAGCCGGTTTCGCTTCTTTATCTTCCTTAGGCTCTTCAGGCTCTTCGGCTGGGATTTCATGGGTGACCTTGACGACGGCATAAACTTCGTTTGCTTCGTCGAGGTTTTTTATCTCCGCAGGCAGATTCAAATCGGCGGCTAAAATATTAGCGCCGAGCTCCTTTTCGGAGACATCGACAATGATTGAATCCGGCATTTTGTCCGCACGCCCGAGAACCTCTATTTCGGATTTGTAAATCTGGATATGCAGCATCTTGTGCTCGAGCTGCGTGACGCCGTGATAAACAATCGGCAGCTGCATTTTAACTTCCTGGTCCGCAGTCACAAGATGGATTACCGTATGGATAATGTTGCCCTCGACGGGATGGCGCTGAATGTCCTTTATGAACCCGAACAGCTTATTCGGGCCTAATTCGACCCACAGCTTGGCATTTTTACCATGCTTGGCAATCACCTTATTCAACGCCGTACTTTCAAATTTAACAGACGTCGACTTTGTCCCCGGTCCGTTCAGCACACCCGGTACAAAACCCGCTTTTCTGACGATTCTGAGATCCTCTGTTCTTTCCATGGCTTTTATAATTGTTTCTGACATAATCAACATACTCCTCTTGGCTTTACGCCATAATTTCATATTCTACCCATATAAACAAAAAAATCACCTAATAAAAGTGACGTAAATTGCTTTATGCACTTATATTCCCGCTTACACCGGTGTCAACGCTTTCCCGTCACTTGTTTACCTACCCAATATACCACCATGTTAAAATAATGTCAAATCAGACAGTCTGGCGGTTCTCCTGTCTTATCAGCTCCCTCTGTACGCCCATGCTTTGTTATGGTACAATATTTGGGCTGTAAAAAAATCATCTTATTGTACCTATAAACTTTCAGGGGGTTCCATGAGCGTATTAACTGTAGAAAATGTATCCTACGGGTTTGGCGGGAGAAACATCCTGCTGAACGCGTCGTTCCGGCTTTTAAAGGGAGAGCATGTGGGGCTTGTCGGGGCAAACGGCGAGGGTAAGTCGACTTTTTTAAAAATCATCACCGGCGACCTGATTCCCGACGCGGGCAGCATCAGCTGGTGCAGCCATATTACAACGGGTTATCTTGACCAGAGCAGCACGCTGACCAAGGGCAAAACCATTCGCGATGTTCTGCGCGAGGCTTTTTCTAAAATGTACGCGATGGAGCAGGAGATGCTGGCGCTGTACGACGCGATGTCCGAAGCGTGTGACGAGGAAATCGCCAGAATGATGGAGGACGCGTCGGAGCTCCAGGAGCTGCTCGATCACGGTGGCTTTTATATCCTCGATTCCCGGATTGAGGAATACGCCAACGGCCTCGGTCTGGGCGATATCGGCCTCGATACGGACGTCGGCGAGCTCAGCGGCGGGCAAAGGACGAAAGTCCTCCTGACGAAGCTGCTGCTTGAGAATCCGATGATCCTCATTCTGGACGAGCCCACCAACTTCCTGGACGAAAACCACATCACCTGGCTGACGAACCTCCTGCAGCGTTACGAAAACGCCTTCATCCTCGTCTCGCATGACATTCCCTTTCTCAACCGCGTCGTCAATGTCGTGTATCACGTTGAAAATGCCTCTTTAACCCGTTATAAGGGCGACTACACCAGCTTTGAGGCGATGTATGCGCTCAAAAAGAAGCAGCTGGAGCAGGCCTTTGTCAAGCAGCAGAAAGAGATTTCCGGCTTGGAGGACTTCGTCGCCCGCAACAAAGCCAGAGCTTCTACGGCCAACATGGCAAAAAGCCGCCAGAAAAAACTCGACCAGATGGACGTCATTGAGCTTGGCCGGGAAAAGCTGAAGCCCAGCTTCGACTTTACCTCCGCCCGGACCACCGGCAAGGTCGTCATTGAGGCGGAAAACCTGGTGATCGGCTACGACGAGCCGCTCACAGGCGCCCTGAACCTGCAGCTTGAGCGCGGCCAGAAGGTCGCCGTCAAGGGTGTCAACGGCCTCGGCAAATCGACGCTGCTCAAAACGCTGCTCGGCATTCAGCCGCCGGTTAGCGGCACAGTCGAGCTTGACCCGTTTGTCGAGGTCGGTTATTTCGAGCAGGAGGCGGCTGTCGGCAGCAACACGGCGCTCGACGAAATCTGGCGCGAGTTCCCCGGTCTGACGAACGGGCAGGTGCGCGGCGCTCTGGCGAAATGCGGCCTGACCTCCGAGCACATCGGCAGCCAGATGAAGGTTCTCAGCGGCGGCGAAAACGCCAAGGTGCGCCTGTGCAAGCTCATGCTCCGCAGCATGAATCTGCTCGTCCTCGACGAGCCGACCAACCATCTCGACCAGGACGCCAAGGAAACCCTGAAAAACGCCTTAATCGATTATAAAGGCACCCTGCTCATCGTCAGCCACGAGCCGGAATTCTACCGCGATATCGTCTCCGACGTCTGGAACCTCGAGGAATGGACAACCAAAATTGTTTAATATTTTGAAGCTGCTCATAAAACGGTTAAAAGGAGTTCAGTACGATGTTATACAGACAGGCGCTCCAAGCGGAGCTTGAGGCTATATTTAAGGCCGGCTTTGCGCAGTGGCACAAAAACAGAACCTACGAGCAATATTGTATCGATAATGCCAAAGAAGACGCGTACGGCACCCGTTATGTCATCGAGGTCGGCGATGAGATTGTGAGCTCGCTCATCGTCTTAGAGTTTTCGGATATCGGCGGGAGCAAAGTATACGGTATCGGCTCTGTTATAACGCCTAAACTGCATACCGGTCAAGGCTTTGCGACCGAACTGCTGAAAAACAGTATTCAGCAAAAGGATGACGCTTATATCTTTTTGTATTCCGAAATAGCTCCTGTTTTTTATGAAAGATTCGGCTTCAGAATTCTGCCTCCGGCATACCAAAAGGATGCTGAAAGCATTTGCATGGTAAAATGCAGCGAAGATAACTGGAATAAACTATTGAAATATACCACAGATGCCATCCCCAATCATTTTTAAGTACATGATGTAATAACATCTGAATTAAGGGTATGTGGTTAGATACAAACCTCGTACCGATTTAGGCTTGCCTATATACCGCTTTTTATTGAAACCTGTCCTATGAATACGATTGAGGGGACACACGCTATTGAAAAGATTTAAAAAAGTCTACATTGAAATCACGAACGTCTGCAACCTCAGATGTTCATTTTGTCCGGAGACAAAAAGATCGCCCGAGTTTATGACGTTTGAGACCTTTCAGCGCATTTTGGAGCAAATCAAGCCCTATACCGACTATGTCTATTTTCACGTCAAGGGTGAGCCGCTCCTGCACCCCCGGCTCGCCGAGTTTCTGGATCTGTGTGAAACATACGGCCTGAAGGCTAATATCACAACAAACGGGACGCTGATTCAGGAAGCGGCTGATAAGCTGCTCATGAAGCCCGCACTCAGGCAAATCAACTTTTCTCTTCATTGCAGCGACGTCAGCGACTCAGCATGCGGCCGGAACGATTATCTCAGCCGTATTTTTTCGTTTATTCACAGGTCCGTCAAAACCTCTCCGACAATCATATCGCTGCGCTTGTGGAACCTCCGCCAGCCTGGTGCAGAAACCGGCCAAGCACGGCAAAACCCCGAGATTCTCAGTCAAATAGAAGCCGCCTTCGGGCTGGAGCGCGCCATTGACGCGCATATCGACTCAGCCAGAGGCATTAAGCTCGCCGACAAAGTATTCCTGAGCCAGGACGCCGAGTTTGAGTGGCCCTCGCTTGAGAAAAAGCACCGCGAGGAATATATTGAAGCGTTATTCAGCCAATGTTTTTGCTATGGTATGAAGTCTCAAATCGCCGTTCTGGTGGACGGCACCGTCGTTCCCTGCTGCCTCGACGGCGAAGGTGTCATCGATCTCGGCAATATAAATGCCACCCCATTCTCCGAAATTATTATCAGTGACCGCGCCAAAAATATCCATGAAGGTTTTTCAAAAAAAGAAGCCTTCGAGCCCCTCTGCCGCACCTGCACCTACCGCCATCGTTTTTCATAGCTATGCAAAAGGCTTCCCTCTCGAAGGGGAAGTCTTTTTTGTAATGTTCAAAAATTTTTAACAAATTTGACCTTTACTGACCTTGACACAAAAACTGCTTTGTGGTATAAAATAATCAAGAGTTAGCACTCAACGGCCGAGAGTGCTAACGCGATAAACATAAATAATTATATGTAAAGGAGTTGTTGATCATGGCAGGTCTTGTTCCCTTTAATAAACGAAGATCAGACATTCTGAGCACGGATTTTGATGATTTCACCAATATGCTTGATGACTTTTTTGCAGAGGGCTGGCCTTTCAGAAGGAGTCTGGCCGCGGACACCTTTAAAATAGATGTCCAGGACAATAAAACAGACTATCTCATCGAAGCGGAGCTCCCCGGCACGCAAAAAAAGGACATCAATATCTCTCTCAATGACGGCAGGCTGAATATCTCCGTCAATAAAAATGAAACCGTCGAGGAAAGCGATAAGAACTATATCCACAGAGAGCGCCGCTATTCCTCCATGAGCCGGAGTATTCTTCTAGCGGACGCCGACGGCGCCGGCATCAAAGCAAAGCTTGACAACGGCATGCTCTCCGTCACGGTACCAAAAAAGTTCAAAGCAGATCATTCTGTCGTCATCGATATCGAATAAATATCGGTTTGAAATAAAACGCATCGGCTTGGCCAGCCGATGCGTTAATTTATCCTGTTTATGCGTCAGACTCGTCGAAATCGCTCACAATCGGCAGCGTAAAGTAGACCGTGGTACCGACATCCTCCTCGCTTTCAATCCAAATTCTGCCCTCATGCCGCTGTATGATATTGCGCACTGCCGCAAGGCCGATCCCGGTGCCCTCAAATTCTTCCTGGGTATGCAGGCGCTCAAAAATTTTGAAGAGTTTATGCGCATACTGCATGTTGAAGCCGACACCGTTATCCCTGATATAAAACACAAAGTCGCTGTTTTCTTCAAAGCAGCCAACCGTTATTATCGCTGTTTCCCTCTTGGATGAAAACTTCATCGCATTGGATAAGAGGTTAAATAAAACCAGCTGAATCAGTACCTTGTCGGCATAAACCAGAGGTAAGCCGGACTCAAATTGAAGAACCGAGTTGTTCGTCATAGTCGCTCTGAATTTATTGTAGAGCGCGGTGACGATCTTTTTAATGTTGACGGTTTCTTTATGGATATTTTGTTCTGAGGAGACGGCGTATTTGGACAGCTCTTCGATCATATGCGTCATCATGCGGCACGTTTTCTTGATATTTACCGTATTGGCTGCCACATCCGTGTTTTCGCCGATGCGATTGGCATACATCTCTATTTCTTTAACCGGCGTTTTCAAATCATGGGATATAACGCGTGAAAAGCTCTGGAGGTCGCTTATTGATTTTTGCAGCTCGTTCGTTCGTTCCAAAACACGTTTTTCAAGGGAAGCATTCAGCCGGATAATCTCACGCTCACTGTTAATCCGCGCAGTGATATCCTTGCCGAAAACAGTAACCTCAACCAGTTGCGCATCAATATACACAGGGTTGAACGACAAGGACAGCATATGCGTACCGCCATCCATTTTTATTTCAATCTGCGTTTTTCCTTCACTGGCAACCTGCTTAAAAAAGTCTTCCCAAACAGCGACATCCAGCACAGTTATAACATCCGGCATAAATGCGCCCTTTTTTAATTGTATCCCAAAGCTGCGCTCGACATAATTGTAAAAGGCTGAATTAAAAAAAATAAGCTTGTAATCCTTGCTCACCGAAAATATATAGTCATCGGTGCTTTCCATAATATTTCGCAGCTCTTCTGATATTTCTCTGGCACTGTTCTCGGCTTCGACTCTTTTGGTAATGTCGATCACGACGCCAGTTGCGTAGATGGGCCAGCGGTTCTCCCCGCTTTCGCCGAAGGTCGTTTGCCCTCTGAAGTGCAGAGTCCTGATAACGCCGTCCGGATGGATGATTCTATAATCCATTTCTATTAAGCCGTCACCGCTGGGATCATTAGCCGCCGCGATTTTATCGAGGAATATCTGCTTGTCATCCGGGTGTAATGCCTGGAAAAACCGCCAATCAAAGCCGAGGAATACCGGCACATCCGGCTCAAACCCCCAAAGCGCTTTGAGTTCTTCTGATATAAAAACCGTATTGTTCACTAAATCGAAAGCGTATGTCCCTAAATCAGCACCCTCCGCAGCAAGGCGAAGACGCATTTCGCTCTCGCGCAGCGCATCCTCCATTTTTTTCCTCTGAGAGATGTCGCGTGCGATTCCGATTGTGCCTATTATTTGTCCGTCGGCATCTTTTAGAATTTTCACCTTGCTGTTGACATCGATTTTCCTTCCGTCTCTGCAGGTAATAATCTGGTCTGCTTCAATATTCCCATATATTAATAATCTGATTTTGTCCTCTTCGGTATTTGACGAGACAGACCATGTATGCAAAAGATCATCCACCTTTTGCCCAATCGCTTCTGAAGCTGTCCAGCCATACGTTAATTCTGCCGCCCTGTTCCAGCTTCTAATGACAAAGTTTTCGTCTGCGGATATAACCATATCGGAGATATCCTGCAACAGCGCCGCATGATACCGGATAACCTTGTCATTTTCTACCTGTTCTGTAATATCATGGATATTGCCGTATCGATACAGCACACAGCCCGCTTCGTCTCTGACAATAGACAAGCGGTTTGAGAACCAGCGGTATTCGCCGCTTTTCGTCTTTTGGCGGTATTTGAGCTCCTGCGTGCCTTTTACGTCCAAATCGGTGAACGATGCCAAAAAAGCAAGCAAATCGTCCGGATGGATCATCGCCTGCGTCGACTCGGCGTCAATGGCCATAAATTCCTCCGGCGTGAATCCCAAAACCGTTTTGCTTGCAGGGCTGACATACTCGTAACGATTGGTCTGCATGTTTTGGCTGTAGATCAGATCATTTGAATTTTCCAGAACAGAGCGCAGGCGCGCTTCGCTCTCCCGCAGCGCATCCTCCATTTTTTTCCGCTCGGTGATATCGTGAAAAATCCCAATCGTGCCGGTCATCTGGCCATCTTTGTTTTTCACGCTTTTAATCGTGCTCAGTGTGTGGATTTTCCTGCCGTCTTTACTGGTGTGAATGATCTCCGCGTCAAATCCGCTCTGTTCTTTCAGGCGCAGCATTGCGTCATCATAATCGGTATTGCTCATCTCAGAACGCAAAAGCTTCCGGACGTTTTGGCCGACGGCTTCTTCTTCAGTCCAGCCATATTTTATTTCAGCCGCTCTGTTCCAGCTCATGATGTTCTGGTTTTCATCCGTGACGATAATCATGTCGGAGATATCGTTCAGCAGATTTGCCTGATAGCGGATAACCTCATCATTATTAATCTGCTCCGTGATATCGTGTATGTGGCCGTTTCGGAAGAGTATGCTCCCGGCGTCGTCTCTGATGAAAACCAAACGGTTGGAAAACCAACGGTATTTGCCGTTCTTCGTGCGCTGACGGTAAATGAGTTCGACTTCATTTTTATCCTTCAGGTCAGCCATTGCCGCTTCGACTGCCGCTCTGTCCTCCGGATGTGTCATGTCATGAATCATTTCGATATCGAAAGCCAAATATTCCTCTCTTGTATATCCTAATACCAATTCAGCGGTTGGGCTGAGATACTCATAACGATTGTCCAAAACATTATAGCTATATATAAAGTCGCCGTAATTATCCAATACCGAACGCAGGTGGGCTTCGCTCTTAATCAAGGCCTCCTCGGCCGTCTTTTGTTCAGTGATATCCCGAAAGCACAGCACGGCAAAAAGTATACCGCCGTTTTCGTCAAATACAGGACTGCCGTTGACAACAATGTCCATCAGCTGTTCGCCGTACTTTAGCTTCATTTTATAATCCGTGAGCGTCTCTCCGCTGAGCACCCGCACAGGCGGGATTTCTTCATGCGGAATCAGCTTTTTATTTTCGTCATAAAATTCTATTTCTCTTTGGATATCGCCGGTTTTACCTGCCCTCCTGCTAAAATCCTTTAACAATTTCATTGCTGCGTTATTCAGGATATTAATGGTGCGGTCCGCGTTATAAATAACCATCGGGTCAGGCACATTCATTAAGATGTTGTCAAACTTCATATCGTCAATCTCCTCGTGTTACTTCAGACGCCGCCATTTGTCCGCAGTCGCTTTCGGCTATAAAAAAATTATACATATATTCTGCTGTTCTACAACAAAATTCGAATAGAATGCCGATAAATATAACGCATCGGCTTTGATGACCGATGCGTTAGGTTTTCCCCCGCCGCGTGACCGGCGTTGCTGTATTTTGCGGCATGTTAAATAGCGCAGGCTACCTCTTTTTGTTTTTTTCAGTGTACATAAGCCTGTCTGCTTTCTCGATAAAAGCCTCATAGCTGTCACTGTCCTGCATCTCGGCAATACCGTATGAAAAAGACAGGCGTGTTTTCTCGCCTTCGAAATTAACATCCGGATTCTCCAGCTTGTTTTTTATCCTGTTAATAAGCTGTTCAGCTCTGTTGCGGCTGGTTTCAGGCAGGAGCAGGATAAACTCATCCCCGCCGTACCGGCTGAGCAAATCAGTGTCTCTGATCGTTTCCTTTAAAGCAGCGGCAAAGGATACGAGTACCTTATCGCCATACGAATGACCGTAATGATCGTTAAAGTATTTAAAGTTATCAATATCGATCATGACCGCGCACAATCTGCGTTTTGTCACCCATGAGATTTGATAAAGCTGCCTGGCCTCCAGCTCAAAATGAAACCTGTTGAACAAGCCGGTCAGCCCGTCCTTCTGCGCCATTGTTTTCCACGTTTCCCCCGTAATCTGCTCATTCACATCAATGCAACTGCCGATATAGCCGGCAAACTCATTGTTGTCGTCGTAAAAGGGGGCGCCCCGGTCGTGGAGCCAGCGCCACTGTCCGTCATTCCTCCTGATTCTGTAAACCAATTCAAAAACCTCGCGGTTATTAAAAGCCTGCATATAACCCTGCACGCAGCGGTCATAATCATCCGGATGGACGCCCTCGCTCCAGCCGTTGCCAAGCTCTTCCTCCATCGTTCTGCCGGTATAGTTCAGCCATGTGGCGTTAAAATAATCACACATGGCGTCTTTCCCCGCTCGCCACACCAAATTGGGCGCCGATTCAACAATGACCCTGTATTGATTACCGTCTAAAACCACACGCATCACCCCCTTGGCATTTTATGTCTAAATTGTACATCATATCAGTATTTTTGTCAATTATTTTAGTTAATTTCACAATAAATAGCGAAATTTTCAATTTTTCCCATACGCCAGTTCAGAAGTTTATTCACTCATTTTATTTACATTGACGAAGTGTCGTGTTATGATTTATGAAAAATAACATAAACGGAGCACTAAATTGAAAAAGGATATGACTTCCGGCAAAGTGTGGAAGCTGATTTTGCTGTTTACGCTGCCCATCATGGCAGGCAGCCTGCTGCAGCAGCTCTACAACACGGTCGATGGAATTGTAGTCGGCAATTTCATCGGCGAGGACGCGTTTGCCGGTGTCGGCACATGCGGGACCCTCGGATTTTTGTTTCTGGCGTTTGCCATGGGTCTTGGCGTCGGTGTCGGCGTCATAGTTTCGCAGTATTATGGCGCGCGTAAAATGAAAGAGCTCGGCGCCGCTATTGACACATCGCTTATCCTCATGGGCATTTTCGGGATTGTTTTCGCGGTTGCCGGGTACGCCTCAACGCCATACATGCTGCGCGTCGTTCTGAACACGCCGGAAAACATCCTGCCCTACGGCATCCTGTACTTTCGGATTTACTGCGTCGGTATCGTCTTCCAGTTTATTTACAACGGCATCTCCTTCGTCCTGCGCGGTATGGGCGATTCAAAAGCGACGCTGTACTTTCTCCTCGTCACGACGGTTCTTAACGGTCTTCTTGCCGTTTTATTCGTGATGGTTTTTCATTGGGGCGTCGCCGGCACGGCAATCGCCACCGTCATCGCCCAGGTGGTTTGCGCAGGTATATCTTATATCTATCTCAGACGTCGCTTTAAATTCGAAGACACCGGCAAGCACTTCGACGCGGCGATATGCCGGCATATTCTCCGCCTCGGCATTCCCTCCGCTATTCAGCAGACAATTGTCTCCTTCGGCAATACGGCCATGCAGCGGCTCGTCAACGGGTTCGGCGAATCGGCTATCGCAGCCTATACCGCCGGCACGCGCATCAATATGCTGATGTTCGTGCCCATCTTCGGTTTCCAGGCAGGCTTAGCCAGCTTCACAGGGCAGAATATCGGTGCCGGCAAGCTGGACCGCGTCAAATCCGGTTTCCGCGCCACGCTTATTATGGCCATTTCGATCTCCGTTGCAGCCAGTACGGTCACCTATATTTTTGCCCCTGATATTGTCACGATATTCGGGCTTGGGGGCGATGCTCTGGCGCTTGGCGTCCAGCAGGTTCAGTTTTTCACCGTCGTCTTCTGCGCGTTCACCTTTTATATGGTTGTCGGCGCCGTCCTGCAGGGCGCGGGCGATGTTGTCGTCCTGTCCATCGCCACGTTGTCCGCGCTCGCCATCCGGGTTGCGCTCGGCTACCTTGGCGTCCATTTCGGTATACTCGGCTATGAAGCCGCCTGGGTGACAAACCCCATCGGCTGGATCGCCTCAATTTTAATCACAACCCTGCGCTACGGTTCCGGCAAATGGAAAGCCAAAGCCGTTGTCAGTATCCCTCCCGACACCAAACCCTCCGAAGAAATCCGTGCAATCTGCGAAGGAAACGAATGAGGAACTTATATGTCCTACAGCTTTTTTGCGCTGGTCTCCCGAATGAAAAATATCAGCCGCTGGTCTTTGATGCGCAACAGCAGCCATGAGAACGTTCAGGAGCACTCTCATATGGTCGCCGTCATCGCGCATGCGCTGGCGGTCATCCGCCGTGATATCTGCGGCAAAGCGTGTGACCCCGGTCTGGTCGCGGCGGGCGCGCTCTTTCATGACGCGTCGGAGATCTTTACGGGTGATATGCCCACGCCGGTAAAATACCACAACCCCGATATCATCGCCGCCTACAAAAAGGTCGAAGCGCTCGCCTCGGCAAAGCTGCTCACCACGCTGCCGCCGGAGATGCGCCCAGCTTACGAGGCGCTGTTCGAGCCAAATGCCGATAACGAAGCGCTCATCAAAGCTGCCGACAAGCTCGCCGCCTATATCAAATGCCTTGAAGAGCTCAAAGCCGGCAACAATGAATTCAAATCAGCCGCCGCTCAGACGCTTTTAAAACTCAAAGCCCTGAACATGCCGGAGGTTGATTATTATATGGAGCACTTCATCACCCCCTTCGAATTGACGCTTGATGAACTCGGCTTATCACTTGAAAAATAACATACATTATCATTTTTAGGAGGCTTCTTTATGCGCGCAATCGTTACAGTCATCGGCAAAGACAGGGTCGGCATCATCGCCAGCGTCTGCTCGCTCCTCGCCGAAAACAGCGTCAATATCCTCGATATCAGCCAGACCATCCTGCAGGATTACTTCACAATGATCATGCTCGTCGACACAGCCGCCTGCAAGGTCTCCTTTGTTGAGCTCTCCAAAGCCCTCAAAGCCAGCGGCGAAGAAAAAGCCCTCTCCATCCTCATCCAGCGCGAAGACATCTTCGAAGCCATGCACCGTATATAAGGCAACAATATATATTGAATAAGTGTTCAATATATAAATGTGCTAGAAATATATTACTGTAGGGCAAGGGCTCTGCCCTTGCCTTCGCCCATAAGCTGAAATTACAGGAGGCGACCCCCATGCTGCATGCTAATGAAATCCTTCAGACCATCGATATGATCAACCAGCAGAATCTGGACATACGGACGATCACAATGGGCATTTCCCTGCGTGACTGCGCGCATCCGGATATCAATATCTGCTGCCGGAAAATATACGATAAGATTACGAAATATGCCGGTAACCTCGTCAAAACCGGAAACGACATCGAGAGCGAATTCGGCATTCCCATCGTCAATAAGCGTATTTCCGTCACACCGATTGCGCTCGTTGCCGAGAGCTGCGACGCCGCTGACTATACCCCCATCGCCAAAGCCATGGACGACGCGGCGCGGGAGGTCGGCGTCAACTTTATCGGCGGCTTCTCCGCGCTTGTGCATAAGGGCTTTACCGTCGGCGATCACCGGCTGATTGAGTCCATACCCCGCGCGCTGGCCGAAACGCAGTATGTCTGTGCGAGTGTCAACATTGCCACGACAAAAGCCGGTATTAATATGGATGCCGTCGCGCTGATGGGCCGCATCATCAAGCAATGCGCCGAGCTCACGGCGGACGCGGGCGGCATGGCGTGCGCCAAGCTCGTCGTATTCGCCAACGCAGTGGAAGACAACCCCTTTATGGCGGGCGCTTTCCACGGCATCGGCGAGCCCGAGTGCGTCATCAATGTCGGTGTCAGCGGCCCCGGCGTGGTGCACCACGCCCTGCAGGGCGTCAAAGGCCAGCCGTTTGACGTTGTTGCCGAAACAATCAAAAAAACCGCTTTCAGAATCACCCGCATGGGCCAGCTCGTCGCGCAGGAAGCTTCGCGCCGCTTGAATGTCCCCTTCGGCATTGTCGATTTATCCCTCGCGCCCACGCCGAAGATCGGCGACAGCGTCGCGGATATCCTGGAAGAAATGGGCCTGTCCTCCGTCGGCGCGCACGGCACGACGGCGGCGCTCGCACTCCTCAATGACGCGGTCAAAAAAGGCGGCGTCATGGCCTCCTCTCATGTCGGCGGGCTCTCCGGCGCCTTCATTCCCGTCTCCGAGGACGCCGGTATGATAAAGGCCGCCATGTCCGGCGCACTGACGATTGAAAAGCTTGAGGCGATGACCTGCGT
>DBTM01000080.1:0-140 GCA_002307055.1 Clostridiales bacterium UBA1316
ACCGGCGTCGGCAAAACCGAGCTCGCCAAAGCGCTCGCTGAAGCGCTGTTTGACTCGGAGTCCAATATCATCCGCATTGACATGAGCGAATATCAGGAGAAGCACACCGTCTCCCGGCTCATCGGCGCGCCCCCCGGCTA
>DBTM01000080.1:395-44944 GCA_002307055.1 Clostridiales bacterium UBA1316
GGCGCGCCCCCCGGCTATGTCGGCTACGACGAGGGCGGGCAGCTGACCGAGGCCGTGCGGCGCAAGCCCTACAGCATCGTCCTGTTCGACGAGATAGAAAAGGGGCACCCCGATGTCTTCAACACCATGCTCCAGATTCTCGATGACGGCCGCCTGACCGACGGTCAGGGCCGAACCGTGAACTTCAAAAACACCGTCGTCATCATGACCTCCAATATCGGCAGCCAGTATCTGATGGAAGGTATTGACCTGCGCGGCGAAATCTCCGATACCGCGCGTAAATTCGTGATGAATGAGCTTGCCGCCAGTTTCCGCCCGGAATTTCTCAACCGCCTCGATGAAACCGTCATGTTTAAGCCCCTGACCATGGAGGAGATCATCCGCATCATCGACCTGATCCTCGAGAAAACAGCCGTCAAGCTCTCTGAGCAAAACATCACCCTCGACATCACCGATTCCGCCAAGCGCCGTATCGCCGCCGAGAGCTACAGCCCCGTCTACGGCGCCCGCCCCGTCAAACGCTTCGTCCAAAAGAACGTCGGAACTGCCATCGCCCGCATCATCCTGCGCGGCGAAGCCGAAGAAGGCAGCGTCATCCAACTCTCCGCCGACGATACCGGCTTAACCTTCACAGTGAAAGCACCAATCGTGGCATAACCCCAAATGATCCCCGCAGGTATGAATACAAGTCATCCGCCGCAAAACATCGGGGCGCTGAGTAATCAGCGCCCCGCGTTGCTTATATTCTTCCCATTAGCATATGGCAAACTCAGAGCTGCCAGTTCGCAAACGGCAGCGTATGGCATTTCTGCTCGTAGTCAACCAGCAATTCCCGCTCCTTCGCCTCGGCATCCTCACAGATGACATAATCCAGCAATAAGCTTTTATTGTTAACAATCTGCCACAGCGCCCGCCCGCCCCGATGGTTATTGCCTTCCTTATACCCATACGCGACGAACTGCGTTATTCTTTGCCGCAGCCCATTTTTCCCGTCAGCCTTGCCGATATAGAGTATATCCCGGTACGCCTTGTCCTCAATACCCCTTACAGCCTCCAGCTTCGCCTCCAGCACCTCCAACGGATAAACCAGGTTGACCGTCTCTCCCCGCCGCACATAGCTTTCAACCGCATCCGTCCTCGCCCTCAGCCGCAGCTCAAACCCCTCCGGCCAATAAACCGTATAATACCCATTCCCATCCGGAATCCGAACCAACCCCCCATTATTCAACCGCCCATGCAGCTCATAAAACGCCATTTTCATATTGATAACCTCTAAGTCGAATATTTTCTCTAAGACGACATGCATTTTGAGTTAGGAATGCATTCATAATCAGATACGAGACGAGATGGCTTTATCGGCTATCTCGTCTCGTGTTTTTATTTGACATTGACCTTCTTTGCATGTGCAGAAGTTGCAAAGTTTGCATTGTATGTTGTTACCTTCCATGCTGGCCATTTCGATTCGGCTTCTATTCTGATTGTATTATATTCTTTCGAATAACCTGTTGATTGTACGATAGGTTGTTGCGTAGTACTTTTTTTTGTATCACTCATGGTTTAACTCTCCTTTTAGTGCTACAGTTTCTTCTTCAAAAACCATAAGGGCAGATTGTTCAGCGTCAAGGTAGTTTAACAACGAAATTGGATTTCTTAGTTCAGCGTCTTCTCGTTTCCATGGCAACTTTACCCCATGCTTATCCTTGCGCTTCTTTGCATACCATCGGGTAGATGATACAGCAAACAAATCGATGAACCTTTGTGGCCCTACTCCCGTAAACGGTTCAAATACGACTTTACCGTTATCTTTCCGCCCATCAGAAATTTCAGCAGGGTAGAATTGAAACGCTTTGCTTTTTAGGTAGGGTTCTATATAGACAACACGTTCTATTCCTGCGGCAATGATATGTTTAGCGCAGTTATGACAAGGAAATGTTGTCGCGAATAAAGTCGCTCCTCGACAAGAGATATTATTCCTTGCACATGATAATAATGCTTCCATCTCTCCATGTACAACACGACCATATTCTGTTAAATCACCTATTCCTGCATCTTTAACTCTGCTGATGTTTTCATCCGTAGCGTCGATTCCAAATGTAATAAGCAATGAATTTATTATATTCTCTTGCTCGATTTTGTTGGAATCATATTTTCGCATGTAGTCACGGCCATCGGGTTCATCCTCATATTTGCCGTGTTCCTTTAAAACTGGCCAATATAAACCGCCACCAAATCTGGGGCAATCATTTGCTCCCATTGCTAATATTTCATTTTTGTTTGCAATAACAGCGCCAATTTGACGAGATAAATCAGCAGACCTAAGAGAAGACACATAAGCCATAAACATGGCATGTTCATCAAAGCTTGGAGAAATGAAAGGGTCACCAAACAGTAGGTCAATAAGTCTAGATACAGAGTTATATGTTTGGTCATTATCCTCGGTTATATTTATAAAATAATCTGCATGTTGAAATGCATCTCGCGTGTGTTGTCCTTGCTTAGAATTTTCATCAGCATCTCGTGCTAAAAGTAATTTGGACTGTTCTTCTGTCAATCCTTTTCTTTCAGTTAAGTATTTTATTCGCCTTTCGTAACTGCTTGTGATGCCTATCAAATGAAATCCATCACCATATGTTTCACGCATAAAGTCGACTTCATCTGGATGTTTTAAAGATTTTATTATATAGGCAATTCTTTTCCTAGGCTGGGGATAATTATTAGTGTCTTTCTCACGTTTGAGGTAAAGAAGTCTTGCCACGCCTTTCATGAGAATAGCGTAATCATTAGTCTCTTTTCGGATTTTATTACCTAAATCCATATAGTGATTTATACGTTCAAACTCAGAAGGCCATTAAGTAGGAGTTGTCGATTCAAACTGTGATATAATCACATTAGATACACTGATATCTTCGAATTCATAATGAAAAAATGCTAGCTGATCTTTGATGTCTTTAATCACTTCATTTACTTCGGTTCCAACTGTTGTGATGAGTCCTAGCACTAATTCGCTGTCCTTATCGTTTCTCGGCGTGAAATCACCCCCATACTTGATATAATTTTACTATATTGAAAGTCAAGCCACAAGCAAAAAAGATAAAATATTTATAATATTTACAATTTAAGTATAACATTTATTATTTTATTTTCGGACTGGTTTTTTTGATTGGAATATAGAATTATAATTTTTGCCCGCTGATTGCTGCATATACCGCTTCGGAACAAGGAAAAAGGCAATGAGAAGAGCAAAAAAGCGCCCGTCTCGGCGAACGCCCTCAAATTTGCTATTGCATTTTAGCTCCATCCGTGGTTAAATATGGATATCGAGAATAATAGATGCGGCAGTCATGAGGTGTTGTAGCACCCCATGACCTATGCAGGATGCACAACCATCCAACACAACAGCTAAGCTGCACCACAACAGCATTATAATATCCCTTCCAGCTTTTAGCAAGAGGTGTTATAATCTTGTGTTTGCGTTTTAATGCGGTGTTAGGATATACGTCCTACACCGCGTTTGTTATTTTTCGATGGAGAGATTGCCTGAGAGGGCGCGGGACGCGGAGTTTTGCGGCCTCTTGGGGAGTCCTTCATTGAGAAAGGAATGGTTATTTTATGTTGAGTTATGAGAAGCTTTACAGGATCGTATTCAATGGGATTACGGACGCGCTGGACAGTATGGAAAAGGAGGGGTACGCTCAGGCGAAAATGAAGCTCATCGATGCGCAGCGGGCGGCAGAAGATTATTTTATCAATGGTGAGGATAATGACTTGAATGGAGCTGCCGAATTCGCCCCTATCCGCCCTTTGTATGCGCTGCCGGAAAAAGAGCCGGACAAGGGCGGATAACCAAAAAATCCCCGGCTCATGAACGGTACCGTTCACAAGCCGGGGATCGCTATTTATTAATATTTCAGCGGGTTGATCGCCGGGGTGTCGATCGTGTCCTCGACCCAGTCCCAGGGGCGGTTGCCTTTCCAGACTTCGGCGTTCATTTCGTTGGAGTACATTTCCAGGCTGCAGTTGGGGAAGCGTTTGATCATTTGGTAGAAGAAGTTGCCGGCGTCGGCGGTGGCGGCGAGTACCTCCTCGGTGGCGACGAGGTAATCCTTTGTGAACTTATAGGCGCTGCCGTCCAGGAGGCAGCCTTCTTTTTGGTGGCCGGGGATGACGACTTCGGCGCCGTATTTTTCGAGCTTTTCGATGTCGGCAATCCACTGGGCGCGCTGCGGTGCGGTGACCTCGCAGGTGAACGGGTGGGCCTGGTTGAACAGCACGTCGCTGCCGTACATGGTTTTGATGGAGGGAATCCAGACGGCGGAATTCCAGCGGTAATCGCCCATGACATGGTCAATGACCTCGATGCGCTCGCCCTCGAGCTCAATATAGCCCGTTGTCAGGGGGATGATGTTCTCTGCCTGCTTGCGGCAGAGATTGTTTTTGCCCATGATCGGCTCCCACTCGTCGAGCTTGCCCTGATACTGGTGGTTATAAAGCTTCAGGTCCTCGGGCAGCATATAGCACTTGGCGTTTGGGAAGGCCTGCTGCATCACGCCCATGCCCCAATAATGGTCGGGATGGGAATGCGAGGCGAAAATCGCCTTCAGCTCGAGCTGGGTATCGATGATTTCGGCAATGACGCGGTGGGCGTTGGCGAGCGTCCACTGGCAGTCGAGCAGTACGCATTCCTTTTGGCCCATGACAATGACCGACGCGACATTGAAACCGAACTCGTTACTGAAAAAAGTCCTGGTGGCGAGCTTACCCTCACCATGCTTATGAACAATGACTTCCATTTTATTTACCTCCTAAGCATTTATCCGGTGTAGATTGTAGATTTATACTCGAAAGCAGCGTCTGGGCGCAGCCGAACCGCCGCTTTGAGCTGATGTGTGACCTATTATATCATAGATTTTTAAAAACGAAAGCCGTATTTAGTGCCATAAGGTCGGGGATTTACTGCCATTAGAATAATATATCGAATAATAGTGAGTAATATAATTTGACAGAACGGCAAAACTAGTGTAATATAAAATGTAGATTGATATGGATTGCTGAGCTGTATTTTGGGTGGGATGCTCTTTTTGAGTATCCGCCCTTTAATCTTTGCTAAAACAAGTTATGCGAAAATGGAACAAATTAATTATTGGGGGAAAAATGCATGAATCTTTGCGGTGAGTTTGTGACACATAAGGTTTTTGGAAGAGGTCAGATTTCTGAACAGGAAAACGATTGCCTGACGGTTCTGTTCAGTGAAACGCACGAAAAGAAAAGATTCATCTATCCATCGGCCTTGGGTACATTTTTAATACCTGAAAATAAAGTCATCGTCAAGCAGATGAAAGAAAACGACGAAGAGATTGCTCAGATGAAAGCCGCGGCTCGCAAAGAGGTTGAAGACAGAGTCGCCGGCGAAAAGCAGGCGGCTAAGGATCTGGCGAAAAAATTAAAAAAAGCCGCGAAAAAACCTGTTGTTAAGGCTGAAAAAGCTATAAAGGTTAAAAAGCCGGGCAAAATTATTTTCGAAGAGATAAGCGAAGAGATAACTGAGGAGTTCAGCGAAGAGCCCATCGAAGAATAAAGCATCGGGCGGAGCAGAGGTTAAAGTCTATGAACGAATATGACTGGTATGGTCTTGACAACGCCGCGAAAATATTCCCGGCGATCAGCGGCGCGCATACCACCAGCGTATACCGTATAGACGTCAGGCTCCGTGAGCCAATCGATCCTGTCCTGCTCGAAGAAGCCGTGAATACTGTTCTGCCCTCCTATCCGGCTTTCATGGTACGCATGCGGTACGGGCTGTTCTGGTATTATTTTGAGCACAATTTTGAAAAAGCCCTCGTCAGGGAAGAAGATTTTTACCCGACGAACAGAATTGACGACAAAATGAATAACGGCTATCTGTTTCGCTTCAGCTATTTCAATAACAAAATCAACCTGGATGCCTTTCATGCCCTGTCCGACGGGACGGGTGCCATTAACTTCCTGACCGACGTGACCGCCTGCTATTTAAAACTTTGCGGCAAGCAGCTTGATGATTCTTCGGAGCTTAAAGAAAACAAGAGCACGTTTACGGCCATGCAGGACAGCTTCGCGCATTTTTTTTCGTCCGGGCAAGCGGAAAAAACAAAGCGAATCCTCGCCTATCACATCAAAGGCACGTCAAGGCCGAAAAATAACGTGAAGATCATTCACGGCATACTCAGTGCCGAACATTTCAAAGCTTTGGCCAAAGGCAAAAATGTGACGGTCACCGTTTACCTGGCGGCGGTATTGGCCTTCGCCATTCTCGAGACGATGCCCGCCAAGAGGCTGACCCAGCCGGTGCGGCTTTTTATTCCGATCAATCTCCGCCGATTTTTTGAGACGGACACACAACGTAATTTTTTCACGTTCGTTTATATTGATATCAGCCCCGCCGATGATGATGCCCGGTACACGTTTGACGCGCTTTTGCGCCTTGTGGCCGAGCAGATGGCGGAGCGGACAAAGCCGGAGTACTTTTTGCCGAGGCTGAGCTATTTTATTCAGACTGAGAAAAACATCTTTACGCGGGTCATGCCGCTCGTTTTAAAAAATCTGGCGCTCCGCATGATCCACCGGCATACCGGTGATAAAACGCACACGCTGACGCTGTCGAACCTCGGCAAAATAGATGTGCCGGCTTCCGTGGGGGACTATATTGAGCGCTTTGACGTTATGACCGGCAACACAAGGATCAACCATCTCAACTGCGTCGTCTGTACGTATCGCGATAAGCTGGTTGTAACGTTTACGAAATCGGATATTGAAACGGATGTCGAGCGCTATTTTTTCCGTTTTCTCTCCGGGCAGGGGCTTGAAATTATTCTGGAACAGAACTAGGAAAATGACAGAATGAACTATTGCGATCAGTGCCGTGTGTATGTTCTGGGAAGCAGGCAGCAATGCCCGCTCTGCCATACGCCCGTACCGGACAGTGACGGCCCTCCTGATACGGAGGGTTACCCAATCATTCAGGATAAAAAGGCGAAAAACAGGTTTTTGCTTGTGCTGCTGCTGGCGCTGTCCGCCGCCGTCAGCATGATCTGTCTGGCTGTGAATCTGAGCGGCGCGCCAAGCGAGCTCTGGTCTCTGATTGTCCTGACCGCGCTGCTGCTGCTTTGGGAAACCGTGGGCTTCATGATTCTGAGCAAAAAAAATATCGGGTGGCGGCTATTCGCGCAAATGGTTGCCGTCATGATCGTCCTGATGACGATTGATGCCGTTACCGGCTGGCGCGCGTGGTCGATCGGTCTGCTGGCGCCCTTTGTGATTGTCGCGTCCTCGCTGGCCATGTCCGTCATCTTTTATATCAATAGGCTAAAATGGCGCGAATATATGCTCTTTCAGCTGATTATTGCCATGAACGGCTTTATTCCGGTCATTCTGTTCTGGTGCGGTCTTACAAGGATTCTTTGGCCTGCCGCCGCCGGAGCCCTGTTCTCGCTGCTGACGTTTGCCGGTATGCTGATATTTGCGGACAAGCAGCTTAAAAATGAGCTGATGAAAAGGTTTCACCTGTGAAATCAATAAAGTTGACAAATGATTAGGATAATTGTCAGATAAATATATTGACAGAATGTCGAAGAATGCGGTATATTTAAAGAAATAAAGAAATGTGCGCAATTAAAAGAGGGATAAAATGAACGTTTCAACATCAGCCATTGTGTCGAACTCAGATATGATCAAAAATTATAAAACCTGCCGGGAAAAGGCTGAAAGTCTGGGGAAGATATTTATCCTTAAAAACAACCAGCCGGACGCGGTGCTCTTTTCTGTCGCGGAATATGAACGCCTGGCCGTGTTCATCGAATATCTCGAAGGCCTTCCCGAAAACGAGGCAAAGCAATTTCTTGTGTCCTTACCCAAAAAGGGCGAAAAGAACAGATACGCGTTTGATCAGCCGATAGCCGACCGTTAACGCATCATCATAAACTGAATACTATACAGCTATAATTTGGGTGGAACGCTCTTTTTAGAGTATCCGCCCATGAATATTGATAGAGGAGAAAACTAAATTAATGTCATTTAAAGATTTAAACATATGCGAACCCATCCTGCGCGCTTTAATCAAAGAGGGTTATGAAAAGCCCACAAAAATCCAGGAGGAAGCCATACCGCCCCTGCTCGAGGGCCGCGACCTGCTCGGCTGCGCCCAGACCGGCACGGGAAAAACAGCGGCGTTCGCCATTCCGATTATTCAGCGCCTGTCCGCCGAGAGAGAATCGGTTAAAGGGCGGCGGATACTAAAAACGCTCGTGCTCACGCCCACAAGAGAGCTGGCGGCGCAAATCGGCAGCAGCTTTGCTTCCTACGGCGCCTATTCCGGCCTCCGGCATACCGTGCTTTTCGGCGGTGTATCGCAAAATCCGCAGGTGCAGGCCCTGCAGGCGGGTGTGGATATACTCGTAGCGACCCCCGGCAGGCTGCTCGACCTGATGAATCAAAAATATGTCGACCTCCGCAGCATCAGCTGCTTTGTCCTCGATGAGGCGGACCGTATGCTCGACATGGGCTTCCTGCGCGACGTTGAGCGCATCATCGATGAGCTGCCCGAAAAAAGGCAGACCATGCTGTTTTCCGCCACAATGCCGGCCGATATCGAAAAGCTGACCAAAAGGCTGCTGAACAATCCGGTGAAGGTTGCCGTCACGCCTGTCTCCTCGACAGTCGATGTGATTGACCAGTCGGTCTATTACGTTAATAAAACGAATAAAACCAAATTACTCATCCATCTGCTCGCGGGCAGCGATATCAGCACAGCCCTGGTATTTTCCAGAACCAAGCACGGCGCGAATAAACTCGCCGAAGCGCTTCGGGACGCCGGGGAGACGTGCGATGTCATCCATGCCAACAAGTCGCAGCTGGCCCGCCAGCTGGCGTTATCGCGGTTCAAGGCAGGCAAGTCCCGCGTGCTTGTCGCCACAGACATTGTCGCGCGCGGCATTGATATCGCCGAGCTGTCCCACGTGATTAATTTTGACATTCCCGAGGCGCCGGAGGATTACGTCCACAGAATCGGCAGAACCGGCCGCGCAGGCCTGGGTGGCGCCGCAATATCCTTCTGCGACAATCTCGAAAAGAAATCAATTGCCGATATTGAACGCCTCATCGGCAAGAAAATAACGGTCATCGCCGAGCACCCGTTTCCGCTCGTGTTCTCCGCCGAGGCCAGTCCTCCCCCCAGAAGTCAGGACAGATCCCGCGTCCCGGACAGGAAGCCTGATTACTCCAGGAGCTACAGCAGCAGGAAAAATCCAAATAATAAATACAAAAGCCATAACAGCGACTATCGGGACCGGGCATAATTCGAGCCCTGTCATAGCGTAAGATTTAATCGGAAGAGTAATATTTAAAGGAGAATTATGGATTTAAAGAATAATAGAATAACAATCGAAGAGATTTTAGTTTTTCCAAGGGGAAGAGCGCTCTTAAACAGAAATTTTCCGGAGATGATGAACCCCTTTTTGCTTGTCATTGCGCAAAAGATGATATTGGCCAACATACTTAAGCTCGCCCAGGGTCCCAACGCCCAGGATCAGGTCGATAAACTCCTGTCCGACTTAAGAGCGATATAGCCGCTCCCAATAAAAAGGCACCCTCTGGGTGCCTTTTGTTATATAATATTGACTTTTTTCAGATGCTTATATAGATATTGCGCGCACAGCCCTGTAAATAAGCCCGTGACGATGCCCGACAGGATTAAAACCGGCAGGTACAGCGCAACCGACGCGGTACCAACAACAACAGCCGCCACAAGAATTTGGCCTATATTATGCCCGATCGCGCCGAAAATGCTGACGACCCAAATCTGCCTGCTGGACACCAATTGATAGAAAAGGCACATCACGGCATAACACACGATTCCTCCGGCCAGGCTGAAAAACATTGCCGTCACTTGGCCGAGAATCAAGCTGCCCAATATAATTCTCAATAACAAAACGATAACGGCTTTTTTCCGTCCAATCGTATAAATAGCAAACAGCGTAACCACATTAGCCAGCCCGAGCTTGACGCCCGGCACCGGTACTGGTACCGGTATCTGCGCCTCAATGACGAAAACGATGAGCGCCACAGCCGTGAGCAGCGCGATTTTACTGATTTCATTTATCTTCATGTCTTTCACCCGACTACGACATCTATTTTACTCGGTGCGGCCGATGATACTTTGATCACGAGCTTATTGGGCAGGCAGACAATCGGCTTCGCCGCGCTTGAAATTGCACCCTCATGAACGCAGATTTTATCCCGGCAGCTGGCGTCAATAACCGATATGGCCCCGTCCTTAACCTGAATCGTGTTGTACCCGCCGTCGGCGTTTGTAATTGTAAACTCAGTGTCAGCAGCCAAGGAAACGGTTCTTATGAGTACGCCGTTCTGATAAATTTCGGCAGTGTTGCCCGCCGTATTTTGAGTATACTGAAAAATGACGATAATGGATGTTATAACCAGTATCGCCCCAATAACGCAAATCCAGAATTTCGTGCTTCTCATACGTCCTCTTTAATATCAAAACTTATCGCTTGCCGATTATCAGTATAAAGATATCCGCATAACATGTCAATTTATAACCGATATGCGCGCGCTTGATACTTGGGCCGTCATGAAATAAACTCTATGAAAAACAGGCATATTCATGTAAAATAGGTAAAACATCACGTCAGAGGTCATTAATCATTATGAATAAAAAAATCATTGTATGGATACTGTGCCTGCTGCTCCTCGTGCCGCTGTGCGCCTGCGCGAATCCGGCGGCTGAAAAAGCCGAGAAGCAGGGCCTCGCGATGGACACGGTCATTGACCTGACGGCGTACGGCTCAAAGGCAAACGAAGCCATTGACGCTGCCTATAAGCGCATCAGCGAAATTGAGCAGCTGGCCAGCGCCGATATCGTCACGAGTGACGTCAGCCTGATCAACCAGTCGGCAGGGAAGTCCCCCGTCAAGGTGCATCCCGAGATTCTCAAAATGATCCAAACCGCGATAAAGTATAATAAATTAACCGGCGGCGCGTTTGACATCACCGTCGGTCCCCTCATTCAGCTGTGGGGCATCGGCACCGACCACGAAAAAGTACCCGCGCCGTCGGAAATCACAGCCGCTCTGGCGCTTGTCGGTTCCGATAAAATCGTTGTAAATGAGGCTGACAGTACCGTCGGGCTGACGCAGGCGGGCATGGCTATTGACCTCGGCGGCATCGCCAAAGGCTTTACAGCCGACGAGGTGCTTCAGATTTTCAAGAATTACGGTATTAAAAGCGCCCTGATCAACATGGGCGCAAGCTCCATCTACACCCTCGGACAAAAGCCCGACGGCACCCTCTGGGCCATCGGCGTTCAGCACCCCAGGGAAAATGACGCTCAGGTCTATCTCGGCGTCATCCATATGCCCGAAAAAGCCCTTTCTACCTCCGGCGATTACGAACGCTACTTCATCAAAGACGGCGTCCGCTACCACCACATCATCGACCCCGCCACCGGCTATCCCGCCGACTCCGGTGTTATGAGCGATACCATCATCATCAGCAGCGACATCCCCGACTGCAACATGCTCGCCGACATCCTGACCAAAGTCACCTTCGTCCTGGGCGCCGACAAAGGCTTTAAGCTGATCGACACCCTCCCCGGCGTCTCCTGCCTCGCCGTCACAACCGACTACAAAATCCTCAAATCCTCTGGATGGAACGTCCAATTGGATGATGTCAGCAGCGATTTCAGCGTGGCGGGAGAATAATACCGTAGGACGGTTTCGCTCGGTTATGCCAGCTCCATTGCGCCCGTGCAGAGCTGATAATAACGGCCGTGCAGAGCCATCAGGTCGGCGTGATCACCGCGTTCGATGATCTGGCCGTGTTCGAGCACCATAATAGCATTGGAATTGCGGACAGTGGACAGACGATGAGCGATGACGAAGGTCGTACGTCCCCGCATCAGATGATCCATACCGCGTTCAATCAGAATTTCTGTGCGGGTATCGACCGAGGAGGTCGCCTCGTCAAGTATCAGTACCGGCGGGTCGGCGACGGCGGCGCGTGCAATTGAAAGCAGCTGGCGCTGCCCCTGCGAAAGGTTTGAACCGTCGGGGGACAACATGGTGTCGTATCCGTCCGGCATATGCGAAATAAACGTATCTGCGTTTGCAATCTTTGCAGCGCGCTCGATTTCTTCGTCGCTTGCATTGAGCTTACCGTACCGTATGTTATCGCGGATCGTCCCCTTAAACAGATGTACATCCTGCAAAACGACTCCAAGCGTTCTGCGCAGATCGGATTTGCGTATCTGTCTTATATCAATACCATCATAAGTTATTGCGCCCTGTTCTATTTCATAAAAGCGATTGATCAGATTGGTAATGGTGGTTTTCCCGGCGCCCGTTGAACCCACAAAGGCGATTTTTTGCCCGGGCTTTGCAAACAGGGTAACATCATGCAGCACAGTTTCGTTAGGTATATAACCAAAAATCACATTTTGAAAACGTACATCTCCGCGCAGTTCGGTCAGTTTTGATGATCCGTCGGGCTGCTGAGAACTCCATGCAAGCACCTGTCTGCCGATATCAGCTTGTTTATTATTTTCCGATATAACAGGCACAAAACTGGTTCTAAAATCAGCAAATGGATCACCGTCGATTTGCTGCAGCTCGTTATTTTGGCCAGTTTTGGCCAGTACAAGCGTTGTCTGGCCGTCATCGCTTTCAACGGCCTGATCCATCACGTCAAAAATACGTTCCGCACCGGCCAGCGCGGCCAGCAGCAAATTGACTTGATTGGCTATCTGAGTAATCGGCTGCGAGAAAGAGCGGGTGTATTGCAGAAAAGCGCCGACGGTTCCGATGTCCATCTTGCCGTTTATGCAGAGTATCGCTCCAACCATTGCTGTTACAGCGTAATTAACGTAGGAAATGTTTCCCATGATCGGCATCAGAACGCCGGAATAGGTCTGCGCGTCGGTGGAAGCTTTTCGCAGTATATCATTACCGGCATTGAATTCACTCTGGGCTTTCTCTTCATGGTTGAATACCTTGACGACCTTCTGCCCTTCGATCATCTCTTCAATATATCCATCCAGGGCGCCCAGTGAATTCTGCTGCTCGCGGAAGCACTTAGAGCTTTTGCCACCAACAAATTTTACAACCAAAAGCATGACGATTATCATTATTATGATAAAGACGGTCAGCAGCGGACTCAGCACCAGCATCATAACGAAAGTGCCGACAACAGTCATAAGCGATGTAATTGTCTGAGAAAGGCTTTGTTCCAACGCCATGTTGACGTTGTCGACATCGTTGGTAAACCGACTCATCAGTTCACCATGGGCATGTGTGTCAAAATAAGAAATCGGCAGGCTCTGCAAATGGTTAAAAAGATTGGCGCGAATGCCGTTTGTTGCACGCTGCGCGACGCTGATCATGATGCGATTGCCGGCATATGCGGATAATGCGCCGACAGTATAAATTATACTCATTATAAAAAGTGAACGGACGAAATGAGTCAGAACCGCCCCCGGAAACAAGCTGTTCAGCAGCGGCTTTAAAAACCAGGTCCCGGCTACGCCTGCCAATGAACTGGTGACAATCAGCAATAGTGCGATAACCAGTTTGACGACATTGCCGGATAGTGTGCGAAATAAACGAATTACTGTTTTAAGTGCATTCTTGGGCTTTTCTGTACGGGCATTCAAAGCACCCGGCCCTCTGTTTGTTCTGTTTACCTGTGTCGCTTTAACTTTTGACCATTCCTCACTCATCCGGCGATAGCTCCTTCCTGTTGGGCATTATAAACATCCTGATAAATTTCATTGCTTTTCAATAATTCATTATGCGTTCCGACCGCATTGATTTTGCCGTCATCAAGGACGATGATTCGGTCGGCATGCTCAATTGAGCACACGCGCTGGGCGATAATAAGTGTTGTAACACCTTGCAGCTTGGTTTTGAACATCTGCCGGATACGTGCGTCAGTCGTCATATCCACCGCGCTGGTGGAATCGTCCAGGATGATAATTTTTGGTCTTTTCAACAGTGCCCGCGCGATGCACAAGCGCTGTTTCTGCCCACCGGACAGGTTAACGCCGCCCTGGCTCAAATCGGTATCCAGCCCATTTGGCAGCTCTCTTACAAATTTCCATGCCTCTGCCGCTTCGCAAGCCTGCTGCATTTCTTCATCCGAAGCTGATCCTTTGCCCCATTGAAGGTTTTCACGTATTGTCCCGGAAAACAGGGTGTTTTTTTGGAGTACCATGGCGACCGCGTTGCGCAGCGCTTCCAATGAATATCGGCGTACATCCTGTCCGCCAACCAGCACCGCACCCTCAGTCACGTCATACAGACGAGGGATCAGCTGCACCAGCGAGGTTTTGCCGGAGCCTGTTGCCCCTATTATGCCGATAATTTCACCGGGTTGTATTAATAGGTTGATATGAGACAGTGTGCTGATGCGTGAATCACCCGCATACCCAAAGCCGACATTCCGGAACTCGACAGATCCGTCGGAAACTTTATGTACTGCATCAATCGGATCGGTGATGCTCGGGTGCGTGTCGAGTACTTCCAGCACACGTTCACCCGAGGCCTTGCCGCGTGTGAACATTAAGAAAAGCATAGACAATATCATGAGTGACATCAATATCTGCGAGACGTAGGTGATAAAGCTGATGAGCTGTCCTGTCTGCAGCTTTCCGACCGTCACCATACCGCCGCCGAAATACAGAATGGCTATAATACAGGCGTACATGACAAGCTGCATCAGAGGCTGATTGATAATAACCAGTTTAACGGCATGAATGGCAGCTTTCATCAAATCATCGTTTGATTTTTTGAATTTGGTTTTTTCGTAGTCTGTGCGGACAAATGATTTGACAACTTTAATACTTATAAGATTTTCCTGAATTGATGTATTCAGCCCATCGAATTTTCTCTGCAGGGCAAGAAATCTCGGATGCGCTTTGGACATAACTAATGCCAGTCCCACAGCCAGCACCGGAATAGCGACGACAAAAACCAGCGCCAGTTCTCTATTGATAATCAAAGCCATTATCAATGCAAGTATCATCATAAAAGGCGCACGTATCAGCATGCGCAGTCCCATCATTGCGGACTGCTGCAGATTATTGATATCTGTGGTCATACGTGTAATCAGCGACGGGACACTGAATTTATCCATGTCTGCAAATGAGAAGCTTTGAATTTTAGAAAATAACCCGCTGCGCAGTTCGGCGCCCGCACCTTGTGAAGCAACAGCCGCATAACGTGTACTGACCACGCCGCAGACCAGCGCGGAAATCGCGAGCACTATCATGAGCAATCCAGTACGGTTAATATAGGCAATATCCTGATTCTTGATGCCGATATCTACAATCTTTGACATCAGCAGAGGCATGACTATATCGGCAACAACCTCAAAAAGGACTAAGATCGGGCATAAAATGGCTGCCAATTTATATTTTTGAAAAAATGGAATCAATTTTTTAAGCATTTAAACTTTTCACCTCTTTTAAATTTGTATAGACCCGTGTCAAAAATGAATCCAGCTGACTGATTTCCTCGGCACTAAAACCGTTCAGCAGGCAATTATCAAGCATAGTGAAGTTTATCAGAGTGTCCGAATAGACTTTTTCACCCTTTTTGGTCAGATAAATGAGATTAATGCGTAAATCACTTTCATCGGCAACTTTTTCCACTATTCCAGCCTTTTTCATACGTTTAATTGACGTAGCCAATGAGGCGGGTGAGGTTTTGAGCTTGTCTGCAAGCTCCTTCTGCGTGGCTCCGTTCATATTCGCAATCGTATGCAGTATGCGCGACTGCCCCGTGTATAAACCATATTTTTCTGAAACTTCAGTGATATTTTGCATATGCAGACGATAGATATCGCGAATTTTCCAGGCAAGCTGAGTCGCCGGATTGTCTTTCAGCAAAGCCGTGAACCTCCTTTGTTTATACATTTTTTAATAGTTAGCCGGTGAATTATCAGTCGGTTAACTATTAAACATACTATAAACTAATTATTTGAAATAATCAATACCTTTGATACAGGGGTGCAAAGCATCAGCCGCAGGTTGACAGGCAGGCATGCCGTAAAACGGCTTGCTATGCTTGTTTGTGCTCTCAAATTGTGGTATATTATGTATAAAGCGCCATGAGCCGCTCAAAACGAATGCTTCGCTCAGGAGGCCGCAAGCGGCTGTTATTTTGTGTTTTAACTAACGCAGAACTGTTTAGGAGGATACTATGAAGCTCAGCAGCGTCACGCATATCGGCATTATCGGCCTCGGCATGATCGGCGACAGTCTGGCTGTGCTCACGACGGGTCATGGCTATCTCACCACCTGCCTGGCCCGGAACGCGGACAGGATACCCGAATACGAGAAAACCTACGACATGTATTTCCGCCAGATGATCGACGAGGGCCTCATACCCGAGGAGCAGCTCGCCATATGCCGGAAATACCGCACCTACACCCTGGATATCGCCGCGCTCAAGGATTGTGAGATCATTTTTGAGTGCGTGACGGAGGACCTTGACCTCAAGCATCAGATTTATTCGGACATTGAGGCAAACTGCCCCAATGTGCGGGCCATCTGCTCCGTCAGCTCCTCCTTCGTGCCCGATGTACTGGGGAGTAAAGCGGAGAAATATAAGGACCGCATCATCGTCACCCATCCCTTTAACCCGGCGCATATGGTGCCTTTTTTCGAGCTCTGCGGCGGGAGCGCGACAGGGGAGGGCGTATTGGCGTTCGCTAAAGCGCTTCTCGAGTCGCTTGACCGCAAGCCCGTCATTCTCAAAAAGCCTGCGCCCGGCTTTATAGGCAACCGCCTGCAGTTCGCTCTCTGGCGCGAGGCGCTCAATCTTGTTGAAAGCGGGATCTGCGGGCCCGAGGATGTGGATACCTGCCTCAATTACAGCTTCAGCCCCCGCTATACAACCATCGGTATCTACGAGCATTTCGACACCGGTGGCCTGAAGCTGAATCTCAGCACCTGTAATACCGTATTTCCCACCCTCAGCAATATCGCCCAGGCGCCTCACGCCATCACCGGCAGAATCGCCGACGGCGATACCGGTGCAAACGCGGCGTCCCATAAGGGCTTTTACGACTGGAACGGCGTCGATATGGCGGCTTATCAGGAGCGTGTGAACGCCCCCTATTGGCGTTTTATAAACTGGGATTTCCCTAAAGAGTAAAAAGCTATCTAAAAGGAGGATAACATTATGAACGAAGAAAGTAAGCTTGTCTGGACGGCGGATTTTTATAAGCCGAAGCTTGAAAAGTACGCTGGGAATGTCATGGTGTTTTCCGGCGGCGGTCTCTATTATACGACGAACGTACAGGAGGTTATTTCTATTTACCGCCATGACCTGACAAGCGGAGAAAACAAGCTGATATACACGGCAGAAGGCGCGTCCGTGCTGTATTTCAACACCGCGCCGGACGGGACGCTGTACGCGCAGGTCCTGCTGTATCACCGTGAGACCGATACCATCACCAATACAGTTTTAAAAATATCCGAAGTCTCAGATGAAGCTTTGGCGTCGGGTGCATCTGCCGTTGAAAAGCTGCTGTCGCTGGAGGGCCCGAAAAGGCAGAACAGCGGCATGCAGCCGTTCGCCGTTGACGCCGAGGGCAATTTTTACTTCGGCTATTCCGATGCCATCGCCGTGCACGATAAGAGCGGCAAGCTGCTTTTTGAACTGCCATCTGAAGGCGCGATGCTGATGAACCTCATCATCCTGCATGACGGGCATATAGCTGTCGAGATGATGAGAGTGCGGCCACCCGTGACACCGCCAGGCCTTTATCAGATGCGACCGATCAAGGTGCAGGCGCGCACATGGGATGAGCCGATTGGCATGAGCATGCATAAGGGTAAAATGTCAGCCGGTTTCGGGCACTATCTGTTTTTTATTATCGACCGGGAGGACAATTTATGCGGCTATAACACAGAGACAAACACGCCCGAAACGCTGTTTAACTGCCGCGATTTGAATATCAACATCCATCAGGTCGAGGCGGTTCAGGTAGCTGAGGACGGCACGGTACATATCGTCAATATTTCCGGCGGCGCCGACGGCATTGTCTACGAGGTCGCGACAGCCGTAAAAAAACCTGCCGCAGAAGACAAGCGCGTCACGCTTGAATACGCGGCGTACAGCTTGAACCAATGGGCCCGCGAGAAGATCGCCGAATTCAACCGAACGGACCCGGCCTATCAAATTCATGTGACGGAGTATGTCTCAAGCGCTCTTGGCTCCGCAAATGAAATAGCGGCGGCGACCCAGCGGCTGCTCGAGGTCATGTGCTCGGACACGCCGCCGGATATTATTGATCTCATGCTGCTACCGAAGGAGTATCTGGCGTATAAGGGCCTGCTCGCCGACCTCTATCCGATGATTGCCGCGGACGATACCCTCTCGCGCGAGAGCTTCCTGCCCGCGCCGCTCAAAGCGCTCGAAACGGACGGTAAGCTGTGCTATATCATGCCGCACTTCACCTTAAACGTTTTTGTGGGCAGGCGGAGCGTCGTCGGCGATAAATCCATGCTGACCCTTGAAGCGCTTGAGGCGCTGATGGACGCGCATCCGGGCGTGAGCATCGCCCATGACTGGTCGAATACCGGCGCGCTCGGAATCCTGGCCAATCAATGCCTCAATGATTATGTAAACTGGAAGACGCGCCAATGCCGCTTCAACGACGGCGCGTTTGAAAAGCTGCTCGAGCTCGCGGCCCGTCATCCCGCGCCGTCGGAGGATAATCCCCTCGGCGGACTGTATCCCCTGGGCACAGAAGGTGGCAAAAATCTCTACAACGCGGCGCTCGACGGCGATATCCTGATGGAAAATATCATGGTCCACAGCTTCTGGCAGCAGCAGTATTACATGGATTTCTTCGGCGGAGAGCCGGCGTATAAGTCTTATCCCACGCGGCAGGGTTCCGGTATTATGCTGTCGGATACGTCAATGTACGCCATCTCGTCGAAGTCCGCGCACAAAAACGCGGCATGGCAGCTCATCCGCGAGCTGCTTGTCAGCAACACCTTCCCCCTTGGCTTCCCGATGCTCAAAGCCGACCTTGATAAAAAAGCAAAAGACGAGATGCAGGAAAATTATGTCGACAAGGTCGAAAACGTCCCGTGGGAGGTCACGCCCGATTTAGAAGGCCGCAAAGGCTTTAAGCTCGATAAGGCAGGCAGGCTGATCCGTTACAAGCAGGGCCAGGGCCGTCAAAATGTCAAACACCCGGCGACTCAGGAAGAAATAGTCGGCGACATGGTTTGGATTTACGCCGCCTCGCAGGACGAGTACGATAAAACGCTCGACCTCATCAACAACATCAGCGGCGTCGTCAGCCCCAGCCGAGTAATTTTCGACATCATCACAGAAGCCGCCAAACCGTATTTCTCCGGCGCCCAGACCGCCGCCTCCGCCGCCTCCGCCATTCAATCTCAAGTCAGCGCCTATCTGAGCAATTTATAAGCAGAATCACCGTGACTTACTAAGCAATATTCTGTGAGATCAATATAAAAATGCAGAAGAAGACAGGCCTCCTGTCTTCTTCTGATGATAATATTCAATTTTTAAAAGCAATTTGAATATCGGCCTCTTGCGCGAATTGCCGCGATGAGATTTTCAGGCGCGACGTGGAGCCAGCTTTTCCACTCAGGAAGCTTTGGCCAGTCTGCGCTTGGGCATGTGACTTTTGACACAAGGGGTGCGGAATAATGATAAATCCCAGTACCCCGTATCGCTTTATATTTCTCAGAATGCTCAAACGCGTTATCAAAATAAACCATCGCCTGACTGACATTGCCTTGCTGCGCCGTTAATACTGCACACCAGAAATACAGCTCACATAAATCAAAATGCCCATAGCCGCAGGTTCCGTCATCCAGAATCGTTTCAAATAAATGAATCGCACCTAACAGCTTTTGTATACCGGTTTCGCTGCGCCTTATGGACTTTATCGTCATCACCGCGTGCATTATGATGCTCTTGACCTCATGAGCCAGAGCAAGCAGCGCTTCGCCTTCATAGGCATCGCGCCTTTCACCTTCCGTCGCAGCCACCAATAGGCATTCACGGCTTATCGTCAATGAATCCTGCTTTTTCGCCAAGTCCTCTGCTTCGGTATACCGGCCCGTCAGAGCATAGAGACGTACCATGGTTGATATGACAGCAAGCCGGTCATCTGCGCCGACGCCCATTTCAAGCGCCTTGCTGAATATCATGAGGGCCTCTTTGAAGTGCTCGTTTTGCGCGTTGTAGTGAATATCGTATACAGCATAATCCTGTCCTTCCGGTATGTACCGGCGCGCGCCATGCTTCTGCCAGCCCAGTATGTTAACCGCGTAACCGAGCTGTAGTAAAATCCGTGTTTCTGACGGGAATTCCGAAACAGCCTCACGAAGCGCCGCGACGCAAGGCTCTATATCATTCTGCGCTTTAACGCGCGCATCGGCTTCTTGTAAAATTCTTTTAATCTTCTCTTCTCTTTCTCCGTTATAACCGAACAGCTCGTCGATTGTGATATGAAAATAATTCGCAATTGCCGGAATTGTCTCAACGTCCGGGTAGGAACCGTTCGATTCCCACCGCGAAACAGCTTGACTTGTGACACCAAGCGCCGTCGCCAGGGCTTCCTGCGTTCTCCCGTCGCGCTTGCGCAGTTCTCTTATTGTCTCACCCAGCTTTATCTGCATATTGCTTCCTCATTCGTTCATAAATTCACCGGTGTGATTATAGTTTAGTTCCGAAACAGCATTAATACAATCATCAATTAATTGTTTCAATATCAATCATTGGGTAATAAAGCAAGGGGACGGTTCTCCTGCTTTCTGCAAATAACGCAAAACCGGCGGACAATTTGTAGTCATCCGCCGGTTTTTGTGACAATATATACGTTCCTCCAGCTAATTCGCGCCCACAGCCGCGTGCTGCTTCACAGGCTTGTCGGCGGTTAAGCCGTGGATTGCGCCGGTGGGGCATTTGGCAAAGCAGACGGGATCGGAGCATTGGGACATGCAGATTGAGGAATCAACGAACGCGAGATTATCCTGCAGCCGTATCGCCTGATACGGGCAATTTCTGGCGCAGATGCCGCAGCCGATGCAGGCGGCGGCGCAGGCTTTTTTCGCGGCAGCGCCCTTGTCCTTTGAATTGCAATCGACACGGACATGCGCGCCAATAGGCAGCATTTTAATCACTTTTTTCGGGCAGGCCTTTTCGCAGGCCCCGCAGCCTGTGCATTTCTTGGGGTCGACAACGGGCAGTCCGTTTTCGCCGAGGGTCAGCGCGCCGAATTTGCAGACGTTCACGCAGTTGCCGAAACCCAGGCAGCCGTATTTGCATTCTTTATAGCCGAAATGGAGCATGTTCGCGCTTGCGCAGTCCTTCAGGCCGGTATAGTTATAGGCGGCCTTCGCTTTATCCGGACTGCCCGCGCAGCGGACGTGGGCGACTCTGGGCTCAACCGCTGCGGCGACCTTGCCTGTGAGATGGGAGACCGCGTCGGCCACAGCCTGCTTGCCGGGGACGCACAGGTTCGGCGCAACGTCCGGATTCAAAACAACAGCCTCGGCATAGGCGGCGCACCCGGCGTAGCCGCAGGCGCCGCATTGCCCCTTCGGCAAAAGCTCCTCGACCTCCGGAATCAGAGGATTCGTCTCCACCTTGAATTTTTTATTGGCATAAGCGAGCACAAAGCCAAAGATCAAGCCGATACCGACAAGAACAATGACGATCATAAGTGCGTCCAGCATATCAATTCACCTTCACTTTTCGGAATATAGATTAGAGATGCTTGAATTATAACGGAATCATCCCGGAAAAGCCCAGGAAAGCAAGAGACAGCATCCCCGCGACGATAAAGGCGATACCCAGCCCCTGCAGCGGCTTGGGCACATCGGCGACCTCGAGCTTTTCCCGGATGCTGGCCATGAGGATCATGGCGATCCCGAAGCCGACGCCGGAGCCCAGCGCGTTGACAACGCTCATGCCGAACGAGTAATTCGCTTCGGCATTGAGCAGCGGGACGCTCAGCACGATGCAGTTCGTCGCAATCAGCAGCAGGTAGATGCCCCACATGCTGTAAAGTGCCGGCGCGAGCTTTTTAATGACCATTTCCAGCAGCTGCACAAAGCTCGCGATTAAGAGCACGAAAACAAGCGTCTTCAGGAAGGTCAGCCCCAGCGGGACAAGCACGAGATTATAAACGACCCAGGCCAGCATGCTTGAGAGTGTCATGACCGAGGTGACGGCCATGCCCATGCCCAGCGAGGCGTCGAGCTTTTTAGATACGCCGAAGAAGATGCAAAGTCCCAAAAACCGCGTCAACACAAAGTTATTGACGATAGCCGCGCCGACGAACAATAATATGTATGCCGCCATTAAACCTCACGCTCCTTCATCCGTTCTTCTTTCTTGGTATTGTAAATTTTAACGGCGCCGACCAGATAGCCGATGACGATGAAAGCGCCGGGCGCCATGATAAAGATGAGCGGCGCGTTATACCATGAGCCTAAAATACGGACACCCAAAAGCGAGCCGCTGCCGAAAAACTCGCGGATCGCGCCGACGGTAATCATCGCCAGCGTAAAGCCGCAGCCCATTCCGAAGCCGTCTAAAAAGGACGGGAATACTTTATTTTTAGAAGCGAACGCCTCAGCTCTGGCCAGAATGATGGCGAAAACGACCACAAGACTCAGGTAGATGCCGAGCGCTTGCCCGAGTACAGGCGCGTAAGCGTCAAGAATCAGAATCGCAAGGGTTACGATGGTGGCGATGCTTGTAATATAAACCGGTACGCGCACCTTGGGGTTGACGACCTTCCGCGTCAGCGACACGACGATGTTGTTGAGCGAGATGACAAATGTGACCGTGAGGCCCATTGTCAGCGCGTTGATGACGGTTGAGGTTACCGCCAGTGCGGGGCAAAGACTCAGCGCGAGGACGAGGATTGGGTTTTCGTCAATAAGCCCTTTGCTGAAAATCCGGAACATTTTATTCATTATTTACCCTCCCCAACAAAAGCGTTCACGCGGTCTACAGCTTCTTTGACACCCTTCGTCACAGCTTTCGAGGTAATCGTCGCGCCGGTCATGGCCTGGATATTATCCGTTTTAGAGGTATCCTTTGTCACAACAAGCTGTTCTGAGGTTTTTCCCGCGAACTGATTCATAAAGGACGCGTTTTTCGCGTTCTCGCCCAGCCCCGGCGTCTCGTTGCTTTTTGTGATTTTATAGTTGATGACCTTGCCGTCGGGCGTCACGGCAACCTGTGTCACAATCGCGCCGCCGTAGCCCTTGGGCTCCACCTCAACAATATAAGCGATGACCTTACTCCCGTCGGAGGCCGCAGTCATGTTGTCTTCCCCCTCGACGGCTGCAAAGGTTGTCGCGTCGGGGACGAGACTCTGCATGGCCTTTACCGTCAATTCCTTCTCTTTTTCAACGGCGATCGGATGTGTGATGTAATAGGCACTGGCGAGAATCACGCCCGATATGAGACAGGTCAGCGTCAGATTAATGGCGATTTTAAAGATACTGTCCTTTTTTTCTACGTGCGCCTCATGCATGCTTTTTCCCCTCCCTTCCGTAAATCCGGGGCTTGACGAGCCGGTCAATCAGCGGCGTCAAACAGTTCATCAGCAGAATGGAATAGCATACGCCTTCGGGATATCCGCCGACCAGCCGGATGAGCGTTGTAATCAGTCCGCAGCCGACGGCGAATATGATCTGCCCTTTTAATGTGATAGGGATGGTGACCATGTCGGTCGCCATGAAAAACGCGCCGATAACCAGGCCGCCCGCCATCATGTGGAAGATCGGGTCGCCGGTAAACAGGCCTGCCGTGCCGCCGAAAGCCCAGGTCAGAAGTCCGACAGTGCCGATCATGCAGACGGGAACCTGCCACTTTATGTAACCCTTGTAGATGAGGTACAGGCCGCCGAGGACGAGCAGTATCGTGCACGTCTCGCCGAGGCTCCCGTTCCGGGTGCCCAGCAGCATCGCTTTATAGAGCGCCGCTCTGCTGCCGAAGGTATCAATCAGCGCGCTGTAGCCCTTTTCCTTTAGAATTCCGAGCGGTGTCGCGCTTGTTACCGTATCGATGACGGAAGTCATCGGGGTCCATTTTGTCATCCACGCCGCCCATGATACCATGAGCGCGGCGCGTCCGATATGCGCCGGGTTAAAAACATTGTAGCCCAGGCCGCCCATAGAATGCTTCGCTACGGCAATGGCGATAACCGCGCCGAACGCCGTCATATAGAGCGGCAGATTAGGCGGCAGGCACATAGCCAGCAGCAGACCGGTGACAAACGCGCTGCCGTCTAAGGCGGTAACCTTTACTTTTCTTATTTTTTGAATAAGATATTCGGTACCCACAGCGCATACAATCGAGACGACGATGTTAAGCAGTGCGGGCAGCCCGAACCAGATAACAGCGAATATCGCAGCGGGTGCCAATGCGAGGTTCACATTCCACATAATTTTAGCAATGGTCTCCGGGCTTTTGATATGCGGAGATGCCGAGACCGTCAATAGGGTTTCTTCAAGCTGGTTTGGTGAACTCATACGTCTTAGCCTCCTATTTATGTGCATGTCCCGCATTTTGGGACTTTGAATATCGGATGTACTGCACAATCCGGCGCTTTGACGGGCATACATATGCGCAGCTCCCGCACTCAATGCAGTTGAGCAGACCGTAATCCTTATAGGCTTCCTCGTGCCGGCTGTGCTCGCTGAGTATACTCAGCATGCTCGGTATCAGCCCGATGGGACAGGCATCGACGCATCGCCCGCACCGGATGCAGGGCGACTCCTCGTCGTGGCTGACGGCGTCCTTGCTCAGCACAAGGATTCCGGCGACGCCCTTGATAATCGGGATATCCAGATTGGACAGCGCATAACCCATCATCGGGCCGCCGTTAATAATCTTTTCGGGCGTCTTGCTGTAGCCGCCGCAGTATGCGATGGCATCCTTGAAGCTTGTCCCGATCGGCACCCTGAGGTTCTTGGGCTGCGCGATGGCGTCGCCCGAAACCGTGATGACGCGTTCAATCAGCGGAATGCCGTCGATAACGGCGTTGGCAATCGCCACCACCGAGCCGACATTCAAGCCCACGACACCGATATCCGAATGCCGTTTTCCTTCGGGAATTTCGCGGTTTAAAAGCACCTTTATAAACATGCGCTCCGCGCCCTGCGGGTATTTTGTATGTAAGGCGGCAACCTCAACGTCCGTGCCCTTAAAGGCTTCCTCAAACGCCGCGATGGCTTTGGGTTTGTTGTCTTCAACGCCGATGATGCATTTTTTAACGCCGAGTGACTTCATGGCGATTTTCGCGCCGAGCACGACCCGCGCCGTATCCTCCATCATGACTCTGTAGTCTGAGTTGAGATAGGGCTCGCACTCCGAGGCGTTTATGAGCAGGGAATCAATATTTTTCTCCGGGCCATATGTCAGCTTAAAGCTTGTCGGGAAGTTTGCCCCGCCCAAACCGACAAGACCGGCGGCCTTGACAATCTCGTGGATTTCCGCCACACTGAGCTTTTCCCAGTCGCGCTTGAGGGGGAGCCCCTCCGCCCACTCGTCCAGCCCGTCGCTCTCAATGACGATGGCGAGACTTTTGTCCTTATAGGAGCTCGGGTACTCCGCGATGTCAATGACCTTGCCGGATATTGACGCGTGCACAAAGCTGGTCATGCTGGCATCGGCACTCGCGATTAGCTGGCCCTTCTTAACGAGATCGCCGATCTTAACGACAGGTACTCCCGGCGTGCCGATATGCTGGCTGACCGGAATGACAACTTTTTGGGGAGCGGGCATGCGCTCCGTTGGAATATCCGAAGTTATGCTTTTAAAATCCTTCGGATGGACACCGCCGCGGAAGCTTTTATACATGAGCAATCACCTTTTTCATTTGTTGAATTGCTGGATTCGCTGCTTTATTTAATAATATGTATGATGGCCGGCAGAGCGTCCTTGCCTTTACTCACGCGCCTGTCATAGAGCATAATGGAAACAAGGGATACCGCGAACAAGATAACGGCCCCGAGTACTCTGCCCAGCAGCAGATTGACAGCGAGAAATCCTGCAGCCAGACCGCCGAGCAGCACGCCGAGGAAAAGCGCCAGCAGGGGAAAGATAAATATAAGGAAGGCGCCCTTGAGTGCTCCCGTATCTTTCACTTCAAACGCGACCCTTTGCCCCACAAGAGCGTTTATTTGGTTCCGCACGGTAACGACGGCAGCCTCGCTCCCCGGGCACGCGCCGCAGTCCTTGCATTCAACATGCCTTCCGGCTTTGACCTGCGCCGTCACGCCGTCTGTTTCAATCACGATTCCTTCTTCGGTCTTTATACGAATCACCTCCGGATTATCGCACGCCTCTATGCGCATGTCGCTGATTTGTTGATTTAATATATAAGTACATTATTACATGTATGCATATTTCTGTAATTGAGTCAATAAGCACGCAAAACAATAAGGCGATAGTACAAAATATCATTAATTTCGACAACAAAGCTTTTCAACAAATTTTATCATATTTTGCGAAAATAAAACACATAAATGTTTAACAAATAAGGCAATTCTTTTTATGCGACATTTAAAAAACGCTGTATCTGAATTCCCGGAGCATAGCGCCGGAGAACACCGATACAGCGTTTTTTATTGTTCTTTTGCGTGCAGGGCTTTATAATCCAAATCCGGGATTTTGATGCTCACCCTTGTTTCCGCCGCGACGGACTTTGTGATAAAGGCGTTGCTGCCGATGACGGCTCCTCGGCCGATCACCGTCTGGCCGCCAAGGATGGAGGTTGAGGAGTATACGGTCACGTCATCCTCAAGCGTGGGATGGCGTTTCTTCCCCTGCAGGCTCTGACCGCCCTTCGTGGACAGCGCCCCGAGCGTCACGCCCTGATAGATTTTAACCCCGTTGCCGATCTGTGTCGTCTCGCCGATGACAACGCCCGTGCCGTGGTCGATAAAAAAATGATGCCCGATTTCCGCGCCGGGGTGAATATCGATGCCGGTGATGCTGTGTGCGTGCTCGGTCATAATCCTTGGAATCAGCGGAACACCCAATAAATGCAGCTCATGGGCAACCCTATAGATGCTGATGGCTAAAATACCCGGGTAGGAGAAGATAATCTCATGTGTGCTCCGGGCAGCCGGGTCACCGTCGAGCGTGGCCTCAACATCCGTCAGCAAAATCTCGCGCAGCGCCGGAATCCTATTGAGAAAGTCGTAGGCAATCCGGGCGGAAATCAGCGCGGCGTCCTCGTCGCAGGTCCCCGTGACGGAGGTATCGTGCTGCAGCGCCCGGCAGATTTCCTTTTCCAGCCTGTTCCCGAGCTCCATCATCAGGCTGCCGACATAGAAATACAGATCCGTGAGCTCCGTGCTTTGATTTTCAAAATACCCCGGGAATAAGAGTTTTCTGATAATGCCGAGGATTTCGATGATCGCGTCTTTATTCGGCAGATAACTTGGCTGCCCCGAATAACCGCCGACAACAGCACGGACCAGGCTTTCCAAATTCTCGTGATTATTGTCCTGCTGCATAATGATATCCTCCAAAAATACGGTTGTTATGATAAGGCAGACGCTTAAAATGTTTTCGTAGCGGCGGGCTTCCGCGCCCGCCCGTTTCCCGGCGATTGCCGCGCGGTGGGCGGCGTGGAGCAATTGCCTTATTGTAACCTTTATCAGCTGTACTTTTCAATAGCAACCTTCATGATGCCGCCGCAGACCATCCCCTCGTCCTCGGCAACGTCGCCTGTCATATCCACATCCTGGATTTTATAACCGCCGTCGCGTATTACATCATATGCGGCTGAAATAACTTCGCCCTCGCTGCAGCCGCCGCCGATGCTGCCGAGTGTTTTGCCGTGCGGCCACACAATCATTTTTGCCCCGATGTCCCGCGGCACGGAGCCCTTCGTTTCAATAATCGTCACAAGCGCGCGCGGCTCCTCCGAATCCTTTGCCAGCTCGGTCAGAACCTCCATGTCGAGCTCCGGCCAGCAGGTGCCGGCAATCGCTCTTTTGTATTTAATGAGTTCCGACAAAATGGAAATGGCGATTTCCTCCGGCGTCTCGGCGCCGATATCGAGCCCAATCGGGGCGCGGACGGCGTCGAGTTTCTCCTTCGGATATCCCTCTTCCGTCAGCTGCTCTCTGGCCCCGCGTACGCGCCGCTTTGACCCGATCATGCCCGTATACGCCGTTTCGAGCGTCAGCACCTGTCTCAGGCAGTCCAGATCATGCCGGTGCCCGCGCGTGATGATGACCACGAAGCTCGACCTGTTGATATTCAGCAGGGGAAAAACCCTCTCAAAGCTTTCGCAGATCACCTGCTTGGCTTCCGGGAACCGCTGCCTGTTGGCAAACGACGGCCGGTCGTCCACGACCGTCACCGCGAACCCGCACTTCGCGCTGAACTCCGCCAAAGGCTTCGCGATGTGCCCGCCCCCTAAAATAATCAGCCGCGACTCCGGGAAATAAGGCTCGGCAAAGCCAATGCCATCCGCTTCGCTTGACTTTTGCAACTCTCCCGTTTCAAAAGCGCCCTGCACCAGCGTCCGCGCCGTTCCCGCGGCAGCCGACGCGTCCTCTTCCTCCGGCTCCGCGATGACCTGCTTTTCAATGCCGCTCTCAGACAGCCCCGTCGTCACAACCGCCCGCCGCCCCGTTTCCAGCACCGCCGCCACACTTTTATAGATATCTCTTGAATTCATTTGTACAGCTCCTTTTATACGGTATACTCCGACTATATCAATTATTATGCTTAAGTATAAAGCCCCTCTGTAAAAATGGAAAGCCAAATCTTTTCGTTTCACCGTCCGTTATCTTTCCATATGCGATTCACGAACCCGGCATATAACGACATAAGCATCCGTTGCCTTTTTACCTCCCTCTTGAGGGAGGTGGCACGGCGGAACGCCGTGACGAAAGGAGTAAAACGCAGGCGCGCAAGGAGCTGCGGCCTATCTCTCGGCTGTAAACGGTATCGTCAAGCCGCAGCACCTTCGGCGCGATTCCTACGGCATGCCAATGGATTGATCTGTAGGGACGACCATCGGTCGTCCGCCGTTCTCCATGCTCCCGCGCTTATTAATCATATAATTATAGTATGATTACCCGCGCTTTATGTCAAGCGAAACTTCGGAAACAAACGCCATACTATGCGCATAGTATGGCGTTTGTTTTATCAATATTTTCGCCGTCCCTGTCATTCCCACGCAGGTGAGAATCCACGCGCCAGGTAAGTCTGGATTCCCGCCTTCGCGGGAATGGCAGGTTCGCAGGTGATAGAGCCGCGCGGCTTAATCCAGTGCGGAGTAGAGGATATTGGCGACAGTGCTCTGGTATTCGTAGGACATAGCGGTGTGCTCGACCACGTAAAAGGCGACGACGAGGTTGTTGTCCGGGTCAATCATAATGCGGCCGCCCCCGGCCCCGGCGTGGTCATAGGCGCGGGGCGAGCGCAGCAGGCCCAAATCATCCTTTTTGCCGAAGCAGACATTCCAGCCCAGCCCCCACGAGCACGACAGCCACCGTGTGCCCCAGAACGAGGGCGGGAGCTTTGCGTTGTGGTCGGTTGTCATCAGGCGGATGGTGGCGGGGGAGAGGATGCGCGCGCCGTCAAGCGTGCCCTGCTGCAGCCACATCTGCCCGAACCGCGTAAGGTCAGCCATGGTGCTTTTTAGGCCCGAGGCGCCGTTTGTGTTGGTCATGATATTGTCGCTGTTAAACCAATCCGCGCCGTGGAAGCTCGGGTCCCGCTTGACCACGCGCGGCCATTTGTCTTTCGGCAGGAGAAAGTGCGTATCCCGCATGCCCAGCGGCTTGAACAACCGGCGTGAGGCAAACGCGTCAATCGTTTCGCCGGTCAGCTTTTCAATCAGCTTCTTCATTAAATTATAAGCGGTATTGCAGTAATTGAACCCTGTCCCCGGATCGGCGGTCAAAGGTGCCGACAGCTGGACGGCATTATATGTTTCATCGACGGATTTATCATTCAGCTCAACCTCCGGCATGCCGAGCTGTGTCCGTATCTTGCCGAAGGCAGCCTCATATTCCTCGTCGGATTTGAAATTGGTATCGATACCCAGCTGCGCGCAAAGCTCGCCGAAATACTGGTCAATACGCTCATCCGACATGCCCGAGCAGTGCGCCAGCACCTGCCAGAGCTCAACCTCATCCTTTTTGCCGCCGGTGAATTCAGGGAAATATCTGTTGAACCGGTCCCAAAAATCGATAACCCCGTCTTCCATTAAAAGCGCCAGCAGCGTCGCGATAATGGGCTTTGTGATCGAAGCCAGCGGATAGATCGCATCCTCGGCTAAGGGTGTCCCGTCAAGACTGCCCGTACCGTAAGCGCCGTTAAAAATAACCTTGCCGTACCGCAGCGCCCGCACAGCCGTAAAGGTGTTCGGATTGTCCACCGCCAGCTGCTTTAAATAGCTGTCGAGGTATTCAAGCCGCCCGGGATCAACCCTGAGCGCCTCAAGACCTGAAACCTCCGCTTTGGTCTGTATCATAAGAAATCCCCTTTCTGTTCATGTTTTTACATATATTACGCTCCTGATTCGGTGTCCTCCCGTAGGGACGACCACAGCGATCGCCCGTCAGTCCCGTCAATCCAACCCAGCCGAACGCAGTTCGCTCCTATATCGTCATCACCTAACTCAGGCTCCTTTTGAAAGGAGCTGCCGCCCGCAGGCGGCTGAGGATTGTCCCCTGTACCGCGTAACACCCATTATTTAACAGCGCAACCGCCGTAGGGACGACCACCGGTCGTCCGCGCCTGTGCGGCGTAACGCGGCACCCTAATCCAGCGCCGAATAAATAATGTTCGCGATGCGGCTTTGGTTTTCATACGACATGGCTTCGAGCTCGACGGTGTACATCGCGGTGACGAGGCCGTTGTCCGGGTCGATAAAGAGCCGCGCGCCGCCCGCGCCGGCGTGGTCAAAGGTGCTGTCCGAACGCAGCAGACCCAAATCGTCCTTTTTGCCGTAGGAAACATTCCAGCCGAGTCCCCACGAGCTCGACAGCCATCTCGTGCCCCAGTACGAAGGCGGGAGTTTCGCGTTGTGGTCGGCGGTCATCAGGCGGATGGAGGCGGGGGAGAGGATGCGCGCGTCGTCCAGCGTACCCTTTTGCAGCCACATCTGCCCGAAGCGCGTCATGTCGCGCATCGTGCTTTTCAGGCCTGCTGCGCCGTGTGTGCTCGTCAATAAATCATCGCTGTTGAGCCAGTCGGCAAAGTGAAAGGTCGGGTCACGCCGCACATAGCGCAGCCACTTCTCTTTTGGCAGCAGGAAATGCGTATCCGTCATGCCCAGGGGCTTAAACAGCCTGCGCGCGGCGTAGCTGTCGATATCCTCGCCCGTCAATCGCTCAACGAGCTTTGCCAGCAGCTGATAGCCTGTGTCGCAGTAGGAGAAGGTCGTACCGGGATCATAGCCCAGAGGCGTTCGGAGATTGAGTGCCGTCTCCGTCTCTTCAACGGCTTTTTCAACAGGCTCTATTTTCGGCAGCCCCAAAGCCGACCGCGTTTTGAGCAGCGCGGCGGAATAATCCTCCCAGGAGCAGTCCTCGCTGATATCCAGCCCGGAATACTCTTTAACGGTGTCCGTGAGGTATTGATACATCGTTTCGCCGGAGATGCCTGAGCAGTGGGCCATCACCTGCCAGATTTCAACCTCATCCTTTTTCCCGCCCGTAAATTCAGGGTAATATGTGTTCAGCTTATCCCACACATCAATCAGCCCGTCCTCCTGCAGTATGGCGATGAGCGTCGCCGTAAAGGACTTTGTGATGGACGCCAGCGGATAAATCGCGTCTTCCCTCAGCGGCCCCCCATTCGGCGTCTGAACGCCGTAGCCGCCGTCAAAAATCACCTCGCCGTACCGCAGCACGCGCACCGCGCTAAACTTGTTGGGCGCGCTCTCGGTAATCTGCTTTAAAAAACTATCGAGATATTCCAACCGTCCCGGATCCACATTGAGCTCCTTTAAGTGGTAATCCCCGGGCTTAATAAATACCATATAAAATCTCCTTTATCTCAGCGCCGAATAAATAATGTTGGCAATCCTGCTGTGATTGGGGTTGAAGATATCGTAGCGGGTGTCGACGGCGTAGAGCGCGACGGCAAGACCGGCGTCGGGATCAGCGAAAACGCGGGCGCCGCCCGCGCCGCCGTGGTCAAAGGTTCTCTCCGAGCGCAAAAGGCCCAGATCGTCCTTCTTCGTGCCCTTGATGACCCAGCCGAGCCCCCAGTCCGCGCCCAGCATCCGCCCGAACCACGGATTATCGGGTAAACCGACGTTGTGATTGGTCGTCATAACGCGGATGGTCGCCGGAGAGAGGACTTGCTGTCCGTTAAAGCTGCCTTCATTCAGGTACATCTGGCAGAGATTTGTCAGGTCGTGCACGGTGCTCTTCAGGCCGTTGCCGCCTCTGGTGTTAAGCAAAACAGCGTCGCTGTTGAGCCAGTCGCCGTTGAAATAGGCCGGGTCCCTTTTGAGTACGCGCGGCCATTTCTCCTCCGGCAGGCTGTAATGCGAATCCGTCATGCTCAGCGGCTCAAACAGCCTGCGCTGGGCGAAGCTGTCGATGCTCTCGCCGGTCAGCCGTTCAATGAGCCAGGCCATCAGCTCATAACCTGTGCTGCAATAGGATAAAACGGTGTGCACTTCAGCCGCGAGGGGGGCCCGCAGCTTCAGGAGCGTTTCAGCCTCCTGTATTGCCTGCGGCTCTTCGTCCGGCGCCGCCTTCGGCAGGCCAAGCGCTTCGCGTACGTCCAGGAGCGCCTGCATGTATTCATCATACGAGAAGCTGTCGTCAGGGCTGTGTCCGAGCTGTTTCTTCAGATAATCGTCGATGTATCGATCCATCACATCATCGTTCATGCCCGAGGAGTGGCACAGGAGCTGCCAGATTTCGATCGCGTCTTTATTGCCGCCGGTGAATTCCGGATAGTACCGGTTGACCCGGTCGCAGAAATCGATGACACCGTCCTCCTGCAGGATCGCCAGCAGCGTCGCCGTGACGGTTTTTGTCACCGACGCCATCGGAATAATCGTGTCCAGCGTCAGCGCCGGCCCTGCGTCCGCAGGGCTTGCTCCCGGAGCCTTGACCCCATACGCGCCGCTGAAAATTTCCGTACCGTACCGCAGCGCGCGGATGACGATAGACGGGTGTCCGCCCTCGCCTGTAATTGACTGTAAAAATGTATCCAGCTGCTCCAGCCGCTTGACATTGACGCGCAGCGCCTGAGCCTCTGATGCTTTTATAATGGTTGCTGACATATGTACAACTCCTTGATTAATTTTATAGCAGCGCCGAATAGATGATATTCGCGATGCGGCTGTGATTGGCGTAGGACGTATACAGCTCCTTGTCCACCAGATACATGGCGATGACGAGGTCGTTGTCGGGATCAATAACGAGGCGCGCCCCGCCCATACCGCCGTGGTCGAGCGTGTTGTCCGAGCGCAGGAGACCGAGGTCGTCCTTCTTGCCGCGGCTGACAACCCAGCCGAGCGTCCATGCGCTGCTGAGCATCCGTCCGAACCAGGACGACGCGGGCAGATCAAAATTCTGGTCGGTCGATAAAACACGGATCGATGCCGGTGACAGCACCTCCTGACCGCCGAGCGTACCCTTGTTTAAATACATCTGGCCGAGTAGCGTCAGGTCATGCATCGTGCTCTTCAAGCCCCCCGCGCCGTTCGTGTTGGAAAGCACACCCTCGCTGTTGAGCCATTCGCCCGACACATACGACGGATCTCTTTTAATTACGCGCGTCCACTTTTCCTTCGGTACGATGAAATGCGAGTCCGTCATCCCAAGCGGCCCGAACAACCGGCGCGCGGCGAAGCTGTCGATACTCTCGCCGCTCAGCCTTTCTATCAGCTTGCCCAGGAGCATATAACCCGTGCCGCAATACTCAAAGCCTGTGTGGGGGTCGCGCGCGAGCGGCGCTTTGAGCCTCAGGATGTCGATGGTTTCCTGGAAAGCCTCGTCCCCTTCGGCCTTCGGCAGACCCAGAGACTCGCGTATTTGCATAACAGCCGTATAGGCCTGCGCGTCTGTGAAGCCCTCGTTCTCGGAAAGCCCAAGCTGCTCCCGTATGCGCTGGTTAACATAATTGCCGATGACGTCGTCGGACATGCCCGACGAGTGGCACATCAGCTGCCAGATTTCAACCGCGTCCTTTTTATCGCCGGAGAATTCAGGAAAGTAGCGCCCCAATCTGTCGCAGAAATCGACAGCGCCGTCCTCTTGCAATATCGCCAGCAGTGTCGCCGTAATGGCCTTTGTCACCGACGACAGCGGAAAAATCGTATCCGTTGTCGCCGGAATACCGCCCGGCGTGATGATATCAGGGACGCGTAAGCCATAAGCCCCGCTGAAAATTTCCGCTCCGTGGCGCAGCACCCTGATGACGCTTGCCGAATGCGTCCCGTCGTCCGTCACCTGCTGTATAAATTTATCCAGATGCTCCAGCCGCCTGACGCTGACCTTCAGCGCCTCCGCAGCCCCCGCCTTAATTATCGTTGCTCCCATAAAGAAACCTCCATTTATTAATTAATTCATCTCAGCGCCGAATAGATAATATTTGCAACCCTGCTGTGGTTGGAGTACGGCGCGGCGTCTTCTCTGTCGACCATATAAAGGCTGAATACAAGGCCACTGTCGGGGTCGACAAAAAGCCGCGCGCCGCCCGCGCCGCCGTGGTCAAACGTTCTGTCCGAGCGCAGGAGGCCGAGGTCGTCCTTTTTGCCGTATCGGACATGCCAGCCAAGTCCCCAGGCTGCGCCGAGCCTTTTGCCGAAATAAAAGCAATCGGGCAGTCCGATATTGTGATTCGCCGTCAGCACGCGGATGGTCGCCGGAGAGAGAAGCTGCCTTGAGCCCAGTGTGCCTTCCTGCAGATACATCTGCCCGAAAAGCGTCATGTCATACATGGTGCTTTTGAGGCCTCCGGCGCCGCTCGCGCTGCTTAAAGTGCTTTCGCTGTTGAGCCATTTTGCGTTGTAGCAGTCGTCCGGGCGTTTAACCACGCGGGGCCACTTGTCCCTCGGCAGGATAAAATACGTGTCCGCCATGCCGAGCGGTTCGAATAATCTCCGCTTCGCGTAGCTGTCCGGACTCTCTCCGGTCAGACGTTCAATCAAACTGTATAATAGCCTATAACCCGTACTGCAATAATCAAAAACCGTCCGGGGGTCGCTGCCCAAGGGCGCTCTGAGCCTTAATACCTGTGCGGTCCCCTGAACGGTTTGCTCCCGCGATGCCCCGGGTTCGGCTTTCGGCAAGCCCAGTGCTTCGCGCGCCCGCAGAATTGCCTGTATGTATTCCTCGTGAGAATACTTGTCATCCGGCCCCCGTCCGAGCTGCGCGCATACAACCGAATCCACATACCTGCTCATCGCCTCGTCCGACATGCCCGAGGAGTGGCTCAAGAGCTGCCAGATTTCAATCTGGTCCTTTTTGCCGCCCGTGAACTCCGGAAAATACCGGCTCAGCCTGTCGCAGAAATCCAGCGCGCCGTCCTCCTGCAGCAGAGCCAGCAGCGTCACAGTGACGCTCTTCGTGACCGACTGCAGCTCAAAAATCCCATCGGCGGTCAGCGGCGGCCCCCCGGGCGCGCTGACACCGTAAGCGCCGCTGAAAATTTCCGTCCCATACCGCAGCACGCGGATAGCGCTCGCCGGATGCGTCCCGTCGTCCGTCACCTGCTGCATAAATTTATCCAAAAGCTCCAGCCTCTTAACGCTGACCCGCACCGCCTCCGCGTCAGACCCGCTGATAATAGTTGCCGGCATAAGTGCTCCCCTTTACTGGTAGGGCGCGGCCACTGGACGCGCCGTTTTTCTATAGCTGCGTTTTTCCGCGCGAGAAGTGATGTGTCGCGGACGCTGCACCCTATAATTATGTGTATTTACAAAACCCAGCTTCTATGGTATTTGATTTCAAAGCGAGATATTCCTCATCTATAATCGAATACTGATAGGCGTCATGCCACAGCGGTTTTCCGTCCGGTGACTTTTTGAAGAAGGCCGGTTTTCTAAAATGCCCTTCTCTTCTCATCTGCAGCCGTTCCATCAGCTTCCACGATGGCGTGTTCTCAGGATTGCAGTTACCGATAATTCTATGAGCCGCAGCTTGCTTAAAGCCATATTCCAGAATTTTTTCACATGCCTCTGTTGCGTAACCCTTTCCTTGGTATACGGCATTAAAGACAAAACCGATTTCCCATGTTTGAAACGCTTTCGGCTCCAGCTGCTTGAAATAGATATTTCCGGTTAATCGTTTGGTTTCTTTCAGGCATACCGCCCAGAACGCATCCTCCTGTGAGCGCCGGATAGCTTCATGCTTACACTCTTCCTCGTCAAAAACGCCGTATGGTTCATACTTCACAACAATTTCCTGAGACAGATAGTCATATAAATCAAGCCAATCGTCCTCGGCGAATCGCCTTAAAGTCAATCTTTCTGTTTCAAGCATCAAAACAGAGTGCGCCTTAATCCAGTGCCGTGTAGACGATATTCATCGCACGGCTGAGGTTGGCGCTGAAGTTTTGATCTTTGTCGGCCATGTAGAGGCTGACGACGAGATCGTTTTCGGGGTCGATGAGGAGGCGCGCACCGCCGAAGCCGCCGTGGTCGAAGGCGCTCGGTGAACGCAGGAGGGTGGTGTCGTCCTTTTTATCGCAGCGGAGGTTCCAGCCGAGGCCCCAGTTGGCGCCCAGGGTTCTGCCGAACCAGGGCGTCGGCGGCAGTCCGGCGTTGTGGTCGGTCGTCATCAGCCGGATGGACGCCGGAGATAAAACGCGCGCATTGCCGAGCGTCCCCTTCTGCAGATACATCTGCCCGAAATTCGCTAAATCCCGCATCGTGCTCTTTAAGCCGCCGGAGCCGCTCGTGCTGACCAAAAGCGCCTCGCTGTTGAGCCAGTCCGCGCCGGGGCAGGTCTCCGGGCGCTTGACGGCGCGCGCCCACTTGGCCTGTGGCATCACAAAATAGGTATCCGACATGTTAAGAGGTTCGAAGAGCTTCCGCTGTGCGTAGCTGTCGATGCTTTCGCCGGTCAGCCTTTCAATCAGCTTGACGAACAGCTGGTAGCCCAGGCCGCAGTAGTTGTAAGCCGTGTGCGGCGCGCTCGCCAGGGGTGCCCTCAAGCTCAATAGCGCTTCAACCTCCCACACGGAATCACCATTTTCTTTTGCCGGAGGCAGTCCCAAGGACTCCCGCGAATCCAAAAGCACCTGTGTGTATTCCTCATCAGTAAAACTTTCGTGCTTATCGCGTCCCAGCTTTTCCCGCACAAACGCGTTGATATGCTCATCCATCAGGTCGCCGGACATGCCTGAGCAATGCGCCAGCACCTGCCAGATTTCCACCTCGTCCTTGTGCTCGCCCGTGAATTCCGGGTAATATTTATTGAACTTGTCCCATAAATCAATCAACCCATCCTCCTGCAAAACAGCCAGCAGTGTCGCCACAAACGGCTTCGTGAGCGAAGCCAGCGGATAAATCGCATCCTCCTTTAATGCCGCCCCGTTCGGCGGACTGACGCCGTAAGCCCCGTTAAAAATCAGCGCGCCGCGGCGCAGCACGCGCATCCCGATGAACGGATGCTCGCCCTTGTCAATCAGCTGCTTCAAATATGTATCCAGATACTCCAGCCGCTGCGGCGCAACCCTCAGCACCTCAAAGCGTAAAGCATCCGGTTTCGTTTGTGTCATAAGAACCCCTCCATATTGTTTGAATAATTATTTGGCGTCGCGTCGCGGTGCTGGGCGGCGTGGAAGCCGCCCGCTACGCGTGACCTGAAGTTTCCGCAGAGGTTAGAACTTTTCGTAGCGGCAGGCTTCCACGCCTGCCCGTTCTCGATTCCCGTGCACCTTACTTCAGCGCCGAGAAGATGATATTGGCGATCCTGCTGTGATTCGGATTAAAAACATCGTAATTCGTGTCGACCATATACATCGCCACGACAAGCGCCGCGTCGGGATCAATGAAGATGCGCGCACCGCCGGCTCCGCCGTGGTCAAATGTGTTTTCCGAGCGCAGAAGGCCCAGGTCATCCTTCTTAGTGCCCTTGATGACCCAGCCGAGGCCCCAGTCCGCGCCGAGCATCCGTCCGAACCATGGATTGTCGGGCAGGCCGACGTTATGGTTCTTCGTCATTACCCGCACAGTGGCGGGGGAGAGGACCTGCTGCCCGTCGAGCGTGCCCCCGTTCAAATACATCTGACCCAGCCGCGTCAGGTCGCGCATGGTGGTTTTCAACCCGCCGCCTCCGCCAACGCTGGTCAGAATGCCCTCGCTGTTAAAGTATTCGCCCTCAAAGCAGGACGGGTCTCTTTTCAGCACGCGCGGCCACTTTTCCCTCGGCAGGATAAAATGCGAGTCCACCATGCCCAGAGGCCCGAACAGGCGGTGCTGGGCGAGGCTCTCGATGTCCTCGCCGGCCAGCCGCTCAGCCAGCCTGGCCAGTAGCTCATAACCTGTGCTGCAATAATCTAAAGCGGTATGGGGCTCGGTTGCCAGGGGCGCTTTGAGCCGCAGGAGCACGTTAACCTCCTGTATGGCCTGAGCCTCTTTGCCGGGCTCGGCTTTTGGCAGGCCCAGCGCTTCCCGCGCGTCCAGCAGCGCCTGGTTGCACTGCTCGCGGGAGCAGCTGTCGAGCGAATCAACGCCGAGTCTTTCCTTTAAAAAATCCTCTTTATGGCGGCTCATTAAATCGTCGCTCATACCGGAGGAGTGGCATAAGAGCTGCCAGATTTCAACCGCGTCCTTACTGCCGCCGGTGAAAGCGGGATAATACCGGCTCAGCCTGTCGCAGAAATCGATGGCCCCGTCCTCCTGTAAAATAGCCAGAAGCGTTGCGGTAACGGTTTTCGTCACGGACGCCACCGGTATAATCGTGTCCGGGGTAAGCGGGGGACCACCGGGGGCTTTAACGCCGTACGCCCCGCTGAAAATTTCCGTGCCGCGGCGCAGCACGGATATAACACTCGACGGATGACCTCCCGCGCCCGTGATCTGCTGCATAAACCGATCCAGATGCTCCAGCCGCTTGACATTCACGCCTAATGCTTCGGCCTCCGAGGCTTTTATAATCGTTCCAGCCATGTTTCGACCCCTTTCACCCATTACCCAAAAATGTATATATTACTATCAATTACATAAATGTACCAATACACGCTTAACCGTGTCAATGAAGCAGCCAATACTGTTATATAACTGTAACAATAAAAAAATCCGCTCAAATCACATGAGCGGATTTTCGGCGGGACTATGAGCATGCTGCTTTTTGCCGGTGATGCCGTAAGAAGCGAGTATTAAAATAGGCGGGATGATGGAGTAATGATACCGGATGGCGACTTCAACAAGCATCTGCGCCAGAATCAGCCCAGGCGCGTATAAACAGATCATCACCAGCGGCGTTCTGTTTCTATGTTCAATCGCCCTGAGAACACCGATGACCGAAACGGCGATCAGGAAAAAATAAAATATATTGCAGGCCGTAGAAAGCAAATCCCAATGCGGCAGCGAGGCTCTCGCGTAATACGCAGCCGCGCTGTCATCCCCCATAAAAATCAGATATTTGTTATACAGCAAACGCGGGATATCGACAGTCCCATTCTTTATTTTAGTAACCGCGTCGCTGAGCATCTGCCGCTGCGCCTTCACGGCGCTGCCGCCGTAGAGCGCGCTGTAATGGTCCAGCAGCGCCGAGTCCTGCGCGTTCCAGGTGCCCTCACTCGCGCCGTTGAGTCCGACATAGACGCTGTAACCCGGAACAGCCGCGGCTTGCTCTCCCAGCCGGAGGTTGATGTACTGCGTACCCAGAACAGAAAAACCCGCGTAGCACACAAAAACGGTGAGTATAAGGACGGCCTTTTTCACCGCTCCTTTTGTCTTATCAACAAAAATAAGCCATAAAGTGAAAGCAATCATCGCCACGGGTGCAATCGGCCGTGTCATATTAAAAATCGTAAACAAAAAAGCCAGCAAAATAGAAGCGAGAATGATAATTTTAGTATTTACTTCAGAAAACCGCTTATATATAAAGAGAATGACCGCCCAGCACATCAGCAGTATCGTGCAGTAAAGCGGCTCGGACAGCGTCAGCATATTATAAATAGTCTGCGACGGCGAAATAATCCAAAGCAAGCTGGCCGTGACCGCCATTCCTCTCCCGCCGACTTCAGCGCAAATATAATAAATAAGCGCCATAGACAGCGCGGACAAACAGACGTTCAGCACCGGCGCAATGATATAATGCGCCCCCAGCACCTTGAAAAAAACACTCAAAAACAGGGAATAGCCCATGATATGCGGAAACAGCGCCGCGTAATTGTCATGAATTACAAAATTCCGGCTCAGCAGCGCCGCTGTGTCGAAAAAGGTTTTGTAATCCGCCTCCGGCATGATTTTATAGCGCAGCACCCAAATCAGCTTTATGCAAAAGCAGGCGCCCAGCAAAACAAAAAAGCACCGCTTGCCGTTCGCCCGCGTCAGCAGACCGGCGCCTTTTCTCAAAACCATATATCCAACCGGGCTTAAAAACACAAAGCCGCACAAAACGTCTGCATAATGGCTCATCTTAGGCGATAAAAAGCTGTACAGCACCAATAACGCCGCAAACACAAAATAAGCGCCGTAAACAAGTCGCGTCAAATAATTCGTTCTCATTTTACAACCCATCAGCCAATAATATATAGCCCCCATACGGTAATAAAATGATTATAAACATGTATAAAGCCGTACAAACATTTTAATCATCTGTAGGGCAAGGGTTCTGCCCTTGCCTCCCCTCGTCCGTTGCCCTCCTATACGTCGTAGGGGACGCCGCCCTCGGCGTCCCCAGCCCGCTCCTGTCATGGTTAATAAAGCAAAGCCCCAGTCATTTAGTCCGAGGCTTTCTATATGCTGATCATTCATGTGGCTCCGTATGACGCGTGACACAGAAGCTAAGATATTGGCAACAATACGTATTTATTAATACTGTCAGCCATTGGTATTCCTGTTATCTATACCGTATTTTTGCTTAATCTTTAAAACGGCGGCGTCGGCAAAAATATGGCCGGACGCAGTCTGCTGGCAGAGCTATATACGCAAGAGGTTACCGTTCCTCCCGGAAATACGCGAGGCCTAAGCTTGCGGGGGGCTGATTTTTGCGTTTGCGGCGGAGGCTGACAGTGATGAGGACGATGATGGTGGCGATAAACGGCAGGACATCGTAGAGTGCCGGCGGGACGGCGTCGATGGGGAAGTAGTAGCGCGTGACGGACAGGCCGCCGAAAATTAGCGCGGCGAGCATGGCACGCGACGGTTGCCACGCCGAGAAGATGACGAGCGCGACAGACAGCCAGCCGTAGCCGGAGATGCAGTTGTGCACCCACACGCCGCCGACGCCGTTTGAGGAATTCATGACGATATAGAGTCCGCCCAGGCCGGAGATACCGCCGCCGATGCAGGTGGCGAGATATTTATAAACAGTGACGTTAATGCCCGCCGCGTCCGCCGCCGCGTGCCGCTCGCCGACGGCGCGCAGATTGAGGCCCTTCCGGGTGTGCGCCAAAAAGTACGTCATCAGCAGGGCCAGCGCGATGCTGAGATAAACCATAAAGTTATACGAGAACAGCAGCTTGCCCAGGACGGGGATATTCGCCAGCTGGGGGAACAGGGGACTGTTGAAGCCGCCCTTGGTGACATCGCCGACGGCGACATAGCCGCCCGCTGAATTGGCGATGAGCTCTCCGACGAAATTGCCGAAGCCGGTGCCGAAGATCGTCAGCGCGAGGCCTGTTACATTCTGGTTGGCCCGCAGGGTAATCGTAATAACGCTGTACAAAAAGGCGCCGAAGGCCGCGCACAAAAACGCGCAGACCAGCGCAATCAGGACGGATACCCAGGCCGCCGGATGCGCCGCCGACTGCTCGTAATAATACGAGCCCGCAAGCCCCGCGATGCCGCCCATAAACATCATGCCCTCCACGCCGAGGTTCAGGTTGCCGGACTTCTCGGTCAGTGATTCCCCGAGCGTCCCCAGCAGCAGCGGACAGGATGCGAGGACGGCGGCAATAAAGAAGCTCAGAATGTTAATCATTCGGAACCACCTCCATTTTTCTCCTGCGGAAGATCAGGCGGTAATTGATAAAAAATTCGCAGCCGAGCATAAAGAACAGTATTGTGCCGATGAGGACCTCGGAAGCCGAGGCCGGAATTTTAAAATTCGTCTGAATCGTATTGGCGCCTTTTGTCAGCACAGCGAGAAAAATCGCAATGATGATCATGGCAAACGGGTTGAGCTTAGCCAGCCACGCCACCGAAATAGCCGTAAAGCCGTAGCCCCCCGAGGTGGTGTCGCTCAGCGTATAGCTCGAGCCGCCCACAATCAGGCAGCCGACGACACCGGAAATGGCGCCCGATAAAAATACGGTCCGTATAATGATCTTGGGGACATTCATCCCGACGTATTTGGATGTGCGCTCGCTCTCGCCGACAACGGTGATTTCATAGCCGTGCTTCGTGTATTTCATATAGATAAACATAAGCACCGCCGTCACCAGTACGATGATCCAGCCGATATTGACGCCGAGCACCTCCGGCAGCCGGGCGGACTGGTCAAACATTGCGATCTTCGGGAAGCCGCCGCTCATCGGGTTCATCCACGGCCCCATACGCAGATATTTGACAATGCCGAACGCGACATAGTTGAGCATCAGCGTTAACAGCGTCTCGTTTGTGCCCCATCTGGCCTTGAACACCGCCGGGATGAACGCCCAAAAGCCGCCCGCCGCGGCAGCGGCGATAAACATGCATATAAGCAAAACGGGGCGGGACATGCTCTGATACTGGAAGAGCGCGAAATACGAGGCGGCGACGGCACCGGCCATAATCTGGCCCTCCGCGCCGATATTCCAGAACTTCATTTTAAACGCGGGCGCAATCGACAGCGCCGCGCCTAAGAGCGGAATGGCGATTTTCGCCGTCGCGGTCAGCGCGGTCTTCGTGGAGATCGACCCGGTCACCATGTCGCGGTACACCGCGAACGGGTTGTGCCCGAGCGCCGCAATCAGCAGGCCGCCGCACATGAGCGACAGCAGAATAGCCGCAATTCGGATGCTCCACGCCCGGACGCTGGAGATGTCCGACCGCTTGACGATGCGTGCCAAAGGCTCGCTGTGCTCGCGCAGAGAGGCGCTATTCATTATTGTCACCCTTCTTTTCACTCATGCTGGTCATCATCAGCCCGACCTCTTCTTTTGTGACGGAACGCCCGTCCGCGATGCCGCTGATCTTTCCGCCGCATAAAACGACGATCCGGTCGCAGAGCTCGAGCAGCACATCCAGGTCCTCTCCGACATAAATGACGGCGACGCCCGCTTTTTTCTGCTCGTTGAGGAGCGCGTAAATCGTATAGGAGGTATTGATATCGAGGCCCCGCACGGCGTACGCCGTCATCAGCACTCTCGGCGAAGCTGAAATTTCGCGCCCGACGAGCACCTTCTGGACATTGCCGCCGGAGAGGCGGCTGACCGGCGTTGAAACGCCCGGCGTTGCGATTTCCAGCTGTTCGATGACCTCCTCGGCCAGCTTCCTCGGCGCTTTCCGGTTCGTAAAGCCCGATTTGCCCTCGGAATAGCTGCGCAGCAGCATATTGTCGGCCATGTCCATACTGCCGACAAGCCCCATGCCGAGCCTGTCCTCCGGTACGAACGACAGCGCCACGCCGAGCTTCCTGATCTGCATCGGCCGCTTGCCCACAAGCTCTGTCGCCTCGCCGGAATCGTCCGGATAGTATAAAATGCTGCTGCCGGGTGCCAGAGGATATAACCCGGCGACGCCCTCGAGCAGCTCCTTCTGGCCGTTACCGGATATGCCCGCGATGCCGAGGATCTCGCCGCCGCGTGCCGTAAAGCTGATATCATCGAGGATTTTAAAGCCCTCGTTGTCAAAGCAGCTGAGGTTTTTAACAACGAGCCGCGGCGTCGGATTGACCGGCTCCGGGCGGGCTATATTCAGGCTCACCGCGCGTCCGACCATCATTTCCGTCAGCGACTGCGCCGTTGCCTCGCTCGTTTTTACCGTATCGATATATTCGCCCTTGCGCAGCACAGCCACCCGGTCGGAGATGCCGAGCACCTCGTGGAGCTTGTGCGTGATAATGACGACGGACTTCCCGTCGTCCCGCATGCTCCGCAGCACCGCGAACAGCTTTTCCGTCTCCTGCGCCGTTAAAACAGCCGTCGGCTCGTCCAAAATCAGGATGCTCGCGCCGCGGTAAAGAACCTTTATGATTTCAACCGTCTGCTTTTCGGAGACGGACATGTCGTAAATTTTTCGGTCTGGATTGACGGCGAATCCATAGCGCTGTGCGATTTCGCGGACCTCTTCGGCAATTTTCCTCAGGTCGAGTCGACCCTTGCCGCTCAGACCCAGGATGATGTTTTCCGCCGCCGTCATGTTGTCGACCAGCTTGAAATGCTGGTGCACCA
>DBTM01000080.1:45210-78279 GCA_002307055.1 Clostridiales bacterium UBA1316
ACCATGCCGATGCCGAGCGCGATGGCGTCCTTCGGCGAGCGGATCGTGACCTCGCTCCCGTTCATGAGTATATAGCCGCTGTCCGGGTAATATATGCCCGACAGGATATTCATCAGGGTTGTCTTTCCGCTGCCGTTTTCCCCGAGCAGCGCCAGCACCTCGCCCTGCCGGATATCAACATTGATTTTGTTGTTGGCGGCGACATGCCCAAAGGTTTTAGTGATGTCCTTCATCTCTATCGCATTAACAGGCTCCACTCATGCCACCCTTTCCAGATTACATATCGTAACTCAATTACATCCTGTGATCAAATTACATCGTGTGATTCCAATTGTTTGATTCGATATTTTATCACAATAAAATCGAATGAGCAAACAGTTTAACAACAATAAAACGAGTTCCGATTTTATATTTATTGTAAAAATAATCGTATAATTGTATAATAGTAAAAAATAACAAAACACGTGGAAAGGACCAAAAAACCATGGGAAATCACACTGAAACAGCGAAAACGCTTGACATTTACCTCGTGAACACAATGGGGACCAACCTTGACGCCGGAACAAATGACTCCGCCCCCTGCGTGAGATACGACAACGCCCTGGTCATTGAAAACGCGGTCATGCGGATGGAGGCGGTTACCGTCCGGCAAGGCGTCTTGCCGACAGCTCCGGGGATGTTCGGACCGCCCGCGCCTGTAGGCGGGAGATATACGGCGACGCTGAACGCAAAAAGCGTTGTGACGTCGGTGACGCCCAAAATCGAAAACCGGAAAGCCGTTTCCGCAAACGTGGCGGACGGTGAATTATTGCTCGGCATGTTCGATAATGTCAGCAGATACGATTTTGCGCCGGGCGCGCGCGTCTATGTGTATCGCACATCAGGCGGCGGCATGATGGGAGGGCCTCCTCCCACCGTAACGGTACTCGAGAGCGGCATAACTGTCGGGCAGTACATCGCGCGCGTGCAGTCCTTGCCGGGCAGCTTCGATCCGAACGCCGAAATAGCCATATACCTCGACTGGCAGGGTAAAGTGACGGAAATGCTCGTCGCCGAGGTCAGCGGACCCGTCTTTGGCAGCGGAGCCGCTTCCGTCAACAGGCTGTTCGACTTGCTTGTCGTCAAACCGCTGACGGACGAGCAGCTTATCGAAGCCGGCATACCCGCGGCATACAAGGGTATGGATACGGTCCGCAGTGTTGGCGCGGGCGTCTATGACCCGATAAAGCATGGCGCGGATGCGAGCAAAAAATATCCCTTGATGGTTTTCCTGCACGGCATGGGCGGCGGCGGTACGGAATCCGGCCCCCTGTCATCTCCGGCGGCATTCGTGAAGCCCGCGTTTCAGGCGGATTTCCCTGACGGCGCGGCATATGTCGTCGCGCCGCGGGCGAACGAGCATTTGCCGGGCGGGCCGACATGGCTTGAAGGACCGGGCGGATTCTTATATGCCGACATTGGTATGGGCGGAATGAACCTTATGGGCGGACCCGGCGGCCCCGGTGGCCCCGGTGGCCCGGGCGGACCGGGCGTCAGAATGGTGGGGTTCGGCGGTATAGCGGTGTACGCGCCCGTGTTGGTGCAGCTGATCAAAGACGTACTTAAAGCGTACCCGAACGCCGACCCCGACAGAATTTATGTTTTAGGCTTCTCGGCGGGCGGCTCTATGACGCAGCGCATCGTTCATTACACGGAGACTGGCGACCGCGGCGTTAAATTCGCTGCTGCCGTGCCGGCCGCTTCCCCGTTTAATCTGACTGACGAGCAATTTCCCGCGATTCGCGGCGTGCCGATCTGGATGATGGTTGGCCTGTACGACAGCGTAGCGTACAGCGATGCGACTCCCGACGCGTATAACGCGGTAAAAGGTTTTGCGATAGAAGGGCGTGACAACGCGCGCGTCACGGTTTTTGAAACGATGATTACCCCGCAGGGCGTCACGGTTCATCAGCATCTGGTTCCGACAGCCGTTGAGAATAATATGATATTCAACGGGAACGTGCCGACGAACTTTACGGTTTTCAAAGGCGGCGAAGGTGGCGCGATGGGCGGCATGATGGTTAACGGGCGTCCCGGCCACGCGGCGGTCGGCATCCCGCCGGTGCTGGACGGGCCGTATATGCAGTGGTACGGCACGATATTCGACGAAGCCGATCCGCGTTACAAATTTGGGGCAAACCCGGCGAGCAATTATAATAATAAAGATACGTTCGTCAGCTGGATAAGCAAATGGAATCTGCACAACCGTCCATAAGCTTCATGTGAAATGCCGCACCGCCGGCGCGCAGCTTTTTTATGCTGGGTGATAAAAAGCTATATTAACCTGACAAGCAAACTGCACAATCGAATTAATTCTTGACCATGTTTGTCAGCAAACAAAAACTTGCCCGTAATTCACATTCCTGTGTCTTACGGGCAAGCTGCTTATTTATTGCTGCGGGCGCTTAGCCTATGATGTTAATTCCGGGGATGATGTAGTTCCAGGAGGGGGCGGATTGTGTGTCGGACTCTTTGAACCAATCGCCCGCTGGAATATCGACCGTCACGGTCTTGCCGTTAAAGTCGACGCCGGAACCGGAGAGCGGGCCAGCGAAGACGTGCAGCGTGCCGTCTTCAATGCCCTTTGTCGCCTTGTCGATGGCATCCTGTGTACCGGGAGCGGCAATCGCTGCGTTCAGCGCGGTCATGCGAACGGCGCCGTCCTTCAAACCCTGGCACCAGTCTGCGGGAATTGTTTTGCCGTCTATAATGCTTTGAACGGCGTAGGTCAGGTAGACGCTCCAGTCGATGTAGGGTGAAATGATGGAGGCGTTCGGCGCTGCGGAGGTCATGTCGGTATTATAACCGACCTGGAAGATACCGGCTTTTTCAGCAGCCGTTGCCGGCGCGGTGGAGTCTGTGTGCTGGCTGATAACCTTGTCGCCTTTTTCAATAAGTGTCTGGGCGATTTGCGCTTCCTTGACCGAGTCAGCCCATTCGTTCATATAGATGACATCCATTGTCACGTCGGGGCAGACGGATTTTGCGCCGAGGTAGAAGGCTGTGAAGCCGGAGATGACTTCCGCGTAGGGATACGCGCCGACATAACCGAGCTTTGTCGAACCGATCTGCTTGAGCTTCAGGCCGGCGGCGATACCGCCGAGATAGCGGGCTTCATAGATGGAAGCGAAGTAGTTGTGGAAATTGGGGAGATTCGCTGTTGCCGCGCCGGTACCGGTGGCATGGAAGAACTGGATGTCCGGATGCGCCTTGGCGGCTTCGAGCATCGAGTCGCCGAAGCCGAAGCTTGTGGCGAAGATAGCCTGGCAGCCGGCTTCGATGCACTCGTTGATGGCGGTGCTCGTCGCGCTGGCGTCGGTATCGGACACATCGTACTTGTTGATGATCTGGTCTTTGCTCAGGCCAAGATTCTCGACCATCTTCCAGGTGCCGAGATCATGGTTGTAGGTGTAGCCCATGTCGGACGGACTGGAGAGGTGGATAAAGCCGATTTTCAGCTTATCCTTGGCAATACCTTTACCGGCTGCGGGCGAAGCCGATGCCGACGGTGACGCCGAAGCCGACGGGGAAGCTGAGGTCGCGGGTGCTGTCGTGCCGCAGGCCGCCAGAGCAAGCAGCATGACAAGGCTCAGAAGCAGTGCAAAAACTTTTTTCATTTTCATTCCTCCATATTGTTTACTATAATCTGTGAAAACCCTTTACGGTTTTCACTGTTGCGCGTGATATTCGGGGTTCGGGCAGAACTCTATCGAGCCGTCCTTGCTCATAGACTTGATGCGCGCGAGCGATTCAATGCGAATCCCCTGTGCCCGCAGCATTTCTCCGCCCGGCTGAAAGGCCTTTTCAATAGCGATCCCCGCGCCGACGAGCGTCGCTCCGGCGGCGGTGACGAGTGCGGCAAGCCCGGACAAGGCCGCGCCGTTCGCCAAAAAATCATCGATAATCAATACTCGGTCCGATGCGTGCAGAAATTCTTTTGAGACAATGATGTCGTAAATCTGGCCGTGGGTAAAGCTCTCCACCTTTGAGGTGTAAACCTCGCCCTCGATATTTTTCGTTTTCGTTTTCTTGGCAAATATGACCGGGCATCTGAATTTTTGCGCCGTGATGCAGGCAATTCCAATCCCGGAGGCTTCAATAGTGAGTATTTTAGTGACATTGCTCTCGCCGTAAAGACGCCAGAATTCGTCGGCAATCTCTTCAAACAGGCTGATATCCATCTGGTGGTTCAAAAAGCTGTCCACCTTGAGAATACTCCCGTCCTTGATCTTGCCGTCCCTGCGGATCCGATCTTCCAATCGCCTCATGAAAGACTCCTTTTTGATTGCAGTCATAAATTGACCTGCGGCATAAAATGACTTATGTCATTAACCGACCTAATTTTAGTATTTTACATTGTATTTACCGTTAAAGCAATCCCAAAAAACCTAGAATTTAACGATTTCATAACATTAGTTTTTGTGATTTTCATGCGTTAACCGCATTGCTGCAAAATAACAGACTATTCCATCTCTTCATCCGCGCTTAAAAAGAAATCCTCCGCCGCCTGCTGCGCCTTGATGAGCGTCTCCTTCGCCATTGCATAACCGTCCTTCTCCATGCAGTCAATCGCATCGGTTATCCCATTAAATATAATGCGATACAGCGTCTCATAATCCATTTTGATACCCCCAAAATTTCTCAATGAAGCCCGCCCGAGAGGCCGCAAAAACTCCGTAATATTGCCGCCTCCCGGCCTTCCGCTCCATCGAGAAATAACAAATGCGGCGTAGGACATATCCTACACCGCATAAAATGCAAAACACAAGCTTATAAAGCGCCCTTGCCAAAATGAGGAAAGGCTATTATAATGCTGTTGTGGTGCAGCTAAGCTGTTGTGTATGGATGCGTTGACATCCTGCATAGGTCATGGGGTGTTGGTGGCACTCCATGACTACCGCAATTATTATTCTCGATGCCCATATCCTACCTCAAATTCCACTAAAAAGCAACAATATTTTACCCTTACCCACAGAAATTTACAAAAAAGGCAAACAAATGGTTCCTGCGCCTTGCTTGGCCATGATTTATGTCGGCAGCTGTCTAACGCCAAAGCTTGATATTATAGTTAAGGGTAATGTTTGCGGATTGCCTGCCGGGAGGAGCGAACATGAAAAAGCTCAGAATAATTTTATTCGTCACAGTATCGCTGTGCGTTCTTTTTTCAGCCGCACCGGCATCGGCCTTATCGGCTCAGGCGCCGTCACAATGGGCGCAGAGTGATGTGACTAAAGCAATTAGCGGCGGCTTTGTCCCGCTCGAGCTGCAAAGCGCATACGGCGATAACATCACCCGAAGTGAATTCTGTAAACTGACAGTCACGTGTGTCGCCGTCCGGCTTAGCCTGACGGTCAATGAGCTCATCGCCAAGTGGTGCTCTGAAAAATTCGACCAAAACGGCGTTCACCCGTCTTATCGTGAAAATGTATTTACAGACTCGAATGATTTTTATGTAAACTGCGCCTTTCTCTTAAATATCGCGCGTGGCTGCGGGGACGGCACCTTCAATCCGAGCGGTCTGATCACCCGGCAGGAAGCCGCCGCCATGCTGTTCGGCGCGTTCGCCGCCTACGGAGGCGGTATCATGATGAATCAGCGTATGGCGTATTTTTATGAAAACTATACGGATATCGGGATGATAGCAGATTGGGCACTTGTAGATGTCGCGTATATCTTCGAATTAGGCGTCATGAATGGCGTCAGCGAGAATACCTTTGCCCCCCTGAGTTATTTTACCCGCGAACAAGCAATTGTCGCCGCCCTGCGTCTCTGCACAATCTAGCGCAAAGCAATTTCGGACGGTTCTCCTGTCTTGTTTTGATTGTCATTTACAGTTCATTTTATCTGTGATATAAATGAATTCGTGATTGTATAATTAAGGCGCGGGAAAAACGCGCGCCGTCATCTTCGAGTTTAGGGGGACAGATCGGTGAAAAGAAGCATTGCATTGATGATGGTTATAACGTTATTTCTGCTGATGCAGCTATCCGGCTGTGCCCGTAAAACCGAAAAAACAGCCGCTTCTCTTGGCGGCACCTCGTCCTCGCCGAGCGCCGAAACGGCGGCAGAAAACGAAATACCGGCAGTCTCACAGGAGCCGGAGCTGGATTTTACATATAATGAGTCCGACTGTACCCCGTGGCAGCTGGCTTATTTATCCTTACTCCGGGATATAGGCAAGCGCGAAGCTCCTGTCCGGCTTGCGCAGGCTGACGGAAGTGCCGACGGAGACGCCATTGCATCCCTGAGCTACAGCTATTGCCTGTATGACGTGGACAAGGACGCAATTCCCGAAATTCTTATCAGGTTCGGACAATGTGAGGCGGATTTCCATACACAGGTCTACACCTGCCGGAGCGACTCAGCTATCTTTGTCGGTGATTTTAGTTCCGGAGAGTCCGGCTTATACACCTATCCGTCAGAAAATGCTGTTCTGCTTGACTTTGGCCACATGGGCTACAGCTATATGGATAAGATCAGTATAATCGACAGCGCGCTTGTGACCAGGGAAATATACACCGAGGATACCAGCGAAAATTCGGATTCCGACTACACGGAACCGGACAAAATCGTACCGGGCGCCGTTTACTTACACGAATTCCGCACCACGCTGAATCTCCCTGAATACACGCCGTTGACGCTCCCCATTTACGATTACAACTCAGCCTCGTCCTCCGGCAATACAGCCTCCGCCGATGCGGACAAAAAGGCCATTGCGGAGGTCTTAGCCGGTAACAGAAAGCTGTACGGTGTTTCCGGCGACGGCTTCGGCGGAGATACCGGCTGGATGTCCTTTAGCGATTACTGTCAGCCGGGGGCAGCGTATCAGTATGCCGGGCAGCCTCTTCAAATCAAGAAATCCGCCTGGATAGATTTTAACAGCGATGGCCGCGGCGAATGTATTCTCGTATTAGCGGAAGCGGGACAAACCTCCGCAAGCGATGAGATCTATGTGCTTCTCAGCGAGCAGGACGGTGTTGTATACGCCTACTGCATCAATTATTCATGTGATGCCCAGGTCTATCAGGACGGTGTTTTCGGCAGCTCCGGCGATTGGACCTTTGGGATATCCTTTTACAAGAATCAATGCTATCAATACAGCAAATCGCATGCTGCCGGCATACCGGCTGCTGATTGGCTGACACAGAACGCCTGATACCGCAGTCAAAAAGGCCCCCGAGTTCATTGTGAACCGGGGGCCTCGGGCTGTCAGGTGATTGATCCGTCGGCAGGCAGCTGCAGTCGTCCGATGATCCTCTTCTTGACAATGAATAAGCAGAGGATGTTAACGGCAAGCGTAATCACCCAGGATATCGGATAGGACAGCAGCAGCGTCAGATATGTCCTGTATACCTGAAAAGCCGTCTCGACCCAGATAACGCGGAAGACGCAGATGCCCATCAGGCAGACGATGGCCGGCAAAAGCGACGCGCCCATGCCGCGCATGACACCGGAGGTAATGTTGACCAAGGCAATCAGAAAGTAGGCGATGCATATGACGAAAAGCCGCAGCGAAGCTGTCGCCATTACCTTCGGGGACGCTTCGTAAAGGCTGATCAGCGGAACCCGGAAGATAATAGTCAGCGTGCATAATACCGCCGAGGCCAGCATAACCATCCCGCTGCAGGTGAAAAAGATGCGGTTGATATTTTTGAATTTAGACGCGCCCATATTCTGTCCCGTAAAAGAGATTGCCGCCTGAGGAAAAGCGTTCAGCGCGGCAAAGATAAAGCCCTCAATACTGATGGCAGCCGTATTTCCGGCAATGACGTCGGTGCCGAAGGAGTTGATGGAGGACTGGATGAGCACATTGGATATACCGAACATCAGGCCCTGCAGGCCTTCCGGTACACCGATTTTTATCATCATCCATAGCTTGCTCCAGTCAATCCTCAGCTCGCGGAGCCGAATAGCGTAAGCGGCTTCGCTTTTTATTAAGGCGCGCAGCACCAGCCCCGCGGAAAGACCCTGCGCAATTACCGAGGCAATCGCAACACCCGCGACGCTCATATTCAAAACCAAAACGAAAAACAGATTCAGCCCGACATTCAAAACCCCTGCCGCGCTCAAAAAATAGAGCGGGCTTTTCGTATCGCCGACCGCGCGGAGAATCGCGCTGCCGAAATTATACAGAGCGATAATCGGAAGCCCGATAAAATAAATGCGCATGAAAACAGCCGATTGGTCAATAATACCCGCCGGTGTCCCCGTCAGTATTAACAGGGGCTTGGAGAGCAAGCCGCCGAGGATGCCGATGATAATACCGCCGATCACACTGGCTTTAATAGCGGTATGAACAGTCTTTTCAATGCCTTCCTTATCCTTTGCGCCGTAATACCGCGCAACGAGGACGTTGGCGCCGGTAGCCAGCCCCATGAATCCAAAAAGCAGCAGCTCCGTCAAATTAAAGGTTGCGCCGACAGCCGCCAGAGCGTCGCTGCCTCTGTACCGCCCGATGACAATCATGTTGACGGCGGAAAACGTCAGCTGCATGATGCCCGATATCATCAGCGGAACACAAAAGCGGAGGATCTTCGGCACGAGCGGCCCGCTGCACATATCAATTTCACGTTGTTTTGCCATATCGGTTCACCATCAGACAGTCATATTTTATTAAGCGTATTCACTTGGGCAAAAAAACGATGATGCGCAACCTGCTATGCGGTTGCGCATTGCGAAAGCTCTGTATTTTAAACTTTTCCGTTGCTTTTCAGTATTTCGGCAAAATCCTCTGCAGAATACGTCGGAGATACCGTCATGCGCCTGATCCTATAATTCCCCTTTAACTGGCTTTCAAAGCCGTCGAGGGTTGTGATGGCGCAATCGTAATATTTGGATGCGATGTCGATCACGCTCGCGTTAAACCGGCCGCTGGGATAAGACAGCGCGTATACCGGTTTGCCGGTTATCTGCGTCAGCATATTCTTGGACGCGGCGCATTCGTATTCCACCTGCTTGTCATTGAGTCGGCTTAACGGCTGATGGCTGACCGTATGACTTTGAAAAGAAACACGGTCTTCCATTTCCAGTATTTGCGCCTTCGTCAGATAACCCGGAGCGCCCACATCATGAGCAATCAGGAAAATCGTTGCTTTGAGCTTGTATTTTTTTAATATGGGATAGGCGTTTGTATAATTATCGGAGTACCCGTCATCCAGCGTTATGATGATCGGCTTATAGTACTTCGAGCCGTTGTCATCCAAATCAATCGTCGTGTAGCCGTTGTCAGCGATATATTTCATTTCCTGATCGAATTTCAGCGTTGAAATCGATAAATTATGCAGACCGATCGGCTTATCGCTGACACTGTGATACAGCAATATTGGTATCAATTTTTTATTGTCCAGGGGATGGAGCCAAATTGAAATACCTGCGATAAACAGAACGGATATAACAATTACCGGAATAAACAGGCTGAAGTGTTTTTTGCGCATTTTTAAGGACTTAAACATAGTTACCGCTCCGCCGGAATTCTCATCAGCGCTTTCTAAAACCTAAAATAAAGAGCTTGACTCCAAAAATCAGGATAAAGACCGAAACGACAAAGATTAAATCAATGCGCACTAAACCTTGAATTCCGATATTCCCAAACGCGTCTATACCGATGACATTGGTAATGACCAAAGCCAAAACGGCGACAAATATCGTCAGAATCTCAATCTGCTTGAGTAAAATGCTGTTGAGCTGATCGCTGACGGCTTTAACGGAGTCCTTCAACGCTTTCGTCTGCGCCTCCAAGTCGGCAATTTCGCTGCGGAGGGCGTCTGTCTGCGCTGAATCATTATGACCCGAATGACGAGATGTTTCTTTATCTTCAGTATCCATACAAAATCTCCCAAAATACGAGATGAGACCTCACTCATGTTAAGCTAAACGGATACGCTTGTCAATATATTTGTTCCTTAATTTTGCTCCTGATCCTGTGTGCCGCCGCTGTATTGTTCCGCCGCGAGCCGAAGCTGCTGTCGCATTTTTTTAACGACATTATCGGGGGAAAGTATTTTAGCCTCATTCCCGAAGCTTGAAATCCAGGCTAAAAATTGCTGGCTGACCGCGACGTTGACGCTGATGTCAAAATGCGCGTCATCCGACTTGACGACAATGATATCCTTCCCGAACCTGTCAATCACAACCCCGATCAAACGGTTGACAAATTCTAGCCGTACAGTCTCCTCCTCACCGCTGAACATTGAAAACAGCTTCTTGGAATAGACGGCAATATCAAGATTTTGGAAATGCTGCTGCCCGTCCCGTTTCTCCTCGGTAACCGATATCTCCGTCATTTTATCGACTCTGTAGTGCTTGACCATTTCGGCATCGGCGTCATATCCGATCAGATAATAATTCTCATCGTCCCAGGTCAGCGCGTACGGACTGACGATATAGCGATCCCCATTGCGCTTGAGCACCTTTTCCTTCGTGACGGAATACTCAAAATACTTAAAGCTGATTTTTCTATTGTCGCCGATCCCCGTGTGGATATTGTCGACATTATAATAAATGCTCTCGTTCATCGTTTTGATGCGGTTGGTGACGTAGACCTGCCGCTGAAGCGACTGGCCCTCATAAACGCTGCAAAGGCTTTCGATTTTCTTGATCAAATCTGTCGATTTCTTATGTGTAATAAACTTCGAGGACTGGACACTGTCCACAAGCAGCTTGAGCTCCGGCAGCTCAAAGGTTTTGCTGGCCAGATAGTAACCGGTCGTCTTTGCCCGCGTGCTTTCGACATCGAGCCCAAAAAACCGCAGGGCCTCGAGGTCGTCATAAATGCTTTTCCGTTCGGCTTTAATATCATAGCGCCCAAGCTCCGTTATGAGCTCTGCTACGGATAAAGCATGCTCTCCGTCCGTCTTCTCCTGGAGAATCTTCATGAGATAGAGGAGCTTGAGCTTCTGGTTCGAGGATTTCGGCATGAATGTCACCTCCTGATTTCATTATATCTAAAAGCGTACTTATATACAATAATGTGCCGGCAAATCCCTAATGCAGGAACAGTATAACAAGCACCGACAGGCACAGCCCGACAAAGATGACATTCCATAATAAATCGCCATTGTTTTTCCTGCGGCGGCTGCGCATCCTTCTGGGGGCGTAATCAGACAGATAAATGATATTGTTGCACGCGGCGGCATCCTCCCGGGTCCAGTGCTCATAGCTCTCGCAGCTGACAGCTTTCATGCTCATATCCTCATTTCATAATGTTTTAATGTTTATGCCGCTTCGATATTTTGTATCTCCTGCTCCGCCTCATACGCGTTGTCAGCCGAGAACAGAAAATCCCCATGCTCATCGTAAACCTCAACATGCCCGCTTTTATACTTGATTCTGTAATTCATAACAACACTTCCTTTCGTTATCTTATCTCCAGTATAAATACCCACATGTCCCATAAAACGGTCAATGATATTTTCCGGATTCGCCAATTTGCCGCTTGCTCGCTAAAGCAGCGGCAAGTTGGTGATTGACAGACCTAAAATTCTATTATAATATAAAGCGAAAGCTAATAAAATGCCGCTTGCGATTAACATGAGCGGCAAAATGGTAAATTGGTGAAAATGATGAATCAAAAAAACGAGCGTTTAGAACTGATAAAATGTTCATCCGGTGTGTTTCGGACAGCGGATTTGTATGCGCTTGGCATTAACGCATATGGTATCCGGAGGCTTTTAGAGAGAAATAAGGTCGAGCATATAAAACACGGATATTATCGCTTTATAGATGGAACTGCCGAACTCAGTGAAGCCGCGCAAATATCACAGCTCTTTCCTGAAGGTGTATTGTGTATGTATTCGGCGCTGTTTTATTATGGGTATTCCGATAGGGTGCCGGCCGCATGGGACATCGCCATTGACAAAAACACGTCTAAATCCAGGTTTAAGTTGGATTATCCGTATATTCAGCCCCATTACACAGAGCCCAGGCTTTTGTCCTTTGGCATCGTACCTATAGAATACGATAACGGCTCTATGATGATTTATGACCGTGACCGATTAATATGCGAGTGCATTTTCTTTGAAAACAAGATGGATAACGAAGCATATAACAAGGCGATTCAGGGTTATATTTTAGATTCGAAAAAAAATATTGCTCAATTATTGGAGTATGCGGAAAAACGCAGGATACTGAAAAAGGTCAAAGAAAGGATAGGTGTGTGGCTGTAATGGATATGGGCACATCTGTGCTAGCTAAACTCAGAAACAAGGCTAAAGAAAAAGGTAAGCCGCTTCAGCTTTACCTGCAGCTTTTTTGTCAGGAGGAATTTCTGCGCCGCCTTTCTATGTCTCAATATGTCAACAATCTCGTGCTCAAGGGCGGAATGCTCATTTATACGCTGACGAACTTTGAGAGCCGCGCAACAGTTGACATAGATTTTTTACTCCGTCAGCTGCCGAGCGGCAGAGAAGAAATCCAGAAGATCATCGATTCAATTCTCACGGTAGATACAAGAAATGACTTTATTTCGTTCACCGCCCGAGGATATGAGACAATTTCACCGCAGCGTCAATACAAAGGCGTCAGTTTTCAGCTGATCGGCCATATTAAAAACACAAAAACACCGCTTTGCGTTGACATAGGCGTAGGGGATATAATTGTTCCGAATCCGCAGAAACGTGAAATACCGGTGCAGCTCGATACTTTCACAGCACCGGTAGTCATGGCTTATTCATTGGAGAGCACTATTTCGGAAAAATTCGACGCCCTGTTGCAGCGTTTAGAACTTACAAGCCGTATGAAAGATATTTATGACATTTATTACCTGGCCACTGCTTTCAACTTCGCTGGGCGGCAGCTTCAGCAGGCACTTTACGAGACGCTTCAGAATCGGGGGACGCCTTATGACAGAAACAGCCTCGATAAAGTAATAGCTCTGGCACACAGTACTGATATACAAGTGCGCTGGAGGCAGTTTCTTCGCAGACTCAAGCTGGAAGCGCTGTCTCTGGACGAAGTGATGCTTGGAATAGACACCTTTCTCCGCCCCGTATGGGAAGCTATCCTCAAGGATGACGAGTTTTTTGGCAATTGGCATCCAGACAGCGGTGATTGGCAATAAAGGTCAAGAAAAATCAGCAAATATCATATCAGATATTGCATTTACCATATACTGTGTTATAATACAGCAATAAACTTTAAACAAAGGAGGCAAAGGCTCGATATGGCATGCAGTAACATTCGTATTATGAATATGCAGCGCCGAGTACTCGTATCTGTCGAAGATAACGGGCTTTTGCTGCTATATTCATACCGAATTTTATAGTTTATAAATTTATAAAATTGTATGACAAAACAAGCGGGTAAAAGCCAAAGGGAAACCTAAAGCTTTTAGCCGCTTTTATTTATCCAAAAGGGGGACCTAATATGAGAATTAATGACCTGCGCCGACGAGAAAGCATCATAAGAATCATGCGGATGACTGAAAAAGAGGAGTCCCTCATGGGCTTGTCTGCGCACCTGCTGGCAATAGCGGAAAATGAGAAAGGATTGTTTTTATGGACATAACATATACGAATAAAATTACCGTGGAGCAGTATAACGGTCTGCGCCGCGCGGTCGGATGGTTTGAAGTGCAGGCGGAAGCCGCTGAAAAGGGACTTGATAATACAGCGTTTTTGATCGTTGCAAATGATAACGCGGGGCCAGTCGGTATGGCCAGAATCATTACTGATTACGGGTATGTTGCATTTATCGCTGATGTCATTATACATCCTGATTATCAGGGCAAAGGTCTTGGCAGGGCAATTATGTCGAAGGTTATGGAGTATGCAGAGCAGAATATTACGCCCGGACAGATGAAATACATCAATCTCATGGCAGCCAAAGGCAAGGAAGGCTTTTATAAAAAGCTGGGTTTTGCCGAGCGGCCCAACGATAGATTCGGCCCCGGTATGACGCAGTGGGTTCCTGCGTAAGAACAGTGAGGTGGTGAAATGAACTTAATTATAAGAAAAGCGGCGTTTTCGGACGCCGCAGATATGGCAAATATACATATGCGTTCCTGGGAAGCGGCGTATGAGGGTATCATCCCCGCGCAAACCATCGCCGAAAAAAACGCCGGACGCCCGGCTATGTGGGAGAAAACCTTATCAGGAGAGCATAATGACTATATCGCGTTATCCGGCGGGACGGCGGTCGGGCTGATGGGCATACACCCCAGCCATGACGCCGACGGACCGGATATCGGCGAGCTGGGTGCAATCTATCTCCACCCGGACTTTTTCGGCAAAGGCTATGGTCGTGAAATGGTCGGTTTTGCGATAAAGACGCTCATACAACAGGGCTTTTCAGCCGTCACACTGTGGGTGCTTGAAGACAATTTACGTGCGCGGCGCTTTTATAAAAAATGCGGGTTTGCCTTTGACGGGACCCAAAAGGACATGGTTATCGGCAAGCCTCTTATCGCAATACGATACAGAAAGGAAATATAATATGAAATTCATCCGATACACAACCGCCGCGGCTTTTGCCGCCGACGTGACTGAAACCCTGAATAAGCACGAAATCCAAAACAACCTGCTGCTGCTCAATATTAACGGCGGCCTCACTCGTACGGACAACACCAACATGGTCATGGCCGCCGTCAAAGACGAGCACGGTAAAATACTGCTGACTGCCGTCCGCACCCGTCCGCACCCGCTTGTCATTTACGAAACGGACAATATCCGCAATGATTCGGTACTTGAATTTTTTGCCTCTTCACTCATTGATAACGGCATTGAGGCTGATATCTTTATGTCAGAGAAAGCATGCGCTGAAAAGCTCAGCGCGCTATATGGGCGGCTGACCGGCCGGAGCTTTTATAAGCATGAGAGCCTCGTGCTGTATACCCTCGATAAGGTCAGCAGCCTGTCCCTGCCCAACGGCAGCTTCCGCAAGGCTTCCGATTCTGATATGTTCTATCTGCCCTATTGGCTTGCTGATTTCGTTCCGGCGTGCCATCTCGGCGATTATAACCTGGATGCCGCCATTATTAACGCCAAAAGGCTGATCGCCGAAGGCAGCGCTTATATATGGGAAGACACGGCCCCCGCCGCTGTTGCCGCGCGCGTCCGTCAGACGTCGGACTGCGCTTTCATCGGCCAGGTCTACACGCCGCCCCACCTCAGAGGCAAAGGCTGCAGCACCGCCTGCGTCTCCCAATTGTCCCAAAAGCTTTTTGACGACGGCTTTACATACTGCGCCCTGTACGCCGACTGCGCCAACCCCTACTCAAACAAGGTCTATAAAAGCATCGGCTACAAAGAAGTCTTTTATTATGACCAATACAAACTCGAACAGGGGTGATGAACATGCCAAAACCCGATTTATATGATTATATATTTTCGGATACAGAAATATCACAGGATGCCGCGGTGCTTGACGTCGGTTGTTACAATTCAAAAGCACTTTGTTATATGAAGGACAGATACAAATTATCCGGTACTCTGATCGGAATCGATAAGAACGCAAAGCACTTCGAGGATTCCGCCGCACAGCTGGCTGAGGGCATCAGGCTTGTCGAAATGAATGCTTCAGAAAAGCTTGATTTCCCGGATAATGCCTTCGACTTTATTTTCCATAAGGACGCGCTCGAGTGCTTCCCTGATATCAGCGGCCACATCAGCGAACTCTGCCGGGTTCTCAAACCAAACGGTCAGATTGTTTGCGTTCATCGAGACTGGGAAACTGTTGTCTGCAACGGCAGCAATAAAAAGCTGATTAATAAAGCCATTTACGGATATGCGAATTTCCTTCAGGCGAATTGGATGGATGCGTGTGACGGCTGGATGGGCAGAAGGTTGTTCGGACTGTTTAACAAGACCAAAATGTTTGAGAGTTCGATTGATTGCTACAACGACATCGGCACCGAGTTCATACCGGAAACCCGCGGTTATGGCTACATAAATAGTATGAACTCTTTTATCGGCCCAACAGGTTTTTTGACTCAGGAGGAATATGACGAGCTGATTACTGATGTAGCTGCTTCTTATGATAACGGCATGTACCTGTTCTCCGCACCGTTCTATATTTATAAGGGCACAAAAATAGCATAAAAGCATTTCAAATAAAAGCAGCCGCCGATTTATATAAAAATCGGGCGGCTGCATAAATATATATTTATATAGAACAGACGCACATCAATTGTCGAGCAGCTTTGTCCATTTGAGGGAGTCTATGTAGAGGGAGGCCATTTTTTGCGGGGTTATTTTGTTCAGCGGGTATTTGCCTTCTATTTTCTGCCACTCGCCCTGTTCGTAGCTGATAACAAAGGTGAGAAGGGTCTGGAGGTTGTTGCCTTCGCCGCGCAGGGCGATCTTGATATCCTCGGAAAACGGCAGGCCGACGAGCAGATCGCTGATATCTTTGTTTAAGATGACGTCGATGAGGGAGAAAAGTCCGGTAAAAAAGGGCTCCGAGCCGGTGTGGTCAATTTGCAGCTCCTGGGAGATGAGCGCCATCAGCTTGCCCCTGATGAGGGACATTTTAACAAGCTCCCAATTCTCTTCACTTTTGATGCCGTTGAACATGAGCATGGAAATCCACTGGTGCAGCTCGCGTGTTCCCAGATAGGTCAGCGCGTGCGAAATGGATTTAATTCTGTACTTTGGGGCCATATAGGCGGAATTGACGAGCCTTAAGAGCTTGTATGACAGGCCCAGGTCATGCTCGATAATTTCCGAAATACTCTTGAAATTCGGTTCCGGCTTGTCGAGCTCCGAGAGGATATTAATCAGGCAAACGTCCAGCGTCTTAATTTCCTTCTGTGCGATGCCGCCCGACGGCCACAGAAAAAAGAACCCTTGGAATAACGAATACCCCATATCCTTGGCGACCTTATAATCGCTCCAGGTTTCAATTTTATCGGCGAGGAAAACGAGTTTGCTTTTATATTTATTGATCAGGACGCCCTGGGCTGCGAGGCTGATATGCGTAAACTCGATGACCATCATGTCTGCCAGCTCCGCCTCGGGTGCTGTCCCGTCGAAAAATGAGCTGTCAAACGCCAGTTTAAATCCCGTTGCTTTCAGTTTTTCACAAATCCCGGCATCCGCATTCACGTTCTTGCCGAATACGATGACGACCTCTGAAGCCTGCTCACTGTCCATAGAGCCGCTTATAATATCAGCAAGCTCCTCAAAATAATCAATATAGGCTGTTGTACGGTCAGACAAATCACTCAGCGTCTCAAAAAAAAGTGATTGCGTCATTTGTCCGAATTCAGTATATCCGACTTTGGTTTCATTAAGGAGGCTTCTTGTGTTTTGTCCAAACACCAAATGATATCCGCTGACCCGCGCCTTGATATTCATGACCGGCGCTCTTGCTATAAAATCATCCATATGTCTCTCCAAGTGTTTACAATTATTTCATTATCATATTTATCGGTTATAAATATTCTAAATTAAGTATACATATCAAAATCACATCAAAAATTTAACAGATTCCGGACAAAATCAGCAGGCATGGACCATGCTCCCGCTTGGTCATGCCCGTTTCATTGTTTGTAACAGGGTTTTCATTTCCTCATAGAATACAGTGTATTGATATTATCCGGTGTATCCATTATTACTGTCAATGCGCCGACGGAAAGCAAGTGAGGTGACAAAAAGTGTTTGACAATGGTCTTACAGGTCTTAGTGTCATCGTAATAGCTATCGCAGCTGTAGTCGTTCTCAGCCTGATAGGTTGCTGCTGCGGGTGCCACGATGACACTTGAGGAGGCCAAGAATAGCGTTTGTATAAGAATTAAGAAAGTTTACATAATCGGTCAGGCTGAGGTATTTATATTGACATAATAAAAGCAGAGTTCCCGGTTTCGGCAGAAACCGGGAACTTGATCACAAAGAAGCGCGCACACCCTTCTTCATTTCCGCGGTGTTTTTAAATAATAAGAATAACTCTTCCGTGGCGAGCGCCATTTTCGTTACAGAAAACGCGCAGTCGTGGGGATAAATATACCATGTGTCCGTCAGCGTGTTGAGGTCCACGCAGTCGCCGTGCTTACCGAGATAGTCATACTCAATATGGCACGAGTAGAGCGACGGCACCATCTTGACCATCTCAAACGGTACGCCGTTCTCTGTTGTGCCGTAAATGCTGAAGCCCTCCATATTGTGGATCATCGTGCCCTCGCCCAGCCGTATAAAGCGTTCGGCATTCGGGAGGGAATCCACCGTCACCGGCCCGCTGAAGCAATATGTACCGGACAAAATTTCGTCCCTGACCTGGAGCCGCTCCCATTCGTACCAGTCGGGTATATGCGGGAATTCGGTTTTTCCGCTGTCGGACGTCAGCTCGCCGTAGATCCCCAGGGTCCATGTCTTGCCGCAGCTGTCACAGCGGAGCTTTGTGCCGCTTGAGGACATCCTGTACTCGGTCAGGCATGCGGGACATTGGTAGAGGACCTTATGCAGTCCCTCGGCGCGTTTTTCGGAGGCGGCCTGAATGCGCTTTTTCTTTTGCCAGGTATAGTCATCGTATTCAAAAACGGTTCTTATTCTTTTGTTAATGTCATCCACACGCGCCGCCGCCAGCTCCTCAGAGGTGTATATCCGCGCCATGACGGCTTCTGTGTGCCTGATTTTGCGGCGGTGAGGATTCCAGAAGGGTGCATCCACATGATGGCCGTGCGTGATGAGCGTGACGACGGGTACGCGCAGCAGCTTGCACATCTTGCCGATAGAATCAGGGAGTATCGCTGTCGTCCCGCAGAGAGAATAGCGCGCCTCCGGATAGATGACCAGGATATCCTTATTTTTTATAACCTGCTGCAGATGCCGGACTAACAGCACATCATTCGTAAATTTGCGTTTACAGATACAGCCGACCCGGCGCAGGAGCCATTCCCGCCCGATAAAGCCGTCAATGGCGACGATAAAGTTCGTTCGATGCGGAAATACGGCTGCGGTCGCCACCTTGAAGTCGAGAAACGCGTTGTGGTTGCACAGCAGCACATACGGCGGCTTGAGCCCCTCCATGTTGTATTTTGTTATTTGGGTACGGTGCATCCAGACATCGGGAAAGCTGAGAAGCCATGTAACAGGCCGTAAATACCATATTGTTCGCTGCGGGGGTCTCTGCATATCGAATCTGATTATCGTATCACTCATGCTGAACCCTTTCATCCGTTATGTTTAAAATGCCATGATGAGTCCTTTATTGTTTGCGTATACAGAGCTGAGCCCCTTTGTCGGTACGATGAGAATGTTCCCGAAGGGAAATCTTCTTTTTATTTCATTCATCAGCTTTTCGGCAAGCCCGGGGTTATTGCAGTGCGCGATAACCATGCTCTGGCCTTCGCAATCCCTGCCGCTTTTCTTAATGGTGTCCGCCATCCGCTCGATGATTTGTTTTTCACCCCGCGCGTGTGAATAAAGTGCGATATTGCCGTCCCCATCGTCTCCCATAATCGGCTTGATGCCCAGCATCGTGATAATCGTCCCGGTTATTTTATTCATACGCCCGTTTTTCAGCAGGTTGTCAATATTCTCTAAAACGAAATAGGTTTTCATCTGCTTGACAAAGCCCTCGATAGACGCGATAATCTCCGGCGGCTGTATACCGGCTTTGATCATCTCGCCGGTTTTTATGGCAATCAGCACCTCGCCGGCCGCGGCGCTTTTCGAATCGAAAACATGGACCGTGGCGCCCTCCGCCTCGGCCATCTCCTTGCCGACCATGGCGCTTGAATAGGAGCCGGATAAATTACTCGAAAGTGTAACAGCATATGCATTTTGAGCGCCCAGATATGCCTCCTTGAATAAAATCGGCGACGGAGCCGCCGAACCGATCCTGCTTTTGCAGTTTTTCATGTCCGTCATCAGCTGCGGGAGGTCAATAGCGTCATCATCAACGATGCTGCGTTCTCCCAATGTCAATGTCAGCGGGACTGATATGATATTGTAATCCCTACAAAGCTCCGGTGTCACATCGCAGCAGCTGTCGACAACGATCCTGTGCTCCATTATTGTCCCCCTATAGTATTTTTTAAAAGCGTTATCTTGATTTTTCAGCATAGATGATATCGTGCGATCAGCTCCGCCGCCGAGTGTACAATGCGTGCCGTGATGCCCCAGATCAGATGCCGCTGATACTGGTAAAAAAGCACATCGCGCGTGCCGCTGCCCCACGGATAATTCTCGCCGCCCGGGATGCGTTCATAAGGGAAATCGGCATCGCGCATACTGAGCAAGGTGCTCTTATATTTTTCCGGCGGGTTATTCAGAAAAAATTCAAGCGGAACGGTGATAATTTCCGCTACCTCTTCCGGATTGAAAACATATCCGTAATTTTTAACGAGCCCGATAAAAGGATAAATAATCGTATTGAACGGCGAAACAAAGATATCGCCCGGCCCGAAAACGTCGATCTGTGCCGTTTCCACGCCGATTTCTTCCGCCGTCTCGCGCAGAGCGCACACCAAAGCCGTCTCGCCCGGCTCCAGCTTCCCCCCCGGGAAGCAAATTTCTCCCGGCTGCCTTCTGAGCTTGTCCGATCTTCTTTCAAACAGCAGCAATGTCCCCTCGGGGCTCTCCAACAGCGGCACAAGAACGGCATACTTGGCAAACATGTTCTCGCCGATCATTTGAGGGCTGCGGTACGCAAAATCCTTTTTATCCAAATGACATCTCCCAATTTTACTCTTTGAATGGGTGATCCTTACCGGTCAGATATTCAGCGATATACTGGCTGTCGATCACGTCGAGGTCGCGCGCTCCCGCCAGAGACTCAAAATGATGCCGGAATTCATGCCGTACCGTATTATCCAGCTTTTCTCTGATCGTATCGTTTCCGAGATGTCCGTATACGCATGCAAAAGACCCGTAATATATCGATATATACCGGCCCATGCCGCCGCCCCTGGTGTACTCACCCAGGATAAAAAGATCATTCGCCCTGCTTTTTTCATGAATCTTTGCCTCCGGCAGCAATATAATCCCGCCGTTCAATTTCTCATAAAACTCCTCAGGCAGCGCGTCCGCAATATCATCGAGCATACTCTGCATTTCTTCAATCGAAATCATATTTCATTCCATACCCGGCCCCGCCCAAGCGTCATAATCCCCACGTCCGCCCGTCAAGTCGGCCCAATTTTTATATATTATAATAACATAATTTCGCCAAAAAACATATTTATATTAAAGCCCCAAACCCTCCAAGCGCCGGCAAGGAATATGATAAAAAATGTTGACAAAAATGTACCCATGTTCTAAAATTTGCTTATGCAAAAAATCGACAAAGTTTACATAAACTGATAACACAAATAAAAAAGCAAAAGCCAACAAATCATACCATTCTTGGCGGAGTAGATGATTTGTTGGCTGGCACCCAAGTATTAAGAAAAATTTCTTAATACTTAAGTCTTGCTATGTCATTTTAGCACAGTTGATTTATAAGTCAAGTGTTTAACAAGTATTTGGAATCTATTCAAAAGCTGTCGTATTCAAGTTTTATTCTTATGCGGCAATAAACACAGACACCTTATCTCCATGTAGGTTCAAAGTCGTGCTGACACAAACTTGATTGTTACCCACCCCTATTAGCATTCTCATGGCGTTGTGTATCTCAGCCATCGTCGGATCATCATGTTCGAGTATTTCCCAGGCAGGAGATCTGAGAACCTCAATCGTTTGAGTTCTACGCTACAAATAGAGTAAGGAATAAAATAAAAAGCTAATAAAAAAGACATGCTATATATTAAAAGAGGTATTTTATGCTTAAACCGTCAATTTACAATATTGTTGACATTAATGAAAACGAAGAAGTCCTATTGGTAAATGGATTAAGGCGGAAGACTGTATCGTTTGGCTATGATGAGAGTTGCTATGTCCGGCAACTGATTGAATGTGCTTCTATTGATTACAACGCACTAGACAGTGACAAAAAGACATTGGCAGAACATATGTTGAATGATGGTTTTTTAGTTGACGAAAACACGGATGAAATTCTTATAGCAGACTATATGTATAATGAAATTATTTTTACAAATAAGCCATTGCATTTGACGATAATACCGTCAGAATCTTGTAATTTACGATGTCGCTACTGCTACCAAGACGAACGACATGGTTTTCTCAGCATTGAGCAGAGTGACTTAATTATTAAGTTTATATCACAAAACATCCGCCTGTATCCGGCAGTCTGGATAACTTTTTTTGGCGGTGAACCAATGCTTGGTTTTGATGTCATCGTTGATTTCATGAAGAAGTTAAAAGCAATCGCAAAAAATGTAAGAAAAATTGTCATAGGAAGCATGTCGACAAATGGGACATTGTTAACTGCCGACCGCCTAAAAACCCTAGTCGAACTTGGTGTTATTAAGTATCAAATCTGTCTTGACGGTTTTAAAGAAGTCCATGATGTTAACCGACCAGCGAAAAATGGCGTAAGCTCATTTGAGATAATTTACAAAAATTTATTAGATGCCAAAACGATGAATAAGCGATTCTATATAACTATTCGATCTAATATCGTTTTCAAAGAAAGAACAAAAGTAATAGAGTTTTTCGAACAAATAAAAAGAGATTTCCTATCAGATAGTAGATTCAGATTTATGCTGCAAAATGTCCGGGATTGGGGTGGAGAAGAGGTTAAGAGTTTAGATACACACTCGCTCACCGAATACAATGATATTGTTAATATATTGGGTATAGATAATGTGAACTTATTAGGAAAATCTTCAGAAGATATATTTGCAATCACCGGTCTTTGCCCAGATATTTCGGTTAATTCGTATTATATTGATTACGATTTATCATTAAAAGTATGCTCATTAGCAAAATACAAAGATGATACGAGATCCCAATGCAATAATATTGGTTATATAAATAGTGATGGCCAGATGATTATAAATCGTGATAGATTTGCACTTTGGTTGCAAAGGAAGAATATTGCTGAGAAGTGTGTTCGCTGCAAATATTACCCTTTTTGTTATGGCGCACGTTGCGCTTATGCAAGTCTAATTATGAATAATCTAGTATGTGACGATTTACGATATTCCATTGATATGGCAATAAAAAGTCTAAATAACAAGAAAGAACGAAGGCGTTACAAAGATGATAAATGAGAAGTTAATGCAAATATTCCATGATAACGGGGCCTTTATAGACATGAACAACGAAGATTTTGATTTAGAACTCCAGATGGATTCATATGCGTTTATTACACTAATTGTCGAAATTGAAAATCAGCTGGATATTCTCATACCTGAAGATTACTTTACACCCGAGAATTTCTCAACATTTCGTAAAATTAACGACTTAATCAATATATTGGTAACAGCAAAATCAGTGTTAATAAAATGAATGCTCAGTTCCAATTGTTGATGGAGAATAATGAAGAAAGGAGATGAATATCGTGGAGAAAAGAGTTCTGAAGAAGAAATCTCAGGATTACCAAGTCACAATGTACAATATTGTCGAGGCAATCGGGGACTTCTTCAAAACGATCTTCGGTGGGCACGATGGTTGTTCCATTCAATTAATTTGTGCTGGTAATGCAAATTCCCAGGGTAATTGCACCCCACAACAGCCAACACCACCAGCCGATGAGTCCTCTGGCGGAAATTGAGAATCGTACATACTAAGACTCTGAGTTTTAACGTACCCATCCAGCATCAACTGGATGGGTACATCAGGGGCAAAAAGCTGAAAGACTATATTACTGAACAAGTTTGATCGGTCCAGAATAAATAAATAAGGGAGTCTATAAGAGCACTATGACTAACAACATTGATGTCGTTATTATCGATAGCGGTATTAACACGAGTCATTTGCCGTATGATAATATTGTTGGTGGCATGACAATTCAACAAAATATTGAGCGCGATGGATTTGAATTTATCGATAATGAGTATAACGATGAAATTGGTCACGGCACCGCAATAACCGATTTATTCATTAAGCTGAACCCTTTAATAAAAATTTATGCTATAAAAATATTTTCTCAAGCAATTGAAACAGATGAGAAGCTCTTAATGACTGCATTAGAATATGTTTATCAAAAATTAAAATGCAAAGTAATAAATCTTAGCATTGGTATACGCACGAGTATTGAAAAGAAAGCCTTGTATGAATTGTGTAATAAACTACTCCTTGATAAGAAAATAATAATAGTGGCGGCATTTGATAATGGAGGTGCAATATCATACCCGGCAGCATTTGATAATGTTATTGGCGTTGATAACAATGGAAAATATCACAAGATTAGTGAATATGATTACATATGTAACTCACCTATAAACATTAGATGCTCAGTACGCAATCAGCTTCTATGGAATGGCAAAGAAAAAACGATATGTCACGGAAATAGCTTCCTAGCACCGCATATTGCAAATATAATACTACTCGCTTATAACAATGAAATCAAAACATATGAAGAATTACAGGGTTATTTAAAGACAAATTCAACGAATTTTTTCGAATTCCCAATTCCTGAATTAAAACAACAGACATTCCGTATAGAGAAGGCTGTTGTGTTTCCATTTAACAAAGAAATACATAGTATGGCACGTTTTGAGACAATGCTGCCTTTCACGATCAATACATACTACGATACTAGATACCAAAGAAATGTAGGGAAAGCATTGAGTTCATTTGGAATTTCAAACGATAAAATAATATGCGATATTGATTCATTAAATTGGAATGAAGATTTCGACACTTTCATTTTAGGGCATACAAGCGAAATCAGCGAACTGATGAATTATAACTACGTTAACAGGTTTATTAATCTCTGTCTTATGTATAGAAAGAACCTTTTTTGTTTTGATGATATTGGGATATCGGAAGATACAAAAAAGCGATTCCTGGCACAGGGGTTAAAGATATATTTCCCGAATATAAAAAAAGAAACCAGAATTAGTAACACCGTCGGAAAACTCTATAAACTTGCATCTCCTGTTCTTGGTATATTTGGAACCAGTTCGCGCCAAGGTAAATTTACTTTACAACTTCATTTACGCAGTATGTTTATGGCGCATGGCTACACTGTTGCTCAAATCGGTACTGAACCATCGTCACTATTGTATGGGTTCGACGGCTGCTATCCGCTGGGATATAACTCGAATGAAATGTATACCAATAGCAGCGATAGAATAATCGACTTAAATAACTTATTCTCCGAAGCAGACTCATTGAATCCAGATATTCTAATTTTTGGATCACAATCTCATACTGTTCCCAGAAATGTCGGGCATATTGGGTGTTATCCTTTGTATCAACAAGATATAATATTTGCTTCAAATCCTGATGGATATATACTATGTGTCAATATATTTGATGAAGACGACTATATTGATAGAACAATCAATTACCTAGAATCAATCAGTACGGGTAAGGTTATCGCTTTAGTGATCTCACCAATGCGGGAAGCTGATAAATTGTTCCAATTCAGAGAAACAGACTCAATACATAGTAATAACGAGCATGACAAATTACAGAAATTCGCTGAAAAAACAAAAAAGAGAACCGATAAACCAGTTTACGATTTTTCGGAAAAGAATCTGAATTTACTGTTTAACAGCATAATAAATTACTACGCGGATTAGTAACATTACTTATATTTAATCAAGGATGTGTAAGCATGAAACAAAAGCTCTTTTACAATCTATATTTGTTGAAGATCGTACTCAAAATCTCGCCTGGAAGAGTGATTGCAGAGTTATTGATGACTCTAATAGGCGTAGGAATGAGTATATTTAGTAATGTTATTTTCATAAAATATATCATTGATTCATTGACGACTGTAAGAAATTTTGATCATTTATTACGCATTATATTGATATACGCAACTCTGACTGTATTCTCAAGTATTATGAGCAATATTGTTTCAATCAGGATTGTGCCGCTTTCTGATAAGAATATCTCGAAGCATGTGCAAGAGATGATATTCAGAAAGATTACCAATATTGATCTTGCTTGCTATGATGATCCACAATTTTACAACGATTACGTTCTTGCTCTGCGTGAGGTCATGAGCAGGACAACTAATACCTGGAATATTACAAATGGCTTTATTAAGAATGTTACAACTGTAATTGCGCTGATAGCTTTTGTTGTCACATTTGATCGAATGATGTTACTATTCTCAATGATTCCGCTTGTTATAGGTGTTGTTACAGCGGTCATTGGGAATAGAGTGACATTTCAATTTAGAACAAAGTTATTAAAAACGGATAGACTGACAAATTATGTCGGTAGAGTCTTTTATCAAAAAGCGTTTTCAAAGGAATTGCAATCATCAAACATCGGAGAGGTTATGTTTAAAATGCTTGAAGATGCAATTTCTAATTCAAAAACGATTATTAAAGACTTCAGCTTAAAAAATATTTTGGTTTACTTTACGGCACAAAATGTAAATTCATTATTTGGTTATATCCCAATGGTAACATATCTGAGTTATCAAGCCATTGTTGTCAACGCAATTACAGTTGGTACCCTGGTGGGACTGTTGAATGCGGCGACAAACGTCACCGCAGCTATGGGGTCTGCTATTGGTATTATAGGTCAACTAGACGAAAATGCAATTTACATAAAGAAAATATATGAAATACTCAATTACAAGAACAAAGTAGAAAGCGGCAGTTTGTCCGTGCCTGAACTCAGTGCCGATTATAGGATTGAGCTGCGAAACGTTTCGTTCCGCTACACTGATAATGATGCGTATATATTACGTGATATAAACATGGTGATATCGAAGGGGAAAAAAATCGCAATTGTTGGTGAAAATGGAGCCGGAAAAACAACATTGGTCAAATTACTAAACAGATTTTACGATCCTTCGAATGGCGAGATCTTGCTTAATGGTGTTAATATCAAACTGTATGATATACAAAAATATAGATCTGTGATTTGCACCATATTCCAAGATTTTCAAATATATGCTGCAACTGTAGCGGAAAATGTATTAATGGATCATTATGATTTTTCGAGTGAAGAAACAATTAAGAATAGCTTAAAAGAATGCAGATTGGATTTAGGTGATATTCAACAGGCTCTAACTCGAGAGTTTGATGACAATGGTATTGTTCTATCCGGCGGTCAAACGCAAAAACTTGCACTTGCACGTATCTTCGCCCGCAGCGATCAAGCAAATGGTATTCTTATACTGGATGAACCCTCGAGTGCACTTGACCCTGTATCAGAATATCATATTATCAATAACATAAAGGACAAGTTTAAAGATAAAGCTATAATATTTATCTCTCATAGACTAGCCACAACGAAAGATGTGGATCACATATATCTATTAGAAAATGGCGGAATCAAGGAAGAGGGATCGCATAACGATCTCATGAACGTACAAGGACTCTATGCTGAAATGTTTTCCAAGCAAGCAGAAAAATTCAAATGATGATCGACAAAAGGAAAGGATGCTATGCAATGAAAAGAAATGTGCTCCCTGTAACCATGCCAACAATAACGACAGCAACCGGTTATGCCGATGCATTGGCAATATTGCAGAGCAACTCGTCTGCATTCGATTGGATATATTCTCATTATATCCAAATTTTTGCTCTACAAACGATGCCTAAGAATACGAAGAAAGATTATTGGCATCTATCTGGGCATACTGAGAGTTTCTTCTGCGACTTTGACCAAAGAAGGATTGGCAATACTACAAATGATGGGATAATGTTCGATAGAGAACGTTGTCCTTATCTAAATATCTTTGAAATTCCACATGAATTTATAAAATATAATAATGGTGATTATGTCTCATTCATTAAATACTGTATTGATAACCGCATGTATATCTACGCTATTATTGATACAAGTAAGGTTAAGGCTTACAAATCACCATATCCGTCGCATCCAGTATTGATTTATGGTTATGACGATGATTTATTTGAGTTCTATTTTTGTGATTTTTTAGATTTTAGCACGTTTGGATTTAATTCTTTGACATATTCAGAGGCTGAAACTGCGTTTAAGAACTCAGTTAATACTGAATTTCCCTTAGTAAAATCGATTGCTGCTATTCGATTTGTGAACAATGCTTCTTTCGAGTTTAATATGGGATACGTGCGAGATTCAATTAAAGATTACATAATGCCAGATAAAACCACTGCTGAAAGGTTTGCAAAATATGCGACATCACACTTCACTGTACTAAATTGGCAAGCTAACGCTTTTTTAGGCGTCGATTTTTACGACTTTTTATCAGAGTTCTTTAGAATTGAATTAGAGTTAAATATGTATCCATCGGATATCATCCCCTTTCACGCATTGTATGATCATAAAGAGATGATGTGTAAAAGGCTAGAGTATTTTTTTGATAAGGAATATATCAATCAGAATAAAAGGCAGTATGCATTCGAGTTTGAAAAAGAGGTTCGTGACAAAGCTGTAATTATTAGGAATATGATTCTTAAGTTTAACCTAAAGCGCGATAACACCGTAAAGGATAAGCTAAATTCATTATTAGCAGAAACAAGGGCAAAAGAGATCGAATTACTTAAGAATATCTTTGATATTTGAATTAGCGTAACAATCTTTGTACAGCGTTTAATAATGTATACCCCCACGCTGATTTCGACGGCGCGGACATAGGCGATACAGGGGGCGGTTCTCCGATTGATAATCACCTCAACACGATATAAAATGATGATGGGTTAATTTGTCCAAGGTACAGAGAAGAAAATGTAATAACGGGATATGTCATGTGATAATGAATTTTTAGATGTAATCGTAGACAGTTAACGTAAAACCAGAAAGAAACAAACAGGGGACAGTTCGGGCCACCCGCCCAAACTGTCCCCTATATTATTCTCTGCCGTTCACGCCCCCAAATAAGACGCCTTTACCGCGTCATTACTCGTAACCGTCAAATAGAGGGGCACCTACGATAGGAGCAGAAAGCAAGGTACAATAACTCCACAAGGACTTGAAAAACCACACATGGTAAATCAAGACGAATTGGAGGGAATGAATGAACACCAGAGATATCGCATCGGAATACCGGCTGGCGCACTGGTCACAGGTAATGAGGGATCGAGCAGATAAGGGGCTCTCAATAAAAGCATATTGTGAGGAAGCCGGGATTCATGAGAACACATATTTCTACTGGCAACACAAACTGCGCGAGGCGGCGTGCACCGGGATACAGGCGACAACTGACGAAGTGAAAGCGATTGTTCCAAAAGGATGGGCAACGGTCGATGTCCGCGAGGATGAAGAGAAGACGCTAGGCTTGACGGTCGAGGTTGGCGGATGCCGAATCATCGTCAGCGTAGACACGAATCCGGAGCTTCTCATCCATGTTTGCCGGGCGTTGAAAACTTTATGATCAGCTTCAGTGGGAAACCCTGCTATCTTGCCTGCGGAGCAACCGACATGAGAAAATCGATAAACGGGCTTGCTACAATCGTGGAAGGGAGCTTTAAGCTTGATCCTTTCAGTGGGGCTCTGTTTGTATTCTGCAATCGGACTCGTGACCGTCTAAAAATACTTGAATGGGACGGCGACGGTTTTTGGCTGTATTTCAAGCGTCTGGAGAAGGGACATTTCAAGTGGCCTGGCGAAGGAGAATCGGCGACGATGGACCTTTCCGGAGAAGAACTGACGATCTTGCTGGGTGGCGCGAAAGTGGAGCTGAAGCTCCGGCGAAACGAAGTCACAGAGCGGCATTTGGCATAAAAAATATACTGCTAAAAATCGGTAATATTTCTTGTGATTGCAATGCTTTTATGGTATAATTTAGGCATGGAAAAAGATGAAAAAATCGCAGAATTAGAAGCAGAAATTGCGAGGCTGCAGCAACAAGTAAACTGGCTCACCGAACAGATACGCCTCGCGGCTGCGCGGCGCTTCGGTCCGTCGAGCGAGCATACTCAGCTGCAGGAACAACTCGGTATGTTTAACGAAGCCGAGTCTGTTGCTGATCCCGAGGTGCCCGAGACCACGCCAGTCGCGGCGCATATGCGCAAGAAGAGCGGCAAGCGTGACAAACTGTGGGAGGGCATCCCGGTCGAGCAGATCGTTCACGATTTGCCGGAGGCTGAACGCATATGCCCTGACTGCGGCGGCGCTCTTCACGCCTGCGGGCATGAGGTTCTGCGCTCAGAGCTCGAAATGATACCGGCGAAAGTACGCAAGCTCGAACACGTTCAGACGGTATATTCTTGCCGCCGCTGTGAAGCGGACGCTGGGGATACTGCTGTTCCGATGGTCAAGGCGCACGTTCCCGCGCCTGTGATCGCAGGCAGCGGAATAGCAAGTCCCAGCCTAGTGTCATACATTATCTGCAACAAATACGCGCTGGCACTGCCGCTATACAGGCAGGAGCAGGAATTCAAACGACTGGGCGTTATGCTCTCTCGGCAGACAATGGCAAACTGGATTATCTATGCATCGAACAAATGGCTGAAGCCGATTTACGATATCCTGCATGAGGAAATGCTGCGAAACGATATTTTGCATGCAGACGAAACGACAGTGCAGGTCATCAAAGAGGACGGACGTCGGGCGTCGCAGAAATCGTATATGTGGATGTACCACACGCCGAAGAACTGCGACAGATCAATTGCGATTTTTGAGTACCAGCCGACGCGCCAGGGTGAACACCCAACCGAGTTCCTAAGTGATTTCAAAGGTTATTTGCACGTAGATGGGTATGCAGGGTACAAGCACCTGGAGAAAAACGGCGTGACGATCGTTGAATGCTGGGCTCACGCGCGTCGGAAATTCGAGGATGTGATTAAGTCCTTGAAACAAGACGCCAAGGCGGACTCGCCGGCGAATATCGGAATCGATTACTGCGACAAACTGTTTGCCCTTGAGCGAAAATATGACGAACAGGACCTAAGCCATGACGAGCGGAAGCTGCAGCGCGAAAAATGTTCGCGCCCAATTTCCGACGCGTTTTTCGCATGGGCGGAGACCGGCGTGCGGGAGTTTATCCCGAAATCCCTCATGGGCATCGCCGTCCGATACGCGGTGAATCAGCGGCATTGGCTTGAAAACTATATGCTTGACGGGCGACTTGAGATGTCAAACAACCGTGCCGAGCGAAGCATACGACCGTTCACTGTCGGGCGCAAGAACTGGTTGTTTTCGTTTACGCCCCGCGGTGCGAATGCGAGCGCTGTTTTGTACTCGATAATCGAGACAGCGTACGCAAACGGACTCATACCGTTTGTGTATTTGAAGTACCTTTTTGAAACGCTTCCCAACATAGATAAGGAACATTTCGCCGAGTTCTTACCCTGGTCGGATTCGGTGCGTAATCTGTGTGCCTTGCCTCCGCCCGTTTCGTCCGCTACAGTTTGACGGTTACCATTACTCAGCAGCTCCTTGCCGGGGCCGGAGAGGGTGATGCGGCCGGTTTCCATGACGTAGCCGAGGTCGGCGATTTGGAGGGCCATGTTGGCGTTTTGCTCGATGAGGAGGATGGTGAGGCCTTGCTTGTGGATTTCGCGGATGATGTCGAAGATACCGCGGACGACGATGGGGGCAAGACCCAGGGACGGCTCATCCATCATCATGAGCTTCGGGCGGGACGTGAGTGCCCGTCCGACAGCGAGCATCTGCTGCTCCCCGCCGGACAATGTGCCGCTCAAGTATCAGTGCGCTAAGGTATTGTCAACAGCAAATTGAATCGCTATAATGTATTCAACCAATTAGTGGAAACCACCCTCACCTACGCCTACGACCCCTCCGGCCTGCGCGTATCCAAAACCGTCAACGGCACAGCGACCAGCTACATCCTCGACGGCGCCAACGTCGCCCTCGAGACCACCGGCGCCTCCGTCTCCAAATACATCCGCGGCGTCAACCTCATCTGCGCCGCCGCCCCCGCCGCAACCAATTATTACCTTTACAACGCCCACGGCGACGTCACGCAGCTTGCCAACGCCTCCGGTACAGTCACAAAGAACTATGACTACGACGCATTTGGCAACGAACAGAACCCCGACACAAGCGACACCAACCCCTTCAGATACTGTGGGGAGTATTATGATTTAAGCAGTGGTACCTACTACCTCAGGGCGAGGTATTACGATCCGACGATAGGCCGCTTCCTGTCAGAAGATACCCACTGGAACACAGAAAACATGATTTACGGCGATAAACCTTTAAAGATCAATGAAGAAAAAGGTGCTCCATTAAAGATTAACGAACCTAACGATGCGGTTTCAGAAGATAAATTTGAAGAAACTGATGATTCAAATAATCATGACTCGCTCGGGTTGAATACATATACATTTGTGCCGGATACCGCCGCGATCAAGCAAAGCGGAAATCTGTATGCGTATTGCTTAAGTAATCCAGCCAATGGTGTCGATCCTTCAGGGCATGTTTTCATAATATGTGGAGATGGTATGAGTTTACCGCCGATAGGTCCTTCGAATGATTATGGGATATTATTAGATTCGCTTGGAAACATAAAGCAGGTAAGGTTTTATGGTTCCGGTGGAGTTCCATTATTTGATATAGATTATAGTCATGGTGGCGTTGGGCATGATTTCCCACATTCCCACCTTTGGCCAAGGCCATCCCCTTCATATCCATTTATTTGGCATTCATTACCATATTGAAAGGCGGGGAGAAAAGTATGATTTGCATTGATATCGAAGTCACTGGTTCATATAATAATTATCTACAAAGGATTTTTGAGGGTGTGAATCTATCTGGATATGAATGGGAGATAATAACGGATGATACGTTGTTTTCTGAAGGTGGATTAACTAAACAAGGTATATTCACAAATAAGCTCATAAGCGGGACTGAGTTTTATAAGTGTATAGCAAAAGAGCAATATCTCATGATTTTCGTTGATATTAAAGCTTATCCTATTGGTAAAGAGCATGTTGAAATTAAAACTTTAAATGATTTCTTGAAAAGTAATTGTGAATTGGTATTTGTTTGTGTAGATTCTTGGTATATTAACATATATTGTAAAAATGAGGAAGTATTGAAAGCGATATTTAACAACTGCAAGGATGACGATTTTAAAAAAGTTGAATATCTATCTGAAGAAGAAATCGCTGAAAGAAGCCTTATAGCCTTTTAAATATGATATAAGGGACGGTTAGCGTGAAACCAACGC